>NZ_JBIIOT010000148.1:0-8463 GCF_044336785.1 Tardiphaga sp. | reverse complement strand
CCGCCGCGAAGACGCGGCGACCTCTCCCCGGCGGGGAGAGGTGAACAGAGCGCCATCGCATCGGTCTCGTTCTCATCAATACGACTTCGGCAGCCCCAGCGCCTTCTCGGCAATAAAGCTCAAGATCAATTCACGGCTCACCGGTGCAATCCGCGGGATCAGCGATTCCCGCAAATATCGCTCCACATGATATTCCTTGGCATAGCCAAACCCGCCATGGGTCATCACCGCCTGCTCGCAGGCATGATAGCCCGCCTCGCCCGCCAGGTATTTTGCGGAATTCGCAGCCGGACCACACGGCATGTTGTTGTCGTATTGCCAGCCGGCCGACAGCACCATCAGCCATGCCGCCTCCAGCTCCATCCAGTTCTTCGCGAGCGGATGCTGGATCGCCTGGTTCTGGCCGATCGGGCGATTGAAGACCTTGCGCTCCTTGGCATAGGCCGCCGCCCGCTTCAGCGCGACCTTGCCGAGCCCGACCGCTTCCGCCGCGATCAGGATGCGCTCCGGGTTCATACCGTGCAAAATATACTCGAAGCCACGCCCCTCCTCGCCGATGCGATCCTCCACCGGGATCTCGAAATCAGCGAAGAACAGCTCGTTGGAATCGACGCATTTGCGACCAAGCTTCTCGATCTCATGCACCGTGATCTTTGAACGATCAAAGTCGGTGTAGAACAGGCTGAGCCCATGGGTCGGGCTCTTCACCTCGTCCAGCGGCGTGGTGCGCGCCAGCAGCAGGATCTTTTCGGCGACCTGCGCCGTGGAGATCCACACCTTCTGGCCGTTGACGATGTAGCGATCGCCCTTGCGCACGGCGCGGGTCTTGAGCTGGGTCGTATTGAGCCCCGTATTCGGCTCGGTCACCGCGAAGCACGATTTTTCCGTGCCGGCGACGATCGGCGGCAGCATGCGCTGGCACTGTTCCGGCGTACCGAACACCACCACCGGATTAAGCCCGAACACATTCATATGCACGGCTGATGCGCCCGACATGCCGGCGCCGGATTCCGAGATCGCACGCATCATGATCGCGGCATCGGTGATGCCGAGACCGGAGCCGCCATATTCCTCGGGGATGCAGATGCCGAGATAGCCGGCATCGGCAATCGCCTTGTGGAACTCGATCGGAAAACCGCCCTCCTTGTCCTTCTTCAGCCAATAGGCATCGTCGAAACGCGAACAGATCTTGTCGATCGTATCGCGGATGGACTCCTGATTGTCATTGAGGGCGAAATCCATGCGTCAGAGCTCCGACGTATCGGGCATGGCGGCCTGCTTCAGCACGCCGTCCTTGTGCAATTTCTCGATCTGCTCGGGCGTATAGCCGACCTCGGCCAGCACTTCGGCATTCTGCTCGCCGAGATGCGAGGCGAGGCGCGACAGGTCCACCGGTGTCTTCGACCAGGTCGCGGCGACCTTCATGTTACGCACCGCACCTTCGGTCGGATGCTCGACCTGCTGGAAGAAATCCGTCGCCAGCATATGCGGATCCTGCATCATGCTTTCCAGCGTATGCATCGGCGTCGATGGCACGTCGGCCTCGTCCAGCAACTTCGCCCATTCCGCCGTCGTCCTCGTCTTGAAGATGCGCGACAGTTCGGCATTCACCGTATCGATATGCTGGATGCGCTGCGGGAACGTGGCGAAGCGCGGATCGTCGAACAACTCCTCGCGGCCCACATGCTTGAGAAAGCTCTTCCACTGCTTGTCGTTATAGACCATGGCGCAGATATAGCCGTCCGAGGTCTGGTACGGCCGGCGGTCCGGCGACAGGTGACGGCCATAACCGCCCTTGTCGAGCGGCGGATCATAAGTGAGGCCGCCCATATGGTCGCCCATCATGAAGCCCGCCATGGTCTCGAACATCGGAATATCGACGCGCTGACCCTCACCGGTGCGGTCACGATGCACGATGCTGGCGAGGATCGCGCCAAGCGCATTGAGGCCGACGATGCGATCGACCAGCGCATTCGGCACATAACGCGGCACGCCGTCCGGGCTGATCCGCGCGTTCAAGGCGGCAAGCGCAGTGGCGCCCTGGATCAGATCGTCATAAGCGGGCTTTGCAGCATAGGGGCCGGCCTGGCTGAAGCCGAACACGCCGGCATAGATCAGGCGCGGATTGATCTTGGACACCACGTCATAGCCGAGATTGAGCCGGACCATCGCCGCCGGGCGGACATTGTAGACCAGCACATCGGCACTCGCGACCAGCTTCAGCAGCGCCTCGCGACCCTCGTCCTTTTTCAGGTCGATACAGACGCAGCGCTTGTTGCGATTGGTATTGAGGAAAATCGGTCCCATGCCGGGATTGCGCATCGGCCCGATCGCGCGGACCACGTCACCATCGGGGGACTCCACCTTGATGACATCGGCGCCATAGTCGCCCAGCGTCTGGGTGCAATAAGGCCCCATCATCACCGAGGTCATGTCGATGATCTTGATCCCGTGAAGTGGTCCCGCCAAAGCCGTTTGCTCCCGAAAAGCGTGTGATTGGCTTTCGTCTTAGCGGCAGCGGCTTTGCAGGCGCAAGGGCGCTGGGCGCGGAGCCTTATGCGCGGGAGGATGATGCCCCTCACTGTCATCGCCCGGCTCGACCGGGCGATCCAGTAAACTCACCAACTTCGGCGTGTACTGGGTCACCCGGTCAAGCCGGGTGACGACAAGGAGAGCTACTTCTTCATCATCTCCCGCAGCTCGGTCTTCAGCACCTTGCCGTAATTGTTCTTCGGCAGCGCATCCAGATAGACATAGCGCTTGGGCCGCTTGAAGCGGGCGATATTGGCGAGACAATGCGCATCCAGCGCCGCGTCATCCGCGGCCACGCCCGGCTCCAGCACCACGCAGGCGACCACCACCTCGCCCCAATCGGGTTCGGCGACGCCGATGGCCGAGACTTCCCGCACGGCGGGATGCGTCAGCAGTGCCTCCTCCACCTCGCGCGGATAGATATTCGTGCCACCGGAGATGATGACGTCCTTGGAGCGGTCCGACAGCGTGAGGAAACCATCCGCATCCAGCCGGCCGACATCGCCGGTGCGGAGCCAGCCGTCCTTCAGCGTCTCGCTATTGGCCTTGTCATTATTCCAGTAGCCCAGCATGACCGCCGGCCCCCTGGCCTCGACCTCACCGGTCTCGCCGGTGGGAAGCGGCCTGCCATCGGCATCGGTGATCCGCACCGACATCACGCTCTGCGCCGGACCGACCGAGGCGAGCCGCTCCAGATAGCACGGGTGATCGACATCCGCATGAAACGCGCGCGGCAGCGAGGTGATCGTCATCGGCGACTCGCCTTGCCCGTAGATCTGCACGAAGCGCTGGCCCATGGTGTTGATGGCATCGCGGATATCGGCGAGATACATCGGCCCGCCGCCATAGACGATGGTGCGGATACCCTCGCCGGCTTCGCCGCGCTTCTTCGCGGCATCGACGAGACGGCGCACCATGGTTGGCGCCGCAAACATCGCGACATCGCCAAGCACCTTGCCGAGATCGAGCACTTCATCGGGGTCAAAGCCCTGGCTCTCGGGCACGACGTGGCGCGCGGCCATGCGGACATGGATGAAATTATACAGGCCGGCGCCATGCGAGATCGGCGCGGCATAAAGGATCGCATCGCGCTGATGCACCTGGTCGACATCGGCGAGATAGCACATGGACATCGCGACGAGATTGCCATGGCTGAGCATCACGCCCTTCGGCCGGCCGGTCGTGCCCGAGGTGTAGAACAGCCAGGCGAGATCGTGGTCCTCGCGCGCCAGCGGTACCATCGAGGCCGGCTCGCCATGCTGCAGGTCGTGAAATGTCTCGCTCTCTACCGACAGCATCTGCATCGCTGTCGGCAGGTCTTCTTTCACCGCAACAAGCGCATCGTGGCTGTCACCATCGACGAGCGCAAGCCGCGCGCCGGCATTGTCGCAGATCCACGCGGCCTCGCGACCATGCAGCTTGGCATTGATGGGGATGACGACGCCGCCAATCCACCACACCGCATACATGCATTCGAGATATTGCGTGCAGTTCGATGCGAACAACGCGACACGATCGCCGGGCGCTATGCTGTAGTCACGCATCAGTCCCGCACCGATGGCCGCGGCGCGGAGCGCGAAGGTGGCGTAGTCAGCCTGCACCGTGGTGCCACTCAGCAGCGCCGGCGCCTGCGGATGCAGACGCGCCGACGCCGCGAGCCATTGGGCGATATTCATGGCGACTTACTTCGCCGGCTCCAGGATCGAGACGTAATTCGCCACCGCAGCACCGCCCATATTGAAGATGCCGGCAAGCTTTGCGTTCTTGATCTGCATGCCCTCGGGCGCCTGCCCCAGCAGCTGCATCGCGCTCAGCACATGCATGGAGACGCCGGTGGCGCCGATCGGATGGCCCTTGGCCTTGAGGCCGCCGGACGGATTGACCGGCAGCTTGCCATCCTTCTGCACCCAGCCTTCCTTGATGGCGCGGGCACCCTGCCCGCGCGGGGTCAGGCCCATCGCTTCATATTCGATCAGTTCGGCCACGGTGAAACAGTCATGGGTCTCGACGAAGGAGAGATCGCCGAGCTCGACGCCTGCGGTCTTGAGCGCCTTCTGCCATGCCACGGTGCAGCCCTCGAATTCGAGGATGTCGCGCTTGGACATCGGCAGGAAATCCTGCGCATGGCCGGTGGCTTTGATGTTCACAGCCTTGCCCATGGTCTTGGCCGTCTCGCTGTCGGTCAGCACCAGCGCCGCGGCGCCATCCGACACCAGCGAGCAATCGGTACGCTTCAGCGGTCCTGCGACGAACGGGTTCTTCTCGCTCTCGGAGCGGCAGAATTCGAAGCCAAAATCCTTGCGCATCTGCGCATAGGGATTGTGCACGCCATTGGCGTGGTTCTTGGCGGCGATCAGCGCCAGCGCATCGGACTGGTCGCCATATTTCTGGAAGTATTTTTGCGCGATGCCGCCGAACACGCCGGCAAAGCCCGCGGGGGTCTCGCCGTCTTCCGGCAGATAGGAGGCGCGCAGCAGGTTCTTGCCGATCTCCGGCCCCGGCGTTTTGGTCATCTGCTCGACGCCGACCACCAGCACGATCTTCGCCGTGCCGGCGGCGATCGACTTGATCCCCGCATGTACGGCAGCGGAGCCAGTGGCACAGGCATTCTCGACGCGGGTGGCGGGCTTAAAGCGCAAGGCCGGATCGGCCTGCAGCACCAGCGAGGCCGTGAAATCCTGCGGCGAGAAGCCGGCATTGAAATGGCCGAGCACGATTTCATCGACATCCGATGCGCTGATGCCGGCATCGGCCATGGCCTCGGTGGCGACGCGGACCACCATGCTCTCGACGGTCTCGGCGTCGAACTTTCCGAAGGGCATATGCGCCCATCCAACGATGCTGGCAGTCATGGTCGTTCTCCCGATGTGGTCCGATTTGCGGTTGGGGAGAATATAGACCGGTGCGAGGTGGAATCCACCCCGGTGCGATGACATGACGGACCTGCATGAAGCCCGCCACACGCCGTCCCTCATGGTGAGGAGGCGCGCAGCGCCGTCTCGAACCATGAGATGACCGGGCTGGGGGCCTGCGGCCATCCTTCGAGACGCCGCTACGCGGCTCCTCAGGATGAGGGACTGCGTTTGCAGGAGAGCGCCGCTCAGTCCACAAACTTCCCGCCGAGTTCATCCTCGATATGGATCCGGATGATGTCGTCGAACGTCTTCTCCGCCGTGGTGAAGCCGAGTTTCAGCGCACGTGCCGTATCGAAATCGCGCGGCCAGCCGGAGACGATGCCGGTGATGACCGGATCAGTCTCGCGCTTGATGCGGGCGACGACATTCTTGCCTGCCACGCGATCCAGCGCCGCGATCTGCTCGCCCACGGTGACGGACATGCCGGGCATCGAGAGATTGCGCCGCGGGCCCATGGCTTCAAGATCCATGCTACCGGCATGAACCAGGAACCCGGTCGCCGAGCGCGGCGACGCCACCCAGTGGCGAACGTCTTCGGACACCGGCAGGATCGCCTCCTTACCGGCCAGCGGTTCGCGCAGGATATTGGAGAAGAAGCCGGAGGCTGCCTTGTTGGGCGCGCCCGGACGCACGCAGATGGTCGGCAGGCGAATGCCGATGCCATTGAGCAGGCCCTTGCGGGTGTAGTCGGCGATCAGCATCTCGCAGATCGACTTCTGGGTGCCGTAGGAGGTCAGCGGCGTATGGATGAATTCGTCGCCGATCTTGTCGGGGAACGGTGCGCCGAACACGGCAATGGACGAGGTGAATACCAGACGCGGCTTGTAGCCGTCACCGACGGCGCGGATGGCGTCGATGAGAAAGCGCGTGCCGTCGAGATTGATGCGATAGCCCTTGTCGAAATCCGCCTCCGCCTCGCCCGACACGATGGCGGCGAGATGGAAGATGACGTCGGGCTTGCCTGCGACCAGCGCCGGCGCGCTCTTGGGATCGGAGAAATCGGAGGTGACGGTTTCGGTCGGGATGGCGGTCGCGGGCTTGGCCGGCGCGACCACGTCCTGCAGCGTCAGGCGGGTGATGTCTGTGTTGCCGAGGCGGCCATCGGCCACGAGCTTGTCGGTGAGCTTGCGGCCGACCATGCCGGCGGCGCCGAGAATGAGGATGTGCAAGGGATGTTTCCTTTTCTTGATTGATGATGCGCCGACGGCCTCTCGGCTGTCGTCCCCGCGAAGGCGGAGACCCATACCCTCAGAGCCAGCGAATGATACAAAGGCCTCTGCTACCCAGCTTCAGCCGAGAGGACGGAGGCTATGGGTCCCCGCCTTCGCGGGGACGACACCGGGTTATTCCTTCACCGCGCCCGTCATCGCCGACACATAGTGCTCCACGAAGAATGCATACAGGATCACCAGCGGCAGCGAGCCGACCAGCGCGCCGGCCATCAGCGATCCCCATTTGTAGATATCACCATCGACGAATTCATTGACGATGGCCACCGGCACGGTCTTGTTCTGCGTCGACTGCAAAAACGTCAGCGCATAGATGAACTCGTTCCAGCACAGCGTGAAGGAGAAAATGAAAGCCGAGATCAGGCCGGGCACCGCCAGCGGAATGATGATCTTGATCAGGATCTGCCAGCGCGAGGCGCCATCGATCAGGGCGCACTCTTCCAGCTCGAACGGGATGGTCTTGAAATAGCCCATCAAGAGCCAGGTGGAGAACGGGATCAAGAGCGTCGGATAGACCAGGATCAGCGACAGCGGCGAGTCGAACAGGCCATAGGCCTGGATGACCGAGGCCAACGGGATGAACAGGATCGACGGCGGCACCAGATAGGCCATGAAGATCAGCGCGCCCACCGTTTCGGCGCCGCGGAAGCGCAGCCGCACGATAGCGTATGCAGCCAGCACACTGGCGACGATGGACAGGAACGTCGCCGCCGCTGCCACATACATCGTGTTCCAGAGCCACTGCGGATAGTTGGTCTCGAACAGCAGTTTCTGGATGTGTTTAAAGGTCGGCTTGATCACCCAGAACGGGTTGAACCGCTCCATGTCGATCAGCTGCTCGTCGGGTTTGATCGAGGTGAGCGCCATCCAGTAGAACGGGAACAGCAGGATCACCACGATGATGAACAGCGGAATATAGAGCGTGACGATGCGCTGGGGCAGCGACTCCAGATAGGCCATACCCTCGGTGGAGTCATCCTTGTCCAGCTTCAGCGGCGCGGTGCGCGCGGTGTCGGCGACGGCTTCAGTCATTGTCAGTACCTTGCTGCCACTTGCGGCGTTGCATGCCGAACCAGGAAATGGCGATGGCTGCCAGAAGGAACGGGATCATGGCGGTGGCGATCGCGGCGCCCTCGCCGAGACGGCCCGAGAGAATGCCGCGCTGATAGCTCAGCGTCGCCATCAGATGCGTCGCGTTCACCGGACCGCCGCGGGTCAGTGCCCAGATCAGCTGGAAGTCGGTGAAGGTGAACAGCACCGAGAAGGTCATCACGACCGCGATGATCGGTGTCAGCAGCGGATAGGTGATGAAGCGGAAGCGCTGCCAGGATGTCGCGCCATCCAGCACCGCCGCTTCATAGAGCGAGGGCGACACCGTCTGCAGGCCGGCCAGCAGCGTGATGGCGACGAAGGGCACGCCGCGCCAGATATTGGCGAAGATCACACTGGCGCGGGCCCATGTGCTGTCGCCGAGGAAGTTGATGTTGCTGTCGATGATGCCCATCTTGATCAGCGACCACGAGATGATCGAAAACTGCGAGTCGTAGATCCACCAGAAGGCGATGGCGGACAGCACCGTGGGCACGATGAACGGGATCAGCACTGCGGCGCGGATCAGCGCCTTGAACGGCATATGGCGGTTGAGCAGCAGCGCGAGATAGAGGCCGACGGCGAATTTGATGGCGGACGCCACGATCGTATAGAGCAGCGTGTTGAACACCGAGAGCCAGAAGATCGAGTCGTCCTTCAGCCACTCGTAATTCTCGAGGCCGACAAAGACGCCACCG
>NZ_JBIIOT010000030.1:0-52176 GCF_044336785.1 Tardiphaga sp. | reverse complement strand
TTGAAAAAGAAAACGAGTTGAATGCGCTACGCGTCGCCGCGTTCGGTATAACATCCGCCGCACCCGACCATCGCGAAGAAGGGATATCAGATGAGTTCGTCAAAGGTTCGGATCATGCCGGATAGCAACCCGCACCACCTCATTGCGTTCAATCATACCGTGTTGGATGGCGTTGGGATCAATTTGTCAGTTGGCTCGAAGGCTGATCCTAACCCTCTCCCTTAGCCAGTCCGTAACCCGCGGTCCGATGGTGCGCCCAACGCAATCGAGACCATTTTCATGAACACCTCTCTCATGCTGCTCGCGCAGTACGGCCAGCTCATCATCCCTGTGGACACGGTGGCGACCGACTTCTTCAGAATCACTAGGGAGAAGTTTTTGAGGAAGTGTCTCTACGGCGAAATCGCGCTGCCAATCGTGAGGATGGAGCGGTCACAGAAGGGCGCAAAAGGCGTGCATGTGAGCGACCTTGCCGATTTTATCGAGGCTCGAAGAGCCGCCGCAAAGCGCGAACTCGAGCCTTTTCTCCGATAAAGCAACAACATCACTTACAACATTACAGAGCGCTATATCCGTAAGTCACTGAAGATGCGCAGGTATCTCAGCTAAATCGTCCATTCCATCATCGGCGCCACGGAAAATTTATTCATCATATCAATTGCTTATTTCGACAAGAGGCCTCGCCGGACAGGTGCCGGCGGAGCATTTGGCGGGACCATATCAATGATCGCGCCGATGCCCAACTTTCCTCACGGCCGCCATTCACCGGAACCGCGATGGCCCGCCGCCGCGTAAGGCGCAAACAATGTCTGCTGCTCATCGATCACCAACGGCCGCCCTAGCGGCGGAAAAGCCCGCTGCGGGCAACTGCGGCGCTCGCAGACCTTGCAACCCATGCCGATCGGCGTGGCTGCCGCAGCGTCGATCACATTCATCCCTTGCGAATAGACGAGTTCCGACGCATGCCGAACATCGCAGCCGAGGGCCACGGCAAATGTCTTGGTCAAAGCGCCATAGCCGCCGCGCCGCTTGGTGACGCAGCGCGCGATCCACAGATAGGTGCGCTCATCGGGCATGCGCGCCAACTGGGTCAGGATCCGCTCCGGCTGCACGAAGGCTTCATAGACATTCCACAGCGGACAGGTGCCGCCGATGCGCGAGAAGTGAAAATCCGTCGCCGATTGCCGCTTGGAAATATTGCCGGCGCGATCAACACGAATGAAGAAGAACGGCACGCCACGCGATGACGGCCGCTGCAGCGTGCTGAGCCGATGGCAGATTGTCTCGAAACCGACACCGAATGCATCGCTCAGCAGATCGATATCGTAGCGCTTGCGCTTGGCGTCGGCGAGGAACCGCTCATAGGGCAGAATGAGCGCACCGGCAAAATAATTGGCGAGCCCGATCCGCGCCAGCGCCGATGACTCGCTGCTTGTAAGCTGCGCGCGGCCGACGATCCCGCCGATCGATGTGCCCTCCTCCAGCATGGCAATCTGCGTCGCCATCTGGAAGGCGCGCTGCCCAGGCTCCAGATTGCGCGAGATGTGTAGTGCCCCGCTCTGTGCATCGAAGCGGCGATGAGTCTCATTGGGCATATCCTCGATCGATACCGAGACCCGGTGTCGCTCGCGCAGGTAATCGACCAGCCGCTCCGATGTAACAGCGCCGCTCGGTGCGAGCCTCTGCGCCAGCGCCTCGGCGGCCTCATCGAGTTCGGCGATGTAGTTGTGCCGCGCATAGAAAAAGTCGCGCACTTCCTCATAGGGCGTCGATGGCAGCAGCGCCGTGTCGGCCTGCCGGTCTTCGCCGAGTTGGGCAGCGAGTGCTGCGGTCTGCTCGACGGCCTGGCGATGCTTGCGGTTGAGAGTGACCAGCGCACGGCCAACAGCCGGCATGTTGAGCGCGAGTTCGCGCAGCTCCGCCGTCGAGATCGTCTCGCCGATATGCGGATCGGACAGCGCCTCGCGCAGATCGGAGATCAGCCGCGCTTCGTCATCCTCGGAGAACAGTTGCACATCGACGCCGAAGGCCGCGTTGAGCTTGAGCAACACAGCCACCGTCAGCGGGCGCTGGTTGTTTTCGATCTGGTTGAGATAGCTCAGCGAAATGCCGATCGCGGATGCGACCGCCTGCTGTGTCAGCCGGCGCTCCTCGCGCAGACGCCGCAGCCGCACGCCCATGAAGGCCTTCTTCATCGTCGCCTCCGACTTTGCAAACTTTGCAAATTCACCAGATCTTCTTCACTTTACTACGCTTTTTCAGCCCTGTTCGCGCTAACGCTTTTGCAGATATTGCGAACTTGTCCGTCACATGCAAGCGCGAACACTCGCCCGACAGCCCGGTGCGGTTCGTGCCCTAATAGGCAGGTTCTCGTGAAATCCCACAGCGTCCGTAGCTACAAATCGTCCGAACAGCTCGCCCGCAACGACCAGCTCGCCTGGAAGATTGCCGAAGTCGCGTCTGATCCGGTCGCCGTCGAGCCTGCTGTGATCGAGATGATCGGCAACCGCATCATCGACAATGCCGCCGTCGCCGCCGCATCCATCGCGCGCCGCCCGGTAGCGAGTGCGCGTGCGCAGGCCGTGGCGCATCCATTGGCGCCCGGCGCCACCATTTTCGGCCTGCCGCATCGCCAGCGTGTCTCGCCGGAATGGGCTGCATGGGCCAACGGCGTCGCCGTGCGCGAACTGGATTTTCACGACACATTTCTCGCCGCTGATTACTCGCATCCCGGCGACAACATCCCGCCGATCCTTGCCGTCGCACAACATTGCGGCCTCGACGGCGCCGCGCTGCTGCGCGGCCTCGCCACCGGCTATGAAGTGCAAGTCGATCTCGTCAAAGGCATCTGCCTGCACGAGCACAAGATCGACCACATCGCCCATCTCGGCCCATCGGCTGCGGCAGGCATCGGCACCGCGCTCGGCCTGCCGACCGAGACGATCTATCAGGCCGTGCAGCAGGCGCTGCATGTGACGACGACGACGCGGCAATCGCGCAAGGGCGAGATATCGAGCTGGAAAGCCTATGCCCCCGCTTTCGCCGGCAAGATGGCGATCGAGGCCGTGGACCGCGTGATGCGCGGCGAAGGCGCGCCCTCGCCGGCATGGGAAGGCGAAGACGGTTTTATCGCCTATCTCCTGTCCGGTCCGAACGCGGAATACACCGTGCCGCTGCCAGAGCGCGGCGAGCCCAAGCGCGCCATTCTCGATACCTATACCAAGGAACACTCCGCCGAATATCAGAGCCAGGCCTTGATCGATCTCGCCCGCCGCATGGGGCCCAAGATCGGCGATCTCTCGAAGATCGAGAGCATCGTGATTCACACCAGCCATCACACCCATTATGTGATCGGCACCGGCGCCAATGATCCGCAGAAGATGGATCCGACCGCGAGCCGCGAAACCCTCGATCACTCGATCATGTACATCTTCGCCGTCGCCCTCGAAGACGGCGGCTGGCATCACCAGCACTCCTATGCGCCAGACCGCGCCCGTCGCACCGATACCATCGCCCTGTGGCACAAGATCTCCACGGTCGAAGATCCCGCCTGGACCGCGCGCTACCACACCCATGACCCCAGGCAGAAAGCCTTCGGCGGCCGCGTCGTCGTCACGCTGAAAGGTGGCTCGACCATCAGCGACGAACTCGCACTGGCCGATGCACATCCGCTCGGCGCCCGACCCTTCGTCCGCGCGAACTATGTCCGCAAATTCGAGCAGCTCGCTGAGGGCGTCGTCCATGCCGCGGAGCAGAAGCGCTTCCTCGACCTCGTGGAGCGCCTGCCCGAATTGTCCGCGCAGGATATCGCCAACCTCAATTTCTTCGTCGATCCCGACAGGCTCAACGACAACACGGCACGCGGCATCTTCGACTGGTCGGCGAAATGATCCGCTCAGAAAACACGCAAGGAGGATTCCATGGTTGACGAGGTTTTGCAGGCCCGCCCGGCCCCGAAGAAATCCGTGGCCCTCTCCGGCATCGTCGCCGGCAACACCGCGCTGTGCACGGTGGGCCGCACCGGCAATGATCTGCATTATCGCGGCTATGACATCCTCGATGTCGCCGAGAGCTGCGAATTCGAGGAGATCGCCTATCTTCTCGTCCACGGCACGCTGCCAACGCCGGCCGAGCTCGCCGCCTACAAGACAAAACTGAAAAGCCTGCGCGGCCTGCCAAGCGCCGTGCGCATCGCACTGGAAACCCTGCCTGCCGCTGCCCATCCGATGGATGTCATGCGATCGGGCGTCTCCACACTCGGCTGCGTGCTGCCGGAAGCGTCCGACCACAACCATCCCGGCGCGCGCGACATCGCCGACCGGCTGATGGCCTCGCTCGGCTCGATGCTCTTGTACTGGCATCACTTCTCGCAGAACGGCCGCCGCATCGAGTTGGAAACCGATGACGACACCATCGGCGGCCACTTCCTGCATCTCTTGCATGGCAAGGCGC
Organism: Tardiphaga sp.; assembly: GCF_044336785.1. Classification (GTDB taxonomy): domain Bacteria; phylum Pseudomonadota; class Alphaproteobacteria; order Rhizobiales; family Xanthobacteraceae; genus Tardiphaga. The sequence continues at coordinate 47,724 of NZ_JBIIOT010000030.1, read as the reverse complement.
CGAAACCGGCGGAGGTGCGCGCGATGCACACCTCGCTCATTCTCTATGCCGAGCATGAGTTCAATGCCTCGACCTTCACCGCGCGCTCCATCGCCGGCACCGGCGCCGATATCTATTCGGCCGTCACCGGCGCGATTGGCGCGCTGCGCGGGCCCAAGCATGGCGGCGCCAACGAAGTCGCATTCGAAATCCAGAAGCGCTACGTCAATGCCGATGAGGCCGAGGCCGACATCCGCCGTCGTGTCGCCAACAAGGAAGTCGTGATCGGCTTTGGACATCCCGTCTATACGATCGCCGATCCCCGCAACAAGGTGATCAAGGACGTCGCGCACCGTCTCTCGCAGGACGCTGGATCGCTCAAAATGTTCGAGATCGCCGACCGCATCGAAGCGGTCATGGCGGATTCCAAGAAGATGTTCGCCAATCTCGATTGGTTCAGCGCCGTGTCCTATCACATGCTCGGCGTGCCCACGGCGATGTTCACGCCGCTTTTTGTGATCGCCCGCACCTCCGGCTGGACTGCCCACATCATCGAGCAACGCATTGACAACAAGATCATCCGGCCTTCTGCGAATTATATCGGCCCGGAGAACCTGGCCTTCGTGCCGATCGATCAACGCGGCATCACGCCCGCGCCACGCGCAGCTTGAGGACAATGGAATGCCCTATCTCGTCGCCTCGGATCTGCCCACTGAAACCGCCGGCCGTCGCTTTCGCCAATTGCTGAAAGCACCCGGCATTCTCCAACTCCCGGGCGCGCACAACGGCATGGCAGCCCTGCAGGCCAAATCCATTGGCTTTCAAGGTCTTTATCTGTCCGGCGCAGCGATGACGGCCTCCATGGGCCTGCCAGATCTCGGGATCATCACCGTCGATGAGGTGTCTTTCTTCATCCGCCAGATCGTCCGCGCGGCACAACTGCCGCTGCTGGTCGATGCCGATACCGGTTATGGCGAAGCGCTGAATGTGATGCATGCTGTTCGCACCTTCGAGGAGGCCGGTGCTGGCGCGCTGCATCTCGAAGACCAGATCCTGCCGAAGAAATGCGGTCATCTCAACGACAAGAAGATCGCCGATGCCCGCGACATGGCCGCGAAGGTCGCGGCCGCCGCCAAAGCGCGTCGCGATCTCGTGATCATCGCGCGCACCGATGCCGCAGCCAGCGAAGGCCTCGACGGCGCGGTGGCACGCGCAAAGCTCTATATGGACGCGGGCGCCGATGCGATCTTCCCGGAAGCGCTCAACACCGCCGAGATGTTTCGTGCCTTCGCGGAGCGGATGCCCGGCGTGCCCCTGCTCGCCAATATGACCGAGTTTGGCAAGACGCCGTTTTTCTCCGCATCGGAATTCGAAGCGATGGGCTATGCGATGGTGATCTGGCCGGTCTCATCATTGCGTGTCGCCAACAAGGCGCAGGCCGATCTCTATGCCGCCATCGCGCGCGACGGCGGCACCCACAACATGGTCGATCGCATGCAGACTCGCGCCGAGCTTTACGACACCATCGGCCTGCATGATTACGAAGCCTTGGATTCGTCGATCATCCAGACCATCGTTCCGGAAGCCATGCCGCAATGACGACGGGCCTCTGCCCACTGTCGGGATCGCCACATGCAATGCGCGGCCTGCCCACACGGCAGCCCACGGATTGACGAACCGATCCCGGCCTACTTAAGTCTCTGCGTCGAGGTCTCCGGGTCATGTTCGATCCGGAGCTAAGAGGGAAGCCGGTGCGCGACGAACGTCATGAGTTCGTCGCAAGGCCGGCGCTGCCCCCGCAACTGTAAGCGGTGAGCGAGCGTCCATCAGTGTCACTGAAGCCAGAAGCTTCGGGAAGGCCGGACGTCAGCCACGACCCGCGAGCCAGGAGACCTGCCTCGACAAACTGTACGTCCACGGGCGGGGTGTCCCGGTGGTGCGCTAAGCAGCCTGCCGCATGTGCGGCAGATCATGCCTGCGTCCGCCTTCCCTTTGCCCCCAATCATGGGGTTAAAGCTATGTCGATCTCTTCACTTCCTGTTGCAACGCTCGGTACGCCGCGGATCGGTCCGCGGCGCGAATTGAAATTCGCTCTCGAAAGTTTCTGGGCCGGAAAATCCACCGAACAAGAGCTGCTGAAGACCGCAGCCGATCTGCGCGCCGCCAATTGGGCGCAACAGAAATCACTCGGCGTGACGATCATCCCGTCCAACGACTTTTCACTCTATGATCAGGTGCTCGACACCAGTGTGATGGTCGGTGCCATTCCCAGGGCCTATGGCTGGACATCTGGCAGCGTATCGCTCGCCACCTATTTCGCCATGGCGCGCGGCGCCCAGGGCGATGCACATGATGTAAGCTGTGGTCATGCCCATCACGGCCACGGCGTTGTCGCACAGGAAATGACGAAGTGGTTCGACACCAACTATCACTACATGGTGCCGGAATTCTCCAGCGATCAGACATTCGCCTTGTCCTCGCGCAAGCCGATCGAGGAGTTCGAGGAAGCCAAGGCGCTCGGCCATCACACGCGCCCCGTGCTGGTTGGCCCTGTCACCTTCCTGAAGCTCGGCAAGAGCCACGATGCAGGCTTCAATCCGCTCTCGCTGCTCGACAGGCTCCTGCCCGTCTATGTCGAGCTGCTGCGTGAGCTGGCGAAACGCGGTGCCGACTGGGTGCAGATCGACGAGCCATGTCTCGTGCTCGATCTCGACAGTCCCACCCGCGATGCGCTGAAGCACGCTTATGCAGGCATCTGCGCCAATGTGCCGGGCTTGAAGATCATGCTCGCCACCTATTTCGGCGAGATCGGCGACAATCTCGACACCGCACTAGCCCTCCCCGTGGCCGGCCTGCATATCGACCTCAAGCGCGGCACCGATCAGCTCGTACAGGTGGCATCGCGCATACGGCCGGATCAGGTGCTGTCGCTCGGCGTCGTCGATGGACGCAATGTCTGGCGCACGGATCTCTCCGGCACGCTCGATCGCATCACGCCTACGGTGAAGCAGCTCGGCGCGGAGCGTGTACAGATCGCGACATCCTGCTCGCTGTTGCATGTGCCCATCGATCTCGCGCTCGAAACCGATCTCGATCCCGATGTGAAAAGCTGGCTCGCTTTCTCGCTGCAGAAGATGGGCGAACTCTCGACCCTCGGCAGAGCACTGGCGCAGGGACGCGCCAGCGTCGGCGATGCGCTCGCCGCCTCCGACAGTGCCGTGATCGCACGCGATTCATCGCCGAAGATTCACAATGACGCCGTCGCCAGGCGCATGGCGGGCCTGGACGGCCAGAGCCACAGCCGCAAATCGCCTTTCGCAAACCGGGCGGATATCCAGCGCAAGGCCTTCGACCTGCCCCGCTTCCCGACCACCACCATCGGCTCGTTCCCGCAAACGGCCGTCGTGCGCAATGCCCGCGCGTCCTTCACCCGTGGCGACATCACGCGCGACAAGTATGAGCAGTTCCTCCGCGAAGAGACGGCCGAGGCCGTGCGCTGGCAGGAGGAGATCGGTCTCGACGTGCTCGTGCACGGCGAATTCGAGCGCAACGACATGGTGCAGTATTTTGGCGAGCAGCTCACCGGCTTCACCTTTACCAAATTCGGTTGGGTGCAGTCCTATGGCTCGCGCTATGTGCGCCCGCCGATCCTGTTCGGCGACGTCTCGCGTCCGAAGGAAATGACCGTGGGCTGGTGGCGCTATTCGCAGTCACTGACCAAAAAGCCGATGAAGGCGATGCTCACCGGGCCCGTCACGATCCTGAACTGGTCGTTCGTCCGTGACGATATCCCGCGCAGCGTCGCCTGCCAGCAGATCGCCTTCGCCATCCGCGACGAGGTCATCGATCTCGAAGAGGCCGGCGCCAGGATGATCCAGATCGACGAGGCCGCCTTGCGCGAAGGCCTGCCGCTACGCAAGTCGCAGTGGACAACCTATCTCGATTGGGCTGTGGGCAGCTTCCGCATCACCGCATCAGGCGTGGACGACAAGACCCAGATCCACACCCATATGTGCTATTCCGAGTTCAACGATATCATCGACGCCATCGGCGCCATGGATGCCGACGTCATCTCCATCGAGACGTCGCGCTCCAAGATGGAGTTGCTCGACGCCTTCAAGAGCTACAAATATCCCAACGAGATCGGACCCGGCGTCTACGACATCCACTCGCCGCGCGTGCCGGATATCGCCGAGATGACCGAGCTTCTGGCGCTCGCACGCCAGCGGCTCACCGATGCGCAGCTCTGGATCAATCCGGATTGCGGCTTGAAGACGCGCAAATGGGATGAGGTGAAGCCCGCGCTCGTCAACATGGTCGCCGCCGCCCGCGAGCTGCGAACGGCCTCCTGACCGAATCCGATGACAGCGCATCCCTTGATGCGCTGTCATCCCTCTGGTTGCGCCCCGCCGCAATTAACCGCGCGATAACCATAAATCGGCATGATGGGTGCATCGAATGGAGCGCCATATGGCTAGACAATTCGAATTCATCTGCGCCGTGATCTACGGAGCCGTGCTTATTGTCGGCGTGACAGCCGAAGCAATGCCCTGGTTTGCCGGCTAGGCGTCACATTCCCAAAAGCTAACGCATCGCTCGTCACGTCGAGCGGGCCTCATCGTCACCGGCCTGCCGATGCGCCTGCACCGCGGTGGCGCTCACTCAATCCTTGTATTCGTAGAGCAATCGCGCGCGGATCGTGCCGTCAAGCCCCCGGATGTCTTCCAGCACGCGCTGGCTGTCGGCGGCCGATGCATCCGCATCGAGCACGACATAACCGACATCGTTGTTGGTCTCGTAATATTGCGCGGCAATGTTCACGGAGTGGCGGGCCAGCACTTCGTTGAGGCGGCCGAGCATACCCGGCACGTTGCGCTGGACCTGGATGAAGCGCGTGCCTTGTGGGCGCGGCGGGAGCTGGACCTGCGGGAAGTTGACAGCGCCCACGGTCGAACCGGTGTCGCTGTAGTCGATCAGCTTTCGCGCGACTTCGGCGCCAATGCGCTCCTGTGCTTCTTCCGTGGAGCCGCCCACATGCGGGGTCAGCAACACATTGGGAAGGCCCTGCAGCGGGGTGACGAATTTCTCCTGGTTGGAGCTCGGCTCCACCGGGAAGACGTCCACCGCGGCGCCGCGTAGCTTGCCGCTGCGGAGCGCTTCGGCCAGCGCGTCGAGATCGACCACCGTGCCGCGGCTGTTATTGATGAAAAACGCGCCGTCCTTCATCCAGGAGAATTCGGTCTTGCCGATCATGCCCTGAGTGGCCGGGGTTTCCGGTACATGCATGCTGACCACGTCGCTTTGCGCCATCAGCTCCTGCAGCGTCGCCACCGGCTCGGTATTGCCGTGACGGAGACGATCGGTGTGATCGTAATAGATCACCTTCATGCCAAACGCTTCGGCAAGGTTGGAGAGCTGCGAGCCGATATTGCCGTAGCCGACGATGCCCAGCGTCTTGCCGCGGACTTCGTGGCTGTTGGTGGCCGACTTGTCCCATTTGCCGTCATGGGCTGCGACCGAGCGATCGACGATGCGGCGGAACAGCATCACGATCTCACCGACCACGAGTTCGGCCACCGAGCGGGTGTTGGAGAACGGCGCGTTGAAGACGGGCACGCCGCTGCGGCGGGCCGCATCGATATCGACCTGATTGGTGCCGACGCTGAAGCAGCCGATGGCGATCAGGCGATCGGCGGCGTCCAGCACATCCTGGGTGATCTGGGTGCGCGAGCGGATGCCTAGCAGATGCACGCCCTTGAGGGCTTCCTTCAGCTCGCTGCCGCCCAGCGCCTTGGTCAGGCGCGTCACATTGGTGTAGCCGGCCACATCGATCAGCTCGACGGCGCTGTCATTGACGCCCTCGAGCAGAAGGATCTTGATCTTGTCCTTCGGAAGCGAAAGCTGCGGGGCGGGCATGGCGGTCTTCGACACGGGCGGTGTCCTTTGCAGGGCAGTTGAAAACGACGAAGCAACGGTGGCCCTTTGGGGGCTCCGGCGGGGTCGGACGCCAGACGCTGGTTCGATTTGGCCGCATCTTTAATCCGGCCATCGCCGCCATGCCAAGAGGGCATGCAACAAATTGAAAAATAAGAATTTTTGACTGCCGTCCAGTGGCATGCCGGAGGCCTTGTGGTCGCCCGGAGAGTCGCAGGCCCGTCGCGGAACCGGAACACGCTCCCCGGCATTGTCAGCCGCTCTCTCTGACCATCACACCCCAACCCGCGGTGCCATCATTTCCGACCTCGATCCCGATACCACCGACCAGGACGACCTGCATGGCGGACGCTCGCCCTGGTTCGCCAAACTCCCCCGCCCCGCCCGGCATCCTCTCACCGAAAACACAAGCTGCGACGCACTGATCGTCGGCTGCGGCATCACCGGTGCGCTGATGGCCGAACGGCTGACGCGGCAAGGGCTCGACGTGGTTCTGCTGGACCGCGAATTGCCGGGCTATGGCAGCACCGCGGCAAGCACGGCGATGCTGCTGTGGGAAATCGATCGCTCGCTGAGTGAATTGACCGAGCTTTATGGTTTCGAGCGCGCCGCGCGCGCCTATCGCGCCAGTTTCAATGCCGTCGGCGGATTGCAATCGCTGATGCGCGATCTCGATCTGCCCTGCGATATGCGGACAAAGTCGTCGCTCTATCTTGCCGCCGGTGAGGACGCGAGCAGTCTCATCACCGAGCAGATGTTGCGCGCGCGTGCGGGGCTGCCCGGCACGTTTCTCGATCACCGCGCCCTGTTCGGTGCCTATGAGATCACGCGCGCCGGAGCGATCGTGTCGCCGAACTCCGCTGATTGCGATCCGATGCAGATGGCCATCGGCTTGCTGAACATCGCCCATAGCCGTGGTGGGCGGTTCTATGAAGCGGAGGCGTTGCGCTACGAGTCCGCGCCCCACAGCGTCGGTGTCACGACAAGCGACGGTCGCGTGATCGAGGCTCGTCACGTCATCCTCGCTACCGGTTATGTGATGCCCGACATCGTGGCGACGAAAGTGCAATCACCCTCGTCGAGCTGGGCGATTGCGACTTCGCCACAACCGGACCGGCTCTGGCGCGACGGCGTACTGATCTGGGAGGACAGCAAGGACTATCTCTATGCGCGCACCACGCGGTCGGGCCGCATCATCATCGGCGGCGAGGACAGCGACGAGATCATCGCGCCGGATGCGCGCGATGCGCTGATTGCGGATAAAGCTGACAAACTGCGTCAGCGGCTAGCAGCGCTCTGGCCCCGCGCCGAGCTCAACGTCACGCATCGCTGGGCCGGCACATTCGATACGACGCGTGACGGGCTGCCGCTGATCGGCCCGGTGCCGAAGCATCAAAACCTGTATGCTGCATACGGCTATGGCGGCAACGGCATCACCTTCAGCTACATGGCCGCGCAATTGCTCGGCGATCTTATCACCGGCGAACACTCGCAACTCCTCGACGATTTTGCCCTCGACCGTGACGTTCCCGCCTGAGCTGGAGCTGTTTTGGACTGAGCAGACCCACAAGTCGTCATTGCGAGGTCAGGAAAGGCTTCGGCTTTCCCTTGGCGAAGCGACGCGGCAATCCAGAGTCACGAACTGGATTGCGTCGTCGCAATGACGGCCGGAGCCGCCATGATCTATCTCAATCCGAAACAGCTCTAATCGCAGCGCAGCATCGCTGACATCATTGAGCACTACGCATTCGCAGGCGATAATCGCCGCGGTTTCCAGCATCCGCGCTGATTGACAAGGAAGAGACGATTGTTAGCATACAAGTGATCTCTTGACGCTCCTTATGGGGTTGGTCGGATGAAACCGGCGTCGTTTACTCGCCACGTTCCCCGCACGATGGACGAAGTCGTGAGCGCCCTGGCCGAATATGCACCGCAGGACGGTCGTATTCTCGCCGGCGGGCAGAGCCTTGTGCCAATCATGGCCTTTCGCATGGCACGGCCGGCACATTTGATCGATATCAATGAAGTCGAAGGGATCGATCGTCTCATTGTGCACGGCGATCATCTCTCGATCGGCGCGCGGGTGCGCCACGGCGCCTTCCACAAGCCGGTGATCGACGGCCCGCTCGGGCTGTTGCTGGCTTATGTCGCCCGCCATATCGCGCATTACCCGATCCGCATGCGCGGCACCTTTTGCGGCAGCCTGGCGCATGCCGATCCATCATCGGAATGGTGCCTGGTATCGGCGACGCTCGGTGCAGAGCTGGTGGTGAAAAGCGTGCGTGGTGAACGCATCGTGCCAATCGATGACTTCCTCGAAGGCATCATGACGACAGCGCTACAGGAAGACGAGTTTCTCGCCGAAGCGCGGCTACCGCTGCTGGCACCTGATACAAAATTCGGCTTCTATGAGTTCAGCCGTCGCGCAGGCGATTTTGCCATGGCGGCGGCGCTGGTCACCTATCGCGTAGTGGATGGCAAGATCCGTGATGCCCGCGTCGGCCTCGGCGGCGCCGAAGATCGCGCGCGGCGGATCGCCGAAGCCGAAGAGGTGTTGAACGGACAGGCGCCCTCGCCCGACCTGTTCGTTGCAGCTGGCGAAGCGGCCGCGCGGGCCGTCGATCCCGTGGAGGATATCCAGACCACCGCCGACTATCGCCGCGACCTCGTCCGCGCCGTCACCCGGCGTGCTCTCGAACACGCGCAGCAATGACCATGCAAGGAAAGACCGACCATACCAAGGGATCGGTACCGACCGATCCGTCCGCAACTGCGGGAAACTGCCATGACCGAGAAGAGCGACATCACCCTCACCATCAATGGCAAGGCGCATGCGATCCGCGTCGAGGCCCGGCGCACGCTGGCCGATGCGATCCGCGAGGAGTGCGGCCAGACCGGCACCCATATCGGCTGCGAGCACGGCGTCTGTGGCGCCTGCACGGTGCTGGTGGATGGCGAGCCGGTGCGCTCCTGCCTGATGTTCGCGCAACAGGCGGATAGCCGGCAGATCCGCACCGTGGAAGGGCTCGCCAAAGGCGACGAAATGCATGCGATGCAGCGCGCCTTCATGGACAATCACGGCCTGCAATGCGGCTTCTGCACGCCGGGCTTCCTGATGCTCGCTGTCGGCGTGCTGGAGCGCGAGCCGGATATTTCCGACCACGATCTCGTCGATGTGCTGTCATCGAATCTATGCCGTTGCACCGGCTATCAGAACATCATCAAGGCGGTGCGCGCTGCAGCCATCGAGATGCGGCAATCGTGAGCGCATCAGCCAAGCCGGCGCTGATCGGCCAATCCGTCACCCGCAAGGAAGACGGGCCATTGCTGCGCGGGCAAGGCAGGTTCGCCGCCGACATCAATTTCCCAAACCAGCTCTATATGCGCGTGGTCCGTTCGACCTATGCGCATGGCCGCATCGTCTCCGTCGATCTCGCCCCTGCCCTCGCGATCGCCGGCGTTGTCGCCGCATGGAGCTTCCAGGACGTCGCCGACATTCCGCCGATCGACTTCCGCCTCACCCGTCTCGAACAACTCGCCGCCTATCGACAGACCATCCTGGCGAAAGACAAGGTCCGCTATGTCGGCGATCCCGTCGCCGTTGTGTTCGCCGAAGATCCTTACCTGGCCGAGGATGCTGCCGAGCATGTGGCAGTCGAGATCGAGGAACTGCCGGTCATCCTGCAGGCGGATGGCGACATCGGCGAATTCCGCGACGGCCTGCACACCGAGACGGCGCTGATCGAGAAGAGTTACGGCGATCTCGATTCAGCTTTTGCCAGTGCCGATGCCGTCATCGATCTCGCGCTGTCCATCGGACGCCATTCCGGCGTACCGATGGAAACGCGCGGCGCGATCGGGCGTTACATCGTCGAGACCGACATGCTGGAAATGTATGGCGCCGCCAAGGTGCCGCACTGGAATCGCGACCAGCTGGCAAAGATGTTCGGCCGCACGGCGGCTAACACCAATCTCTTCGAAGGCCATGTTGGCGGCGGTTTTGGCATTCGCGGCGAGATGTATCCCGAAGACGTGCTGGTCTGCCTCGCCGCACTTCGTCTCGGCCGCCCGGTGAAATGGATCGAGGACCGCCGCGAGCACCTGATCGCCGCCAATCATTCGCGCCAGCAGACCCATTACATCCGGGCCGCCATCGACAGAGACGGCAACATCCTCGCCATCGATGACGAATTCTTCCATGATCAGGGCGGCTATATGCGGACGCATGCCGCCACGGTACCGGACCTTACCGCAGCGATGCTGCCCGGCCCTTATCGCATTCCCGCCTATCGTGCCCGCGGCCATATCCGGCTGACCAACAAGACTCCCGGTGGCACCTATCGCGCCCCCGGCCGCTATGAAAGCACCTTTGTGCGCGAGCGCCTGCTCGATGCCGTTGCCGCGAAGGTCGGTATCGATGGCGTCGAGGTGCGCCGCCGCAACCTGATCCCGACCGGCGAGATGCCGTTCACGCGCGCGCTGGAGACGCTCGGCACCGATATCGTGCTGGACTCCGGCGACTATGCAAAACTGCTCGACACGGCGCTGGACGGCATTGGCTGGGCCCCCTTGCAGGCGCAGATCGCCGAACGACGAAAGGCTGGCGAACTGGTCGGCGCGGGCATCGGCATGTTCGTGGAGAAAAGTGGCCTCGGCCCGTTTGACGACGTGTGCATCACGGTCGGTATCGACGGCAAGGTGGAGGTCGTCACTGGCACCGCCTCGGTTGGCCAGGGTGTCGAGACCGTCATCGCGCAGATCTGCGCGGAGAAGCTGGGCGTCAGCTATGACACCGTCAGTGTCATCCACGGCCAGACCGATCGCATCGCCCGCGGCCTCGGCGCTTTCGCTTCGCGCGTTTCGGTCATGACCGGCGAAGCCACGCGGCAGGCGGCACTGAAACTGCGCGACAAGGCCCTTGCCGCCGCAGCGGAGCTGATGCAGCTCCCTGCCGATCAGCTCGACATCGTCGATGGCGAGATCATCCGCCTCGATGGCAGCACCGGCCCGTCAATGTCACTGGCAGAGATCGCCAAGGCGCTCGCGCCCGGCAGCAATCACGTGGGCGACAACGTACCCGGCTTGTTCGCCGAAGCATCGTTCGAATCGAAGCACATGACCTACCCTTACGGCGTCCACGTCGCCGTGGTCTCGCTGGCCCGCGACACCGGGGGCGTGCTGGTCGAGCGTTATCTCGTCGCCTATGATATCGGAAAGGCGATCAATCCGATGCTGGTGGAAGGCCAGATCGTTGGCGGTGTCGCACAGGGTCTCGGCGGCGCGCTGTATGAGGAGTTCAGCTATGATGACCGCGGCGAACCGCTCGCGGTGACGTTTGCAGACTATCTCATGCCGACGGCGCGCGAGGTGCCTGATGTCGAGGTCATCATCACCGAAGATGCGCCGAGCCCGCTCAATCCGATGGGGTTGAAGGGTGCTGGCGAAGGCGGAGCGAATGCGGTCGGTGCCGCGATCGCTGCAGCTATTGACGACGCGCTTGGCCTGCCCGGCGCGATCACGAAGCTGCCGGTGTCGCCGCAGCGGGTGAAGGAACTGATCAATAGTCTTATGGCGAATGAACCGAAGCTGTAATCCGCCGGCCGAGTGCGTGTGGCGAAGAACGGCGGATTACGCTGCGCTCATCCGCCCTACGTGATCTTCTTCAGCAACCTTGTCAGCGTCCGCTGCTCATCGACCGTCAGTGGCCGCAGCGTCTTGGCGGTGACATCCGCCGCAACGCCAATCGCGGCTTCCACCACACGGCTGCCCTTCTCCGTCAGCGATACCGCGCGGCGACGGCGATCATTGGGATCGGCTCCGGTGGCAACGAGATCGCGCAATCCGAGACGATCCACCACGCCCTTGATGGTGGCGGCATCGAGATAGACCAGACGGCCAAGATGATTTTGCGAGCACGGCCCGACTTCATTCAGCTTCGCCATGACGGCAAACTGCGTCTGCGTGAGTTCATCCACCATGTTGGACATGAAGATCGAGGTGTGGCGCTGCATGGCGACACGGAGCAGAAAGCCAACCTGCGCGTCAAGCTCATAGCCGCCCGGGACCTCGGCGCTGGCTGGCGGCTTCACTTTGCCCGATTTCTGCATCACAACGGTCCCGACCTCAGACGCCAACTATGAATGATCCGCGTCAGCAGGAACAGACCAAGTTTTGATCGCTAGACGGTCAAGTAAGCGCGTTGGATATCAACGTTCTCCGCCAGCTCCGCCATGGTCCCATTCCATCGAATTTGACCTTTTTCGAGCACATAGGCGCGATCCGACACCAGTTCGGCGAAATGGACGTTCTGCTCCGAAAGCAGGATCGAAACGCCGGCCTTTTTCAGTTCGAGAATGGTGTTGGCCATCATCTCGACGATCACGGGCGCCACGCCTTCCGATGGCTCGTCAAGCAGGATCAGCAGCGGATTGCCCATCAGCGTCCGCGCCACGGTGAGCATCTGCTGCTCGCCGCCGCTCATGCGCCCGCCCGGCCGGTTCGGCATCTCGCCGAGATTCGGAAACAATGCGAGCAGCTTTTGCTCGGTCCATAGGGGCGCATCAATGCCATCGCTGAATTTGCGCGGCGGCTGGCGGCCGATGTCGAGATTTTCCAGAACCGTGAGATCCGAAAAGATGCGGCGATCTTCGGGGACGAAGCCGAGGCCCAGTCGCGCGATCTCATAGGGCTGCCGGCCGGAGATGTCGTGCCCGTCGAACGCGATCTTGCCGGCGGATTGCGCCATCAGGCCCATGACAGCTTTCATGGTGGTGGTCTTGCCGGCGCCGTTGCGGCCCATCAAGGCCACAACTTCCCCGCGGCCGACCTCGAAACCGAGGTCGTAGAGGATCTGCGCGGCGCCATAGGAGGCGCGGAGGTTCTCGACTGTCAGCATCGGCGTGCTCATGCCCGCGCCTCCGCCTTGAAGGTTTTGCCGGTGCCGAAATAGACTTCCTGCACCTGCGGATTGTCGCGGATCGATCTGGCATCGCCGTCGGCAATCAGTTTGCCGCGCGCCAGCACGATGATGCGATCGGCAAAGGCGAAGACGACGTCCATGGAATGCTCGGTGAACAGCACCGAGATGCCGCGCTCGATCACCAGCCGCTTCACCAGCGCAATCAGATCGTTGCGCTCCTTCGGGGCCATGCCGGCGGTGGGCTCGTCCATCAGCAGCAGGCGCGGATCATTGGCGAGCGCAATGGCGAGTTCGACGCGTTTGACGTCGCCATAGGCGAGTTCGCGGCTCGGGCGATCGGCGGCATCCTGCATGCCGACCTGGGCCAGCAGTTCCAGCGCCTGCTCACGATGCAGCGCGCCGGCCGGCCGCCACAGCCGATAGATCTTGTTCGTATGCGAGAGCAACGCCATCTGCACGTTTTCGATGACAGTCATGGAGTTGAACGTCGCCGCCACCTGGAATGTGCGGCCGATGCCGAGCCGCCAGATGTCGCGCGGCTTGCGGCCGTTGAGTTGGTTGCCCTCGAACCAGATCTCACCAGAATCCGGTGGCAACTGGCCATTGATCATGTTGAAGCAGGTGGATTTGCCGGCACCGTTTGGCCCGATCAGCGCGAGGAATTCTCCACGCTTGATCTCGAAGGACACATCGTTGACGGCGCGCACGCCGCCGAAGGATTTTGACAGCTGCCGAATGCTGAGATCGCTCATGGCGCAGACCTCCGACGCGTAAATAGCTTGGAGAGGCCACCAACGATACCGGCCGGGAATGCCAGCACAAGCAGAAGAATGACGCCGCCGAGCAGCGCGCGCCAGTATTCGGTCGAGCGCATGACGCTGTCCTGAAGCACGGCAAAGACCGAGGCGCCGACGATCGGGCCAGTCAATGTCTGCAGCCCACCGAGCAGCACCATCACCAAGCCGTCAATGGACCGGCTGACGGCAATCGTCTCTGGCGAGATCGATCCCTTGGCAAAGGCGAACAGTCCACCGGCAACGCCGCAGATACAGCCGGCGATGGCAAAGGCCAGCCAATGGATGCGTTTGACGTCGAGCCCGATCGCCTCAGCGCGCAACGGCGAGTCACGCCCTGCCCGCATGGCATAGCCGAACGGCGAGAACAGAAAACGCCGGATCAGGAACACGCCGATAACCGCGAGCGCCAGCGTGAGATAATAGAACATCGGACGGCTCTCGAATGGTGCCGATGGCCACACGCCAAGCACGCCATTGGAGCCGCCGGTGAGCGTTTCCCACTGAAACACGGCCGCCCACACGATCTGCGCAAAAGCCAGCGTCAGCATTGCGAGATAGACGCCAGACAGGCGCACTGCAAACCAGCCAAACAGCAGCGCACCGACAAGTGCCACCAACGGTGCCGACAACAAAGCGAGCCCCATAGGCGCCGCGAACCACTTTACCAGCAAAGCCGCACCATAGGCACCGAGACCGAAATAGGCGGCATGGCCGAATGAATGCATGCCGCCCGGCCCCATGATGAAATGCAGGCTGGTGGCAAACAGAACCGCGATCAACACGTCGATGCCGAGCACCAGCGTATAAGGCGAGCTCTTGGCGATCAGCGGCATGCAGATCAGCACGACCAGCGCGATGAGGCCGCCGATCTTCACCGCGGTCGTCGCCGGGCGCATCGGCTCCTCAGGCTCGGCGACGCTGCGCACGACGCCCTGCTCGCGACCGAGCAAGCCGTAAGGTCGCGCGATCAGCACGATGGCCATCACCAGGAATTCGGCAACCAGCGTCATCTTGGAGAAGTTGACGGTGAACAGGCCAAAATCGACAATGCCGAGCGCGATGCACAGCGCCTTCACTTCGGCGATCAACACGGCGGCCACATAGGCGCCGGTGATCGAGCCCATGCCGCCGACCACCACCACCACAAAGGCGTCGCCGATGACATTCATGTCCGTCGTCAATGTCGCTGGCTCGCGGGCGATCTGCAGCGCGCCACCGAGACCGGCGAGCATCGCGCCGAGCGCAAACACGCCGGTGAACAACATCGCCTGATTGACGCCGAGCGCGCCGACCATTTCGCGATCCTGCGTCGCCGCCCGCATCAAGCGGCCAAAGCGGGTCTTCGACAGGGCCATGTGAAGCAACAACAGGACAACGGGGCCGACGACGATCAGGAAGATGTCGTAAGTGGGTAGCCGTCGCCCCAAGATTTCGATCGATCCCTTCAGCCCCGGCGCGCGCGGGCCGAGCAGATCTTCCGGCCCCCAGAGCCATAGCGCTGCGTCATTGAAGACAAGCACCAACGCAAATGTCGCGAGCAACTGGAACAACTCGGGCGCGCGATAGATGCGCCGGAGCAGCAGGACTTCGATGATGGCACCGAGAATGCCGACCAGAATAGCGGTCAGCACGATTCCGCCCCAGAAGCCGAGCGCGCCACCGATCTTGGTGGCGAGGCTGTAGGCGATATAGGTCCCCAGCATATAGAGGGAGCCGTGGGCGATATTGACGATCCGGGTGACACCAAAAATCAGCGACAGGCCGACGGCGACCAGGAACAGGCCTGATGCCGCCGACAGACCGTTGATCGCCTGGAAAACGAACGCGTTCAGATTCATTGCAGACTCTCTCGCCGCATGGCGGGAGGAACGACGTCGGCGATTAACACACCGCTGTCGTCCCCGCGAAAGCGGGGACCCATAGCCACCGTCGCAGCCGGCGGCGCGGCGCGGGCTACCCCTGTCTCGTCCCGACCACGGCGTCGGAGGGTATGGGTCCCCGCTTTCGCGGGGACGACAGCGGAGCAAGCGACCATCGGCTCGGTGCCTTACTCAGCAGCCGGACGAAGCTTCTTCACTTCGTCGTCGCTCGGCAGCACGCTGGCACCATCGACATATTTGATGTCGCTCATGGTCCCTTTGCCGTTCTCCAGCGCGATCTTGCCGACAAAGGCGCCGGCCGTCGCCTGATGATCACTGGCGCGATAGGTGAACGGACCGAACGGACCATCGACAGCGAGACCGCGGAAGGCCGTGATGAGCTTTTCAGTGTCCGTCGAGCCAGCCTTGGCGATACCGGCGGCAAGCGACTTCATGGTGGCATAGCCGACAATCGATCCCAGGCGCGGATAGTCGTTGTACTTCTTCTGATAGGCGGCCAGGAATGTCGCGTGCTCAGGGATCTTGATCTTGTCCCAGGGATAGCCAGTGACGATCCAGCCAACCGGTGCTTCCTCCTTCACCGGATCGAGATATTCAGGCTCGCCGGACAGCACGCTCACGACCGTGCGATCCTTGAACACGCCGCGCGTGCCGCCTTCGCGCACCAGCTTGGAAAAGTCCGCACCGAACAACACGTTGAAGATCGCATCGGGTTTGGCGTCGTCGATCGCCTGCACGACCGCACCGGCATCGACCTTGCCGAGCGGGGGCGCCTGCTCGCTGACGAATTCGATATCGGGCTGCTTGGCCTTCATCATCTCCTTGAAGGTCGCGGCTGCGGCTTGGCCGTATTCATAATTCGGATAGACCAGCGCCCAGCGCTTCTTCTTCGCCGCCAGCGCCTCGGGCACCAGCATGGCGACCTGCATATAGGTCGTGGCACGCAGGCGGAACGTGTAGCGGTTGCCGTTCTGCCAGGTGATCTTGTCGGTCAGCGGCTCGGCGGCGAGGAAGAACACTTTCTTCTTGCCGGCGAATTCCGTCACCGCGAGACCGGTATTCGACAGAAAAGTACCGGCGAGAATGTTGACCCCTTCGCGCGTCACCAGTTCCTCGGCGACACGCACCGCATCGCCGGGCGAAGAACCGTCATCGCGCGAAATGACTTCCAGCTTCTTGCCAAGCACGCCGCCCTTCGCATTGATCTCTTCGATCGCGAGCTCCCATCCCTTCTTGTAAGGGTCAAGGAAAGCGGTCTGCGTCTTGTAGCTGTTGAGTTCGCCGATCTTGATCGTGTCCTGCGCCGAGGCAGTCCGACCGCATGCGAGCGCCATGGCGCCGGCAATGGCGAGAGAACCGAGTGTACGAGCCGTAATCATGATCGAACTCCCGTTATGATCCACATATGTGTGATCAGCGATTGCGACAGATGAAGTCTGTGAAGATCAGGTGTTGGTGGTGTCGTCGACTGACGCGCGAATTAGTTTGTACGCAAATAGTCCGGCCCACCCATTTTCTTGTCAAGGCTGCACTTACAGCAACATGCCGTGCATGTCGCTGAAGTTTTGATCACGCGCAGCATGCGGCGCGTGACTCGAAGGCGTAGACAAAGCAGCACGCGGCGGCGAAATCAACGTCGCCGCGTATGTGCCGCGACTAGCGGTCGCGGAAGCGATCCATCAGCGCCTTGTCCTGGCCACCGTCGATCTCGATCATGGTGCCATTGGCCATCTGCACCAGCGGCGACGCCAGCATCACCACGAGATTGGCGACCTCCTCGACCTCGGCGATACGGCCGAGCGGGATCGAGGCCGGCGCCAGCTTGTCGGCCTCCTCATAGGAAATCTTCATGTCGCGCGACATGGCGTTGACCAGTCCCGCCCAACGCTCGGTGCGCACCGGGCCGGGGTTCACGGCGCAGAACGAGATGTTGTGGCGGCCATATTGTCCGGCGAGCGACAGGGTCATGTTCTGTCCAGCGGCATTGGCCGCACCCGGCGCGATTTCCCAATAGGATGGCTTGACGCCATCATTGCCGATCAGATTGACCACGCGGCCGCCGCCCTGCTTGACCATGATCGGCAGCGCGTAGCGCAGGCAGCGCACATAACCCATGAATTTGAGCTGCAGTGCCTGCTCCCAATCGGCCTCGGTCAGCGTCTCGATGACGCCGCCCGGCGCCGAGCCGGCATTGTTGATCATCAGGTCGATGGCGCCGAGTTTTTTGTGGGCGGTCTCGACGAAATTCTTGGCATCCGCATCCTTGGTCAGATCGGCAGCGATCGCGACGACCGTCACGCCGGTCGCGCTTCGGATTTCCTCGGCGGTCTTTTCCAGCGGCTCGATGCGCCGGGCGCAGATGGCGACATTGACGCCCTCTTTCGCCAGCGTCATGGCGATGCCCTTGCCGATACCCTCGCTGCCACCGGTGATGAGAGCGCATTTGCCTTTGAGCTGGAGGTCCATGAGATCGTCCTTCTGGGTTGGAAGAGAGGAAATCGAGCGGTCGGTGGTGTCAGCTCCCGGTAAAACGCGGGAGCCGCTTCTCGGCGAAGGCGAGCCGGCCTTCGACGTAGTCGGCGCTGGCATCGGCATCGGCGTAGAAGCGCCAGGCCTCAGCCATGAGATCGGCATTGCTGGTGGTCAACGCACGGATCGCGGCCTTGGCGGCCTTGATCGTCAGCGGCGCGTTAACGGCAATCTTTTGCGCAAGTCCTGCGGCGAGCGCCGACACCTCGTCCTTCGCGGCCAGGATGTGCACGGCGCCGAGCTCATAGGCCCGCGATGCCGGCAACCGATCCGCAGTGAACAGCACCTGACGCGTCGCACCTGCACCAAAGACGCGAATAAATCTTGTGATCCCTCGCGGATCATAACCGAGGCCAAGTTTCGCGGCCGGGACAGCGAAGAACGCATCCGACGCAGCGATCCGCATGTCGCAGCTTGCGGCAACCGACGAGCCGGCACCCATGCAGCCACCGAAGATCACACCGATGGTCGGCTGCGGGATTGCCTCGATGGCCAAGCAGGTGTTTTCGACGAGATCGTCATAAGCGCGCGCATTGCCTTCCCCTGATCGCGCCGTCGCGAAATCGGAGATATCGGCGCCCGCCGAGAACATCTCCTCACCCTCGCCGCGGATGATGACGACGCGGACATCCTTGCGCGTCGCGACCTGCTGGGCGAAGGCGCCGATCTTGTTCCACATCACCGTGGAGATCGCATTGCGGCGCGCCGGATTGGCAAGCCGCAGCGTCGCGATGCCGTCTGCAATATCGATGGTGATATCGCCGGGCGCTGCCATCGGATCAGACCGCCGGCCGGTGCGACATCCAGCGACCGGACTCGGCCGCCGGGAAGAGTTCAGCAAGCGCAGCGTTAAAAGCCGCCGGCTCCTCGCTCGTGATCGTGTGACCGGCACGCGGCAGCACAAGCAGGCCCGCTGTCGGCACCGTCCGCTTCAGGAAGATACTGGGATCAAGGCACCAGTCGTCTTCGTCGCCGACGATGATCAGCAGCGGCAGCGTGAATGTCTCGAGCTGCGGCCTCATCTCCCACAGCATCGGGCGCTTGGCCTGCAACTCGCGCATGGTGAGCGCGTGACCGACCGGCGAATGATCCGCTAGCATCTTTGCGAATTCCGCAAAACCGCGCGGGTCCTTGTTCTTATGGGTCTGCCGCGTCGCACCGTCGGCATAACGCGCTGCCGCCTCTGGCCAATCCACCGTCTCGAACATCTTTGCGGTTTCGCGCGAGGCCGCCCGACCCTGCTCGACAAAGGCCGGATCGGGGCTTGAGCCATAGCCGCAGCTCGCGGCCGTTACCGACAGGCAACGATCGGGATAATGAATACCGACATGGAGCGCCGTCGATGCCCCCATCGAATGGCCGACAATATGCGCCTTCTCGATGCCAAGGCCGTCCATCAGCGCGATCACATCGTTACGCGCGATATCCTGTCCGTATTTTATTGGATCCGTC
This sequence comes from Tardiphaga sp., assembly GCF_044336785.1. GTDB lineage: Bacteria > Pseudomonadota > Alphaproteobacteria > Rhizobiales > Xanthobacteraceae > Tardiphaga. Next base: position 28,234 of record NZ_JBIIOT010000030.1, on the reverse strand, counting down.
GGCACATCTGATGGCGGATAGCCGCGCTGACTATAGGTCACGCAGCGATAGGAGCGCGCGAAGTAACGCAGCTGCGGCTCCCAGGTGCGGTAATCGCCCGCATATTCGTGCACGAAAATCACAGGACTCCCGGTGCCGACCTCCTCATAATAGAGCTTCGTCCCGTCCGGCGTCGTGAGGTGCGGCATGTTCGCCTCCTGCAAGCTAAGAGCAGATTTCATTTGCGCACATACAAAATGCTAGTAGCGTTATTCCAACTGAGCAAGAGGATTTAGTGAATGTAATTTTGGCATATCGTTTGCTTACAAATGAATGCCGCACTGCCGCATGACGAGATCGAAAAGCTACGCGCCAACAACGTTTGCCACCACGTTTTCGGGGAGATGTTCATGACCGGACTTTCGCGACGCGCCTTTACCTTGAGCACCGCTGCTACACTGCTAGGCACGACATCGATCAGAATTTCATCGGCGCAGGCACTTCCAAAAATCCGCGTCGGCAGCCTGACGCTTCCGGTCTTTGCGCCGATCATCGTCAACATCATGAAGGCGCAGAAATTCGATACCAAGCATGGATTTGAAGCCGAGGTGCAGACCTATCCATCCTTCTCCGCTTACTATGCAGGCCTCGCCACCGGCGAAATCGACACGCTGATCGGCGGCCCCACCTACTTCCAGAAGCTCCGCCTCGAAGGCGTCCCGCTGCGCATCGTCGCCACCGGCGCGACGCTGGCGGACCTAGTGATCATCGCCAAGGATCCCGCCATCAAGTCGATCGCCGACCTCAAGGGCAAGCAGCTCGCCGCCGACATGGGCAGCGGACAATTCCAGATCCTGTCGATCTACGCGAAATCCAAAGGCATCGACCTCAGTAAGGACATGACCCTGGTCAGCGCAAATTTCGCCGTTGCCCGCGCACAGCTGGCAGCGGCGCGCGTCGATGCGGCGATGATCATCGAGCCGATTGCCACCATGATGATGAAGGAAGATCCGAGCCTGAAGATCATCTTCAACGCCAATGACGCGTGGAAGGAGATGGCCGGTGTGACGGGCTGGGAGCTCGTCTATGCCATGCGCGAGGACACCATCAAGAAGAACGCCAATGCGCCGAAGCAATTCGTCGCAGCGCTCGCGGATGTCACCAAATATCTGCATACCGATCCCGATGGCGCCGACAAGATCGCCGTCGAGACCGTAAAACTTCCGCCAGGCATCTTGAAAGAGGCGGTCCACGCCAAGCGTTGGGTCTTCGACGCGCGGCCGGCATGGGACGCAGCGGAGAAGAAGAGCATCTGGGATACGTTCGAGCGCGCGGTCGCCGCGGGCTTCCATCCAAAACTGCCTGACGACGCGATCATCTATGCCCCCTGACGAGGCACGCACCGCAACGCCGTTCGAAGAGCCGCGTCGCCCACCGATGATGCCAAGCCTGCCGCGCGAGACGATCATCTCGATCGTGCTGTTCGCGGCGGTCTGGCAGATCATGTCCTATCTGGCGCCGTCGCTTGGCATTCCCGCTTTCGCGATCCCCGGCCTCGGCCGGATCGCCGAAAGCCTCATGAAGATCACGCCGATCGATGTCGCCGTGACGCTGGGCCGCGTGCTGCTGGCGCTGTTTGTCTCCTTCATCATCGGCATCTTCGTTGCCATGCTGATGTATCTGTCCGACAGCGTCGAGCGCTATCTCCGGCCGATGGTGCGCATCCTGATGGCGGTGCCCGTCGTGTCCTGGATCCTGTTCGCCGTGCTCTGGTTCAAGGGCGTCGAATTCCGTATCGTCTTCGTGCTGGTCGTGGTCTGCGCGCCGGTCTTCACCGTGGATGCGCTCGACAATATGCGTGAGGTCTCGCGCGACCTGAAACAGATGATCCGCTCCTTCCGCCCCACCCAATTCCAGTTCTTCACCAAGCTGATACTGCCGGCGATCACGCCGGGCATCCTCACCAGCTGGAAAATCACGCTCAGCCTTGCCATCCGCGTCGTCACGATTGCCGAACTCGTTGGCGCCGTCACCGGGATCGGGCATCGCCTGTCGGTGGCGCAGGAGCTGTTCTCTGTGGCCGATGTCTTCGCCTGGACATTTGTGCTCGTCGTCCTGCTGTTCCTGCTCGAAGCCCTGATCGTGCAGCTCGAAACCCGTGTGCTGAGGTGGCGCGCATGACCGGCGCATCCGCCCCTATCGAAATCGCAGGACTGCAAAAGGTGTTTCGGCAGACGACGACGGGCGAATCCATCGTCGCCATCGATCAGCTCACGCTCCACATCGCGCCCGGTGAACTCGTTGCCATTGTCGGCAAGACCGGTTGCGGCAAGTCGACCTTGTTCGATCTACTGATTGGCCTGGAGCATCCAACTGCCGGGAGCATCACCATCGGCAGCAAGACGCCCTATGACGACTTCAATGACTTTCGCGGCAAGATCGCGACGATCTTCCAACAGGACCGGCTGTTTCCGTGGCGCTCGGCGCTCGACAACGTCAAGCTTCCGCTCGAACTGATCGGCATTGCCGATGACGTGCAGCAGGAGCGCGCGATGTTCTGGCTCAAGCGGCTGGGCCTTGAGAACTTTGCCAATGCCTATCCGCGCGAACTCTCGGGTGGCATGCGGCAGCGCGTGGCCATCGCGCGGGCTTTCGCGGTGCAGCCGGAGATCCTGCTGGCCGATGAATCCTTCAGTGCGCTCGATGAGGTGACGGCCAATGACCTGCGCCAAACCTTCGTCGATCTCGCCCGCGAATTCCGCTCCACAGCGATCCTGATCACGCATCAGCTCGAGGAAGCCATGTCGGTCGGCGACCGTATCGTGGTGTTCGGCAAGTCGGCGGCGCTGCTGGCGGATATCCGGATGAAGGACTGGGACCGCAGCGACCACCTCCTGCTGCGTTCCGCGATCCAGAGCACATTGCAGGGCAATGCTCCGGACGAGCGATTGAAACGCCGATCGTAGGGGTGGTTGAGCGGAGCGAAAACCCACCAAGTCCTGCGCGTGGTGTTGATGGGTTTTCGCTCCGCTCAACCCATCCTACATCCTCATCCGCAACCACCGCTTGCGGATTCCGGATTCAGCCATTCCGTTGACATCCTTTCGACCCGCAGATACGCAAATTTACGTAATCTGCGTCGTAGCTGCGGCCAGGCCGCGCAAGGATAAATGCCGTGACAGGCATGTTTTGGGGAGTGGCGTTGCCATGATGGATTTCGCCACCCGGGTCCATAACCACAATTATCGGCTCGATCCGATCATCCGGTCGCTGCTGGACACGGATTTCTATAAATTCCTGATGCACCAGTTCGTCTGGATGCTCTTTCCGAAGGTGCCCGTCACCTTCAGCCTGATCAACCGCACCAAGAGCGTGCGCCTCGCGGAGATCATTCCTGAGGCCGTTCTGCGCGCGCAGCTTGATCACGCCCGCACCCTCACCTTCCGCGAGAACGAGTTGATCTGGCTCGCCGGCAACCGCTTCTATGGCCGCCGCGACATTTTTCGCCCGGAATATATCGAATATCTCCGCACGTTCCGCCTGCCGGACTATCACCTCGAAATCGTGGATGGCCAGTATGTCCTCACTTTCGAGGGCGATTGGGCTGCGGTGACCATGTGGGAGATCTATGCGCTCGCCATTGTCAGCGAGCTGCGCTCGCGCATCGCCATGGCGTCGCTGGACAAGTTCGAACTCGACATTCTCTACGCCCAGACCAAGACCAAGATCTGGAACAAGATCAAAAAGCTGAAATCCTATCCGGACATGCGGCTCGCCGAGTTCGGCACCCGCCGGCGCCACGGTTTTCTGTGGCAGGAATGGGTGACCGATGCGATGGCCAATGAGCTCGGTCGCAGCTTTGTCGGCACCTCGAACGCCCTGCTCGCCTTCAAGCATTCGTTCGAGGCCATCGGCACCAATTCGCACGAACTGCCCATGGTGTTCGGCTGCCTCGCCGACAGCGACGAGGCGCTGAAGACTGCCCAATATGACGTCCTGGCGAAATGGCAGGAAGTCTATGATGGCGAATTGCTGATCATCCTGCCCGACACCTTTGGGATGACCCAGTTCCTGCGCGATGCCCCAGCCTGGGCGTCGAAATGGACGGGCATGCGCATGGACAGCAAGGAGCCTGTTGCTGCCGGCGAGGAAGTCATCGCCTGGTACGCCATGCGCGGCGAGGATCCGCGCAAGAAGCGCGCGATGTTCTCGGACGGGCTCGAGGTCGACCTGATGATCGACCTTCATCAGCGTTTCCGCGGCCGTATCCGCGAGAGCTTTGGCTGGGGCACCATGGCCACCAATGATTTCCGCGGCGCGCATCCGCGCGGGCTGGATACGCTCGATCCGATCAGCCTGGTGTGCAAGATCACCGCGGCCAATGGACGGCCCGCGGTGAAGCTGTCGGATAATCCGGCGAAGACGACCGGCGGCAGCCAGGAAGAGATCGATCGCTACCTGCGCATCTTTGGCCGCGAGGGCGTGGCTGAGCAGAAGGTGATTGTGTAGCTCCCTCCCCTTCTCCGCTGTCATCGCCCGGCTTGACCGGGCGATCCAGTAAACTCAATAGCGGCGGTGTGTACTGGATCACCCGCTTTCGCGGGTGATGACAGACTGAGTTGCAGTCGAAATAAAAAACGCCGCCCGGTTTCCCGAGCGGCGTTTCTTTTTTATTGCTACAGATCGTGCCTTACAGCAGCCCCGCCCCGCGCGCCCACTTGTACTTCGCGCCCAGCACTTCCACCGGAAGCTCCGTCGAATAGGCATAGGCCGGAATGCCGTTCTGGTAGAGATATTCCGCGGCCTCCTCGACCTCGATATCGCCCGCCAGCGACGCCACGATCGGCTTGTCGATGCCCTTGGCCTTCATCGCATTCTTGATCTCGACCATGTTCTTCGCAAACACCATCGGCGGCGTCACGATCGTGTGCCAGTAACCGAGGATCAGCGAATGGATGCGCTCATCCTCGAGACCGAGTTTCACCGTATTCACATAGGTGATCGGCGGCTCGCCACCCGTGATGTCGACGGGATTGCCGGCGGCACCGAAGGGCGGGATGAACTTGCGGAAGGCCGCATCGAGATCCGGCGGCATGGTCATCAGCGACAGGCCGTTATCCACCACTGCGTCCGACAGCAACACGCCCGAACCACCGGCGCCGGTGATGATCAGCACGTTCTCGCCCTTGGGCGTCGGCAGCACGGGAATGCCGCGGGCGAATTCGAGCAGCTGGCGCAGCGAGCGGGCGCGGATGACGCCCGACTGCTTCAGCACGTCCTCGTAGATCTTGTCATTGCCGGCCAGCGCGCCGGTATGCGACGAGGCGGCCTTGGCGCCGGCCGAGGTGCGGCCTGCTTTCAGCACGACAACAGGCTTCTTCTTGGAGACACGCTTGGCGGCTTCCGCAAAGGCGCGGCCGTCCTTCAGATCCTCGCAATGCTGCGCGATGATGTTGGTGTTCGGATCCTGTTCGAAGAAGGCGAGCAGATCGTCCTCGTCGATATCCGACTTGTTGCCGAGACCGACGATGGCCGAGACGCCCATCTTGGCCGAGCGCGAGAAACCGATGATCGCCATGCCGATGCCGCCGGACTGCGACGACAGCGCTGCCGAGCCCTTCACATCGTAAGCGGTACAGAAGGTCGCGCAGAGATTGGCTGGCGTGTAATAGAAGCCATAGATGTTCGGGCCCATCAGGCGAACATCGTATTTCTTGCCGATCTCGACGATCTCTTCCTGCAAGGCAGGCTCATTGGCTTCGGCAAATCCCGACGGGATCAGCACCGCACCCGGGATCTTCTTCTCGCCGCACTCGATCAGCGCGCCGGCGACGAATTTCGCAGGGATCGCGAACACCGCGGTGTCGATCACACCCGGCACATCCTTGACGCTCTTATAGGCCTTGCGGCCCATGATCTCGTCGGCCTTCGGATGGATCGGATAGATCTCGCCTTTGTAGCCGCCGTTGATGAGGTTCTTCATCACCGAATTGCCGATCTTGCCGTCTTCGGCAGAGGCACCGATCACGGCAACGGCTTTCGGCATCATGATGCGGTTCATCGCCGCAACGATCTCTTCCTTCGCACGTGGCGCCGGACGCGGCTTGTAATCGAAATCGACGACGATGCGGACGTCGGCGGCAATCGCATCCTTCTTGGTGGCGAAGACCGGGTTAAGATCGAGCTCAACCATTTCCGGGAAATCCGAGACGAGCTGCGACACCTTGACGATGATATCGGCCAGCGCCTCGCGATTGGCGGGATCACCACCGCGCACGCCGTGCAGCATCTCGGCGGCCTGGATGCCGTCGAGCATCGACAGCGCGTCATCATTGGTGGCGGGCGCAAGACGGAAGGTGACGTCCTTGAGCACTTCCACGAGTACGCCACCGAGGCCGAAGGCCACGAGCTTGCCGAACGAGCCGTCGGTGATCGAACCGATGATCACTTCGGTGCCGCCCATCAGCATCTGCTGAACCTGGACACCTTCTATCTTGGCATCGGCCTTGTACTTCTTGGCATTGGCCAGGATCGTGTCGTAAGCCTTCTGCGCATCTTCGGCGGTCTTGACGCCGACGATGACGCCACCCGCTTCCGTCTTGTGGAGAATGTCCGGCGAAACGATCTTCATCACCACCGGGAAGCCCATGCCGCTGGCCAGCTTCGCCGCATCGGCCGCGGAGGTCGCAACGCCCTCGCCCGGCACAGGAATGCCATAGGCGTCGCAGACCAGCTTGCCTTCCGGCGCGGTCAGGCTGGTGCGCTTGTCCGCCTTGACGGCGTCGAGCACTTTTCGCACGGCGTCTTTCGCCGAGGCGGGTGCTTCTTTGATGGCGAGATTCGATTGAGACATGGCCTTCTCCCATTGCGTTTCTTGACGCGGACGAATTGATGGCATTTGGTATGCCAGAAAATCGAAAGTCAAGGCGCGGTGCAGCGCAAAATTGCTGAAATCGCGGTCAGCTTGACATGCTGGCATCTGGCATGCCAAAAATTCTGGACGTTGTTTCTGTGGTACGACATCTCCGACCGGAGATGATTCATGCCCACGCGAAAACCAACCAAGGCGCCGTCCATTATGTCTGAGGCCGACCTTGCGATCGTTCGGATCGCACCCGAGACCAGCTTCAAGACCAAGGCCTATGAAGCCTTGAAAGAAGCCATTCTCAAGATGGACATCTACACGACGCCGGATCCGGTGATGCTCGACGAGCGCGCCCTTTCCGAACGCCTTGGCGTCAGCCGTACACCGATCCGCGAAGCCATCGCGATGCTGGAACAGGACGGCTTCGTCAAGACCGTTCCGCGTCGCGGGATCGTAGTGGTGCGGAAGACCAAGACCGAGATCGTCGACATGATCCGCGCCTGGGCAGCGCTGGAAAGCATGGCCGCGCGGCTGATCACCACGACCGCGCGCAAGAAGGACATCTCGGCGCTGCGCGACTTCTTCAAGGATTTCGGCAAGGACCGCCTGCCGCAGGATCATGTCGAGGAATATTCGAAGGCGAATATCGCCTTCCATCAGGCCGTGCTTGCGCTCAGCGAAAGCCCCGTGCTGATCGACATGACCAACGACATCCTGCTGCATGTGCGCGGCTATCGCCAGCTCACCATCGGCCGGGTTGATCGCACCGCGACCTCCCTGCCCGAACATCTCGCCATCATCGAGGCCCTCGAGGAGCGCGACACCGAACTGGCCGAGAAGCGCGCGCGCGACCACACGCTGGGTCTTGCGTCCTATGTCGAGGCCCACGGCCAAGAGCTTTTTACTTGAGGCAATCGTCTACGTAACGCCGTCGCGCAGACCATCGCGCGGCATCGACCAACAACCATACGCGTCCAGAAACGTCAGGGAGAGCGGAATGTCCGCAGTTCACAGCATCGACACCTCAGCCGAACAGGACCTGACAGATGGCTTCCATCTGATCATCGATGCCCTCAAGCTGAACGGGCTGAACACGATCTACGGCGTCCCCGGCATTCCGATCACCGATTTCGGCCGCATGGCGCAGGCTGAAGGCATTCGCGTGCTCTCCTTCCGCCACGAACAGGCCGCAGGCTATGCCGCGTCCATCGCCGGCTATCTCACCAAGAAGCCGGGCGTGTGTCTCACCGTGTCGGCGCCGGGCTTCCTCAACGGCCTCACGGCCCTCGCGCACGCCACCACCAACTGCTTCCCGATGATCCTGATCTCGGGCTCGTCCGAGCGCGAGATCGTCGACCTGCAGCAGGGCGACTATGAGGAAATGGATCAGCTCGCGATCGCCAAGCCACTGTGCAAGGCCGCGTTCCGCGTGCTGCATGCGCAGGACATCGGCATCGGCCTGGCCCGCGCCATCCGCGCGGCCGTGTCGGGCCGTCCCGGCGGCGTCTATCTCGATCTGCCCGCAAAACTGTTCGGCCAGGTGATGAATGCCGAGGCCGGCAAGAAGTCGCTGGTCAAGGTGATCGACGCTGCCCCCGCGCAGCTCCCGGCTCCGGACTCCATCAAGCGCGCACTCGATGTGCTGAAGTCGGCGAAGAAGCCGCTGATCATTCTCGGCAAGGGCGCTGCTTACGCGCAGGCCGACGACGCCGTGAAGGCGCTGGTCGAGACCTCGGGCATTCCGTTCCTGCCCATGAGCATGGCCAAGGGCCTCCTGCCCGACACCCATCCGCAATGCGCCGGCGCTGCGCGCTCCACCGTGCTGAAGGACTCCGACGTCGTCCTGCTGATCGGCGCCCGCCTCAACTGGCTGTTGTCGCATGGCAAGGGCAAGGCCTGGGGCGACGCACCGAAGAAATTCATCCAGATCGACATCGAGCCGAAGGAAATGGATTCCAACGTCGAGATCGTCGCCCCCGTGGTCGGCGATATCGGCTCCTGCGTGACCGCCCTGCTCGATGGCATGGGCAAGAGCTGGACGAAGGCGTCGAGCGACTGGATGTCAGCCGTCACCACCAAGCGCGATGACAACATCGCAAAAATGGCGCCGAAGCTGCGCAACAACAACTCGCCGATGGACTATCACGGCGCGCTGGGCGTTCTCCGCACCATCATTGCCGAGCGTCCGGATGCGATGCTCGTCAACGAAGGCGCCAACACGCTCGATCTCGCCCGCGGCATTGTCGACATGTACAAGCCGCGCAAGCGCATCGATGTCGGCACCTGGGGCATTATGGGCATCGGCATGGGTTATTGCATCGCCGCCGCCGTCGAGACCGGCAAGCCGGTGCTGGCCATCGAAGGCGACAGCGCCTTCGGCTTCAGCGGCATGGAGGTCGAGACGATCTGCCGTTACAATCTCCCGGTCTGCATCGTCGTCTTCAACAATGACGGCATCTATCGCGGCACCGACGTCAATCCGTCGGGCGGCAGCGATGTCGCGCCCACCGTCTTCGTCAAGGGCTCGCGCTATGACAAGATGATGGAAGCCTTCGGCGGCGTCGGCGTGAACGCCACCTCGCCCGACGAGCTCAAGCGCGCCGTCAACGAGGCGATGGATTCCGGCAAGCCGACGCTCATCAATGCGGTGATCGATCCCGCCGCCGGCAGCGAGAGCGGCCGCATCGGCAACCTCAATCCGCAGAGCGTTCTCAGCAAGAAGAAGTAATTCTGAACATGCGGGGTCGTGAGACCCCGCTCATTTTCTCCAAGTGCCGAGCCGGCAAAAAATAGTACGGGAGCATAGCAATGACACAGGCGCTCAAAGGCGTTCGCATTCTCGACTTCACCCATGTGCAATCGGGCCCGACCTGCACGCAGCTTCTCGCCTGGTTCGGCGCCGACGTGATCAAGGTCGAGCGCCCCGGCGTCGGCGACATCACCCGCGGCCAGCTGCAGGACATCCCGAATGTGGACAGCCTGTATTTCACCATGCTGAACCACAACAAGCGCTCCATCACGCTGGACACCAAGAACCCGAAGGGCAAGGAAGTCCTCACCGCGCTGATGAAAGAGTGCGACGTCCTCGTCGAAAACTTCGGCCCCGGCGTGCTCGACCGCATGGGCTTCTCGTTCGAGAAGATCCAGGCCATCAACCCGAAGATGATCGTTGCCTCGATCAAGGGCTTTGGTCCCGGTCCCTTCGAGGACTGCAAGGTCTATGAGAACGTCGCGCAGTGCACCGGCGGCGCCGCGTCCACCACCGGCTTCCGCGATGGCCTGCCGCTGGTCACCGGCGCGCAGATCGGCGACAGCGGCACCGGCCTGCATCTGGCATTGGGCATCGTCACGGCGCTGTATCAGCGCACGGTCACCGGCAAGGGCCAGAAGGTCACCGCAGCCATGCAGGACGGCGTGCTCAATCTCTCCCGCGTCAAGCTGCGCGACCAGCAGCGTCTCGCCCACGGCCCGCTCAAGGAATACAGCCAGTTCGGCGAAGGCATCCCGTTCGGCGATGCAGTGCCGCGCGCCGGCAATGACTCCGGCGGTGGCCAGCCGGGCCGCATCCTGAAGTGCAAGGGCTGGGAGACCGACGGCAACGCCTATATCTACTTCATCACCCAGGCGCCGGTGTGGGAGAAGATCTGCGACGTCATCGGCGAGCCCGGTTGGAAGACCGATCCGAACTACAACAAGCCGGCCGTCCGCCTGTCGCGCCTGAACGAAATCTTCGCCCGCATCGAACAGTGGACGATGACCAAGACCAAGTTCGAGGCGATGGAAATCCTCAACCAGGACGACATCCCCTGCGGTCCGATCCTGTCCATGAAGGAAATCGCCGCGGACGAGTCGCTCTACGCCACCGGCACCATGGTCAAGGTCGATCATCCCGAGCGCGGCGAGTATCTGTCGGTGGGCAATCCGATCAAGCTGTCGGACTCGCCGACCAAGGTCGAGCGGTCGCCGCTGCTCGGCGAGCATACCGACGAGATCCTCAAGCAGGTGCTCGGCTTCAGCGATCACCAGGTCGCCGAAATCCACGACTCGGGCGCGCTGGATCCGCCGCGCAAGGTCGCTGCTGAGTAAGCGGCGCGAACATCAGACATGAGAAAGGCCGCCCAAATGGGCGGCCTTTTTGCGTTCAGCGTGTCGTCGCCATCCTTCGAGACGCGGTCGAAGGCGACCGCTCCTCAGGATGAGGACAGAAAAGATTCAGGCCACTTTCCAAGAAACTCCGCCCTCATGGTGAGGAGCGCGCTTGCGCGCGTCTCGAACCATGATGGCTTGGCAGGGTCTTTCGCAGCACACCAACGCGGAACTTTAATAAGAAAATCCAATCGTTCAATTTTGCGTTGCAAAAACTTCTTGCTGCCATGCAAACAAATAACTGGTCGGTGGCATCTGGTATACGTAAATTAGCTCCAGATCAGAACACGGCGCCTCGCGCCATCTGGAAGGGAATACCGATGTCCAAGACTGCGTCGCTCGGCGTGACCGCCAATTCCGGCCTGTTCGGCCGCCTCCTCGCATCGATCGATCGCGCCTTGATGGCCAGCGCCCGCATCGCGATCCGCAATGGCGACCAGCCGCGCGTCGGCCTCTAAAATTCAAGCTTTGCGGGCTTTGGCCCGCACTGTTCTCTGCGTTCCTCCCGAACTGGCCCCGGATTTCCGGGGCCTCTTTTTTGCCTTCAAGGTTGCATCGCAGCGAGACTTCCCGCTCCCTGCGACATATTGGCCTGCGCACCTTGAAACGGCTCTAATCGCTTGCCGTCTGGCATATCGCATACCAAACTGCGTCAACGGTAATGCTTCAGCTTTGAATAGAAAGCATACCGGGGGAGGACAAAGGCCGAGCTGCCCGCAGGAGCGCGACGCCGTATGCGCTATGACACAGCGATCCAAACCCACCCACCCAATCTGCAGGCGAGCCATTCCGGCTCAACACTCTGACGCGCGCATGTGGCGCGTGCAAGAGCATGTTGGCCTGCCAGTTGGAAACTCGAAGGACGATTGACCACGCACGAACGATGACAAGTCGGCGAACGACCGACGCATCAAAACGAATGGGAGAGAAACAATGAAACGTTCTGCTTCATGTCTCGCGCTGGCCGCCGCGGCGTCCATTCTTGCTTTGGGGACGAGCCTCCCCGCATCCGCCGCCTGGGAGCCGGTGCGGCCTGTCGAATTCATCGTCCCGGCCGGCACCGGCGGCGGCGCCGACCAGATGGCGCGCACCATTCAGGGCATCATCACCAAGCACAGCCTGATGAAGCAACCTCTCGTCGTCATCAACAAGTCAGGCGGCGCCGGCGGCGAAGGTTTTCTCGATGTGAAGACCGCCAATAACAATCCGCACAAGATCATCATCACGCTGTCGAACCTGTTCACCACACCGCTCGCCACCGGCATCCCCTTCAACTGGAAGGACATGACCCCGGTCGCGATGCTGGCGCTCGACGAGTTCGTGCTGTGGGTGAATGCAGACAAACCCTACAAGACCGTCAAGGAATATATCGAGGCTGTGAAGGCGGCCCCTCCCGGGTCGATGAAGATGGGTGGCACCGGCTCCAAGCAGGAAGACCAGATCATCACCGTCGCCATGGAAAAGGCGATCGGCAGCAAGTTCACCTACATCCCCTACAAGGGCGGCGGCGAAGTCGCGGTGCAGCTCGTCGGCCAGCATGTCGACTCCACCGTCAACAATCCCATCGAAGCGGTCGCGCAGTGGCGCGGCGGCAAGGTGCGCCCGCTTTGCGTCTTTGATAGCAAGCCGATGGCCTATGACGAGCCGGTCGCCGACGGCAAGGCGTGGAAAGACATTCCGACCTGTAAATCCCAGGGCCTCGACATCGAATATGTGATGCTGCGCGGCATCTTCATGTCACCCAAGGCCACCAAGGATCAGATCGAATATTATGTCGAGCTGTTCAAGAAGGTGCGCGCCACGCCTGAATGGCAGGACCTCATGAAGAGCGGCGCTTTCAACACCACCTTCATGACCGGCGGCGACTATGCCGGCTGGGTCGGCACCGAAGAGAAACGCCACGAGACGCTGATGAAGGAAGCCGGTTTCCTCGCGAGCAACTAGCCACGCGACTGAACCGAAGACGCGCACGTCGCGCCGGCTCACGTCACTGAGTCGGCGGCTCCCAGCCCGATCCGCAAGTTCGAAATGGACGTCTCATGACCACGCAACCATCCCACACCACAGGTCCGACTCATAAAGCGGTCGAGGCCGGCGTAACCACCGTCATCGGCCTGTTCGGCGCCCTCGTCGTCTATGGCAGCATCAAAGCCGGCATCAACTGGGGCGCCGAGGGCCCGAAGGCCGGCTTCTTCCCGTTCTATATCGGCCTGTTCATCATCATCTCCAGCCTGATCAATCTCTGGAATACGTTGCGCGAGGAAGACGGCCCGCTCTTCGCCGAATGGGGGCAGCTCCGCCAGGTGTTCAGCGTGATCATCCCCACCGGCATCTATGTGGCCGCGCTTCCCTTCATCGGCCTCTATCTCGCGTCGATGATCTTCATCGCCTGGTTCATGCGCTGGCTCGGCAAATACAACTGGCCGATCATCGCCGCGATTTCCCTCGGCATGCCCGTGGTCACCTATCTCATTTTCGAACGCTGGTTCCTCGTTCCGCTCCCGAAGGGGCCGATCGAAGAATGGCTTGGTCTGTAACGAACATCTCCTCCGTCATTGCGAGGAGCGAAGCGACGAAGCAATCCAGTTCTTTCTTTGCGTGACGCTGGATTGCTTCGTCGCAAGTGCTCCTCGCAATGACGAATTGGACACCCGTATCTGTCAGTTGTCTTCAAGGACTTTTCGACATGGAAGAACTCGTCAATCTATTCCACGGCTTTGCGGTCGCGCTGCAGCCCTTCAACATTGCGGTGATGGTGCTCGGCATCGTGCTCGGCGTGATCATCGGCGTGCTGCCGGGCCTCGGCGGTGCCAATGGCGTCGCGATCCTGTTGCCCCTCACCTTCAGCATGCCGCCGACCTCGGCGATCATCATGCTGTCCTGCATCTATTGGGGCGCATTGTTCGGAGGTGCGATCACCTCGATCCTGTTCAACATCCCCGGAGAGCCATGGTCGGTCGCGACCACCTTCGACGGCTATCCGATGGCCCAGCAGGGCAAGGCCGCGGAATCCCTCACCGCCGCCTTCACTTCCTCTTTCGTCGGCGCGCTGTTCGCCGTCATCATGATCACGCTGGTCGCGCCGCTGGTCGCCGGCTTCGCCTTACGATTCGGGCCCGCGGAGAAATTCGCGGTCTATTTCCTCGCATTCTGCAGTTTCGTAGGCCTCAGTAAGGAGCCGCCATTCAAGACCATCGCGGCCATGATGATCGGCTTTGCGCTCGCCGCCGTCGGCCTCGATTCCATCACCGGTCAGCTCCGCCTCACCTTCGGCTCCACCGAACTGCTGAACGGCTTCGACTTCCTGATCGCGGTCATCGGCCTGTTCGGCCTCGGCGAGATCTTCCTCACCATGGAAGAAGGCCTCAACTTCCGCGGCGGCAAGGCGAAGATCGATCTGCGTGTCGTGCTCCGCACCTGGATGAGCCTGCCGCAATACTGGATGACGTCGCTGCGCTCCTGCATCATCGGCTGCTGGATGGGCGTGACACCGGCGGGCGCGACGCCGGCGTCCTTCATGAGCTACGGCATCGCCAAGCGCGTGTCGAAGAACGGCAAGAACTTTGGCAAGGGCGAGATCGAAGGCGTCATTGCGCCGGAGACCGCAGCCCACGCTGCCGGCACCGCGGCGCTGCTGCCGATGCTCTCGCTCGGTGTGCCCGGTTCGCCCACCGCAGCCGTGCTGCTCGGTGGCCTCCTGATCTGGGGCCTGCAGCCCGGCCCGATGCTGTTCGTCGAGCAGAAAGAGTTCGTCTGGGGCCTGATCGCCTCGATGTATCTCGGCAATCTCGTCGGCCTGATCATCGTGCTGACCTGCGTGCCCATCTTCGCCGCGATCCTGCGCGTGCCCTTCAGCATCATCGCGCCGCTGATCCTGGTGCTGTGTGCGATCGGCGCCTATTCCGTGCACAACTCCACCTTCGACGTGGTGATGATGCTGGTGTTTGGCGTGATCGGCTATGCGCTGAAGAAGTGCAACTATCCGCTCGCGCCGCTGGTGCTCGCCATCGTGCTCGGTGACAAGGCCGAAGAAGCCTTCCGGCAATCCCTGCTCGGCTCGCAGGGATCGCTCGGTGTCTTCTTCTCCAACTCGCTGGTGAGCACGATCATGATCCTCGGCCTAATCGCCTTGTTCTGGTCTGTGATCTCCAACGGCCTGACGCGGATGCGTGCTCGCACTGCAACAGCCTAACTACACTCCAAATACCTGTTCAAAAACAAAAGCCGGCGGTCCAACCGCCGGCTTTTTAGTGTCCATTCATCTCGCAGCACAGCATTCAGTCATGCGAAACTAGCTGCGACAAACTGACAAGATTTCGCTTGTGAGTTGGCATATCATATACCAAACTCCCGGTTGCAGCTGTCGGACACGCAATAGAACAGCGCATTAGGAGGAACTATGACTGATGCAGTTCACGGAGCGGCGCCATCGGCCGCGCGCGTCAGCGATGCCTATCGCTGGACGCAATTGGCCATCGGCGTCGGCGCCATGGTGATGATCGCCAACTATCAATATGGCTGGACGTTCTTCGTCCCCGACATCCAGAAAAAATTCGGCTGGGACCGCGCCTCGATCCAGTGGGCCTTCACGCTGTTCGTGCTGTTCGAGACCTGGCTGGTGCCGGTGGAAGGATGGTTCGTCGATAAATACGGCCCGAAGCTTGTGGTGTTGGTCGGCGGCATTCTCTGCGGCGTCGGCTGGGCCATCAATGCGCAGGCGGAGACGCTGAACGGGTTCTATCTCGGCATGATCATCGCAGGCATCGGCGCCGGCGGCGTCTACGGCACCTGCGTCGGCAATGCGCTGAAGTGGTTTCCCGACAAGCGCGGCCTTGCCGCGGGCATCACCGCAGCGGGATTCGGTGCAGGCTCCGCGCTCACCGTGGCGCCCATTCAGGCGATGATCAAGGATTCCGGCTTCCAGACCACCTTCCTGTATTTCGGTCTCGGCCAGGGCATCATCATCGTGATCCTCGCCTTCTTCCTGTTCGCGCCGAAAGCCGGTCAGGTACCGAGCGTGGTGGCGAACGCCAACATCATCCAGACCCGCCGCAACTACGCGCCGACCGAAGTCATCCGCCATCCCATCTTCTGGCTGATGTATTTCATGTTCGTCATCGTCGGCGCCGGTGGCCTGATGGTCACGGCGAACCTCAAGCCCATCGCAGCGGACTGGAAGATCGACAACGTGCCGGTGACGCTGATGGCGATGACCATGACGGCCGTCACTTTTGCGGCCACCATCGACCGCGTGCTGAACGGCCTGACACGTCCCTTCTTCGGCTGGATCTCCGACATGATCGGCCGCGAGAACACGATGTTCATCGCCTTCGGCATGGAAGGGCTGGGCATCTGGGCGCTGTATATGTGGGGCCAGGATCCGTTCTGGTTCGTGCTGCTGTCGGGCTTCGTGTTCTTCGCCTGGGGTGAGATCTATTCGCTCTTCCCGTCGACCTGCACCGACACGTTCGGCTCCAAATTCGCAACCACCAATGCCGGCCTGCTCTATACCGCCAAGGGCACGGCAGCGCTTCTGGTGCCGGTCGCGAACTATATGCAGCAGTCGTCAGGGACTTGGGACAGCGTGTTCCTGATCGCGGCAGGCGCGAACATCCTTGCCTCGCTTCTTGCCATCGCGGTGCTGAAACCGTGGCGCAAGATCGTGGTGGCCAAGGCACAGGCCTGACCTTCACAAGCCGCTTCCAACAGTATCGAAATGCGCTCATTCGCAAGGATGAGCGCATTTTTCTTGCGGCATCCTTGCGGCAAGCCGGCGGCCTCACAGAGGCACGGACAAGCGGCCTGGCATGCCAGAAACCATTCTACGAAATCTCGTAATGCCGAAATCGCAGGGCTAAAATCATCAGAAATGGCAGCATTGCTGCCCTTTCTCGATTCTGGTTGCATGTTCTGATATCACGCGTTGACAACTGGCATACCGTATACCAAACTTGTTTCTGCAAGATCGATCCTAAGCCGATCAGCCAAGGGAAACTCGAGGAGGTTGCCATGCAAGTCGGAGACGTACTGCGTCGTAAGAGCACCCGTATTGCCACGGTCCGGATGAATGAGACCGTCGCCATTGCCGCCCAGCTGCTGCGCACCGGAAATATCAGCGCGCTCGTCGTCAAGGACGTGTGCCGTACCGAAGGCAACACCGCCGTCGGCATGTTCTCCGAGCGCGACGTGGTGCGCGCCATCGCCGAACACGGCGCCGCCGGGGTCAATCGGAAAGTGTCGGACATGATCTCGGTGCAGCAGCTGATCTCCTGCACATCCACCGACACGCTCGACCATGTGGGCCGCCTGATGAACCGGCATCACATCCGCCACGTGCCGGTCATCGACGACTACACGCTGGTCGGCGTGATCAGCATCCGCGACATCAGCCGCGCGCTCGATCAGGATGACGCGCCGCAACTGCATGCCGCGGTGGCTTGACGCGATCTCGTCATTGCGAGCAAAGCGGAGCAATCCGGAAAACTAGGAACCGGATTGCTTCATCGCTTTACCAAGAAGAACGCCACAGGCTTTCCCCGACCTCGCAAAGACGGCTACGGCCTGCTAGCTCTTCACCATTGCGATCGATACCTGGCGAATGTCGCCCTGCGACGTGATCGACACGGACTGTTTGTTGCCGGTCGTCGTCAGCGTGATATTGGCCGAGAACATCGGCGAATCCGCTGCGACCGCGATCCGGCCACTACTGGCGCGGCCCTGCAGGCTGCCGCTGATGCCGCGCGAGGTTTCGCTCCACGTGCCTGACACCCGGCCTCCCTCGCTCACCACATCGCTGCTGAGTTCGAATTTGTAGCTGTCGCTGGCGCAGCGCAGCGACTGCTGCAGGGTGCTGTCGCCCGCCGACACGCGATAGCTGGCGCGGCAGCGCAGCCGTTCCTTCGATCCGTCAGAGAGAGCGATTGTCCCCGAGCCCGACCAGGCGCCGTGCATTCCCGAGAACGGCGCCGATTGTGCGGAAGCCGGTGTCGCCGCAAGGATGCACACCGCCAGACCGGCGATGGCCACGAAAGCTTTCTGCGAAGTCATCATGAGATACTCCCTTTGGACCGACGCCGGTCGCGTCGCCTCATATGTCCCGGCACCATGCCGGATGGTTCATTTGGCAATCAGGATGGGTCAGTCGCCGAGCAGCTTGTCCGGCGTGATCGGCAGGTCGCGAACCCGTTGTCCGGTCGCGTTGAACACCGCATTGGCGATGGCTGCGGCCACACCGGCAATGCCGATCTCGCCGATGCCGCGCCCCCCCATCGGCGTGCGGGGGTCGGGAATGTCCGTCCACAACACATCGATCTCCGGCACGTCGAGGTGCACGGGCACGTGATAGTCCGCCATGGATGCGCTCATGATGCGCCCGCTGCGTTTGTCGAGCAGGGTTTCTTCGGTCAGCGCCATGCCGAGGCCCATGATCATGCCGCCACGAAACTGGCTGGCCGCGGTCTTGGGGTTGAGGATACGGCCGCAATCGAACGCGCCGACGAGACGGGTGACGCGGACTTCGCCGGTCACCTCGCTGACGCGGAGCTCACAGAAGACGGCGGACCGGCTATGCATGGAGAATTTCAGCAATTCGAGCGGCGCACTGCTCTCGCCGATCACGCTGATCTCGCTGCGTGCCGCGCGCTTGAGGATGGACACGAAGCTCTCGTAGCGCGATGGCTCGCCGATCTTGCGCAGCCCGTGATTGGCGAATTCGACCTCGTTCGCCCGCAGCCCCGCAAGCGGCGTGTCGTTGCCTGCAAGGCGCAACAGATCCCCGGCCAGTTTCACGCTGGCGGCGTTGATCGCCGCGCCGAGCGAGGCCGTCTGCGAGGAGCCGCCGGCAAAGCTGCCGAATGGCAGGTCAGTGTCGCCGATCCGCACGGTGACGTCTTCCAGCGGCAGGCCAAGCCGATCCGCCGCGTGCTGCCGCTGCACCGTCGCCGTGCCCATGCCCATCTCATGCGCGGCGCTCGACACCGTCGCACGGCCTTCGCCGTCGATGGTGATCCGCGCCGACATTCCGGGCATCCGCACATACGGAAATGAACCGGTTGCGCAGCCCATGCCGACCAGCCATTCGCCGTCCTGCTGCGACCTTGGCATTGCGGTGCGGCGCTCCCAGCCGAACTTTTTCGCACCGAGCTCATAGGCCAGGGGCAAGTCGCTCTGCGAATGCGGCGCGCCGCTGACCGGATCGGCGTCGCCGATATTGCGCAGCCTCAACGCTATCGGATCGATGCCGAGCTTGTGCGCCAGTTCGTCCATCGCGCTCTCGATGGCGAAGGTGCCGACCGCCTCGCCGGGCGCGCGCATGAACGTATTGGCCAGCAGATCGAGATCGAGCGTGTGCTGCACGATATCGTAGCTGTCCGCGTCGTAGAGCGAGCGACCTGACAGCGTGAAGGTCTCTTCGCAGACGCTGTGCGGTGGCTTTACGGAATATCCTTGATGCACCATGGCAGTCAGTCGGCCGCTCGGATCCGCCGCCAGCGCCACGCGCTGCTCGGTCTGGCTGCGACCGCCGATCAGCCGGTGCATGCTGGCACGCGACAGAGCGATCCGCACCGGCCGGCCTGCAAGCCGCGACGCCGCCGCACCCAGGATCTGGTGATCCCACAGCGCCTTGCCACCGAACGCGCCGCCCACGAAGGGCGAGCTGACGAAGACCTGCGATTCCTTGATGCCGAACACCTTGGCGAGCGACCCCGCGGTGCCGTTCAGCATCTGCGTCGCGTCATGCACGATCAGCCGTTCGCCTTGCCAGGCGATGGTTGCGGCATTGGGCTCGATTGGATTGTGGTTGTGCCAGGGCGTGCGATAGATCGCATCGACGCGTCCCGCGGACTCTCGCAATGCTGCGTCCGCATCGCCGCGCTTCAGCCGGTTCCGCTCCATCATCAGCGAGTCGGGGGTGGTGGCATCCGCCTTGGCGTCTTCAAAACGCGTGCGCGCCGACGCTTGCGCATAACGCACCGAGATCAGCGAGGCCGCGTGGTTCGCCTGTTCCTGGGTTTCGGCCAGCACCAGCGCGACGGTCTGCCCGTTCCAGCGAATCTCGGCATCCTGCATGATCGGCAGGATGTTGTTGCCGGCGGCCTTGAGATTGGTCATGCCGATGGGCGGCGGCAGCGCCAGCTTCGGCGCATTGCCATGGGTCATCACCAGCACGACACCCGGTGCTGCTTCCGCGGCGGCGACGTCGAGCTCCGTGATCTTTCCGCGCGCGATGGTCGAATGCACGAAAGCCGCATAGGTCAGGCGCTCCATCGGCACTTCGGCCGCGAAGCGTGCGGCGCCCCGCACCTTGTCGGGACCATCGACGCGCGATTGCTGCGTCCCAAGCGTGACGCGCTTGTCGATCAGCGGATCAGGCGTGCCACCCGGCAGCCAGCTCGACGGCACATAGCCCATCGCCGTGCGCACACCGCCGACAATCGCATTCTGCAATTTGCTCATGTGGATGCTCCTGTCAGTTCGCCAAGGACGGCGGCCATGGTTCGCTTTGCGAGCTCGATCTTGAAGGCATTGGCTTCGGTGGGTTTTGCTGCGGCAAGTTCGGCATCGGCTGCGCGCAGGAAGTTCTCCCGGGTGGGAGCCTCGCCGCGCAAGATGCTCTCGGCCTGCAAGGCGCGCCACGGCTTGGCGGCAACACCGCCGAACGCGATCCTGATATCCCTGATCCGGCCATCGGCGAGATCCAGCCCGGCCGCGACCGAGACGAGCGCGAAAGCGTAGCTCGAACGGTCGCGGACCTTGCGATAGCGCGAATGCGCAGCCGCCGCATTCGGCGCGATCGAGATGGCGGTGATCAGCTCAGCCGGGCGCAGCACCGTCTCGATGTGGGGATCATTCGCTGGCAACCGATGGAAATCCAGCAGCGGAACGTGCCGTGTGCCGTCGGGACCGCAGAGATGCACGGTCGCATCCAGCGCCGCGAGCGCAATGCACATGTCGGACGGATGCGTTGCGATACAGTTCGGCGACGTGCCGAGGATCGCATGATTGCGACTGAAACCGTCGATGGCGTCGCAGCCCGCACCGGGCACGCGCTTGTTGCAGCGGGAGCCGGCGGGGTCATAGAAGTAGGCGCAACGCGTCCGCTGCAACAGATTGCCGCCGACCGTCGCCATGTTGCGTATCTGCGCCGAGGCGCCTGCAAGCAAGGCGCGGGACAGCACGGGATAGCGCGCCCGCACCACGGGATGCGCCGCAAGGACACTGTTGCGGACCGCGGCACCGATAACCAGACCACCATCGCCCTCTTGCTCGATGGACGCCGGCATGCGGCTCACATCCACCAATGCAGCAGGCGTCTCGATATTCTGGCGCATCAGATCGACGAGATTGGTGCCGCCGCCGAGGAAACGGCATTGGCCGGCACCGGCAAGCGCCAGGGCGTCGGCGGCGTCCGTCGCGCGCTGATATTGGAACGGCGTCATGCGGCGTCTCCCACCAGCTGTTCTTCAATCGCTTCGACGATGCCGTGATGCGCGCCGCAGCGGCACAGGTTGCCGCTCATGCGCTCGCGGATTTCCTCGCGCGTGGTGCTGCTTTGGCCGGCGGCAAGGTCGGATGTGACGTAACTGGGATCACCGCGGCGCATCTCGCCGAGCATCGCGATCGCCGAGCAGATCTGCCCGGGCGTGCAGTAGCCGCACTGGAAGCCGTCATGCTCGATGAAGGCCTGCTGCAGCGGATGCAGGGCACCCTGCTCGCTCAGGCCTTCAATGGTGGTGACCGATCGCCCATCCGCCTGCACTGCCAGCGTCAGGCAGGACAGCACGCGCTCGCCATCGAGAATGACGGTGCAGGCCCCGCAGGCACCCTGGTTGCAGCCGAGTTTGGTGCCGGTCAGACCGGCCTGTTCGCGCAGGAGATCGAGGAGCGAGACCCGGGGGTCGTCGGGTAGCGAATAATCCGTACCATTGATGGCGATGGCCATGAGCGCCTCCGTCAGGAGCCAGCCTTACGGGCCGGCGGCACGCTCGAGATAATACGAACTTCGTAATGTTCAAGTTTCGTTGTCAGCTATTTTTTCTGTCAACCGGATCAACTCCTTACGCTCGACCGGGTCGAGCGCGCGCAGCATGATCAGGCAGGTCGAGCGATAACCGGCGATATGGTCTTCGACGACTCCCCGTCCGGCATCCGTCGTGCTCAGCGCCACGGACCGGCGATTGTCTTCGGGCCGGCGCCGCTCGACGAATGCCTTCTTCACCAGGCGATCGATTGAAGATGACATCGTGGTCATAGCGACATTGAGGAAGCGCGCGACGTCGCCCATCAGACAGCCTGGATGCTGATCGACATAGACCAGCGTCTGCGCATCCAGCGCATTGAGCGCGTTGTCGGCGGCAGCAGCCGCCTCGGCCACCTTGAAGCGCCGCGAGAACCGCTCGAACACGCGCGTCATCTGCTCAATCTCGTCCTGGGACGGCTCGGTGGTCGGCTTGGCAGTCGTCTTGCTCATGGCGGCAGAAAAGCATGTTCGCGCCGCGAGTTCCAGCGATGGGCACCGCAGCGTCGCACGCATCAGACCTGCATCTCCGGCGCATGGGGCCATGTTCCGTGGCGGTAGACATCGCCGCGCCCCACCGGCATCCTCCGGCCCCGAACAAGCAAGAACCAATCGGCGCCCAACGCGCCTCCGGGGAAACAAGAGGACCCATCATGATCAAGACACGCTTCACCGAACTCGTCGGCGTCGAACACCCGATCGTCCAGGGCGGCATGCAATGGGTCGGCCGCGCCGAGCTCGTCGCCGGCGTCGCCAATGCCGGCGCGCTCGGGCTCATCACCGCGCTGACCCAGCCGACACCGGAAGACCTGACCAAGGAAATCGCGCGCACCCGCGACCTCACCGACAAGCCGTTCGGCGTCAACCTCACCATCCTGCCGACCATCAAGCCGCCGCCTTATGCCGAATATCGCCAGGCCATCATCGAGGCCGGCATCAAGGTGGTGGAGACCGCCGGCAACAAGCCGCAGGAGCATGTGGACGAGTTCAAGAAGCACGGCATCAAGGTGATCCACAAATGCACCAGCGTGCGCCACGGCCTCTCCGCTGAGCGCATGGGCGTTGATGCGATCTCCATCGACGGCTTTGAATGCGCCGGCCATCCCGGCGAGGACGACACGCCCGGCCTGATCCTGATCCCGGCCGCTGCCGACAAGATCAAGATCCCGATGATCGCCTCCGGCGGTTTTGGCGATGGCCGGGGGCTTGTGGCGGCGCTCGCACTCGGTGCCGAGGGCATCAATATGGGCACGCGCTTCATGTGCACCAAGGAGAGCCCGATCCATCAGCTCGTAAAGGAGCGCATCGTCGCCAATGACGAGCGCGGCACCGACCTGATCTTCCGCACCATGCGCAATACCTCGCGGGTGGCCAAGAATGCGGTGAGCCAGCAGGTAGTGGCGATGGAGAAAGAAGGCGCGACCTTCGAGCAGATCAAGGATCTGGTCGCCGGCGCGCGCGGCAAGCTGGTCTATTCGACCGGCGACAGCGAGGACGGCATCTGGTCGGCCGGCCAGGTCCAGGGCCTGATCCACGACATCCCGTCGTGCCAGGAACTGGTGTCGCGCATCATCCACGACGCCGAGACGATCATTCGCGCGCGACTGGAAGCGATGCTCGGCGGCGGTCAGCGCCAGGCGGCGGAGTGATCGTGCGATGAAGGCTTACGTCTATACAGAGAGCGGCCCGGCGATCACCGACATCGCTGCGCCAAAGCCGACCGGCACGCAGGTGCTGGTCAAGGTGAAGGCCTGCGGCCTCAACCGCGCCGATCTCGGCATGACCAAGGGCCATGTCCATGGCGCAGCCGGCGGTGTCGGCACCGTGCTTGGCATGGAATGGGCCGGCGAGATCGCCGAACTCGGGCCCGATGCAAAAGGCTTCACGGTCGGCGAACGCGTGATGGGCTCGGGCGGTGCGGCCTTTGCGGAATATACGGTGACGGATCATGGCCGCCTGTTCCATATCCCGACGGGCATGGGCTTCGAGATCGCGAGCACCCTGCCCGTCGCGCTCTCGACCATGCACAATGCGCTTGTCACGGTCGGCGGATTGCAGACGGGACAATCGGTGCTGATCCAGGGCGCCAGCTCCGGCGTCGGCCTGATGGCCTTGCAGATCGCCAAGCTCAAGGGCGCGAAGCCGGTGATCGGCTCATCGACCCATGCGGCGCGTCGCGGCCGGCTCGGCGAGTTCGGTGCTGATCTCGCCATCGATTCGAAAGACGCCGGCTGGGTTGATGAGGTGCTCAAAGCCACCAATGGCGACGGTGTCGATCTGATCATCGACCAGATCTCCGGCCCGGTCGCCAACCAGAATCTGAAGGCGACAAAGGTGCTCGGCCGCATCGTCAATGTCGGGCGTCTCGGCGGCACCCATGGCGATTTCAATTTCGACCTGCATGCGGCGCGGCGCATCAGCTATGTCGGTGTCACCTTCCGCACCAGGTCCCTGCAAGAGATCCGCGATATCTTCAGTGCGGTGCGCGCCGACATCTGGCCGGCCGTGGAAGCCGGCAAGCTGAAGCTGCCGATCGACAAGGTGTATCCGTTCGCCGAGATCGGAACGGCGTTCGATCACATGGAAGCGAACAAGCATCTCGGCAAGATCGTGGTGACGCTGTAACGCGCGCACAACGAGTCATCGCAACGAAAAACGCCGCGCATCATCTGCGCGGCGTTCGCGTTTCGGACTCGTTTTTGAGTCCGAACACGCACTCAGTTTCCGTTGGATAGCATTTATTTCACGTTAACGTTTCGTTGACTCTCGACACTGTGGGGAAAGTGGATTCATATTGGACTTGTCGATTCGAAGCGGGGCGTTTGGGGTTCGATCGACACTGCAAATTTCCGAGGGGGCCAAGTATGTCGCGTGCGCATGCGGATAACGCATGCGTCCAATCCGATTCGATTAAAGGATTGGCGCAATCGATGGCGAAGCCGGCTTATCACCGGTTGCTCATCGCAGAACCCGCTCTTCGTCGCGCAGTCCCGACGCTGATCATCGCATTTCTCATCACGATTTTCTTCGGCGCCTTCGTACAGGTCGTCGATCACAGCCGCCAGAAGCAGGCTGCGCTGAAGCGCGACCTCGCCGCCGTCGGCGATCTCGCAGCCGAACGTCTCGATCGTAACGGCGCCGTACGGCAGGATCGCCCGGTCGCCATCGAACGCCTGCAGGCTTTGCTGCCGAGCCTGATCCCCGCCTGGGGCATCGCGCCCAGCCGTCATGTGATCGTGCTCGGTGCCGACCAGAGCATCATCGCGCGCATGCCCGCGGATGCGCCCGACCGCGACAGCAAGCGCGTGCTCGACATGCTCAGCGCCGTGCAGAACATGTCGGCACAAAGCCAGCGCACCGACGTGTTCGACGTCACGCTGGCCGACGGCAGCCAGGCTCTCGCCACGCGCCGCATCGTTCGCGCGCTGCCCGGCCAGATCATCGTGCTGCAGGAGAATAATGATTCCGTCTGGCGCTCGGAATCGGCGTTGTCGATCACCCTCTCCGCCACCACTGGCTTCGTGGTGCTGATCCTGGGCTTCGCCTTTCACTGGCAATCCACCCGCGCCCGCGAAGGCGACGCCATCAATGACGCCGTGCGCGGCCGCATCGACACCGCGCTCAATCGCGGCCGCTGCGGCTTGTGGGACTGGGACCTGTCACGCGGCCGCATCTTCTGGTCGCAATCCATGTTCACCATGCTCGGCCTCGACAGCCGCAGTGACCTCCTCACCTTCGGCGAAGTGAATGCGCTGGTGCGGCCGGAAGACATCAATCTGTTCGAGATCGCGGACCAGCTCGTCTCGCAGCAACTCGACCATATCGACCAGACATTCCGCATGCAGCATAGCGATGGTCACTGGATCTGGCTGCAGCTGCGCTGCGAACTGGTGGGCGGCCAGACCGATGGCAGCCAGCACCTGATCGGCATCGCCATCGACGTCACCGAACAGAAGAGCCTTGCGCAGAAGAGCGTGGAAGCCGATGTCCGCCTGCGCGACGCCATCGAAACGATTCCGGAAGCCTTTGTGCTGTGGGATGCCGAGGATCGCCTGGTGCTCTGTAATTCGCACTTCCAGCGCCTGCACAAGCTACCGGACTCTGCGGTGAAGCCAGGCACGCCCTATGAGACGGTGCTCGAAGTCGGCAGCATGCCCGAAGTTCGCTCGCGCCTCGCCGATTCCACCAGTGCTGCCCAGGGCGCGCGCACCTTCGAGGCCCAGCTCGAAAACGGCACCTGGCTGCATATCAGCGAGCGCCGCACCAAGGATGGCGGCTACGTGTCGGTGGGCACCGACATCACCCGCATCAAGGAGCACGAGCAGAAGCTGATCGACAATGACCTGCGCCTGCGTGCCACCGTCATCGATCTCAAGCATTCGCAGGCCGCACTCGAGAAACAGGCGCTCGAACTCGCCGATCTCGCGCAAAAATACTCGGACGAGAAGAACCGCGCCGAAGAGGCCAATGCCACGAAGTCGAAATTCCTGGCCAATATGAGCCACGAGCTGCGCACGCCGCTCAATGCCATCATTGGCTTTTCCGAGATCATGGGCAGCGGCATGTTCGGCCAGCTCGGCTCGGATAAATATGGCGAATACTGCCACGACATTCTCACCAGCGGCCACTATCTGCTCGAAGTGATCAACGACATCCTCGACATGTCGAAGATCGAGGCCGGCCGCATGAAGCTCGATCTTGAGCCACT
Source organism: Tardiphaga sp. (assembly GCF_044336785.1). GTDB lineage: Bacteria > Pseudomonadota > Alphaproteobacteria > Rhizobiales > Xanthobacteraceae > Tardiphaga. The sequence continues at coordinate 1,519 of NZ_JBIIOT010000030.1, read as the reverse complement.
CGATCTCGGCCAGATCCTGTCGGAATCCCTGCGCGTCGTCTCCGGCCGCGCCGAAGCCAAGAGCCTCACACTCAGCGCCGATCTCGCCACCGACGTCGCCGTCACCGCCGACCGCCGCGCCATCAAGCAGATCCTCGTGAATCTTCTTTCCAATGCCGTAAAATTCACGCCCGATGGTGGGCGCGTCACCGTGCGCAGCCGGGTGATGAAGAATTCGGTCGCGCTCATCATCGCCGATAGCGGCATCGGCATTGCACCCCATGCGCTGAAGCGGCTGGGGCGCCCGTTCGAGCAGGTGGAGAGCCAGCTCACCAAGACCTATCACGGCTCCGGTCTCGGCCTTGCCATCGCCAAATCCCTCACCGGCCTGCATGGCGGCGCCATGAAGCTGCGCTCGAAACCTGCGGTCGGCACCGTGGTGTGTATCTCGCTGCCACTGGAAGGCCGGTGCGCGGCACAGATCTCCAGGGCAGCCTGAGCTTCGACGCAGGCCCCCTTCGACGACAGCGCGTCGAATAGCCGCTTGGATGCGGCTTCCTATCCTTATACTCTAGATTGTGAACAGCGATCGTCTCCTCATTCTGGAGAACGATGGCCTGTGCCTATGCGACCACGAGCGACGCGCAGACGTCGCCGTCAATCAACATCATTCCAGGGAGAGAACGCGATGAAGCTGAGCCATTTCGCAGCCGCGCTGTTTGTGCTGACATTGCCGTCGGCTGCGCCTGCACAGGACTATCCTGCCAAATCCGTGACGGTGATCGTGCCGTTCACGCCCGGAGGCGCCAGCGACAACGTCGCGCGCATGACCACCCAAAAGATGCAGGAAAGCTTCGGGCAATCCTTCATCATCGAGAACAAGCCCGGCGCCAATGGATCGATAGGCGCCACGCAGCTCGCGCGCTCCAAGCCAGATGGCTACACGCTGATGGTGGGCTCGATCGGCGTCATCGCCATCAATCCGGTGCTGTACAAGGACCCCGGCTATCACCCGCTAAAAGATTTCGACCTGCTCTCCGTCGCGGTGCGCAATCCAAATGTGCTGATCACCCGGCCGGACTTCCCGGCCAATACGGTGAAGGAGTTCATAGACCATCTGAAGAAGAACCCGGACAAGGTCACCTTCGCGTCGTCAGGCGTCGGCTCATCGGATCATCTCTCCGCCGTGTTGTTCTGGCAGAAGACCGGCACCACGGGCATCCACACGCCCTATAAAGGCGGCTCGCAGGCGCATACGGACCTGATCGGCAGCCATGTGGATGTCTCGTTCCAGAATCTCGGCGCTGTCGCCAACTATATTCGCGGCGGCAAGGTGAAGCTGCTGGCCGTGACCAGCGACACGCGCTCCGACTCCTTTCCGGACACGCCGACCTTGAAGGAGCTCGGCATCAGCGATCTCAACATCTATTCATGGCAGGCCTTCGTTGCACCGAAGGGGTTGCCGGCGGATGCGAAGACCAAGCTCGAAACATCCATCACCGGCGCCCTCACCTCGCCCGACCTGAAGAAGAAGCTGAAT
>NZ_JBIIOT010000031.1:0-50215 GCF_044336785.1 Tardiphaga sp. | reverse complement strand
CGTTCCTGGAGAAAGAGCTCGATCGCTGGAAGACGGTGGTCGAGGTCGGCAAGGTCAAGCCGGAGCAGTAAGTTCGACGCACGCCTCGTCAATGCAAAGACCGCCGCGACAATGACGCGGCGGTCTGATACTCGGTGATACGCTCCGCTGGGAATGCGGATGTCAGAAATTAAACGTCGTCGACACCATATATGTTCGCGGCGCAGCGAGGATGACGTAGCCGTCATTGGTCGAGGCCTGCCAGTAATTGGTATCGAGCAGGTTCTCGACCGAAAAGCGCACGACTATGGGCTTGGCATTCCAGGGCGATACGAATGTGTAGCGCGCGCCGGCATCGTAGCGGGTCCAGCTCGGGCCGTAGACCTTGTTGGCAGGGTCGGTCCAGTATGATCCCGTATAGATGGCCCGGCCCGTCAGCGTGAAGCCAGGAATGAACGGCACATCCCACTCGCCGCCCAGATTGAGCTGAGTGTCGGGAACGTTGAACGTGCGATTGCCATCATAGGTGCCGTTGTCGGTCCGCTGCTGGCGCGCATCGAGGAACATCACGCCACCCAGCAGGCGGACGCCGTCGGCGACCTCGCCGAATGCATTGAGTTCAACGCCGCGATTGCGGTTCTCGCCGGACTGCGTGAGGATATTCGGCGTGACCGAACGATCGACCAGCTGCATCGGCCGCACAATGTCGAACGCGCTGACGGTGGTCGTGATCCGCCCCCAATCGACTTTCACGCCCATTTCGTGCTGCGTCGTGCGATAAGGCGGCAGCACCTGACCTCGATTTGCATACTGATCGCCGACGATCGTGCCCGCTTCCAGCGCCTCGATATAGTTGGCATAGATCGAGACATTCTCGAGCGGCTTGATCACAAATGCATAGGCCGGCGTGGTCGCAGACGTATCGTAACCGCCGGTCCTCGCTGCGGTACGCATATCGAATGATTCCGATTCCACATATTGGTGCCGCACGCCGACGGTCAGCTGAATGCGTCCGTTCCAGACCGACATGGTATCGGCGACACCAAAGCTGGACAGATTGAACTTGCCAGTCGTGTTGGGGGCGCGAACCGGAACATTCGGCACGGGAGACGGACGGGGGTTGTAGAGGTTCGACGTAAAACGCGTTCCGGTGTCGTTATAGATGCCGGTGTCGGCCCCCGACGCTGATACATTGAAATTGATGGCGTGGTTGACTGGACCGGTATCGACATTCGCCCGGAAGCCACCCTGGGCTGCGACCCGGTCGTGCTCCTGGTTGTTGCGCCGGGGATCGCCGGTGAAATCACCGTTGAGATTGGTGAGCCGGATATCCGAATAGAGGTAGCGCGTGTTGCTCTTGCTGAGTCCAGCTTGCGCATAGGCTGTGAGGTTCTCGGTGATGTCCACCTCACCCTGCACAATGGCGTAACGCGATTCCGACGCCCAGAAGCCCCAACTCGGCATGTAGTTCGCGCGCGCATCGGGCGCCTTCGGGACGGCCGTCAGATTGCCGAGATCGACAAAGCGCGTCATCGCGGTGGCATTGTTGTAATCATAGCCGAGGTCTGCGGACAGGCGTACGCGCTCGCCGCGATAGTCGAGACCGAGGAAGGCGTTGCCGACTTCCTGGCTCTGATTGGCCAGTTCGGTGTTACCGTCCTTGTAGCTGCCATTGAAGCGGACCCCGAATTCCTTGAACTCGCCGAACCGTTGCCCGACATCCAGATGGGTGCCGAATTGGGAGCGCGACGAATAGGTGTTGGTGAGCTGAGCGAATGGTACCTCGCCGGCCCGCTTGGTCACCAGATTGACGCTGCCGCCAACGCCGCCGCCGCTCGGCGGCATGCCGTTGAGCAGGGCCGACGGTCCTTTCAGCACCTCGACCCGTTCGAATGCCCCCAGCGACGATGTCGAGAAAGCCGAGGCGATGCCGTAGAGACCGTTGATCCCGTATCCCGTACTGGACACGCTGAATCCGCGGATATTCACCTGATCGAAGCCGCTGAGACGCGGGACGGTGACGCGCACCGATGGATCATTCGCAAACACGTCGTCGAGCTTGCGCGCCTGCTGATCCTGAATGGTCTGAGCAGTGTAGCTGGTCTGGTTAAACGGCGTGTCCATGACGCCGCGATTGCCGAGCAGGCCGACCTGGCTGCCGGACGCGACCTGGCCGCCGGCATAGGCGGCGGGCAAATTGCCCATGGTGCCGGTCGGTGGTGTGGTCGGCAGACGTGGCGCAACCACGCGCGGCGCTGCCTGCGGCGCGCGCGTGACGCTCGGGCGCGGAACGGCTCTGCGGGTTGCACGCGGCTTCGGCGCATGCACTTCGACGGCAGGAAGTTCACGCGCGGCCTGTGCGGCAGCGTCCCCGCCACCGAGCAGCAGCGCCGTGACGCTGACCGCCGCCATCAGAGAATTTGTATGAAGATTGGACCCGCACGCCATGTGAATTCTTGCCCCATTCCCGGCTGACTTCTGTCAACCAACAAGGGGCGCCTTACAGGATGACACCGTGCGGTCACAATTGCGGTGCGCCTAGATTCTATCTAACTGTTCGCGCCGATCACACCGATACGAGCGGCATGCAACCCGCTTCGGCATTGCGACAGCCGACCTTCCACCGTCGTTATTTACGCTGAGCAGACTGTTCGACACGCCCGACCTGGTTCGCCTGCGACGTGAACCAGATCGTGCCGTTCGGGCCAGTTGTCATTCCGAATGGCTGCGCATTCTCTGTCTTCAGGTCGAAGAACGAGACGACACCAGCCGGCGTGATGCGACCGATCTTGTGCGGCTTGAACGCCGTGAACCACACATTGCCATCGCCGCCGCTCGCGATTCCGATCGGCTTGGTGTCCGCCGGCAGCGGAAATTCCTTGATCTCACCGCTCATCGAAATGCGGCCGATCTGATCCGAGCCGTTCAGCGAAAACCAGAGATGACCATCGGGCCCGACGGTGATGTCGCGCGGTCGCGACTGCGGATTGCTCAGCGCAAATTCCGTGATCTTCCCGGTCCTGATCTCGAGGCGGCCAATCTTTCCCGCGTTGCTTTCCGTGAACCACAGATTTCCGTCTGGTGCCGAGACCACGCCATAGGCCTGCGCATTTTCTGTGGGAATGTCGAATTCCTTGAATTCGCCCGTCAGCGTGATGCGCCCGATCTTGTTTGCCGCCATCTCCGCAAACCAGATCTGGCCATCAGGCCCAACTGTGATCCCGCGCGGCCATGAGCCGGTGTTGAACTTGGTCGGCGTCGTCGCCTGCGACGGAATGACGAACATGCCGTTGAATTCGCCCTTTGGCGAGATTCGCCGGATCGCGTTCTCTTCGCGCGACGTGAACCACAGATTGCCGTCAGGCCCAGCAGTGATGCCCTGCAGAACGCCAACCTTGTCGCCGGGCACACGGAATGCCGTGGCCGTGCCCTCCGGCGTCACGCGAAAAATCTGATGCTTGATGACTTCGGTGACCCACATATTGCCGTCGGGACCGAGAACGACGCCTTGCGGACGCTGTCCTTCGCCCGGCAGCGAGGTCTCGACAAGAGAAATGCTCTCGGCTTTCGCATACGTGGGGGCAACGACTCCGGTCAGGGCCAAAACAACGATGGCGGCGTGAGCGCGTCGAAATGGCATATCGGTTCCTCGATCAGGCAATGAACGCGTCAGCGCGTGCGGCCATCGGGCTGAGCGCGCGACAACATTGCCTGCGTAGAGGAGACGATACAGATGACACAATGGCACGTGTCTGGAATTGATCCAGCCATTCGCGTGCTTGCATTCGCCGACGCTCCGCACAACCGCCCAGGTGCAACAATCCGTCCGCTTCAGCCCTGCACATCCACGATCTGGCGAAACACGTCGCGCACATCGTGCTGGATCTCGCGCACACGCGCTTCCAGCGAGGAGAAATCCGGCTCGTTGCTGACGCGCGCAAGCAGGCGAAGGAGATCGGCGCCTGCGGTCTCGGACTTGAAGCCGTCGCTGACACATAGCCGCAGGATTTGCGTGAGGTCGCTGAACAGCCGCATCGCCCGCCGCAGCACATCGAAATGCTCTGTCTTCAGCACGCCGAGCTTGGCGGCATTTTCCAGCACCTGTTGCGTATTCACGCTCAGGATCGCAGGCTTTTCCGCCGCATGGACGAGCTGCAGATATTGCGCGATGAATTCGATATCGACCATGCCGCCGGCGGCATATTTGATATCCCAGATATCGTCCTCGCCCTTTTCCTCGGCGATGGCCTGGCGCATCTCGGCGACATCATTGGCAATGATGCCATGCTCGCGGGGACGGACCAGCACCTCGCGAATGGCGGCTTCGACCTTGTCGCGAAACGCCGGCGATGCCGAGATGACGCGCGCGCGCGTCAGCGCCATATGCTCCCAGGTCCAGGCTTCGGTCTGCTGATATTCGGAGAAGGAATCGATGCGCGACGCCAGCGGACCCGAGCGCCCCGACGGCCGCAGCCGCATATCGACTTCATACAACACACCGTAATTGGTGCGCGTGGTGAAGGCGCTGATCAGGCGCTGGGTCAGCCGCGCAAAATATTGCGCGCCATGCAGCGAGCGCGGGCCATCGGAATCCGGCGCGTCATGATCGAAGTCGTAGATCAGGATCAGATCGAGATCGGACGACGCCGTCATCTCGCGGCTGCCGAGCCGGCCCATGGCGATGATCGCCGTTTCCTGCCCCTTGATGCGGCCATGCTGGGCGATGAACTGGTCGAGCACGAGGCCGTGCAGCGTCTGTGCGATGCCTTCGGCGACATCGGCAAACGCTGTGCTCGCCTGCGGCGCCGTCACCGTGCCGGACAGGATGCGGGTGCCGATCAGGAACAGGCTCTCCTGCCCGAACAGGCGCAGGCGATCGAGGAATTCTTCGTAAGAGTTGGCGTCTTCGAGTGTCGCCGCCAGGCGCAGCGACAGTTCGCGGCGATCCGGCATCGCGCCAAAGAAGCGCGGATCGATCAGGCCATCGACGAGCTGCGGCTGCCGCGCCAGCATATCCGCAAGCCGCGGCGCCGCACCCAGCACGAGTGCGACGAGTGCCACGAGATCGCGATTCTGGCTGAGCAGCGAGATCAATCGCCCACCGCGCTGAAGCGCCTGCAGGAACCGATCGAAGGCGATCACCGCGCTGTCTGGCTCCTCGGCATCGGCGAGACCGACAATCAGCGTCGGGACGAAATCGAGAAAGGCCTGCCGCGTGGCTTCGACCCGAAGCGCACGATAGTCGTCGTCCAGCATCCAGTGCTGCACCGTCTGCGCCACCATCGCCGGCTTGCGGAAGCCGAGCTTGTTGAGATGTTCGAGCAGGCGTTGATCGGAGGCGCCCGCCTTGTAATCGACCGCCGGGAGATGATTGTCGTCGGTGGCATCGCCTTCGAACAGGCGACCATAGTGCCCCTGCACGCAATTGAGGTGCATCAGGAGATCGCGCACGAAAGCTTCGCGGCTGGCATAGCCGAAGAAGCGTGCGAAGCGTTCGACCGCTTCCACCTCGTCCGGCAGCGCATGCGTCTGCTCGTCGGCGATCATCTGCAGGCGATGTTCGACGCGGCGCAGGAATTCATAGGCGCGCGTGAGTTCGTCGCGCACCTCATCAGTGATCCAGTTATTGGCGGCGAGAATAGTCAACGCATCCAGCGTCGGCCGAACACGCAACTCCGGATGGCGGCCACCCGCGATCAATTGCTGCGTTTGAGCAAAGAATTCGATCTCGCGAATGCCGCCGCGGCCGACCTTCACGTTGTGGCCCTCGACCGAAATCTCGCTTTGGCCGCGATAGGTCTGCATCTGGCGCTTCATGTCATGGACATCGGCCAAAGCTGCGAAATCCAGATGCTTGCGCCAGACGAAGGGGGAGATGTCGGCCAGCATACGCTCGCCGGCCTTGGGATCGCCAGCGCAAGGCAGCGCCTTGATCATCGCCGCGCGTTCCCAGGTGCGGCCCTCGCGCTCGTAATAATACAGCGCGGATGCGGTCGAGACGGCCACCGGCGTCGAGGCCGGATCAGGACGCAATCGCAGATCGACGCGGAACACGTAGCCGTCGCCGGTGCGCTGCTGCAGCAGGCGCGACATGCCCTGGGCGACGCGCACAAAGAATGTGTTCGGTTCGATATCCTCGGCCAGCGTGTGCTGTTCGAGATCGAAATAGACAATGAGGTCGATGTCGCTGGAATAGTTCAGTTCGCCCGCGCCCATCTTGCCCATGGCGAAGACGATCAGGCCGCTCCCCTCTTCTGGCTTGGCCGGATCCGGCGGCAGGATACGTCCGCGGCCGGCCTCCTGCGTCAGCAGATAGTGGATGGCAGCCTGCACCGAGGTGATCGCGAGATCGGTCAGTGCGCGCGTCACGCGCATCACCGGCCACACGCCGCCGATATCGCATAGCGCAATCATCAGTGCCGCTTCGGATTTCATCCGCCGCAGCGCGATCATCACATCGGCTTCGCTGGAGGCTTCGCCCACAAGCTCAACCGCATGCGCGATCAGACCGGGCAGCGCCTGGTCGGGATCACCGTTCAGCACGCGCAGCGCGCGCGCTGCATCGGTGCGGATCAGATCGAAAAGATACGGAGAAGCTTCCGCAATCCCGAACAGAATGGCGCGGGCATATGGATACTGATCGACAATGGCCTGCAATGCGCTGGCCTGATCAGGCGCAATATCCGTGAGCCAATCTGCGAAACGGCGTTCGGCCTCGGTGGCATCGAACAGTTCCGGTCCGCTCACGAATTGCGCGGCCAGCATCGGCTGGCCCTCGCCTCTTTTGACAGAAGTCATGCCGACTTCTGTTGCACATTCGCGCTTTGCCCCGCAAGGGCCTCTCCGGTTGCGGCCGGTAATACCAATGTCACACGCAGGCCGGGATTGTTGTCGCCGAGTCGCAATTCACCATGATGCAGCTTGGCAACGGCCGATGCGAGGCTGAGCCCGAGGCCCGAGCCAGGCAATGTCCGGCTCGCTTCCAGCCGCACAAAACGCTCCACCGCATGTTTGCGATCGGCCTCGGGAATACCCGCACCGTGATCGGAGACGCTGAGCAGCACCTGATCGCCCTCGCGGCGCGCCTCGATCAGAATCTCGGGCGCTGCCGCACCCTCGCCCGTTTCCGGCTTGCCGTATTTGATGGCATTCTCGACGAGATTGGCCAGCGCCTGGCTGACCAATTCGCGATTGCCATGTACGGGCGCGACGGAGGCTTCGACTTTCAAAACGAGATCGGCATCTTCCGCGAGCGGTTCATAAAGTTCGTGGATGCCGGCCGCCACATCCGCCACATCGAACACGTCCATGTTGCCGCGGGCCTGACCGGACTCGGCACGCGCGATCATCAGCAATGCGTTGAAGGTTCGGATCAACCCATCGGATTCCTCGATGGTGCGCTCCAGCGCGGCCCGATATTCCGTCTCGTTGCTGGCGCGTGCGAGTGCTTCCTCGGCGCGATTGCGCAGCCGTGTCAGCGGCGTCTTCAGATCATGCGCGATATTGTCGGAGACCTCCTTCAGGCCACTCATCAGCGCCTCGATGCGCTCCAGCATCGTGTTGAGATTTTCCGCCAGACGGTCCAACTCGTCGCCGCTGCGCCCGACCGGCAGCCGGCCCGACAGATCGCCGGCCATGATGCGCTGGGTGGTGCCGGTGATGGCGTCAATCTTGCGCAGCACGCGGCGCGACACGAAGATGCCGCCGCCAAGGCCGAGCACGACCACGATCAGCACCGACCATTTTGCAGCATCCTCGACCATGTCGAACAGCCGTCGGCGCTCCTCCAGATCGTGACCGATCAACAGACGGAAGCCGCTGGACAGCGACTCGACTTTCACCAGCGCACGATGGTTCGGCGAATCGGGATCGTCGAGCCGGCGATACGGCGTCTCCGACCAGCCGGTCTTCTCCAGAATCCCCGGCGCCAGAGACGACACATTGCCGGCCACGGACTGCCCGGCCGGCGTGGTGATGAGATAGAGATTGGCGCCCGGCCGCAGCGCGCGGTTCTCGATGGCAAAGACGATGCCGCGCAGCCCGCGGCGCTGATAGAGCTCGCTGAGCTCGCTCATCTCGCTGTTCACCGTGGTGGTGATCTGGTCGTTGATGAGCCGGTTCGTATTCCAGGCGAAATAGCCGAGCAAAGCTGTGGCGAAAAACGCGAACAACAGCAGATATGCAAGCGTCAGCCGGAATGCGGTGGTGCGGAAGAGTTTACCGAGGGCGGTCACGAAACGTCTCTTGAGGATACGGACCTGTAGCCCGGGTGAAGCACAGCGTAACCCGGGCCCCTGCGCTTTAACAGTCTCGACATTCCCGGACTGCGCTGCGCTCTATCGGGCTTTGCCTACTTTACCCCGTCGCGCACCATATAACCGGCGCCGCGGATCGTATGCAGCAGCGGGCGGTCAAAACCCTTGTCGATCTTCGAGCGCAGGCGCGAGATGTGGACGTCGATCACATTGGTCTGCGGATCGAAGTGATAGTCCCAGACATTTTCCAGCAGCATGGTGCGCGTCACCACCTGGCCAGCATGTTTCATCAAATATTCGAGCAGGCGAAATTCGCGCGGCTGCAGGATCAGCTCCTGACCACCGCGGGTGACGCCGTGGGACAGCCGGTCGAGTTCGAGATCGCCGACGCGATAGCTCGTCTCTTCGGCAGGCCCTCCCTGGCGGCGCGACAGCACTTCGACGCGGGCGAGTAGCTCGGCGAATGAATACGGTTTTGGCAGATAGTCGTCGCCACCGGCGCGCAGGCCCTTGATGCGGTCATCGACCTGGCCAAGCGCGGAGAGGATCAGAGCCGGCGTGCGATTACCTTTGTCGCGCAACCCGCCGATCACCGAGAGACCATCGCGCTTGGGCAGCATGCGATCGACCACGAGCACGTCGTAATCACCGCTGTCGGCGAGGGCAAAGCCCTCCTCGCCATCGGCGGCATGATCGGCGATGTGGCCGACTTCGCGAAACGCCTTGACGAGATAGTCGGCGGATTCGCGGTCGTCTTCGATGATGAGAAGGCGCATTGCGGGAGCGGCTCTGGACTGGATCGCGTCGGCGCGGATCGATTGAACTTCGGTCACCATGGCGTGCACTCGGCTCTCATGCAAGGCGGCGGAAGGTCCGCCTGAAATGGATGGACGGCGAGGCTGGGGGAAACCTCGCCGCCCACACGCCTTCCGACGGAAGGGGGCACTATCCTTCGGAAGGGAAGAGTGGGAGCGAGCTATTCACTCGCTCCCTGGAAAGCACCGTCAGCGGGGGCGACTATGCCGGCGACACTCTCCGTTTCAGCGCGATGCTCAGCCCTTGGCCAGCGGCACCGCGACGAACTTGGATGAGCCACCCGAGCGAACCCGGATCAGCACGCTGTTCTTCTTGTCGGCATGCGCGGCGACGATCGCCTCGCGCACGTCACCCGGCGTGGTGACATTCTTGCCGGCGACTTCGAGAATGACATCGCCTTCCTTGAAGCCACGCTCGGCCGCGGCACTCTTCGGATCGACGCCGGTGACGACGACGCCTTCCTTGCCGGCACCGGCCACGCTGCTCGATGGCGAGACCGTGAGGCCGAGCTTCGGCACATCGGAGCCGCGCGAGGACGTGTCCTTGTCGCCACCGAAATCAGCCTTGGCTTCCTGCACGCTCGGCATGGTGCCCAGGGTCATGGACAGAACCTTGTCCTCGCCTTTCGACATCACGTTGAGCTTCACGGTGTTACCCGGTGCAAAGCCGCCGATGGTGCGGGCGAGTTCGCGGGCATCCTTCACCGGCTGACCATTCACCTGGGTGATGACGTCACCCGACTTGACGCCGGCCTTCGCCGCCGGACCATCCGACTGCGGCTCGGCGACCAATGCGCCTTCCGCCTTCTTCAGGCCGAGCGAGTCGGCGATATCCTGCGTCACCGGCTGGATCTGGACTCCGATCCAGCCACGCGAGACCGACCCCTTGTCCTTCAGCTGTGCGACAACCGTTTTCACGGTCGATGCGGGGATCGAGAACGCGATGCCGACGCTGCCGCCCGAGGGCGAATAGATCGCGGTGTTGACGCCCATCACTTCACCCGACACGTCGAAAGCGGGACCGCCGGAATTACCCTTGTTCACGGCTGCGTCGATCTGGATGAAATCATCATACGGACCGTTGCCGATATCGCGACCCGAGGCCGAGACGATGCCAGAGGTCACGGTGCCGCCGAGGCCGAACGGATTGCCGACTGCCAGCACCCAGTCACCGATGCGCGGCTTGCCATCAGCGAGCTTGGCGAACGGGAAGTCGGTGCGGCCATCGACCTTGATCAGCGCCAGATCGGTGCGTGGATCGGTGCCGATCACTTTGGCCGAATAGGTCTTGCCGTCATCGGTGTTGACCTCGACCTTGTCGGCGCCATCGACCACGTGATTATTGGTCACGGCATAGCCGTCGGCCGAGATGAAGAAGCCGGAGCCCTGGCCACTGACGACGCCACGGCCACCGCGCGGATTGCCACGCATGCCGGGGGGCACGCCGTTTTCACCGAACCGCTTGAAGAAGCGCTCCATCGGCGAGCCCGGCTGGAAAGGCGAGTCGCTGTTGTCGTCGTCCTTCGACGCGACCTTCTCCTTCATATTGACTTTGACCGAGATCACCGACGGCTTCACGCGCTCGACGATATCGGCAAAGCCCATCGGCTGCGCGGCCTGTGCCTTGACCTGCTTGTCCACCTGCGCATGCGCGGCGGTGGTGAAATTGATGCCATCCTTCGACGGCGAGATGCCATAGGCGGCAACGCCGAGACCGGCGACGACGGAGGCCATCAGCGCAAATTTGCGCACGGACAGCAGCGAACGGCGCGGCGCCTTGTAGGACGGGAGAGAGGAAAAATCGGTGGGACGGTCGGACATCGAAGAAATCTCCAGAGCACGGCGCTGGGGGCAAGGCGCCTTGTGTGATCCGAAGATGGCAGGGCCAACCTTACCGCGCGCTGGCAGGGGGATTAAGGTTTTGTAATTTGGCGAAGATCGGTGCGGCGGGGTGACGCGGCTCCGCACAATCCAGAGACATGATCCCGAAAGGCGCCGAAATCGAGCCGAATCGCCTGAAATTGCACGCATTTCATAGCTGCCACAGATCTTCGTCATCTTGCCGCCCTGCCCGTCCCGTAGGACCTTTGGCTGTCGGCTCACGGAAAGACACAGGGATCAACATGTCACTGGACCCATTGCTCGGCACAGGTCGCATTCAGGCATCAGGCGTGATGGCCAATCCACCGGCCTCGCGGGGATGGCTCGAGAACCGCGTGATTCTGGATCACCGGCGCTGGACATGCCGGGAAGCCGACGTGACATGGTCGGCACCAGCGCATGTGCTCATCCTGACGCGCCAGGGCGGCACAGCCGAGACGCGCATCAACTGTGCCGGCGAAACCAGCTATCGCGGCATGGATCGGCCGGGCTCGCTGTCCTTCGTGCCGGCAAATGTTGTTCGTGATGGCAATTACCGCGACGCCGATCTCGTCTACACCGCGCTCTGGATCGATCCGGACTTCACGACCCGGCTGGGCATTCGCAACGAGACGCTGCCCACTTTGCTCAATCAGCGCGACGCCGCGATCGCTGCTGCGCTGCAGGCCTTTCAGGAAGATCACGCCGCAGGAGTCGAAGTCGAGAACGGCTATGTCGAGCATCTCACCGGCTTCGTGCTGCATCGGATTGCACAACGTGATCGCTGCAAGCGGAGACCCAAGGCGTATGGTCGGTTGAGCGGCGCCGTCCTGCGCCGGGTCGAGGACTTCATCGCCGCTCATCTCGCCGCGGATATCTCGTTGCGACAACTTGCCGATATCGCCAGGCTGCCCGTCGATACATTTGCGCGCCGTTTCAAGGCCAGTACGGGCCTTGCGCCCTATGCCTTCATTCTCGAGCAGCGCGTCCGCCACGCCGAGGTCATTCTGCGCGCTGGCGAGATGCCAATTGCCAATGTCGCAGCACGAACCGGGTTCTGCAGCCAGAGCCACTTTTCCGGCACCTTCAAGCGCCTGCGCGGTATCACGCCCGCGGCCTTCGCACGCGCCGTTCCGGAATCCTGATATCCGCCCCGGGATCATGGAAGACAATCCCGCCCGAAAAACACACATCCCGTGCACCCACGAGACATGGAGTGCGCGATGACTGGTGCGATCGATCCCTTTCTGCCGACACGACGGCAGGTGCTGGAAAGCAGTTCGGCCCTGGCGCTGGCGGTCTCCAGTGGCCTGGCGGAAGCCGCGCCAGCCGCTACAGAAATCACGTCTGCCGCGGCTCACGAGCCCCTCGCTTTCGATCTCACGATCAACGGCAGACCCATGCAGCTGCGGCTCGATACGCGAACCACGCTCCTCGACGCGCTGCGCGAGCATCTCGGCCTCACCGGCTCCAAGAAGGGCTGCGATCACGGCCAATGCGGCGCCTGCACCGTGCTCGTCAATGGGCGCCGCATCAATGCGTGCCTCACGCTCGCCGTTATGCATCAGGGCGACGACGTCACCACCATCGAAGGCCTCGCCAAAGACGACGACCTGCATCCGATGCAGGCCGCCTTCATCGAGCGCGATGGCTTCCAATGCGGCTATTGCACGCCGGGCCAGATCTGCTCCGCCATTGGCATGCTGCAGGAGGCCCGGCTGGGTTGGCCAAGCCATGTGAGCGTCGACGTCGGGGCAAACAGGTTTGCCCTCACCGACGACGAAATCCGCGAACGCATGAGTGGCAATATCTGCCGTTGCTCCGCCTATCCCAACATCGTCGCCGCGATTCGCGACGCAGCCGAGAAGGCGTAGTCATGCAACCCTTCACCTATGAACGCGCCACCACCGTCTCCGGCGCCATCGCATCAGTCGCGAAACATCCGAACGCCAAATTCATCGCTGGCGGCACAAATCTGCTCGACCTGATGAAGCTCGGCATCGAACGGCCGACGCATCTCGTCGATATCAGCCGCCTGCCGCTCAACAGGATCGAAACACAGCCCGATCGCGGCATCCGCATCGGCGCGCAGGTGACAAACAGCGATCTTGCCGCGCATCCGCATGTGCGCGCTCATTTTCCGCTGCTCAGCCAGGCGCTGCTGGCCGGCGCATCCGGCCAACTCCGCAACAAGGCATCGGTGGGCGGAAATCTGCTGCAGCGAACGCGCTGCCCTTATTTCTATAATACGCACACGCCCTGCAACAAACGCGTGCCCGGCTCCGGCTGCGCCGCCATCGGCGGCTTCAATCGCGCCAATGCCATTCTTGGCGCAAGTGAATCCTGCATCGCCGTGCATCCGTCCGACATGGCCGTGGCGATGACCGCGCTTGGTGTCCAGATCGAAACCATCACCGCCACTGGTCAAACACGACAATTCGCGATCGGTGACCTCTATTCCCTGCCCGGCGCCACACCGCAGATCGAAACCTCGCTGGCATCCGGAGAGATGATCGTGGCCGTTCATCTGCCGACGCCACCGCGCGGACAGCAGATCTATCGCAAGGTCCGCGATCGCGCGTCCTATGCCTTCGCGCTGGTGTCGGTGGCCGCCATCGTCGAGCGCCGCAATGGCCGCCTCGCCTCGTCCCGCATCGTCTTTGGTGGCCTGGCGCCGCGGCCATGGCGCGCGGATGCGGCCGAGCAGGTCTTGCGAAATGGCAAAGCCGAAGCTTCCACATTCGATGCAGCGGCCGAGCGCGCACTCGCGGATGCACGGACAGAGGGCAGCGCAGGTTTCAAGCGCGAGCTAGCCAAACGAACCTTGCGCCAGACCCTCGCGGTCGCGGCCAGCTAGGAGCACAGCATGACATCGAACACCACCACTGTTCCGACACCGGGCCGCTTCATCGGCCGCCCCGTCGATCGCGTCGACGGCCGGCTCAAAGTCACCGGCGGCGCGCGCTATGCCTTCGAGCACAGCAATCTCGCCCGCGGCACGACGCCGGCCTATGGCGTGATCCTCGGCGCCGGCATTCCGAAAGGCCGCATCACGACGCTCGACACCACGCGTGCGGAAGCGATTCCAGGCGTGCTCAAAATCCTCACCTATCGCAACATGGCGCCACAGCCTGCCTTCGGCGCGCCAATGCCGCCGAACGTGCCCGACGTCTTCACCCGCGCGCGCCCGATGCTCTCGAGCGACGAGATCCTTTACTACGATCAGCCCGTCGCATTGGTCATCGCGGCCACATGGGAGGCCGCACGCGGCGCCGCGGCGCTGATCGATATCCGCTATATGCAGGAGCCCGGCTTCTACGATCCCCTCGCCGCCCATGCCGAGCGCTACAAGCCCGCGCGCATCAATGCCGGCTTCGCGCCCGACACCGCGCATGGCGATGCCGATGCAGCGCTCGCAGCAGCGTCGATCACCATCGATCAAACCTATCGCCTGCCCTATGAGATCCACGCGCCGATGGAGCCACATGCAACATTGGCGCAATGGGATGGCGAGCGGTTGACCCTGCATACGAGCACGCAGACCATCGCCAATATCCAGAGCAGCGTGGCCGCCTCACTCGCGATACCGCGCGGACATGTCCGCGTCATCAGCCCCTTTGTCGGCGGCGGTTTCGGATCAAAATTGATCCCGCATGCCGAGGCAATCCTCGCCGCTATTGCGGCGCGCGAGATGCAGCGTCCCGTCAAGGTCGCCTTCACGCGGCAGCAGATGTTCGCCAATGCCGGCCACCGCCCGGCGATGGAGCAGCGCATTCGGCTCGCCGCGGACGGCGATGGAAGGCTGACGGCGCTGGTGCATGACGTGACCGCCGCCACCTCGCGCTTCGAGGAATTCGCCGAACAAAGCGGCGTGGTGTCGCGCTCGTTCTATGCATCGGCCACGCGACGCACGACGCATCGCCTCGTTCGCGTCGACACCAATCGCGGCGAATGGATGCGCGCGCCCGGCGAAGCCTCCGGCCTGCTCGCGCTGGAATGCGCGATGGATGAGATGGCCGAGCGGCTGACACTCGATCCGATCGAATTCCGCATCCGCAACGAGCCAGAGCGCGATCCGGAAACCGGCGCGCCATTCTCCAGCCGCAACCTGATCGCCTGCATGCGTGAAGGCGCGCAGCGCTTCGGCTGGGCGCAGCGTTCAGCCACGCCCGGCGCCCGCCGCGAGGGCCGCAAGCTGGTCGGGATCGGCATGGCCGGTGCCATGCGGCCGAACTATATCGGCCCGGCCCAGGCCCGCGTGGCCATCGATCGCAGCGGCCAGGTGACGGTGCAAACCGACATGACCGATATCGGCACCGGCACCTATACGATCCTCGCCCAGATCGCCGCCGAACGCCTCGGCCTGCCGCTGCAGGCGATCACCGTCGAGCTCGGCGACAGCAACCTGCCGCGCAGCCCCGGTTCGGGTGGCTCATGGGGGGCCGCAAGCTCGGGTACGGCGGTTCACAATGCCTGTCTCGCCCTCTGCCAGAAGATCGCTGACGCCGCGCGCTCGCATGCTGCCTCCCCGCTCCGCGGCGCCGATCCGATGCAAGCGAGGTTCGAAGAAGCGAGCCTGACACTCGGCGATCGTTCAGCCCCGCTTGCCGAACTGATCGCCCAGACCTCGCCCGACGGCCTGGACGCTACCGGCTCGGCGGCGCGTGGCGAGACCTACAAGACCTTTTCGCAGCACGCCTTTGGCGCACATTTCGCCGAGGTTGCCGTCGATATCGACACAGGCGAAGTGAGGCTGCGACGCATGCTCGGCGTCTTCGCCGCCGGAAAGATCCTCAATCCGAAGACCGCGCGTTCGCAGATGATCGGCGGCATGATCTGGGGCGTCGGCTCGGCGCTGACGGAAGCCGCGATGCTCGATCCCCGTTACGGCCACTTCGTCAATCACGATCTCGCCGAATATCAGGTGCCGGTGCATGCGGACATTCCTGATATCGATGTCATCTTCCTCGATGAGGACGACGACAAGGGCAATCCGCTGGGCATCAAAGGCATCGGCGAACTCGGCAATTGCGGCGCCAATGCCGCCGTCGTCAACGCCGTCTACAACGCCTGCGGCGTCCGTGTGCGTGAACTGCCGGTGACGCTGGACAAGGTGCTGGCGGGGATGGCGTGAGGACGCGCCCTCACATCGCCTTAACGCGCGCAATGAATCCACCCACTTCGCGCTTCAATATCTCGGCCTGTCGCGCCAGATCGACGGCGGAGTCGCGGGCGTCGTCGGCCAGTCGTCCGGTCTCCGACGACGTGGACGAGATCTGCACGATATGGTTCGAGACATCGAGCGTGCCGCGCGCCGCATCCTGAACGCTGCGCGAGATGTCTTGCGTCGCGTTGCGCTGCTGCGCGGTGTCGATCTCGATGCCGGTCATGATCTCGCTGATCTCGGCGATGGTGTTCGAGATCCCATCGATGGCGTCGCGGGTCTCATTGGTGATGCCCTGGATATTGCCGACCTGCTGGGAAATTTCCTCGGTCGCCCGTCGTGTCTGGTCCGCAAGACTCTTCACCTCGGATGCGACCACCGCAAAACCCTTGCCGGCCTCGCCGGCCCGCGCGGCCTCGATCGTCGCATTCAGCGCCAGCAGATTGGTCTGCGAGGCAATCGCCTGAACCAGTTGCACCACCGCGCCGATCTTGTCGGCCGCTTCGGACAGCGTATGAATGGTGTCGCGGCTTTTGCACGCTTGTGTGGCCACGCCTTCGGCGCGATGTGTCGCGTCGGTCACGCGGCGGCTGATGGTGCCGATGGACGTGGTCATTTCCTCGGTCGAGCCGGCGACCGTCTGCACGCTGCTGCTGGCCTGGCCGGCGGCAGCGGCCACTGCATTCGCCTTCGAGGTCGTATCATTCGCGGCCTGCGACAGGGTTTCGGCATTATGCTGCAGGTGGGTCGCGGATAGCGCCACCGTGTTCACGACATTGGTCACCTGCGTATTGAAGCGTTCGATGGTCTGATCCAGATAGGTCGCGCGCTCGCCCTTGTGCTTGGCGTCCTGCAGTTCCTGTGCCGTCAGCCGCTCGCGCTCGATGCCATTGGTCTTGAAGACCTCCAGTGCGCCGGCCAGCAGGCCGATCTCGTTCGACTTTCCCGAGCCCGGAATGAACGTATCGTATTTCCGGTCGGCCACTTCGCGCATCGCATGCACGATGGCGGCGAGCGGCGCCATGATGCCGTTGCAAACGACGAAGTAGGTCGTGAGACACACGATCGAAGCGAGCACACCGATCGCGGCGCAGGCCATCAGGAAGTAGGAGAACGCGGCCTGCGCCTGATGATAGATCTGCATCGCCTGATCGCGGCTCTCGCCGCTGAGCGCGCCGAATTGCGATGACAGCCGCGTGATCTCGTTGTTGAGATACAGCACGGCGACAAGGCCAGTGCCGCCGCCAAAGGCCAGAAGCACGAGCAAGGCCGCAACGACCGAGATGACGAGGAAGCGGATCGTGAGATTGCTATCAGAAAACATCGGACCGGCCATGATGACGATTGAACGGCCGCAATGTCGCAGAGAAACGTCAAGAACTCATAAAATCATGCATGAAAAGGTGGCATGACTTATGTCAATTGCACGGCACCTTCGCCGACAATGTCGCGCGTTCAGCCTGATTTGTCCTGCGCGCCGAGCAGGCGTTCGATCCGCGCTTCCTCATCCGGGGTGAGTGCTACGATGCCCTCGGCATGACTGCGCTCGTTGCGGCGGCGATTGTGCCACCACAGCGCCACCGCACCCGCAATCAGCACCAGTGGCGTCAGCAACCAAAGCAGCAGCGTGTGCAGCTCCAGCCGCGGCTTGAGGAGAACAAACTCGCCATACCGCGCGACGAGGAAATCCATCACCTGCCTGTCGCTCTCGCCGGTAGCGATACGCTCGCGGACGAGCAAGCGCAGATCGCGCGCCAGCGGCGCATCGGAATCGTCGATGGACTGATTCTGACAGACCATGCAGCGCAGCTCTTTCGACAGATTGCGCGCACGGGATTCCTTTGCAGGGTCCTGCATGATCTCGTCGGGCTGCACCGCGTAAGCGGGCGAGCCGGCAAGCAGCGCGAAAGCCAGGAAACAAGCCGCGATTCGTCGCATCGCTTACTCCGCCGCTTGCAGCGCGCGCGGCGCTTTTGCCGGCTTCGGCGCGCCGACGCGCAAGCGACGATCGGACAACGACAGCACACCGCCCAGCGCCATGAGCACCGGCCCCCACCAGATCATCAGCACCAGCGGCTTGTGATACATCCGCACGGCGACGGCGCCCGTCGTGGTGTCGTCACCAAGCGAGATATAAAGCTGGCTCGCCCCGCGTGACAGCAACGCCGCTTCGGTAGTGGACATCTGGCGCGCCGCAAAATTGCGCTTTGAGGGCACCATCTCGCCGATCTCGTCACCATTTCGGGTAATACGGAAACGCGCGATGCTTTCGCGATAATTCGGCCCCTGGCGCTGGGTGATGTCCTTCAGCGTCAGCTCGTAGCCTGCGAGCTTCGCCACATCATTCGGCTTCAGCGTGCCGATGAATTCGGTATTCCATGTGCTCTCGCAGACGATGCCGATCAGCGCGACACCCAGCCCGGCATGGGCGAAGGCCGTGCCCCATGCCGCGCGCGGCAGGCCGACCCCGCGACGCAGCGATGTCGCCAGCGGCAACCGGAACAGCATGATGCGCTCGGAAATATCGACCACGACGCCGGCGATCACGAACACGGCAAGGCCGATCGCCAGCGGCGCCAGTGCAGCTCCGCCCGTCGTCCAGGCCCAGACCAATGCGATAGCAATCAATGCCGCGATCCCCGCCCCCAGCAGGCGCTGGGCAACACCACGCAGATCGCCGCGCTTCCAGGCCAGCAGCGGGCCGAATGGCACTGCCAGCAGCAGCGGCACGAAGAGCGGGCCAAAGGTGAGATTGAAGAACGGTGCCCCCACCGAGATCTTGTCGCCGGTGAGCATTTCCAGCGCCAGCGGATACAGCGTACCGACGAATACAGTGGCGCAGGCGGTGGTGAGGAACAGATTGTTCAGCACCAGTGCGCCCTCGCGCGAGATCGGGGCGAACAGGCCGCCCTGCTTCAGCGACGATGCCCGCCACAGATACAGCGTCAGGCTGCCGCCGATGAACAGGCAGAGAATGACGAGAATAAACACACCGCGCGACGGATCGGTCGCGAAGGCATGCACGGACGTCAGCACGCCGGAGCGCACCAGGAAGGTGCCGAGCAGCGACAGCGAGAAGGTCAGGATCGCCAACAGCACGGTCCAGACCTTCAGCGCATTGCGCTTCTCCATCACGATGGCGGAGTGCAACAGCGCGGTGCCGGACAGCCACGGCATCAGCGAGGCGTTTTCGACGGGGTCCCAGAACCACCAGCCGCCCCAGCCGAGCTCGTAATAGGCCCAGTAGGAGCCCATCGCGATGCCGAGGGTGATGAAGATCCACGCCACCAGCGTCCACGGCCGGACCCAGCGCGCCCAGGCCGCATCGATACGGCCTTCCATCAGCGCAGCAACGGCGAAAGAGAACGAGATGGAGAAGCCGACATAGCCGAGATAGAGCATCGGCGGATGCACGGCCAAACCGATATCCTGCAGCACCGGATTGAGATCGCGCCCTTCCAGCGGCGCCTGCGCCATGCGGATGAACGGGTTCGAGGTCGCGAGGATGAACAGATAAAACGCTGCGGCGATCCAGCCCTGCACCGCCAGCACATGGGCGCGCAGCGACAGCGGCAGGTTATTGCCGAAGGTCGCCACCAGCGCGCCGAAGAAAGCCAGGATCGCCACCCACAGCAGCATCGAGCCTTCGTGGTTTCCCCACACGCCGGTGATCTTGTAGAGCAGCGGTTTTGCCGAATGCGAATTCTGGAACACATTGGCGACGGAGAAATCCGACACGACATAGAGCGTCGTCAGCGCCAGAAACGACAGACCGCAGAACAGGAACTGCGCCAGCGCGGTCGAGCGCGCGACATTCATCAGTGCGGTGTCGCGCAGATATGCGCCGGCCACCGGCACGGTGGACTGGATCAGCGCCAATGCGAGCGCGAGGATCAGCGCATAATGTCCGGCTTCGGCGATCATTGCGTCATGCTCGGCTTGGCACTCGTCGTATTCGCGCCGGTCGTGTCCTGCGAGACGACGGGCTTGCCGCCCTCGCCTTCCTTCCAGCGGCCCTGCTTCTTCAGCGCGTCGGCCACTTCCTTCGGCATATAGGTCTCGTCATGCTTGGCGAGCACCGTATCAGCCTTGAATACGCCATTGGCATCGAGCGCACCTTCGGCGACGACGCCCTGCCCTTCGCGGAACAGATCCGGCAAGATGCCCTTGAAATTCACGGGCAGCGTCGCGCCGCCGTCGGAGACCTTGAAGCTGACAGCAAGATTGTCGCCGCGCGACAGCGAGCCCTGCTCCACCATGCCGCCGAGACGGAAACGCTTGCCGGCCGGAATCTGCTTTTCCGCGGCCATGGTCGGCGTCGAGAAGAACACGATGCTGTCGCGCAGTGCATTCAGCACGAGGCCGGCCGCGATCGCCAGGATCGCGAGCGCACCGCCAATCATCGTCATTCGTCGCTGCTTGCGTGTCATCGCGAACTATCCATCCAAGCCGGCGTCTTTGAGACCATCATTCAGCTTGCGCAGCCGCTCGGCATCGCTGCCAACAGCCTGCCGCGCATCAGCCAGCGCGCCCTTGGCCTTGTCACGATCGCCGAGCACCAGATAAGCGCGCACAAGACGTAACCAACCCTCGACATCGCTGCCGTCCTGCTTCAGGCGCGTCGCCAACCGATCGACCATGCCCTGGATCATCGCGTTGCGATCATCCGTCGTCATGTCCTGCGCCGCAGCGACGGTCTCCTGTGGCAGCGCCGGCAGATCCGGTCCCTTGCCACCGACACGCGCCAGCGCTGCGCTCACCACCGGGCGCCACGGTGCATCCGCCGGCGCCTTCTCCAGCATCGCGCGCCAGATCGTCGCGGCATCCGCGCGGCGGCCATCCTGCTCGGCAGCGAGCCCGAGGAAATAGCCCGCCTTCACCTCATCGGCATCCTGCGCCACGGCGCGATCGAATTCCGCTTTGGCCTCGGCAGTGATGACGCCATTGGCGGCCATGGTCATCGCCTCGCCGAGATCGGCGCGGTTGGCGGCGCTGTCGCCGCCGAAGGTGATGATGTTGCGATAGGCGCGCACGGCATCGTCGTAACGGCCGATCCGCGCCAGCACCGGCGCCAGCACGGTCCAGCCGCGCGCATCGGTGGGGTTCTTTTCAAGATGCGCCTCAACCTGCGCAATCAGGCTCACGACCGATTGATTGGGATTTGGGTTCTGCTGACGCGACGCCAGCGGCATGTCCGGCATGGCGGGCGAGCCGAGCGGCAGATAGACGCCGACAGCGATCAGCGGCAGCCCGATGAGCGCCACCAGCGACACCGCCTTGCGCATCCCCGGCGCATTGCCCGTCACGCTCTTGCCATCCGCGTCCGCAGCGGCGAGCAGCCGACGGCCGATCTCCACCCGCGCCGCCTCGGCTTCGACCGGACCGATCAGCCCGGCTGCGGCATCGCGTCCGACCTCGGCCAGCTGGTCCTTATAGACCGCTACCTCGGTTCCGCCCGTTGCCGCAGCCTTCCGGCCAAGCGGCAGTAGCACGGCGAAAGTCGCCGCGGCGGTCATTAAAGCGAAGACAAACCATAAGGCCATCAATGGGTTCCGGCATACCCTTGAGTCGATCTAAACGACGCTGAGCCGGTTACACCATGGCCACCACCCCCGCGCAATTGACTTTTATGCCATTGCACCGGGCGGGAGATTGCGCTGGGTCAAGAATGGGGCTGGAAGGCGATATCCGGCTTCATCGCCATTGTCCCGGTCGCGATCTATCACGCGCAGCGCATCAACCTGCTCGAAATGGGCGACGATGCCGCCCGGCAGCTCGGGGGTCCCGTCGAGCGCACGCGGCTGATCATGGTGATGGCGGCCGTCAGTCTCACGGCCATTGCGACCGCGGCCGCAGGCCCGATCGCCTTCATCGCCCTCGCCGGTCCCCAGCTCGCACGACGATTGACGCGATCGTCCGGCGTTCCGCTGGTCTCCGGTGCGCTGATGGGGGCCGTGCTGCTGCTCGGCGACGCCTATCTGCTCTGGCTGCTGACAATGAGCAAGAAGGTCTAGCCCGCCTTCTTCGGCTTCTCGACCACCACCATCGCCTGCTCGGCGGCGCGGGTCATCAGGGCCGCATATTCCTGGCCGAACAGCACATGGCAGAAACGGATCGCCGTCTTCGCCTGCATCTGCCGATAGTTGCGCACGCGCACATCGCCGGCGCGTAGCGACTGCACCAGCGCTTCGGTGGATTTCTCGACATATTGCTGCAGGTCCGAATAGGTCCGCAGCGTCACTTCGTTGATCGCCAGCTCGCTCGCATAGGTGCGGCAGACCGCGACGAACCCGATCATCGCCACGACCTCCTCCACCTCGGAGGGATCGATGGTCGCGGTGGGTGCAATGTCCTTGTCCGGGCGCTGGCGCAGCAGGCGGCGCACGCGGCCCGGCACGCTCTCGATCTCGGACTGCAGTGTCGAGGAAATCTCCACCCGGATCGCCGCCATCTGGCGGCCCCAGGCGCTGTCATTGCGCATGTCGAGTTCGGTGCGCAATCCGCGCACGCCGTCATGGGCGATCTTGAGATGTTCAGGCGCGTTGTCGAACTGGCCCCGCCGAATCTCCGAGCGGAGAATGGCTGCAACGGTGTTGAGATCGGCCAGCGCCATCGTCACCGCCACGCCATACGGCGTCGCCGCCACGCGGATCTCATCATCGGAGGCAGCGATCTTCACCGCGATACGGATGATCTGCCATGGCGCCGCCAGTCGCTGCATCACAAGCGACAAGGCGAAAGGCAAAACCTGCGGCGTGGTCAGCGCCGGCACGTTCAGCGCGCTGTTGACCGATGCCACCTGGGCCTCGCCAAAGCTGCGCAACACGCTGGGCAGCTTGCCGGCAAAAGCATCGAGCTGCTCGCGCGCCTTCAGCGCCGCTCCGATGGCAGGCAGATCCTCCACCGCATGGGTCGGCCCGATGCGCGCTGCCCGGCCCCCGCCATTGCCCGACAGAACATGGGCGATGGCCGCAGCAGCCGCTTGCTGGAATTTCTTCACCGCACGCTCGACGCCGGCAGCATTGTCGCCCGCATCCGCGATCGCCGTTTCGAATTCGCGCACTGCATCGGCCGCATCACGTTCCAGCCATTGCCAGACCGGCAACAGCGACGGGCGGCGGATCTGGCCCGGCCTGATTGCGGCCACGCCATCGACCAGGAACGGCTCCAGCGACCTGAACACCAGGCGGGTCGGGTCCTCGACGCGGGGCCGCACGGCATCCTCGTGTCCGCGCATCACGCCGCGCAACTGGTCGAGCACGAAATGCGCGACCTTGACGTCCTCACCGCGTTCGATCGCGCGCTCATATTCGCGCAGCAGAAGCATCTGCGACTGCTGCGGCAGCTGCGCAAGATAGTCCCGGAGACGATCGATGGAGGTCTTGTTCATAAGGCCCAGAAATCAGCACTCGCCGGCGGGTTCAAGACCGAAAGCGGCCACCTGACCTTGTAGCAGTGGTGTCGTTAAGAACCCGTTGAGGATGTGACTCAAGCAGCCGCCGCCCAAGCGCCTTCGGGGCTCTTGCAGGCCGTGCCGCGCGCCGACTTGATGTCGCCATTGACGGTGATCGTGTGCGAGAAACCGCGGCATTGCAGCCCCTTCTGGCTGTACACCGGTCCCGCGACGATATTGCCGTAACGCCCGTTCTGATCGTTGCGCCACGGCACCGGCGCACCGGGCGCACCACGGTCGAGCGCAGTGAGCTGGGCCTCATAGGCCAGCCGGCGATCCTCATCATTGAGCTGGGCGCCAAGCCGGGCGCCGATCAGGCCGCCAAAAGCCGCATTGGTGACGGCTGCCGCGGCGTTCTCCTCGGATAGGCCAACGGCCGACTTGGTGCTGCTGTAAGCCCGCGCGATCGTCTCGGAGCCCAGGCTGAGGCTGCCATCCGAGGTCGTCATGTCACAACCACCCAGCGCCAGCGCGAGCACGGCAACACAGAGCATGTTGAACTTGACCATGAACGGGAACCTCGCACGCAAAACTGGCCATCAGCAAACGCCAAAGTGGTTACGAACGGGATAATTCAGGCGGGATAAGGGCGCCAGATATGGAACCTACACCCCCGGCAGCACCAACTCGGCCCGCAGCCCGCCGATCGGTGCCTGGCCCAGCGTCAGGCTACCGCCATACAGCGCGGCAAGATCGACCACGATGGACAGGCCGAGGCCGGAGCCCGGCTTGGTCTCATCCAGCCGCTGGCCGCGGCGGGCGACGCGGGCGCGTTCGTCATCGGACAATCCCCGGCCATCGTCATCCACCACGATACGCAGCTTCGGCGAGGGATCTCCGGCCCCCACACGTTCGACTTCGACGGCGATCGTGACGTGATGCTCCGCCCATTTGCAGGCATTGTCGACGAGATTGCCGACCATCTCCTCGAGGTCCTGCTTCTCGCCACGGAATTTCGCCCTCGCATCGGCCTTCAAGTCGATATCGCAGTTGCGATGAATCTTCTCCATGGTCCGGCACAGCGCTTCCAGCGCGGGCGTCACGTCGGTGACGGTGCCGATGATGGTGACCCGTGCCGCGATCCGCGCGCGTTCGAGATGATGGGTGACCTGGTCGCGCATCACATCGGCCTGCTCAAGCACCTTCTCCGCCAATGGATCATCCGTATTGCCATTCGCACGCACGGCGCCGGCTTCGTTGACGATCACCGACAGCGGCGTCTTGATGGCATGGGCGAGATTGCCCACATGGGTGCGCGCGCGCTCGACAATGGCGCGGTTGGCATCGAGCAGCGCATTCATCTCGCGCGCCAGCGGCGCAAGCTCGACGGGATAGGTGCCCTCCAGTCGCTCGGCCTGGCCGGAGCGGATATCGGAAATGGCCTGGGAGAGCCGCTTTAGCGGGACGAGGCCGAAGCGGACCTGGAACAGCGTGGTCAGCGCCAGCACGATGGACAGCGCCGCAAAGGTGCCGCCGAGATAGTAATCGAAGGCACGGGTTTCTTCGGTAATTTCCGTCGCGTCCCCGGCCACGCTGATCCGGAATTTGCCGTCGGCGCCGAGATCGACCGGCCGCTCCACCATGCGCAGATGCTGTCCCTCGGGCCCATCCACATAGCCCAGCCGAACACCGGACGTGGTGAGCTCGGCACCCTGGTCCTCTAGCTTGGGCAGTTTCTTGTCCCACAGCGAGCGCGAGGCGCGGATCTCGGTCTTCTCGCCATCGGTGGGGGCGATTTCCCAATACCAGCCCGACAACGGCAATTCGAACAGCGGCTCGCCGAGCGACGGCGATTGCTGTTCGCCGGGCTCGGGCGGCGACGCCACTTCGGCGACCAGTGTGCGCAGGTAGAGATTGAGCCGGCGATCGAAAGCGCGCTCAGTGGCGCCGCGATAGACCGAGGATAGGACAAAGGCGGTGACGACGAGAATCACCACCACCCAGGCCGTCGCCGTGAGAAACAGGCGGGTGGCGAGCGAATTGGTGCGGGTCATGCGACGCTCCGCCAGCATGGAGCACAAGCAGCCCTGACCCTTCCCTCATCCTGAGGAGCGCGAAGCGCGTCTCGAAGGATGGCCGCATACGCGGAGCCAAGCCATCTCATGGTTCGAGACGGCGCTGCGCGCCTCCTCACCATGAGGGCTGAGCTTTGCGCGCATGTCGGCAGGCCATCATCACGCGCCGGCCTGCGGCGGCGTCAGCAGATAGCCGAGGCCGCGGACGGTCTGGATGATATCCACGCCGAGCTTCTTGCGGATGCGGCCGACGAACACCTCGATCGTGTTGGAGTCGCGATCGAAATCCTGGTCGTAGAGATGCTCCACCAGTTCGGTGCGCGAAATCACGCGGCCGGTGTGGTGCATCAGATAGGACAGCAGCCGATACTCATGCGACGTCATCTTGATCGGATTGCCGGAGACGCTGACGCGACCCGTGCGCGTATCCAGCACCACCGGCCCGCAGCTCAGTTCCGACTGTGCATGGCCGGTCGAGCGCCGCAGCAGCGCACGAATGCGCGCCAGGACTTCCTCGAGATGGAACGGCTTTGCCACGTAATCATCGGCGCCGGCGTCAAAGCCCTGCACCTTGTCGCTCCAGCGATCCCGCGCGGTGAGGATCAGCACCGGCATCACGCGGTGATTACGACGCCAGGCTTCCAGCACCGAGATGCCGTCCATCTTCGGCAGCCCTATATCCAGCACCACGGCGTCATAGGGCTCGCTGTCGCCAAGGAAATGCCCCTCCTCGCCATCGAAGGCGCGATCGACGACATAGCCGGCATCGGTCAGCGCCGTGGTGAGCTGGCGGTTCAGATCGGGATCATCTTCGACGACGAGCAGACGCACGTTTCGTTCTCCACATTCACGCGCCCGAGTGGAGCCCCCGGCGGGTGAACGCCAAATGAATACCGGCGCTTGCCGATATTACTTTTTCTTCACGACCGCCTTGACCAGCTTTTCGATCATCCCGGGCGCATCCTGCCCGGTGACCGCGCTGACCTTTTCGCGGGTGCGGCCGCTGATATAGACGCCTAGCACGCCGAACCGGAACCCCCAATAGGCCACCAGCAGCGCCGTGGCATTGACCAGCGCATTGATGGTCTGGATGTCCCCGGTCCAGAATTCATGCATCAGCACGGCCCACAGCGCCCCGCACTCCACCGTCAATTCCAGCGCGTAAGCCGGCCGCCACCAGCGCTGCAGCGCGTCCTCGCCGGTGAGTTCGGCGCGGATGGTCGCCTGGGTTTCGGCGATCGCGACGCGCTGGGTTTCCGCCTCGGCGCGGATCATCTCCGCCCAGCGCGCTTCGGCTTCCGCGAGCTTGTTGGGATCGGCCGCAGGCAGCGCCGCCCGCACGCTCGCCGGCGTCGATGTCGCCGCACCGACGGTCTTGGCGAGAATCTCCCCGGCAATGCCGCCAAGCGGCCCGCCCAGCGCCGTCCCGAGCATCGGCGCCCCCAGCGAGATCACCTGCTTTGCAAGATCGCCCCATTCCATGATCACGCCCTCCGGAATGCCGCGAGAACAGCGGCAGCTCAGCGGTTCAGTGACGGCGCGAAAGCGCACCACGGCGTGATAGGTGCGCCCATCGCTCTCGCGGCGGATATCGGCGACGGCAAAGCGTAGATTGATCAGCCGATGCCCCGCGGGGCTCAGCGGCGCATCGTCGAGCGCCTGCAGCAGCGCGCCGGCAATGACATGCGCCTCCCTGTGCCCGCCCTGGCGCGACCACGCATGCAGCACGAGCTGATGCTCCTGCACATCGCCATCATCGGTGGAGATATCGGTGAGGCGGGCATCACCCAGCGTCACATAAGGAAACGCCGCATCGCGCGGCACCTCGTCATGCACGCGCGCCCCGCCGAGTACGGCCGCGAGCGCCGTATCAGCCTTCAGCGCCGCATGAACCGCCGCGCGCAGCGCCACATTGGCAGCAGGCATGATGCCCTCCCACGATCAGGTGATGCGATAGTCCGCATGGATCTCGGTGAAGCGCCGGTCCGCGCTCTCGCTCAGCGCGGTGATGCGATAGATCCGCCCGCCATCCACCAGCCGATGCCGCAGCGTCAACGCCAATCCGCTGCGCAACACGATGCGCAATCGCACCACGGCGCCATCCGCATCGGCCTCGCTGCGATGCTGCACGCTGTCCGGCATGACAGCCGCCCAGACAGTCGCCACGGGCAGATAGCCGCGCAGCACGCCGCCCTGCCCGTCATCGCTCTCATCGGGCGCCTCGATCACGAGACGCGTTTTCATCCGGCCCGGATTCTTCATAGCGCCAACATCCGATACGGCGCGAGCAATGCGCTGACGCCGACCGGAACAGCCGCGCCATCCGCCGTCGCCACGCGATTGTCATACCAATGCGCCAGCAGCAGCCGCACCGCCTGGCGCAGATCCGCCGGCACATCGCCGGCATCAGCGCCATAGCCACACAGCACATCGAGCGCGATACCGGCCGTCGCGCGCCCCGGCACCGGCACCGCGAAACACGGCGCCGCGATCACATTCGCCGCACCATCGACGACAAAACTCTCCGCATCGATGTCGCGTGCCGCCCCATCGGCATCGAACACCCGCGCCGCCGTCAGCTCCCGCAACGGCCCGATGCGTGGTGAAAACCGCCCATCCCGAGGCCAGGCATCCAGCACGAAGCGCCAGCTCTGCGCCTGCAGCGCGCGCCGTGTCATCGCTTCGACACGAACCCGCGCCGCCGCGATCAATGCGGCGATGACGTCATCGTCATCCTCATGTTCGACGCGCAAGAACGCCTTCGCCTCGATCAGCGTCAGCGGCTCGATCACCGGCGGTGTCAGCAAGATCGCGGCCATGCAGCCCTCGGCATATGTGATGGGACAAATCGGTGCATTGACATCGGGGTGGCGCGGCGGTGACATCCCGCCATGATTCAGACAGGTCGCGCGCTTGCGCTCACCACTCTCGTGTTGTCACTCTTCGCATCTCCCGCGCATGCGCTGGTCGGCGGCGCGCCCGCAAGCAGTGATGCGCTCGGGCGCAGTGTGCTCACCATTGTCGGCTCGCGCGGCAATTTCTGTTCGGGCGCGCTGATCGCGCCGACGCTGGTGCTCTCCGCCGCGCATTGCGTGACGCCCGGCGCCAGCTACAAGATCGTGCAATATGATGCGCAGCGGCAGCCGCAGCTGATCGCGGTGAAGCGCGTCGCCGATCATCCGCAATTCAATGCGCAGGGCATCAAGGCGCATCGCGCCAGTGCCGATATCGCGCTGCTGCAGCTTACCGAACCGCTGCCCGGCAAGACCGCGCTGCCGCTCGGCATTCCCACCGAGCCGTTCGAGGCCGGCCAGAGCTACACCGTGGCCGGCATCGGCGTCGCCGCGCGCGGCGATGGCAAGAGCGGCGGCACGGTGCGCGCGGCCGCCCTCGTCTCCACCAGCCATCCCGGCAAGTTGCAGATCCGCCTACTCGACCCCGCCACCAACAACGAGCGCCCGGGCCTGGGGGCCTGCACCGGCGACAGCGGCGGCCCCGTGCTGCAGCAGCAGAACGGCCGCAGCGTCGTGATCGGCGTGATCTCCTGGTCCACCGGCGCCAAAAACACCGCGGGCTGCGGCGGCCTCACCGGCGTGACCCCGCTGACGCTGTATCGCGACTGGATTTTGCAGACCGCGAAGACCTGGGGCGCGGGGCTTTAACAGCCCTTGGCTGTCATCGCCCCGCTCGACGGGGCGATCCAGTCAACGACAACCATTCGGTCTCAACCGTGACAGGGGTGTCGACTGGGTTACCCGCTTACCCGGGTCACGACAGAAAGGTGCACGCAACCCCTCGTTAATCTTTGTGAAAGCTTCTCCGCTATCCTTTGCGAATCATGCGCAATCTCGCCTTCATCCTGTTCCTCACCTTCGGCAGCGCCACGGCCGACGCCGCCGATCTCGCCGGCCATAGCCGCCTTGGCGCCGTGTTCGCCGAACCGGCGGCCAAAACCCGCCGCGTGGTGGTGGCGGAGAAGGAAAAGCCGGTCGAGGAACCGATCGTCACATATGCCCCGGAGGTGGACATTCCCTCCATCGTGCATGGCTATTACGGCAAGCCGAATTCGTATTATTATCGCTCCTATTACGGCACCAAGCCGGAGACGATCTTCAGCCGCGCGCCCTATGGCTGCGGCTGGTATGGCTATTGCTAACTGCGGCAGCCTGCGGCGGAATGACCTCCGCCTCGCCGATTTGTGAACAGCCGGATCCGAAACACGTCACCATATGAGGAAGTAGCTTTCACCGCCGGGAGGAAAGCCACTTGGGCCGCCAAGAAAAGACCGAAGCCGAACTGGAAGAGATGATCGCCCAGCGCATCGTCGTGGGCGGCGTCTATGTCTCCGTCCGCCCCGACCCCGTGCTCGGCTGGCGCGCGATGGTCATCACCGCCCCGAAACACGCAACCTATGCGCAGAAGATGGCGGATGATGTGGCGGTGGAGTTGCGAAAGAAGTTTGTGCTGAAGGGGGAGTGACAGCAATCGCAAGCGCCATTCGAGAAAGTCACGTGGGCTTGAATACACCGCGATCAAGATTCCATAGACACATCCCGGCGTCAGCGGAATAGGGAAGCCGCCCCGAAGCCGCCAATACCTCCAACAAAGCTCTCGCTTCTTTCGGCGCGACTGCGAGCGTCAATTTGGCCACCTGTACTCGGACGTGTAAGTTCGCGTGGTCATATAGCGTTAAAAGCTCGGTTCTCTGATCCCCACTTCGGCTCTTCAGCTCGTTCGTGACATCCATCATTATTTTGAACAGGCGATTGTACTTCGCGATCTGTCCACGCAATTCAGCTTCATCCTGGCCGATGGTAACTTCGACGAACCTTTCGATCAGCTCGGCTGAAGTCATCTGATTTACCGACAGCCGCTTCATGGCTTCAATACCTCGTAGAGCTTGAGAGCGCGGAGACCGATGGCGCGGCGTTCGGCTATGCCTTTATCGCTTAAGTATTGCCTTGGTGAAAGACCTCCAAAGTCCGGGTTGGCTTTCTGGAACCAACCCGTAATCTGATAATGCTTCAAGCGGGGAATGCTAACAATGTTCGATTTGTCGTTGATCTCGCTTCGAGTCAGCCCCCATCGCTGCGCCGCCGTCTGCTCGATGATATGGTGGTCATCGTATCCAGGTCTTCCTCGGCCTACGCCGGCCTGCAGTTCTTCAAGAGTTCGCGGCGGATCGCGATAGCTCTCGATCGACGAGTTGTAATACTCAAGCCATTCAGTTCCGTTCAACGCACCGATGAATAGAGCCGCAGGAATGGCTGCCCCCGCCCTCAATGCGGCGCTGATCCATTTAGCCGCCCGTCGCGCGAATGCGGTTCGGTCGGAGCTTGTCGGCGGCTTAATCTCGGGAATTTCTGGTGGATCCTCCCACGAGGGACCACCGTTGCGCGGGTACCCCGAAGATGCGCTGGCCGCAATGAAAAAATCATCCAGGCCGTTGCTACCACCGCCGCCGGCGCCCTCCCCCTCGGCACCGTTATCCCTTGGTGTAGGGATGTAAACGCGGGTCTGGCCATCGTTTGACTGCGCTTCTCCGTCCTGCGCGCCAAATGTAAACTGCCCGCCCCCCTCTTCGCCCGCTTCGATGCGCGGCTGCCCGTCCCACTTTCTCTCAGGCGCGAGATAGCGCGCTACATTTGGTCGCAGATATCGCCCTCCATCCGGACGCATGAACCGACGTTGCTGTTGCTGCAACCAGGCATTCATGCGCGCACCCATGCGAGTGAGTAGTGGAAAGCGAAAAGAAATAATGGCACGCCCGCACACAGCCAGATCAGCTCCGCGCAAGCTTTTTCTGACAATGATGCATTCCATATGCCTCGTCATCGCGCTCGTGCGCGAAAGGGCCTGTCAGAGGGAATGATCGTGATGCTGCGCCCACTCGTCTTTGCCTGCATCGCAGCAACCTTGACGTTACCGGCAGCGGCCGCCGATCTCGGCGGCTATTCGCGCCGAGGCTACGGCGCAGTAGTAGAGCCCGCGCCACTTTCTGGTCGCGGGCGTTTCCTTGAGGTCCAATCCCCGGCGTGGGACAAGATCACCTCTTACTCACCTGCACCAAAAGGCGGGGTACCTTTGCAGGTCCACCGCTATTTCGGCCCGCCGCAGGTGTCCTACTATTACAGCCACTACGGCGCGCCGCAGGAGCTGCTGATCGGCCGGCCGCAATTCGGCTGCAACTATTTCACCTATTGCTGAGTAACCAGGCGTGAGCGACATACATCGCCCACGCCACCGCGATCCCTCAGCTTGCCGCCATCTTCAGCAGCTTGATCGCATCAAAGTCCTGCACGCCGCCGCCGACGCGCTTGGTCGTGTAGAACAGCACATACGGCTTGGCACTGTAGGGATCGCGAAGCACCCGCACGCCGACGCGGTCCACGATCAGATAGCCGCGCTGGAAATCGCCGAATGCCACTGCCAGCGAATTCGCCGCGACATCCGGCATGTCCTCCGCCTCCACGACCGGAAAGGTCATCAGCGTGGCGCGGCCGCCGCTCTGTGCCGGCGGTTGCCACAGATAGGCGCCGGTCGAGTCCTTGAATTTGCGGATGGTCGCCTGGGTCTTGCGATTCATCACGAAGGAGCCGTTCTGGCGATAGCCGGCCTTCAGCGCATAGATCAGATCGACCAGTGTGTCGGACGGATTGGATGCCGCAAAGGCACCGGCCGCACCGGAAGCGAGATAGCCGAGATTACCCCAGCTCCAGGACGCATTCGCCACCGTCGTGTAATTCAGAAAGCCCTTCGGCTTGTTGACGCCGTCGCCGCCGACAAAGGCCGCGCCCTCCTGCATGGCGAAGACGAGCTCGACCTCGGAGGCGATCCACTGGTCGAGGTCGACCGCGCTGTCATCCAGCAGCGTCGCAGTCGCCGCCGGCATCGCATAGAGCTCCATGGCCGGAAACGACAGCGCATCCAGCGTCGGCGATGCCGTCTGCGGCCGCGCATCGGTCTCGCCGACCCAGCCCGTTGCCGGCCCCGCCGTCATGAACGGCTTCTTGTAGACGCTGCTCGAAATCTCACGCACCGACGCGATGCTGCGGATCGGCGAGATCGCCATCAGCCGCTGGCCGATGGTGCGTTCAAGTTCGGGCGGCACCAAGTGCCCGCCATCGGGATTGCTGCCCACCGACATCGCCTTGGTCTCGAGCGCCCGCAGCGCCTCCACATCGCCGGAACGCACATAGGCATCGAAGGCACTCTTGTGCTCGCGCGCACCGCTGTCGCGCTGCGCCCGTGTGCCGCCGATACCAGGCCGCGCACCGCGCAGCACGATATCATCGAGCCGCCGCTGCTGCGCATCAAGCGCGGCATTGATGCGATCGACCTTCTGCTCCAGCAGCACATCGCCGCGCTTGTGCTCGATGCGCGCCAGGCGCTCGTCATTGGCCGTCTTGAAGTCCTCGAAGGTCTGGCGCAGATCGTCGAAGTCTTCGCGCGGCGCGGCAAAGCCGGCCTTGTGTTCGGGGGCGGTATCAGTGAGATCGAAGTTCATGATGGTCTCCGGTTTGAACAACATACGTCGAAAATGCGCGCGCGAACGCTCCGCCGCGGGGGGACGATATCGCTTGCGGAATGAATAGAAGCGTCACGCACCGAGCGCATCACCGCGTGGATCATGCGCTTCGGCGCCGACCGCATCGGGCACCAGCGTTGAACGTTAGCGACGTCGCTTCTGCTGGGTCAGAGCCATCAAATGTCTGACGCGCTCGGCCGCCCGTTCTGTTTCGGCAGCCTGCGTTTCGCCGAACACAACGTCACGAAATCTTGCCGGAAGACAATCGCGGTTCAGATCGTCAATCATGCGGTCGCGATAGATGATGACGCCCATCCCCGGCCACTGGTCTTCCTTGCCGACAACGTCGACCCGTATCGTGATGTACCATTCAGGAAACGGGCGTAACAGGTCCTGCAGGGCATTGAGGATGAGCCCGTCAAACAGATCGAGACTCTGAAATTCGAGCTGCTGAGAGTATCGTCCCCAGTTTTCATCGAGCAGCCAGTAGTCGCCTCGTCTGAGAGGATCTTTCACGCCATACAGATCAAGGACGCCGGTGATGGCATCATGAAGAAGCTGCCAGTCTCGCTGTTGCCTGACGCCCGCATCGATATCCATATCGGAGCCCTGCTCTGTCTGCAGCAGCACGAGTCTGCGCAGGAGACGAACAGAGTCAACATCTCGGTGCGGATTGTGGCTGGCGCCGATACGTGTGCTGCATCCGAACGGATAATCCCTCTGGTGTCTGGTCGCAGATGGCGCGCCTGCAGAGGTGCTGGTCCGTTATGAGCATGATGCGTCATCGCTGTGCTCCGAACGCAAGACTCGCGCTCACGCCGCGCAGCGCCGCTTTCCGAGCGGCGCGGGAGTGCAGTGAGCAAGCCACCACCCTCCCGCGCCGTGCAGGCGGCGGCGGTGCGTCCGCGCCGTCGCCTGAAGAGATCTGACCCGAACCGATAAGCTGCTGCCATTCCCGCTCGGCCGCCGTGCGCAGACGCGACTGCTTCACCGCATCGACGCGGGCGCCGTCCAGCAGCGGGAAGGTGACCAGCGAGATCTCCCAGAGATCGACCTGATGCAACCGACGAATCCGCGTCTTCGAATCGATGGCGCCGTGCCGGGTGCGATAGCCGATCGACAGGCCATCCACCGCGCCCGCTTTGAGCAGCGCGTAAAGCTCGCGCGCCCGCGTGACTTCAGGGATCAGTTTGCCGCGGGCCCACAGTCCGCGAAAATCCTCGCGCAGCTCCAGCCAGATGCCGATCGGCTCCGAGGGATCGTGCTGGAACAGCATCGGAATGCGGCGCAGCCCGCGCTGCTGCAGCGTCAGCTTGAAGGCGCCTGGCATCACCATGTCGCGCGCCTGGTCGACGGCGCCGAACAGCGAGGCATAGCCCTCGATGAGCCCGTCCGGCGTCAGTGCCAGACGTGCAGGCGGAAGCGCGGGCGCAAGCATGGGCGGCCTCGGGGAATGTAGTAACAATGTCGGTGTTGGAGGACTCTCTCCCCTCGTGCGCGGCGAAGCCGTGCGTGGTGGGGAGGGAAAGAAATTACTTCCCGCGCCGTGCCGCCTTCCGCCGCATCGGCGCATGCGCATGCGGCGCCTGGCGTTGCAGCGCATCGAGATGCGCCAGGAATTCGCGGAACACCGTCAGATGATCCTTCGCCGCCTTCGTCTCCGGCCGGATCGAGCGCAGCACGTCATGCAAACTGTCCATCATCGCACTCCTTGAAGCGCGATCATTCGCGATCGCTGTGAGATTCTTCGTCAGCCTTGCGCCCGCGCCGCCGAACGCGGCGATTGAACAGCGCGAGCTGCCGCACGAATTCATCGAACCGCCGCGACGCACCGGCCAGTTCGCGCAGCGCGAACAGCGCCGCCAGGCTCGCCACCGACGCCCACAGGAACAGCGCCAGATGCGCGAGATCGCCGCGGGTGAGAAACGTGTCGATCAGGTCGGAGATCACGGTCATGATGTACACTCGGCCGCAGGCACGCCGGCCCCGTGAGAGGCAGCGTGCTTACGTCGTCCAGTTGTCAGAAAAGACGCCGCCTTGGCGGCGGCGCGATATCGTCGCTTAAAGCGCGATCTCGATCAGCTCCACCGGTCCACCCGGCACATCGTCGTCGAACACGCCGACCACCAGCCGCCCGGTGGCCCAGGCATTGGTGTCGAGATTGCTGCGGTTGTGCAGCAGCAGCGGCCCGTCGGCATGGCGATCATGGCCATGCACCACATGCTTGGGGCCGAGGCCGCAGTCGTCGTCATCGGCATAGCGCTTGGTCAGCAGCACCATCGGATCCTGCTTGCGCAAGGGCCGTGCGGGATCGACGCCGGCATGCACATAGACCCGATGCATATCCTCGTAGAACAACGGCCGCCCGTCGAGCCAGGCGATATCGTGCACCGGCACGTCGGCGGCATCACCGCCGTAAGAGGCAAGCGCGGTATCGCCGCCCTTTTCCAGCCACTCATCCATGGCGATCTCGCCGCGCAGCGCGGCCACCATCAGCGCATCGTGATTGCCCTTCAGCACCGCGGTCCGCCACGGCGCCGGCATCCCTGCCCGCAGCCGCGCGATCACGCCGCGTGTGTCCGGCCCCTTGTCAACGTAGTCCCCGAGCACCACCAGCGTCGCCGCGGCGCCGGCGGCGTGCGCATCGATGCGCGCCAGCGCAAGATCGAGCAGATCACGGCGACCGTGGAGATCGGGGATGACGTAAGTGAGCGGCATGTGGCGATCCTACCCCAACCTGTCCCCGCCCTCCACCGGCGCGTAGCCCACGGCTTCGCGCTTCTCGTTCAGCGTCAGGAACGCCGCGGCGTTCACCCGGTCCCACAGCGCGACGCGATCGCCCGCCAGCGCATCCACGCGGTCGGTGTCGATCTCGACGCGCATGCCCTGGCCATATTCGCCAGCCAGCCACTGCGCCAGCGCATTGCCGGTGCGCGTGGCCAGCGGCAACACGGTCTGGCGGAAGAACACGCGATTGGCCTCGGCGAAATTCGCAAACGTATTGTCGCCGGGAATGCCGAGCAGCATCGGCGGCACGCCGAAGGCCAGCGCGATTTCGCGCGCGGCGGTGTGGCGGGCGTCGAGGAAATCCATATCCTTCGGCGTCAGCGCCATCGGCTTCCAGTCGAGCCCGCCTTCCAGCAGCAGCGGCCGGCCGGCATTGATCGCGCCCTGGTAATTGTTCTCCAGCTCGCGCTTCAGCCGGTCGAATTGCGTATCCGACAGCACCGTATTGTCCGAGCCGGCATAGACCAGCGCGCCGGACGGCCGCGCCGCGTTGTCGAGCAGCGCCTTGTTCCATTTGGCCGAGGCATTGTGCGTGTCGAGCGCCGTCGCCGCGGCGTCGATGGGCGCCAGGCCATAGTGATCGTCGAGCGGATGAAAGAAGGTCAGATGCAGGATCGGCGGCACCTTGGCCGCGGCCTGGTCGAAGCGCAGGCTGCGGCCATTGACATTGTACTCATAGGCCTCGGCCCAGCCATCGCTGCCCGCGATCAGCTTCATGCGATCCGGCCGCAGCGCATAGAGTTCGCGCACGCGCTCATCCAGCGTCACGGATTCGATATAGGCATTGCCGGCCAGCAAAAGATGCGCATAGAGCGCCTCGAAGAACACGCTGCCATCCTGCCGCGGATTGGGCCGCGTCAAAAGCTGCGCCAGCGGATGCGCCTCGCGCTCGTCGGCGCCATCGAACACGATGAAGCGACACGCCGCGGCGTTCTCCGCGATCAGCCGCACCGCGCGATGCACGATGGCATTGGCGATGTAACCTTCGCGCGCCAGCGAAGCGTAGTCCTTCGACGTCCACCGCGCCCGCCCCTCATACTGAAACGCGAGCAGTTTCGCCGTGCGCGACGCCTTCGTCTCCGGCGTTGCGAGATAGGCTTTCAGGCGTTCGAACATCGGCATGTTCCATATTCTTTGACTGTCATCACCCGTGAAAGCGGGTGATCCGGGAGACGCAGGCATCGCGTTGACGTCGAATGGGAGAGTGTCGACTGGATCGCCCGGTCAAGCCGGCGATGACAGTGGAAGATCACAGCGTCCTGATCCGCGGCCCATCCCCGCGCCGTCCGGGCGTCAGCGAGGCCACCGCCCAGACCAGCGCATCCAATCGATCCGGCGATCTTCCGTTCGACAATCCCGAACTCGCAAAGTCGCACATCTCGTCTTCGAGCTCGGGATAGGCACCCACATGTTTGACCCGGCCCTGCTCATAGAGTGCGGCCACCGGCTCGGCGCGCGTCCACTTGCCGCGGGTGGCGCGCACCGGCCTCACCGGCAGGCCGGCTTCGATACCGTCGATCACCGTGCGCACCATATCGCCGCCCTGATTGACCTCCACCACCAGCGCATCCGCCTCGAGCCGGCGCCACAGCGCGATCGCCTTGCTCGCCCAGAGCGTCGGCGTCGCGCCGTTCACGCTGTCGTCGGCGAGCACATAGACGATGCCGCTCTTCGCCAGCCCCGCCGCCACGATGCCGCAGGCATCGGCGCGCTTGGTCGATGACGCCGGTGGATCGATCGCCACGACGATGCGCTGCAGGTCGGGTGCCGCATCCACGCGACACTGTTCCAGCAGCGCCCGCGACCACAGCGCATCCGGCCGGTCCTCGATGATCTCGCCATCCAGCTCCTGCCGCCCCAGCCGCGTGCCGGCATAGCGCGCCATCACATTCTTCAAGAATGTCGGCGCCAGGTGAAACGCATTGGCCGCCGTCGCCGCCCGCGTCACCGCGGTGGCGGGATCGGCGAGCAGGCGCTTCAGCCATGCACTCGGCCGCGCCGTCGTCGTGATCAGCTGGCGTGGCTGCTGGCCGAGCCGCAATCCGAATTGCAGCATGTCGAAGGCCGCTTCCGCCTGTCGCCACTTCGCCATCTCGTCCGACCACGCACAATGAAACTGCGGCCCGCGCAAACTCTCCGGATCCTCCGCCGAAAACACCTCGGCAATTGCGCCATTCGGCCATTCCAGCCGCTTCCGCGACGGCGTCCAGAGCGGTCGCTGATGGCGCGGATGCACGCCGAGAATGCCCGACACGCCCTCGATCATCACCTCGCGCACATCATGTTCGGTTTCGCCCACCAGCGCGATGCGACCGGCGGCACGCTCTGCAAAAGGCCGCTGGCCCAGCGCCTGCGCGCGCACCCATTCGGCCCCGGCACGTGTCTTGCCGGCGCCGCGGCCGCCGATCAAAAGCCAGGTCAGCCACGGCGCGCCACTTGTCGCGACACGCGGCGGCAATTGATGCGGATGCGCGAACAGCTGCCAGCAATCGTCAGTCAGAAAGTCGATCTCCCCCGGCAGCATCGTCTCCCACAGATACAGCCGGTCCGCTTCGGTGCCGTTCTTCCAGACGTCGAGAAAGGCGCTCACGGAGTTCGTCGAGATCGCGGGGGCGATCGGCGTCGCGGGAGTGGCCGGCATCGCGGGCGCTGTCGTCGTCATCGGCGCGTCTCCGCCTGTCGGCTTCCAGTTCCTTGCGCAACTCGGCCGACACGCGCGCAAGCGCCGCCACGGTGCGCGCATGGCGCTCGGCCTCGCCGGGGCCGCCCTCGCCGCGCTTGGGATCGCGGGTGATGGCGTCGATGGCATCGAGCTGGCCGGCGATCGTCTCGGAGATCCGCAGGATGAATTGCGAATGCGTCCGCAATCGCTTGCGCGATGGCCGTACGGCCTCCGCAGCCGTTGTTGAAACGGGCGATGCGTCAGGCGGCGCGGGCTCGGGCGCCGCCGCTGCGGCCGGTTCCGCCGTCGATCGTGTACGCGGTCTTGCGGTCGTCCCCTTCTTCGCGCCCGGTTGCTTCGCACGTTCCGACGCACGCACGCCCACCCCGGCATAGACCATGGTGGAAGCAACAGTCATCTGGCGCAAGGCAATGCCGGCGCGCTTGCGCGCTTCGGCAATATCCGGGTCGATCTCGCCGTCGTCACCTAAAGCAGAAGCCCGCTCCGGCTGGTCTGCCGGGCGGGCGCTTGTCGTGTCGTCCATGATGAAAACTCGCTTGTGACCTTAGATGCTCACGTCACGTCCGGAAGAACACAAACCAAACGATCGCAAGAATGATCACCGCAAGCCCGGTACTCATCGACAGCAGCGCGAGCACCGACGGCCCAGGCTCGGCCTGGCGTGCCTCGGTCGCGGATTCAATGATCTGTCCATTCTGTTTCACTGCCATGGCGTCCTCGCTTTTCTGGTGAGATGAAATGCATCACCGTCGGGCACCTTCAGGCACCGCATGAGATGGGCGCGCACAGGCGCCCTGTCGAAAAGCAACGCGTCATCGGAAGTGATGTTCCGACGCGCAGCGATATCAGGTTGTGGAGGACACTCGGCCGGTTCGAGCCCGGGCGATAACCGCCCGTTTCGGAACCCAGTTGTGGAGCATGCCGTAAACCTATCCGGGCAGCGCAACGCTGTCAAGGCATAAAATCTTAGATCGGATATAATTCTCTCAATCCACCGATCCTGAAGCAACCTCAGCGGGTTGCGTCAGCGCGGCGGCTTCGACCAGTTGGCGCCCGGCGCGCTCCTGATCTCGTAGGGATAATCGATATTGATCACGCAATTGCCGCGCATGTCGGCTGCGGCCTGCAGGCATTGCCGATAGTCGAAGAACTCGCAGATCTGCGGCAGCGGCCACCCGCGCGGCCCGGTGATCAGCACGCAGTAAGGTGGAATGCCGGAGCGCGCGCCTTTCGACGGGCGCGCATCCGCAGGGGTCTGAACACATGCCACGAGTGTCACAGCCAATGCTGCGAGAGAGAGAACTGAAAACCGGCTCGTTGTCATGCCTATCCTTGCCGTGCTGCGCGCGTCTCTCACCGCCTACGACGATTTCCCGGCGCTGGCGATGCGGCGGAATCGCCGCGATATTCGACATTCCCAACGCAATTGCCACGCGATCCGACCGCAGCAACGCTGCATTGCTCATATGTGGAATAAATGCAGTTACCCACATAGGAGCCGGAGCCGTTGGCGCCGCTCTGGGCGATGCAATATTGCGCACCGTTAGCCAATACCGGCGTCGGTGCAGCAAAGAGAAAAGATGCGGAGGCCAGGCCGGCTAACGCCGCTAGTCGCAAATGCAAGGTCATGATGTGCCCCATATGAAAATGCGCGGGCGAATGCCCGCGCAAGATCATATAGGCAGCGTCATCGCGACGGATAGAACGTTCACGACATTGCGTTCCGGCAAGACAGCCACGTCTTTTGCAGGATCACGGAGCGATGACGACACGGCGATGCGGCAGCCAAACGTCCCGAACGATGCCGGAACCGGATTGCCCTCGCCTGTCCTATTTCAATGACGTGTTGACGGCGGCATAGCGGCCGTTGAGCGTGGTGCCGAGCCCCTGCACGGCAGCGATGATCGCCAGGCTGATGCCGCAGGCGATCAGCGCATATTCGATGGCGGTCGCGCCGGACTCATCTTTTGCAAAGTTCGAAATCAAACGCAGCACTTCTGCCTCCTCGCTCCGATGCCGAAATTCTTCCGTCACCGTCCCCAGCAATGGTTGCACCTTACCCGCCAGAAGTTGCGGTCAAGTTCATGAACAGCATCAATTATGAATTAATGATGTGGTAACTATCTACGATGCCCTGAGCCCACGCCTCGATGGCGATATCTCGATGCGATCGCACAACACGACGACGCGATGACATCGCGTCGTATATGCATCGTGTATCCTATGTGTAGTATCGGATTGATCGCATCCATATCGCGTCACTTTTGAAACGACTTGCACGCGTGCAGCGCACGACCGAAAGTTGTTGCCAAGCAATTTGAGCGCGACTAGCTTCATCAGTGACTGGCTACCTTTGATGATCGAATTCGTGCCAGCGTGTTTCATTGACGTGATCTGCTGAAACTCTCCATGGCAGGAAATCTGCCATCCCCCGCGCGCGTCAGCGTCGCGGAGTGCGAGAGCGCGACATCAACGCGCCTCGTTTGGCCAGAACGGCCGAACTGACGTTCAGCTCCACCGGCTTTTCAGCGGTGCCAATTCCGTTCGCCCCGACCGACGCTGATGCGTCGGAACGATCACGCTTGTCTGTCGCATCGATCGCGACAGCAACAGGGATTGATCGAGATGAGAGAGGAATCCGTTCGACCGTTGCAGCGCTCCGATCAGCCTGCTTTGCGCACAGATTCGGATGTGAGCGGGAAAGCGGCGCCTGCCGGCATGATCCGGATCGACGGCGGCACCTTCCGTATGGGCTCCGACCATCACTATCCCGAAGAAGCGCCATCGCATCGCGTTTCGGTGGATGGCTTCTGGATCGATCGCACGCCCGTCACCAATCGCGACTTCAAGATCTTCGTCAACGCGACCGGCTACATCACCACGGCACAGATCATTCCCGACATCAGCGACTATCCGGGCGCACTGCCTTACATGTTGTATGCGGGATCGCTTGTCTTCACGCCGCCGGCGCGTATCGGGAACCACAGTGACTGGCGCCAGTGGTGGCGCTTCATGAAAGGCGCAAACTGGCGCCGCCCCTACGGCCCGAAAAGCAACATCGCGGATTGCGACGACCATCCTGTGGTCCATGTCTCCTATGCCGATGCGCTCGCTTATGCGACCTGGGCCGGCAAGGAGCTGCCCACCGAAGCCGAATGGGAATTCGCCGCACGCGGCGGGCTGGATGACGCGGAGTTCGCCTGGGGCGATACGCTCACGCCGGACGGACGCCACATGGCAAACATCTGGCAAGGCAATTTCCCGCTCACCAATGACGTCGAGGACGGCTTTGCGCGCACCTCGCCGGTGACGGCCTTCCCGCCCAATGGCTATGGCGTGTACGACATGATCGGCAATGTCTGGGAATGGACATCGGACTTCTGGTCGGCGCGTCACGCGGCCGATGCCGCCAAGCCGTGCTGCATTCCACAAAACCCGCGCGGCGGCCCGGAGGCCGCAAGCTACGACCTCTGCCAGCCCGCCATCCGCATTCCACGAAAGGTTCTGAAAGGCGGCTCGCATCTGTGCGCGCCGAATTACTGCCGGCGCTATCGCCCAGCGGCACGCCATGCCGAGCCTGTCGACACGTCCACCAGTCATGTCGGTTTCAGATGCGTCCTTAGAAATGGGAGTCAGTGATGAGTGACAACAAGCAGCCGCTTCCCGACCGTCGCAGCATCCTTCTCGGCGGTACGGCGCTCGTCGCCGCGGCCACCAGCGCCTTCGCGCAATCACAAAAGGCTGCACCTGCACCCGCAGCAGCGCCGCCGCCGACCCCACCGCCTGCATCTGCATCAGGCCGCAAGCCGAACATTCTCGTCATCTGGGGCGACGATATCGGCATCACCAATATCAGTGCCTATTCCAATGGGCTGATGGGTTACGAGACGCCGAATATCGATCGCATCGCCCGCGAGGGCATCAAGTTTCAGCACTATTACGGCGAACAGTCCTGCACCGCAGGCCGCGCGGCCTTCCTGACGGGACAGCACGGCATCCGTACCGGCCTCACCAAGGTCGGCTTCCCCGGCGCCCCCATGGGCATGAGCCAGCTCGATCCATCCATCGGCGGGCTGATGAAAAATCTCGGCTATGCCACCGGCCAGTTCGGCAAGAACCATGTGGGCGATCGCAATGAGTCCTTGCCCACGGTAAACGGCTTCGACGAATTCTTCGGCAATCTCTATCACCTGAATGCCGAAGAAGAGCCGGAGCTGCCGGATTATCCCAAGGATCCTGCCTATCGCGCCAAGTTCGGTCCGCGCGGCGTCCTGCGCTGCAAGGCCTCGGATCGCGACGATCCGACAGTCGATCAGCGCTTCGGCAAGATCGGCAAGCAGACCATCGAGGACACCGGCGCGCTGACGAAGAAGCGTATGGAAACCATCGACGACGAAACCTCGGCCGCCGCCATCGACTACATGAAGCGGCAACAGTCGGCAGGCAAGCCGTTCTTCGTCTGGTTCAACTCCACGCGCATGCATCTGCGCACCCATGTCCGCTCCGGCCATCGCGGCCGCTATCCGCATGGCGACAGCGAATATATCGACG
Organism: Tardiphaga sp.; assembly: GCF_044336785.1. Lineage (GTDB taxonomy): Bacteria > Pseudomonadota > Alphaproteobacteria > Rhizobiales > Xanthobacteraceae > Tardiphaga. Next base: position 7,125 of record NZ_JBIIOT010000031.1, on the reverse strand, counting down.
GCATGATCGAGCATGACGATACGGTCGGCGCCCTGCTGAAGTCGCTCGACGAGATGGGCATCGCGAATGACACCATCGTCGTCTATTCCACCGACAACGGCCCGCATATGAACACCTGGCCCGACGGCGCCATGACCTGGTTTCGCAGCGAGAAGAACACCAATTGGGAAGGCGCCTTCCGCGTCCCCTGCCTGGTGCGCTGGCCCGGCGTGATCCAGCCGGGCACGGTGACCAACCAGCTCATGAGCCACAATGACTGGATTCCGACACTCGCCTCCATCGCCGGCGAGCCGGATATCGTCAACAAGCTGAAGGCCGGCTACACGGCCAACGGCATCACCTACAAGGTCCATCTCGACGGCTACGACCAGTCGGCCTTCCTGCGCAATGTGAACGGCAGTGCTGCGAACAATAACGGCACCAGGAGCGCCCGCACAAAGTTCTTCTATACCGACGATGACGGACTGTTGGTCGGCTTCCGGTCCGGCGACTACAAATACGTGTTCTCGGAACAGCGCCTGCAGGGCACGATGGGCGTCTGGGCGGAGCCGCTGACCACGCTGCGCATGCAGAAGACGTTCAACCTGATGCAGGATCCGTTCGAGCGCGCGGACATCACCTCGAACACCTATTGGGACTATTTCGTCAATCACGCCGGACAGGCCTACGGCATGTTCGACGAGGTCTCCGAATTCGTGGTGAGCTTCAAGGACTTTCCGCCGCGCTCGTTCCCGCCGAGCTTCAACCCCGCCAATATCATGGAGGGCGTGATGGACGGCATCAAACAGAAACGCGCCCTCACCGAAGGCGTCGATCTCGACCGGGTGCGCGGCGGCCTCAACCGGATCATCCGCGAACAGATGCAAAATCGCTGACGACCGCGTCCCCGGCCCATCGATGGGCCGGGGACCACCGAAGACAAGCGGATGGTGGTCATGATTACGCTGTTATCCTGCGCGCGACGTCTCGCCGTTGTCGTTTTGGTGATGCTGGTCTGCATCGCCACCGACGCGCGTGCGCAATCCGATCCTTTGCCATCATGGAATGACGGTGCGGCGAAACAGGCCATTCTCGATTTCGTCGCCCGCGTGACGCGCGACGGCGGACCGGACCATGTGCCGACCGCCGCGCGCATCGCCGTGTTCGACAATGACGGCACGCTCTGGGCCGAACAGCCCGTCTATGTCCAGGCCGTCTTCGCCCTCGATCGCATCAAGGCACTCGCGCCTCAGCATCCCGAATGGAAAAAGACGCAGCCCTATAAAGGCGTGGTCGAGGGCGACGCCAAGGCGATTGCAGACACCGGCGAAAAAGGCATCGCCGAGCTCCTCGCCGTCAGCCATGCCGGCATGACCACCGAAGCCTTCGCCAAGACCGTCGCCGACTGGCTCGCCACCGCGCGCCACCCGCGCTTCCGGCAATCCTACGACAAGCTCGCCTATCAGCCGCAAATCGAACTGCTCGCTTATCTCCGCGCCCATCAATTCAAGACCTTCATCGTCTCCGGCGGCGGCGTCGAATTCATGCGCGTCTTTGCCGAGACGACCTATGGCATTCCGCCCGAACAGGTGGTCGGCTCCTCCGGCGTGGTGAGTTTCGAGCTCGGCGCCGACGGCACGCCCCAACTCGTCAAGCAGCCCAAAATCGAATTCGTCGATGACGGCCCCGGCAAACCTGTCGGCATCAACCGCTTCATCGGCCGCCGTCCCATCCTCGCCTTTGGCAATTCCGACGGCGACCACCAGATGCTGCAATATGTGATGGCCGGCCCCGGCGCCCGCTTCGCCGGCATCGTGCACCACACCGACAGCACCCGCGAATACGCCTATGACCGCTCCTCGAAAATCGGACAGCTCGACAAGGCGTGGGACGAGGCAACAGCTAAAGGCTGGACCATCGTCGACATGAAACGCGACTGGCGCAAGGTGTTCGCCTTCGAACCATAGCGGCCACAGCATCAAGGGAGGAGATCATCATGAAGACCATCGCCATCGCCGCTCTCCTGCTCGCCTCGACGATCTCGCAAGCCCATGCGCAACCGACCGTCCCCGTCACCGTGGATAATTTCATCCGCGCCGAGACCGACACCTACTTCGCCAATTCCGTGCGCGACGGCGGCTTCGGAAGATTTCATCACAACCGCGCGCCGTTCCCCATCGACCACCAGAGCGTGATCCGCGGCAATCGCGACACGCTGTATTCGTCCGGCGTGTTCGATCTCGATGCCGGCCCGGTCACCATCACCCTGCCCGATGCCGGCAAGCGCTATATGTCCGTGCAGGTCATCGACGAGGATCACTACACCACCACCGCCTATGGCCGCGGCCCGCATGTCGTGGACAAAGCGAAACTCGGCACCCGCTATGCCATCGTCGGCATCCGCACACTGCTAGACCCCAACGATCCCGACGACGTCAAGCGCGTCCATGCCTTGCAGGATGCCATCGTCACCGCGCAGCCGGGCGGCCCCGGCACATTCGCAGTTCCGAACTGGGACAAAGCGAGCCTGAAGAAAGTGCGCGACGCGTTGCTCGTGCTTGCCAGCACCGTCTCCGATACCCGCCGCGCCTTTGGCAGCAAAAGCGAGGTCGATCCGATCCAGCATCTGATCGGCACGGCATCGGCCTGGGGCGCCAATGCACCGCGGGACGCCATCTATCTCACCACCGTGCCCGACAAGAATGACGGGCAGACACCCTACACGCTGAAGATCGGCGATGTGCCCGTCGATGGGTTCTGGTCGGTCAGCGTCTACAATGCCGACGGCTATTACGAAGCCAATCCAGCCAATGCCTACACGCTGAACAACATCACGGCGCAGAAGGACAATGACGGTGCGATCACCGTGCAGTTCGGCGGCTGCGGTGAAAAGGCGGCAAACTGCCTGCCGATCATGAAGGGCTGGAACTACATGACCCGCCTGTATCGGCCCCGGCGCGAGATTCTCGACGGCAGCTGGACATTCCCGGCCGCCAAACCTGCAAGTTGAAAGCCATCATGAGCGGTCTCGATCTTTTTGCCTGGGCCGTGCTGATCATCCTGATCGCGGTGATCGTGCTCGTGATCTGGCTGCTGGGATCGACGCCTGGCCACGTGGCCCGGCGGCGCCATCATCCATGGGCCGAGGCCGTCAGCGTCGCCGGATGGGTGACGCTGATCTTCGGCTTCGCGCTGTGGCCGCTGGCGATGATCTGGGCCTATGTCGATGCGCCCAAACGCCGGGAGCAGCGGCCATGATGATCGCGCTCATGGCCCTTTATCTGGCGCTGCTGTTCTCGCTGGTGTGGCTCGGCGCCATCCGCTTCAACACGTTCTGGAAGGCATCGCCCTTCATCGTGCTGTTGCTGCTCAACCTGCTGCTGTTCATTCCCATGGGCTGGGGCGCGCCGCAAGGCCATGCCATCGTGTTCCGCAACGCCGTCGCCATCGTGCCCAATGTGGCCGGCGAAGTCGTCGATGTGCCGGTCGCGCCCAACACCGCCCTCAAGCATGGCGATGTCCTGTTCAGGATCGATCCGCTGCCTTACGCGGCACAGGTGAAGGCGATCGAAGCGCAGCTCAAGCTTTCCACCACCCGCCTCACCCAGATGGCCACGCTCTATGAGCGCGATGCCGGCCGCGCTTTCGATGTGGAACAGCGGCAATCCGAAGTCGATCAGTTGCAGGCGCAGCTCGACAATGCGCGCTGGAATCTCGACAAGGCCACCGTGCGCGCACCCGCCGATGGCTATGTCACCAATGTCGCCCTGCGCAGCGGCGCCCGTGTCGGCAATCTGCCGGTCGCCCCAGCGATGGCCTTCATCGACACATCCACCACCAGCGTTGCTGTCGAGATCGCCCAGATCGACGCACGCTATGTCGCGCCCGGCCAGAGCGTCGAGATCGCCTTCAAATTCGTGCCCGGCCGCGTCGTCACTGGCAAGGTCGAGAGCGTGCTGCAAGCCGTGGCGACCGGCCAGACACAGGTCTCGGGCGAAGCCGTGATGCCGAAGACCATCGCCACCGTACCCTTCATTGCGCGCATCGCACTCGACGACAGCGTTTTCGCCAACACGCTGCCTGCCGGCGCCACCGGCACGGCGGCGATCTTCACCGATCACGTCAAAGCCAGCCATGTCATCCGCCGCGTCCTGCTCCGGCAGATCGCGATCCTGAACTATGTGATTCCATTCTGAGGAGGCGCGTTGTGGGATTTTTCCGAACGGCTTCATGGTTGACGGCGCTGTCGATCGCCATCGGCGCCCTCACCTCCACATCGGCCGCGCAGGCGCAAGGCAAGCCGATCACCGATCAGGATGTCTCCGATGCCTGGATCTATCTGTTTGCGCGCCTGCTGATGCTGCGGCAGCAGCAGCTCGATTTCAAGGACGGTTTCAAGTGGAACGAACTCGTCCACCGCAAGCCCGGCGCGGTCGACTGGCCCAATCCCAATCTCGACGTCGCCTATTCCGAAGCCTGGGTCGCAGCGGATGAGACAAGCTGCACCATCGTGACGGTGCCGAAGATCACTGGGCGCTATTACACGGTGCAGTTCCTGAATGGCTGGGGCGAGACCCTCGCCAACCTCAGCGAACGCCTGTTCCCCAGCAAACCCGACGGCGATTTCGCCATCTGCCTGCGTGGTGCGAAGGTCGATCTGCCGCAAAGCACCAAGCGTGTCGATTTCCCCGTCAAATATTCGCGCGTTCTGCTGCGTGTCGAACTCGGTGATGACTGGAACGAGGCCGTCCGCCTGCAGCGTCAATTCACCATGCACGCGACAGGCACGCCCCGCCTCCCCGCCATTCCCGTGACCCCAGCATTCGATTTGGAGAAGCTTCCGGGCGTCGAAGCCTTCGACTCCGCCGATGTCGCATTGAGCAGCGAACCCGATCTCAATCCCGGTCTCGACTCCTACGCAGCCAATGCGCGTGCAATCCAGCAGGCGATCAGGGATCCTGCGATCCGCGAACGTCTTGCGACAGTGGTCCGCGAAAAGGCCCACCCCGATTTCGGCCGATACGGTCCGCCGATCGGCCACGGTGTTGTCGTTAATGGCTGGGCCCGCCCTGCCGTGGTCGGCACCTATGACATCGACTATGTCACACGCAGCCTCGTCAATTACGGGGGCATCTGGGCCAATATCATGCCCGAGGTGCTGTATTATCGCGCCAGCGTGGACGGCGCCGGCGCAACACTATCCGGCGATAACAGCTACAGCATCACCTTCCCGAAGGACCAGCTCCCGCAATCCTTCGCCAGATATTTCTGGTCGGTCATCGCGGTGGACACGACGCATTTCCGCGTGCTGCCCAATCCGAAGCAGCGCTATCTGCTCAATCGCGAAACCAGGCCCGAAACCAGCAGCGACGGCTCGCTGACTTTGTACTTCGCCGCCGACAAGCCCGCCAATGCACCGGACGGCAACTGGCTGCCCACACTGCGCGGCTCGGCCTATCGCCTCACCTTCCGCTTTTACGGACCACTCGATGGCGTCGCCAACGGCACCTATTTCCCGCCGCCGCTGGTGAAGCAGCAATAGCGCACCCGATGAAAATGGAGGGGACGGCATGACAAGAACAAACATTTGGGGCGCAGCAGGACTCGGCCTGCTCCTGTGCTTTACCAGCAGCAAGCCCGCGGCGGCAGATGAAGGCGGATTGAGCTTCTGGTTGCCCGGCCAGTTCGGAAGCCTCGCCGCCACACCTGTCACGCCTGGCTGGTCATGGGCAACCATCTATATTCACACCAGCGTCGCCTCCGGCGCGGGCCAGCAGTTTCCGCGCGGCGGTCGCGTCGATGTGGGCATCAGCGGTCGCGGTGATCTCGTCGCCTATGGCCCGACCTATGTCTTCGCCACGCCCATACTCGGCGCCCAGGCGTCAGTCAGCGTGCTCGGCATCGCTGGCCGCAATCATGCCTCCGCCGATCTGTCGCTCACCGGTCCGCTCGGCAACACCATCGCCGTCAACCGCTCGCAGGATCTCACCTCCTATGGCGATGTCATCGCGCAGGTGGCGCTGAAGTGGAATATGGGGGTGCACAACATCATCGCCTATGGCATGGGCGACATTCCGGTCGGCGACTATGATTCCAACCGGCTCGCCAATCTCGGCATCGGCCACGGCGCCATCGATTTCGGCGGCGGCTACACCTATTTCAATCCGCACACCGGCAACGAATTCTCCGCCGTCGCCGGCATGACCTACAATTTCAAGAACACATCGACGCAGTATCAGAACGGCATCGACGTCCATCTCGATTGGGGCGCCTCGCACTTCATCACCAAGCAGGTGCAACTCGGCCTTGTCGGCTACTATTTCCAGCAGATCACCGATGATTTTGGCGCGCCTGCAGCGCTTGGCGGCTTTCGCTCGCGCGTGGCCGGCATCGGTCCGCAGATCGGCTTCCTGTTTCCCGTCGGCGACATGCAGGGCTATCTGAACATCAAGGCTTACGGCGAATTCGCAGCACAGAACCGGCCGGAGGGATTCAACACCTGGCTCACTTTTGCGCTGTCGCCAAAAGCACCGGAGCACACGCCAGCGCCGCCCCGCTTACATCGAAAATAGATGCCTCCGCGAAGAATGAAAGCAACAGCAGTTCAAACCAGGGAGCAAACGAGATGAAATCACATGTCACACTGAGCGTCGCGACTGCGATCGTCCTTGCATCACTTGCCACCATCGATGCCGCGGCCGCGCCGCTGACAGTCGCCCCGCGCGCGAGCGATATCGTCATGCAGGAAAATGTTGTCGCCGAAGTCGCCTATCGCCGCGGCGGTGCCGTGCGTCGGCGCACCGTCGTCGGTCCGCGCGGCGGCGTCTATCACAGCCGCACCGCCGTGCGTGGCGCCGCCGTGGTGCGACCGGGCTGGCACGGTGGCGGCACACGCTGGGTCAGGCCGGGCAACTACTGGTGGCCGGTGGGTGGAGCCGTCGCAGCCGGTGCTGCCATCGGCTTTGCCAGTGCCGCGACCGCCGCCGCCTGGGCCGGCCCACCACCGGCGCCGGGCTATTGCTGGTACTACACCGATGCGAGCAAGACGCAGGGATTCTGGGACGCGTGCCCGCGATAGACCGTGTTTCGCTGTTTCGTAGGATGGGTTGAGCGAAGCGATACCCATCGCCGCCAGCGCTTGTGGTG
>NZ_JBIIOT010000061.1:0-32247 GCF_044336785.1 Tardiphaga sp. | reverse complement strand
CCGCCACACGCTCCGTCACCAAGCCCCCTCACCCGCGCGCAAGTGCGCGCGACCTCTCCCCGGAGGGGAGAGGTGAACCGGAGAACATCATGCTCCCCCTCAAAGGCCTCACCGTCGTCGCTGTCGAACAGGCCGTGGCGGCGCCCTATTGCAGTTCGCGCCTGGCCGATGCCGGCGCCCATGTGATCAAGATCGAACGGCCCGAAGGCGACTTCGCCCGCGGCTATGATGGCGCCGCCAAGGGCCAGAGCAGCTATTTTGTCTGGCTCAACCGCGGCAAGGACTCGGCTGTCGTCGATCTCTCCACACCGGAAGGCCGCAAGCAGCTGGAAGAGTTGATCGCCACCGCCGACGTGCTGATCCAGAATCTCAAGCCCGGCTCCATGGACAAGCTCGGCTTCACGCTGGAGCGCCTGCGAAAAGACTATCCGCGGCTGATCTGCGCCACCATCACCGGCTATGGCGACACCGGGCCCTATGCCCATCGCAAGGCCTATGACCTGCTGATCCAGGCCGAGAGCGGGCTTGCCTCCATCACCGGCGGCCCGGAAGGCCCGTCGCGCGTCGGCGTCTCCATCGTCGATGTCGCCACGGGTGCAGCGGCGCATGCGGCGATCCTCGAAGCGCTGATCGGACGCAGCGTGTCCGGTGAAGGCGCCGATATCCGCATCTCCATGTTCGACGTGATGGCCGACTGGCTGACCGTGCCGCTGCTCAATGCCGAAAACGGCAAGGAGCCGAAGCGCATGGGCCTCGCCCATCCCTCGATCGCTCCTTACGGCGTGTTCAGTTCCAAGGAAGGCAAGGGCATCCTGATCTCGATTCAGAGCGAGCGCGAATGGAAGATTCTTTGCGCCAAGGTGCTGGGCCATGCCGATCTCGCGGTCGATCCGCAGATGCTCAACAATGTCACCCGCGTGCAGCATCGCGACTACACCGATAAGGTCGTCGGCGACATCTTTGCCTCGCTCACCCGCGAGGAATTGCTGAAACGCCTCAGCGATGCGGACATTGCGTTTGCCGAAGTGAACACGATGGCAGATCTCTCAAAGCACCCGCATCTGCGCCGGATCACCGTGGACACGCCGAACGGTCCCGTTGCCTATCCCGCGCCCGGCGCGATCTGGATGGATGCCGATCGCGACAGCTATGGCGCGGTGCCGGGCATCGGCCAGGTCCAGAAGTAAGCGTGCAGACGTAAGGAGCCGACCATGACCGAACAGCTCGACATCGATCATCTCAAGCAGTGGATCGGCCGCACCGACGCGCAATCCGACGTGATCACCGCGCAGCTCGTGAAGGGCCTGCGCGCCACGCTGTTTCTCGATATCGGCACGCCGAAGCAAGGCGATGCCGCACCCTTCACCACCCATTGGTGCCTGGCGCAGCCGGTGGCGGCCATGGACAAGCTCGGCAGCGACGGCCATCCCGCACGCGGCGGATTTCTGCCGCCGGTGCCGCTGCCGCGCCGCATGTGGGCTGGTGGCGAGGTGCAGTTCATCGAACCGCTGCGTGTCGGCGATGAGGTGACGCGGTCGTCCAAAATCCTCGACGTCAATGTGAAGACCGGCTCCACCGGCACGCTGTGCTTCGTGAATGTCGAGCATGTGATCACCACGCCACGCGGCATCGCCATCCGCGAGCGCCAGGACATCGTCTATCGCGACATGCCGACCGGCATGGCGCCGCCGGCACCGGCCCCGAAGGACGTGCCAACAGCAAAACATCAGGAGACACATTACGCCGATCCGGTGCTGCTGTTCCGTTACTCCGCGCTGACCTTCAACGGCCATCGCATCCACTATGATCGCGACTATGTCACCAAGGTCGAGTTCTATCCCGGACTGGTCTTCCACGGCCCGCTGCAGGCATCGCTGCTGGTGGAATTTGCGGCAAGGCTGAAGGGCGGCAAGGCGCCGGCGACATTCGCCTATCGCGGCGTGTCGCCGCTGTTCGATGGCGCCGACTTCACGGTCAATGCGAACGAGACCGCCGATGGCTATGACGTCTGGACCGCCAATGACAAGGGCGCGCCGACCATGAAGGCAACGGCGAGCTGGTAAGTCGAAAACACCGTCCCTCATGGTGAGGAGGCGCGAAGCGCCGTCTCGAACCATGAGCTGGCCAGGCGCTGCGTTTGCGGCCATCCTTCGAGACGCGCGCAAAAGCGCGCTCCTCAGGATGAGGGGTGGAGTGATGGCGCAAGGGACCGACATGCAAGACCAGGCTGACATCGACGACACGCGACTGAAGGACTTTCTGTCCTTTTTCGCAGCAAAATATCGCCCCGCCGAAAGGCTGTTGTCCGACAGGCAGGCATCAACCCGCGATGGATTGCGCGAGGCCGTGAGCGACTGCATGGACATGTCGCTGCAATTCACGCCGATGGAAGTCGCCAAATTCGACAGCGAGCTGCGGCTCAATGATATTCCGAGCCTCTCCGAATTGCGCCGGCGCTATTCGCGGGCCTATGCGCGCGTGATCAAGCGCGGGCGGATCGAGGACGAGACGGAGTATTATCTGCTGCGGAATGTGCTGTTTGATCCCGGCGAGAAGGCGGACGGAGAGCGCGAGCAGCTGGAGAAGCTGATCGCAGACTACCAAAGACAGTAAGCGATAGAGCTCGGATATCCCTCCCCCTTGCGGGGAGGGTGGCCGGCCCTCTTGGGCCGGTCGGGTGGGGGTGCCCCACGTGACGTCGTGGATGTGGAAGCACCCCACCCGTCACTCGCTTCGCTTCGCGCCACCCTCCCCGCTGCGCGGCTGCGCCGCTTGGGGGAGGGAGAAGCGGAGCGCCTTCTCACGGTTGACACACCGCAGTTTTCCGCCGTTGATGAGTCAACAAGACACGGCAGACAACTGCCCGCATCGTGAGGAAACCGCCTTGGCCAGCGCCCCCAGAACCACTTCCGTCAAAGACGCCACGCTGCATCTGATCCGCAGCTTCGGCATCACAAAGGTGTTCGGCAATCCCGGCTCCACCGAACTGCCCTTCCTGTCCGACTGGCCCGACGATATCGACTATGTGCTCGGCCTGCAGGAAGCCTCCGTGATCGGCATGGCCGATGGCTATGCACAGGCGACGCGCAATGCGAGCTTCGTCAATCTGCATTCCGCCGCCGGCGTCGGTCATGCGCTCGGCAATATCTACACCGCGCATCGCAACCAGACGCCGATGGTGATCACCGCCGGCCAGCAGGCACGCAGCATCCTGCCGCTGCAGGCGTTCCTCTATGCCGATCGTGCATCGGAGTTTCCGCGGCCCTACGTAAAATACAGCGTCGAGCCGGCACGTGCCGAGGACGTGCCCGCGGCCATCGCGCGCGCCTACTATGTGGCGATGCAGCCGCCCTGCGGGCCGACTTTCGTGTCGGTGCCGATCGATGACTGGGCGCATCCTGCGCAGCTCATCGAAGCGCGCCATGTCAGCCGCGAGCTTGGGCCCGAGCCTGCGGCGATGCAGCAGCTGGTCGAGGCGCTCGGCCGGAGCAGGAACCCTGCCCTCATTGTCGGCCCCGGCGTGGATCGCGCCGGTTGCGTCGATGAGATGGTCGCCGTTGCAGAGCAGACGAAAGCTGCGGTGTGGGTTGCGCCGTTCTCCGCACGCTGCAGCTTTCCGGAACGGCATCCGCAATTTCACGGCTTCCTGCATGCCTCGCCGGCGCAGCTCTCGGATGCGCTGAAGGATTACGACCTCGTGGTGGTGATCGGTGCGCCGGCCTTCACCTTCCATGTGGAAGGCCATGCGGCGATCTTCGATGGCGGCACGACGATCTTCCAGATCACCAACGACATCGATGCCGCCGCCGTCGTCCCGATCGGCACCAGCATCATCGCGACCATGAAGCCCGCGCTGACCATGCTGCGCGATCTGTTGCCGGACACACAGCGACACGTCGCCAAGGGCCGCGTGCTGCCGCCGGCGCCAGTGCCCGCCGATCCGATCCCGATCGACTATCTGCTGCACACACTGTCGCAGACGATGCCGGCGGATGCGATGCTGGTGGAAGAAGCGCCCTCGCACCGGCCGGCGATGCATAAATATCTGCCGATGCGCGGTGCCAATTCATTTTACACGATGTCCTCCGGTGGACTTGGCTGGTCGCTGCCGGCCTCTGTCGGCATCGCGCTCGCGCATCCCGGCCGCCGCACGGTGTGCCTGATCGGGGACGGCTCGGCGATGTATTCGATCCAGGCGCTGTGGACGGCCGCCCAGCGCAAACTGCCCATCACCGTGGTCGTCATCAACAATTCCGGCTACGGCGCGATGCGCTCGTTCAGCCAGGTAATGCAGGTCAGAAATGTTCCGGGGCTCGATCTCCCGGGATTGGATTTCGTCAAAATTGCCGAAGGAATGGGCGCGCATGCCACCCGTGTCAGCACATGTTCGGAACTTGAAAAGGCTTTCAAGCATAGCTTGCACCATGCGGGCGTCAGCCTTGTCGAGGTGGTCGTCGACTCGGCTGTTCCCGTGCTTTATGGACAAAAGCATTGATGACGGTGGAATGACGGAACGGAACGCATGACGCAGGCGAAGGACGGCAAGCCCAACGAACTCCGCCCCTCGGGCAAGATGTCCCACTCCTCGCATTGGGGCGCCTTTTCGGGCGAGTGGGTGGACGACAAGCTCGTCATCTCGCCGCATCCGATCGATCCCGATCCGAATCCGATCATCCAGAATTTCCCCGAGGCGCTCCGCCACAAGGCGCGTATCGCCAAGCCGATGGTCCGCCGCGGCTGGCTCGAACACGGACCCGGCCCGAGCGACCGCCGCGGCCGCGACGGCTTTGTCGAGATGGAATGGGACGAAGTGCTCGACCTGCTCGCCGGCGAGCTGAAGCGCGTCAAGGACAAGCACGGCGCCAGGGGAATCTATGGCGGTTCCTATGGCTGGTCGAGCGCCGGGCGCTTCCACCATGCGCAGAGCCAGATCCATCGCTTCCTGAATGTGGCACTCGGCGGCTATGTGCGCTCGGTCAATTCCTATTCCGCCGGCGCATCCACGGTGATCATCCCGCATATCCTCGGCAATTACGAAGACGTCACCCGCCGCAATGTCGGCTGGGACGAGATCGTTGAACATACCGATCTGGTGGTCGCCTTCGGCGGCATGAACACCAAGAATTCCCGCGTGGCCGGCGGCGGCATCAGCAAGCACACCGAACATGGCGACATGGTCGCCGTCGGCAAGCGCGGCGGCGCATTCGTGCTGATCTCGCCGCTGAAGACCGACCTACCCGAGGAAGTCGAGAACCAGGAATGGCTGAAGCCGATTCCCGGCACCGATGTCGCCCTGATGCTGGCGCTGGCACATACGCTGGTGATCGACGACAGCCACGACACCGCTTTCCTCGACACATATGCGACCGGCTTCGCCGAGTTCGAGGCCTATCTGCTGGGCAAGACCGACGGCCAGCCGAAGGATGCCGCATGGGCTGCTGATATTACGAAGCTGCCCGCCGACACGATCCTGAAGCTGGCGCGCCGCATGCCGGGCAAGCGCGTGCTGTTCACCGTCGCGCATTCGCTGCAGCGGGCGCGGCATGGCGAGCAGCCGGTATGGATGGCCGCGGTGCTCTCCGCGATGCTCGGCCAGATCGGCCTGCCCGGTGGCGGCTTCGGCTACGCGCTCGGCGCCATCGCCAATTACGGCCGCCGCTACAATGACGCGCCGATCGCCGGCCTGCCGCAGGGCAAGAACGGCGTCAGCGAATTCATCCCTGTGGCGCGCGTTGCCGACATGCTGCTCAATCCGAACGGACCGTTCGACTACAACGGCAGCAAGATGACCTATCCGGACATCAAGCTGGTCTATTGGGCCGGCGGCAATCCGTTCCACCATCATCAGGACATCAACCGACTGCGCCAGGCCTTTGGCCAGATCGACACGCTGGTGGTGCACGACCTTGCCTGGACCGCGACCGCGCGCCATGCCGATATCGTGCTGCCGGTCACCATGTCACTGGAGCGCGAGGATATCGGCTCGTCGCAGACCGATCCCTTGGTGACGGCCATGCACCAGATGGCCGAGCCGTTTGGCGAAGCGCGCAACGACTTCGATATTTTCTCGGGGCTTGCCGAACGGCTCGGCCGCGGCGCCGAGTTCACCGAGGGCCGCAGCATCCGCGAATGGCTGCAGCATCTCTACAAGACCACCGAAGACGGGCTGAAGGCCAAGGGCTACGACGCCGTGGACTTCGACACGTTCTGGCAGAACGGCGAGATCACGCTGCCGCAGCAACCGCTGGATGGCGGCACGCTGCGCGCTTTTCTGCAGGACCCCGTCGGCAAGGCCCTGCCGACGCCGAGCGGCAAGATCGAGATCTATTCCAAGACCATTGCCGGCTTCGGCTATGACGACTGCCCCGGCCATCCCGCCTGGCTGCCGCCGGTGGACGTGCCGAGCGCGGAGGCGCCGCTGCATCTGGTGGCCAACCAGCCAGCGTCGCGGCTGCACAGCCAGCTCGATTTCGGCGGCCACAGTTCGGCCGAGAAACGCCGCGGCCGCGAAGTGGCGCGGATGAATCCGGTGGATGCGGATGCGCGCGGGATCGAGGACGGCGACATCATCAAGCTGTTCAACGAGCGCGGCGCGTGCCTCGCTTCGGTGGTGGTCACCGAGGACGTGATGGCCGGCGTGATCCAGTTGCCGACCGGTGCCTATTACGATCCGGAAGACATCAATGAGGACAAGCCGCTCTGTGTCCACGGCAACCCGAACGTGCTGACGCGCGACGTCGGCACCTCGCGGCTGGCGCAGGGCTGCACGGGGCAGTTGACGGTGGTGCAGGTAGAGAAATTCACCGGCAACCTGCCGCCGATCCAGGCCTTTGACCCGCCGGTGCCGGTGGAGCGGCCGCAGCCGCCGCGGATGGAAGCGGCGGAGTAGCGCCCACTCTGCCGTCGTCGCCCGGCCTGACCGGGCGACCCAGTAGACACTGGCTGCCGTGCTTTAGCCGGAAGGCCGCCGCTTACTGGATCACCCGCTTTCGCGGGTGATGACAGGTCGAGCTTACTTCCCGAATTCGTCCCGCATCTTCGCCTGGATCTTGGCCATGCCACCGATCCAGCGATCGTAATTCTCGGTCTTCTTGCGCATGTAGTCGATCACCTGCGCATGCGGCAGGATCAGGAAGCTTTCGGCTGCGATCCCCGCCAGCGCATCCGCCGCGACCTGCTCGGGCGACAGATTGCCATCATTCGACTGCGGGCCCTTCGGGATGTTCTTCAGCATATTGGTGTCGACGCCCTGCGGGCACAGGATCGAGACCTTGATGCCATGCGCGCGATGCGCGATCGCGAGGCTCTCTGCAAAACCCACGGCCGCATGTTTGGTCGTCGAATAAGCGGGACTGCCGACCTGCGACAGCAGGCCCGCCGCGGAAATCGTGTTGAGGAAATAGCCGCCGCCGCGTTCTTTCATCAGCGGCACCAGATGGCGCGCGGCATAGACATGGGCCATCACATGGATCGCCCAGCTCTTCATCCACGGCTCGTCCGACGTGCCGCCCGCATTCGGGCTCAGCGGATCGAAACCGCCGCCGATGCCGGCATTGGAGCAGAACAGCGCGATGGGTCCGAACTGCCGCTCGGTCTCGTCGATCACATGCCTGATATCGTCCTCGCGACCGACATCGCATCTGAACGACGCACCGCCGATGCCATCGGCCACGGCCCTGGCGCGCTCGCCATCGAGATCGACGACGACGACCTTCTTCGCGCCTGCCTTGTGAAATGTTTCGCACAGCGCCTGGCCGATGCCGTTGGCGCCGCCGGTCACGACGACGATCTTGCCGTCCACCTGCATGCTTCACTCCCGGTTATTTTCTTATCCGGCTTACGCCGCCGTGCTCAGCACCATGTCGAGCACAGCCGTATAGTGGCACGCAGCTCCGAGCAGGACAAATGCGTGCCAGATCGCGTTCTGGAAGCGCAGGCTGCGCCAGGCGTGGAAGATCACGCCGGCTGTGTAAAGCGTGCCACCGGCGGCGACGAACCACATGGTGAGCGGCGGCAGCGGCGTGAACACGGAGTCGTAAGCCATCATGCCGCTCCAGCCCAGGGCGAGATAGAGCAGCACGGCCAGACGATCGAAGCGACCGGGATAGCGCAGCTTGATGACGATACCCGCAATGGCGACGCTCCACACGAATGCGAGCAATCCTGCGGCCATCCAGCCATTCTGCATTTGCGCCAGGAATGGCGTGTAGGTGGCGGCGATCAGGAGATAGATCGCGGAGTGATCGAAGCGGCGCAGAAACCACTTTCGCGGCGACACCGGCCACATATTGTAAGCGGCGGAGAAGCCGAGCATCGCCAGCAGGCCGGCGGCATAGATCGACACGGTCACGATCTCGGTGGCCGAGGCGAACACCGCGGTGAGCACTATCAACACCGTCAGCGCGATCAGGCCGGCGGTGACGCCGAGGCCGTGGACAATGCCATCGGCGATCAGCTCGGCGCGGTCATAGTTCCAGCGGATGGCGCCGGCGACCATATGAGCGGAATTGGCGGTGAGCTGCTTGAGGCGGAATACGGTCATGGCGAAAGCTGGCCGGTCGGCTGGTGATGCAGATGACGCGCTCGCCCCAAGCACGCCGATGAACTCTCTTTGGAATTCCCCGTTAATTCCGCGATAGATGATGCAGTGCGGAAGGTCAATGAAAGCTGAATGACGAAGCTGTAACACGCCGTGAGCCAACTTGATTTCAGCCTGATAATCGCCACCTTGTCATCGCGTTCCATCATGTCCGCGAACGCATCGGGAGCACCAACGCGAATTATGGCCAGCCTGTCCGAACTCGTCGAAGAAGCCCGGCTGTCCGCGCGCGCATTGCTCGATTATGGCGACGGTCTGTTCAATCCCACCGTGCGGCTTGGCGTCACAGGCCTGTCACGCGCCGGCAAGACGGTGTTCATCACGGCATTGGTGCATGGACTGACGCGCGGCGGCAAATTCCCGGTGTTTGAATCGCTGGCGACGGGCCGCATCGCCAAGGCGCGACTTGCCCCGCAGCCTGACGATGCGGTGCCGCGTTTCGCCTATGAGCAGCATCTCGCCACACTGATCGATGAGCGGCGCTGGCCGAACTCGACGACGGATATCAGCGAGTTGCGCCTGGTCATCGACTATCAGCGCAAGAGTGGCGCCGAGCGGACGCTGACGCTGGACATCGTCGACTATCCCGGCGAGTGGCTGCTGGATCTGCCGCTGCTCAACAAGAGCTACGAGGAATGGTCGGCGGAGAGCCTCGCATTGTCGCGGCAGGGACCGCGCGCGACGATCGCGGCCGGCTTTCTCGCACATCTGGCGACGCTTGCGCCGACCGCGCCGGAGAACGAGCTGTTCACGCTCACTGCGGCAAAACTGTTCACCGACTATCTGCGCGCCTGCCGCGACGAACGTTTCGCCATGAGCCTGCTGCCGCCGGGCCGCTTCCTGATGCCGGGCAATCTCGCGGACTCGCCCGCGCTCACCTTTGCGCCGCTCGATGTCGCCGCCGATGGCAGCGCGCCGGATGGCTCGCTGTGGGCGATGATGAAGCGGCGCTACGAGGCGTATAAGGATGTCGTCGTCCGGCCGTTCTATCGCGATCACTTTGCGCGGCTGGACCGGCAGATCGTGCTGGTCGATGCGCTCTCCGCCTTCAATGCCGGACCGGAGGCGCTGCACGATCTCGAAGCCGCACTCGCCGGCATCCTCGACAGTTTTCGCATCGGCCGCAGCTCGATCCTGAGCACGCTATTCCGCCCGCGCGTCGATCGCATCCTGTTCGCGGCGACCAAGGCCGATCATCTGCATCATCTCAGCCATGACCGGCTTGAGGACGTGCTGCGGCAGATCACACGCAAGGCGCTGGCGCGCTCGGAACTGTCGGGCGCCGCCGTCGATGTCGTCGCCATCGCCGCCGTGCGCGCGACCAAGGAGGCGCTGGTGCAGCGCGGCCGCGACAAGCTTCCCTCGATCCTCGGCACGCCGGTGGCCGGCGAATCCGCCAATGGCGAGATCTTCGACGGCGAAACCGAAGTCGCGACCTTTCCCGGCGATCTGCCGACCGATCTCGATGGCCTGTTCGCCGGCGGTGCCTTCACGGGCCTGTCCAGCGCCAGCGCCGACAAGGCGGACTATCGCTTCCTCAAATTCCGTCCGCCATTGCTGCCGCGCATCGGCGACGAGGAGCCGGCGCTGCCTCATATCCGCCTCGACCGCGCGCTCCAGTTCCTGATCGGAGACCGCCTGCAATGACCGACCGTACGCGCCGCCCGGCCACGTTCCGGCTCGACGATCCCCATGTCACCGTGATGGATGGCGAGGACGATATCGGCCGCCTGGCCCGCGGCACCATCCGCATCACGCCGGAGCCCGAGCCGCAACTGCCTGTGACCATCGACGAACCGCTGCGCCCCGTGCGAAAAGGTTTTGGCTGGGGCACGCTGTTCTGGACGACACTCAGCGGCCTGGTGCTGCTCGGCCTCGGGCTTGGCGCCAAGCACCTGATCGACGACCTGTTCGCCATCAATGATGCGCTCGGCTATCTCGGCCTCGGCCTCGCCGCGCTGATGTCGCTGGCGCTCGTCGTGATCATCGCACGCGAGGCGCTCGGCCTGATCCGGCTCGCCACCATCGAGAAGCTGCATGCCCGTGCGCTCGCGGTGATCGCCAGCGACGATCGCGCCGAGAGCCGCGCGGTGCTGGCCGATTTGCTCAAGCTCGCCCACAGCAATCCCCGCCTCGCCCGCGCGCGCACGGCACTGCAGGCGCATGCCGGCGAGATCATCGACGGCGCCGATCTGATCCGTCTCGCCGAACGCGAATTGATATCGCCGCTGGATATCGAGGCCCGGCGGCTGGTCTCGGTCGCCGCCCAGCGCGTGTCCGTCGTCACCGCGATCTCGCCACGCGCGCTGGTGGACATGCTGTTCGTGTTCGCCGCCGCGATCCGCCTGGTGCGGCAACTGGCAAAACTCTATGGCGGCCGCCCCGGCGCGCTCGGCATGATCACCCTGCTGCGCCATGTGGTGAGCCATCTCGCCATCACCGGCGGCATGGCAGCGAGCGACAGCATGATCCAGCAGGTGCTCGGCCACGGCATCGCGGCCAAGCTGTCGCAGCGTTTGGGCGAAGGCATTCTGAACGGACTGCTCACTGCGCGTCTGGGTCTGGCCGCCATCGACGTGACCAGGCCCCTGCCCTTCACGGCCCTGCCGCGCCCGCAGCTGGCAGATCTCGCGAAGGATCTGGTGCGGAAGAAAGACGCTGAAGAGCCGTAGGGCGGATCAGGCGAAGCCGTCATCCGCCGCTCTTCGCCACATAACCTCGGCCGGCGGATTACGCTGCGCTCATCCGCCCTACGAGAAGGGCCAGCGACGGCGGCCGATAGAAGGGCGTATCCGGCGGCGGATTGAGGTCCGGCGTCCAGTCGGTGAGTTTGTCGATCTGGAAGGCGCGCATCGGGGTGCCGCGCCAGAGCGTGTTGAGTTGGGCCAGCGGCTGCAGCTTTGCACCCGCGCTCAACAACAGCGCACGATATTCCTCGTCAGGCTGCGCGATGTAGAGGCCCGTGTGGTCCTTGATGCGGTCCATGCCGGGATCGCGGAAACCGAGGAAGCGCGAGCGTTCGTTGACCTGGATCACCGGGACGCTGTCCTTCAGGTGCCAGCGCAGCATCGCATAGACGCGGTAGTTGGTGGTCGCGATCCAGGTGGCGCCGGTGGCGCGCAGTTCCTGCTCCGCGCGCGCGGCAAGGCCGTCATAGCCAGCCTCGGTGCCGATCGGGTCGTTGCGACCGAGCAGATTCCATGGCGCCGCCACGGAATAAAGGAATGCGAGTAGGACGAAGGGAATGCCGACGGCGATCGATATCGTGATCCAGCGCCAGGAGTCGCGCACTGTCCTCGCCGACCAGCCGTCTTGCGCAAGGCGCGTGACATTGATCGCCGCCACGGCCATGGCCGGTGGCCACATGAACATCGGCCAGGTATCGCCGACGCGCAACGTCAGCGACCGCCACACGAAATAGGCAAACGGCAGCAGCACGGCGAGCGACAGCAGCAGCGACACCGGATCGCGTTGCCGCGCACCGCGCCACAGCGTCAGCACGCAGGCCGACACCAGCACCGGGAACAGGACAAAACCGACCTGCGCGAATTGCAGGCCGATGAACTCGCCAAGCGTACTCAGCGAGACATCATGCGGCGCTGTCACGCGGACGAACTGGAATTTGAACGACGCCCAATCATGCCCGGCATTCCAGATCAACACCGGCGACGACACGGCCAGTGCGATCAGCACCGCGAGCCACGGATACGGGCTTGTCAGCCAGCGCATCCGCCAATCCGGCACCAGCATGAAGACGAGGATGGCCGGCACGGTGAGCACCACCGTGAGCTTCGACAGCAGCGCGAGCCCGCCGAACAGTCCGGCGGCCAGCCACCAGCGGCCGTCATCGCTGTCCGCCAGCCGCACCAGCGACCACAGCATGGCCGTGGCAAACGGGATCATCGCCACATCCGGCGCCACCTTGGCCATCAGCAGCCCGTAATACAAAGCCGCTTCCGTCATCAGCACGGTGACGATCACGGCGCGCCAGTCCCGCGTGACGCGGCGGACGATATCCGCCAGCAGCAATTGGGTGACCGCCATCGCGACGATGCCCGCAAAGCGAACGCCGAACGCGGTGTCGCCGAACAGCGCCGTGCCGCAACGGATGAACCAGGCGATCATCGGCGGATGATCGAGGAAGGACAGCACGCTCTCCTTCGACCAGGTCCAGTAATAGGCCTCGTCGGTGCGCAACTCGAACAACCCGGCATAGACCAGCCGCATCGCGGTCATCGCAGCGACAAGTGCGAGCAAGGCCAAGAGCTGCCCGCGCCTGGCCGGATCGCGGGTCGAATCCGGGCGAAAGACGGTGTGGTCCGTCATGACCGACCGATGTGGTGCAGGGCGCAGCTTGTCACGGGCGGTGTTTCCCCGAGATCGATAGGCGCACGCAACCCTGAATGGAACCCGCAAGACTTCGGGCGGAACAGTTGCTGCACCGCAACTTTGTTCGCCTGATGACTGTACCATGGTAAGGCATCGATAATTTTTCGCGTTTAATATCAGCACCTAACGAAATTTTGCGACGCAGCATGTCCGACCGGGCGTCGCCATGTCGCCCCTCTCTACTTGGAGATCGACCGATCCTCCAAGCTGTTTGAATCCGTGCGCCCGGTGCGCCATGAAGTGAGGCTTCGATGTTGAAACATCTGTCCGTAACGGCCCTGCTCACCTCGGTCGTTGCCATCATGGCGAGCTGCGTCGTGGTTTTCCTCGGCATCAACGCCTGGGATTCCTTCACCAAGCAGCGGATTGCCAACCGGGTGGCGCTGGTCGCCACCGCATCCGGCCAGATGTTCACCGCCATGCATAATCTGCGCATCGACCGCACCAACACCACCCGCCGGATGAATGCCGACGTCATCATGGCGGCATCCGATGCCACCAACGTCAAGGGCTACCGCGACCGGGAGATGACGGCGCTGCGCGGCGCGCTCGCCACCCTGCGCGAGCTCGACCTCCCCGATCGCGACCGGATGCTGGCCGAGTTGACCCGTCTCACCGAGAAGCTGGACGCTTTGGAGAAGGACACCTGGGCGCAAATGGGGATGGCCAAATCCGCGCGGCGGCTCGCAACGCTGAAAGACTATATGGATGTCAGCGAGACCGTGCTCGCCACGCTCGACCAGGATTCCATCAAGCTGGCATCGAGCATCAAGCACAATGACGCCGTGATCGATCAATTGCTGACCATCAAGCAGATGGCTTGGCTGGTGCGACTTCAGGTCGGCGAGATCGGCCTGATCACGGCCAATGCGCTGAGCGGCCAGCCGCTGCCGCCAAACCCGCTCAGGGTCTATACCAAACTGGTCGGCAGCATCGAGACCGCATGGCAGGCGCTGCAGGCCTCGCTCATGGGATTGCAGATGTCGCCCGAATTCACTGCGGCAATGAAGGCGGCCGATACGGGCCTGTTCGACAAGCAATTCACCGACCAGCGCGACCGCGTGACGGAAGCTGTGCTCACCAACGGCAAACCTGAAATCACCATCAGCCAGTGGGGACCCATGATTACCTCGCGCCAGTCCGCCGTGGTCGATGTCGCCGATCGCACCCTCGATATGGCGGTGAAGCACGCGACCGAGCGGTCGGCCGCGGCACAGCGCACGTTGATCCTGCAAGTCGCACTGCTGATCGCCGCCATCGCGCTCGCCATCGGCAGCATGGTCGCGCTGCGCAGCCGGGTGATCCGGCCGCTCCGCCATATCCGCGACGCCATGCTGAAAGTCGCCGGCGGCGATCTCACCAGCGATCTCGCGCTGCCCCAGCGCAAGGACGAGATCGGCGCCCTCGCCGATGCACTCGGCACATTTCGCCAGAACGCCATCGACAAGGAGCGCATCGAGGCCGAGCAGCGCTTGCAGGATTCCCGCGCGGCGCAGCGCCAGCAGGCGATCGAGGCGCATATCAAGACCTTCGAGCAGCAGATGCATGAGCGGCTCGCCGCTTTGCGCGACGCCTCCGGCCAGATGCAAACGACGTCGGAAGGCATGTCCGACGTGTCGAGCCAGACCAACAGCCAGGCGCGCCTCGCCGCCCAGGCCTCGAGCACGGCCTCGACCAATGTCCAGAGCGTCGCGGCTGCTTCGGAAGAACTCAGCACCTCGATCAATGATATCAGCCGCCAGGTCGCCCATGCCGCGGCGATCGCCGGCCATGCGGTGGACCAGGCCAAGCAGACCGACAGCACCGTGCAGGGCCTCGCCGCATCCGCAAACCGGATCGGCGAAGTGATCGGCCTGATCGGCGATATCGCCAGCCAGACCAATTTGCTCGCGCTCAACGCCACCATCGAAGCCGCACGCGCCGGCGAAGCCGGCAAGGGCTTTGCGGTGGTCGCATCGGAGGTGAAGTCGCTGGCGACCCAGACCGCAAAAGCCACCGAAGAGATCACCCAGCAGATCGCTGCGGTCCAGAAAGTCGCCAATGAAGCCATCGAGGCCATCAAGGCGATCGGCGGCACCATCGGCGAGGTCAGCGAAGTGGCCACCGCCATCGCCGCCGCCGTCGAGGAACAGGGCGCTGCCACGTCGGAGATCAATCGCAGCACCCAGCAGGCAGCCCAAGGTACCAGGGATGCGTCCGACAATATCGTCAGCGTCACCGCCGGCGCGGATGCCACCGGCCATGCGGCGCGCGACGTGCGCACCGCCGCCGAAGCGCTTGGCACCCAGACCCGAGAGCTCGGCAATCAGGTGAACTCGTTCCTCGGCAATATCCGGGCCGCCTGAGCCCGGCACGACACCGATCATCCGGGGGCCATGTGTGACCGCAGCCCCCGGACATCACGGGACAGCCGGCTGCCTGGCCCTTCCCGAACGGCCGGGATCGCGATACAGCATGATCCGACCGATGACATGACAACGCTCCCGCACTCACGCGCCGCCATTTCGTTTCGCGGCATCGGCCTGCGCCAGATCCGGCTGGCCTGCGGCACGGTGCTGTTCACCTATCTGGTCAGCCACCTCACCAATCACGCGCTCGGCAATATCTCGATGGACGCGCTGCAGGCCGGCGTGGTCATCCATGCGGGCATCTGGCAGTTCTTTCCGGTCGCGGTGCTGTTCTATACATCTGCGCTGATCCACGCCTCGCTCGGCGTCTGGGCGCTGTATGAGCGGCGCCAGTTTCTGTGGCGGACCATCGAACCGGTGCAGCTGGTGCTCGGCCTCAGCATTCCCGCACTGATCGTCGCCCATGTGGTGGCGGTGCGCCTCGGCGAAAACATCTACGACATCGACCGCAGCTATCCGCAGGTGTTCTCGAGCTGGCTCGGATCATCGCTGCGGCTCTGGGCGATGTACACCGTGGTGCTGGTAGCGTGGACCCATGGCTGTATCGGCCTGTATTTCTGGCTGCGGCTGAAGACCTGGTTCAGGAGCATAGCGCCGTGGCTGCTCGCCGCGGCCGTGATGCTGCCGACACTGGCACTGCTCGGCATCTTCCAGGGGCAACGCTTCGTCGCTGCGAACATCGCCAGGCCGGAGTGGCAGGCCGCCAATCTCGGCCCCGGCCAGGTCGGCACACCGCAACAGCAGGACATGCTGGCGAGCATCACCGACGCCCTGCTGATCGGTTATGCCGTGCTGCTGATCGGCGTATTGGCGGCCCGCGGCATCCGCATCGTGATCGAACGGCGCGTCGGCATGATCAGCCTCGCTTACGAGGGTGGACGGACCGTGCGGGTGCCCGTTGGCCTCAGCGTGCTGGAGGCCAGCCTGCGCCACAAGGTGCCGCATGCCAGCGTCTGCGGCGGCCGTGCACGTTGCTCCACCTGCCGTATCCGCATTACGAGCGATCTCACGGTGCTGCCCGAACCATCGGCGCGCGAGAGCTTCGTGCTCAACCGGCTCGGAACCGATGGCGATCCGGCGATCCGCCTCGCCTGCCAGCTTCATCCGACAGCCGATCTCGCTTTCGTGCAATTGCTGGCCCCACATGGATCGAGCGCCAACGCACACGCGGCGCATCCGGCGCGGATTGGTCAGGAGCGCTATCTGGTCTGCATGTTCGTGGACATGCGCGGCTCCACCATGCTGGCGGAAAAGCGCCTGCCCTACGACACCGTGTTCATCGTCAATCGCTTTCTCGCCGCCGTCTCGCAGGCCGTCGTCGCCGCGGGCGGCAAGCCGAACCAGTTCATCGGCGACGGCGAGCTGGCGCTGTTCGGGCTGAATTGCGATCCGCAGACCGCCTGCCGGCAGGCGCTCAAGGCCGCGGCGCAGATTGCCGAAAATATCGACGAATTGAATCAAGCTTTACAGCACGACCTGCCGGAACCGTTGCGTTTCGGCATCGGCATCCATGGCGGCGAAGTCATCGTCGGCGATATCGGCTATCGCGACAATATGGTGTTCACCGCACTCGGCGATCCCGTCAATGTCGCAGCACGCCTGCAGGACATGACCAAGAGCCTGTCCTGCGCCGCCATCGTGTCGGAGGATGTATTCATCAGCGCCGGCGTCGATGCCGGGGCACTGGCGCCGCACGATCTGCCGGTGCGCGGCCGCATGGCGCCGATCAAGGTGCGCGCCGTCGCGGATACCAGATTGCTACTCGCATTGCCCGCAGGCGAAACAACGCGCCCCGCCTGAACACGTGTTCAGAAAATTCCTGCAACTGCGCTTCGAACCCGCTCCGAAAGGGGTGCGACGAACTGGTGACGGATCACTTCACCGATCCCGCAACCAGCGCATCGCGCACTACTGAAGGAGTAAGACCATGTTTCGCAAACTCGCACTCGCATTCGTCGCAGCCGCTTCTCTCGGCGCGGCAGCCCTGGCGCCATCCGCAGCATCCGCCCATGGCTGGGGCTGGCACGGCCATCACCACCACCATCACGGCTTCTATGGCCCCAGCTTCCGTGTCGGCTATGTCGGCGTCGGTCCGGGCTGCTACGTCACCCGCCGCGTGATGACCCCGCACGGCCTGCGCTGGCGCACGGTCAATGTCTGCTACTGATCATCTGTAGTCCCGACAGACAGGCCCCGGCTGCCCGCCGGGGCTTTGTCGTGCAGTGCAGTATGGCGCGACACTGCTACCAATGGCGCCACTGGACTGCGTCAAACCGCCCCGTACGCGACCAAAGCACGCGACTGATTTCAAACTGCGCGCGAAATTCGCGATTGCCGCCTACCCTTTGTGCTGTCAAGCTGCGGTACCCGCGCGTAAGCTACGTGGGTCGGATCGACCTGTTGGCGGGGATTGGTCATTCGTTCTGGCATGAGATCCCGCGGAGACGACGTGTGATGGCTAAAGGTACTGTGAAGTGGTTCAACGCAACCAAGGGCTATGGCTTTATTCAGCCATCGGCCGGTGGCAAGGACGTGTTCGTGCATATCTCTGCGGTTCAGAAGGCTGGCCTGCAGTCGCTGAACGAAGGCCAGACGATCGAATTCGAGGAAGTCGCCAACCGCGGCAAGACCTCGGCCGAGAATCTGAAGGTCTGACCCGAGACGGCGTGATTTGGGGGACAGTGGCCAGCAGCGGCGAGATCGCAGTATGGCCAATGGACGCGAAGTCGATACGCCTTTATCGTCAAATACATTCGGCAGGGCGGCTTGAGCGAGCCTCCCATGTGCAGGGCGTTTTGCGCACTGAGCGCATCACGCAATGACAACTGCCCTCAATCTTCCTTGACCCATTGCGCGACCGGCATCACCGCCGGGGGCTGCAGATA
The DNA here is from genome assembly GCF_044336785.1 of Tardiphaga sp. Classification (GTDB taxonomy): domain Bacteria; phylum Pseudomonadota; class Alphaproteobacteria; order Rhizobiales; family Xanthobacteraceae; genus Tardiphaga. The sequence continues at coordinate 13,966 of NZ_JBIIOT010000061.1, read as the reverse complement.
GGCCTGGGTCCACATATCAACCGCCCACTCGGTACCTGTCACCTTGTCGCGCAGCACCGCCGTGTTATGCGGCGTCTGCAGCGCCAGCGCATTGCCGCGATAATGCGGATTGCCGACCGTGTGGTGCTTCAGCATGCCCCAGTTCTGCATGATCCAGAGCAGGCTGGTGACGTTCCGCGTCGTGTCCCAGCAATCGTAGTTATGCGCGTCATCGCGGTGACGGATATCCGCCTTGGCGACGCGCTTGTCGGTGCCGAGCACAGGGCCCAGGCGACGATCGAACCAGACCACGGCCTTCTGCGCCGCCGCGCGCTCTGCGGCGGCCGATGCCTTACCGGACGCCATGATCTTGCCGAGCGCCACGCGATCCGCCGTCGAGAGGTCGAAGATGTGGCGACGACGGCAGACAAAACCGTAGCAGACCGTCATGGAACTGGCCGAAGGCGGATAGATCGAGACCGATGAGTAGAGATCGGCAACCTCGCGCGACATCTCGACGGCATCGGCCGGCGCGGCGAGCATGCTGCCGACCAGAGCGGCAGCGACAAGCGCACTACTTTGCAAATTTCCGAACGACATCAATCCGTCACCACACGTTGGAAGCCTTTGCCGAAACTAGCCGAGGGCCCCTATGATGCCAAGCGCCGCCGAATCCCTGCCATCGCAAGGCTGTGCATGATGTCCGCTTTCTCCGCGCCTTATGCGCCCGACGATACCGCCATCGCCGCAAAGCTGCTGACCACGGCGCGGCTGGCGCCGGAACAGGACGCCCGCATCGACGCGACCGCGACACGGCTAATCGCGGCGATCCGCGCCCGCGACGACCGCTTTGGCGGCGTCGAGGACATGCTGCGCGAGTATGCGCTCTCCACCAAAGAGGGCCTGGCACTGATGGTGCTGGCCGAGGCGCTGCTGCGTGTGCCCGATGCGCGCACCGCCGACGCGTTCATCGAGGACAAGCTCGCCGACGGCGACTTCATCCATCACGAAACAAAATCGACCGCATTCCTCGTCAATGCCTCCGCCTGGGCACTTGGTCTCTCCGCTCGCGCGATCCAGCCCGGGGAGACACCGCAAGGCACGCTCGGCCGCCTCGCCAAGCGCATCGGCCTGCCCGCGGTGCGCACCGCGACACGCCAGGCGATGCGGCTGATGGGCAGCCACTTTGTGCTGGGCGAGACGATCGACGACGCCTTGAGGCGTGCCGGCAAAGCCAGCGAGCGCGCGCCGCGCTATTCCTATGACATGCTCGGCGAAGGCGCCCGCACGGCCGAGGATGCGCAGCGCTATTACGACTCCTATGCGGCGGCCATCGACGCCATCGGTCATGCAGCGGGCTCCAGGTCCCTGCCCGACAGGCCGGGCATCTCGGTGAAACTTTCCGCCTTGCACCCGCGCTATGAAGCCGTAAGCCGCAGCCGCGTGATGACCGAATTGGTGCCGAGGCTGATCGCGCTGGCGCAGAAGGCGAAAGGCCACGATCTCAATTTTACGATCGATGCCGAGGAAGCCGACCGGCTCGAACTGTCGCTCGATGTGATCGATGCGACCATCGCCGATGTCTCGCTCAAGGGCTGGGAGGGCTTTGGCCTCGCCATCCAGGCCTATCAGAAGCGTTGCATGGCCGTGATCGATCATATCGATGCACTGGCGCGACAACATGATCGCAGGCTGATGGTGCGCCTCGTGAAGGGGGCCTATTGGGATACCGAGATCAAGCGCGCGCAGGAGCGCGGGCTCGACGGCTATCCCGTCTTCACGCGCAAGGCGATGACGGACCTGAACTATGTCGCCTGCGCGCAAAAACTGCTGGCGCTGCGGCCGCGCATCTTCCCGCAATTCGCCACCCATAATGCGCTGACAGTGGCAACCATTCTCGAACTGGCCGAGCGCAGCGGCGGTTACGAATTCCAGCGCCTGCATGGCATGGGCGATGCGCTCTATGCCCAACTCGGCAAGGACCACCCGGATATCCGATGGCGGACCTATGCGCCGGTCGGCAGCCATCGCGACCTGCTCGCCTATCTCGTCCGGCGGCTGCTGGAGAACGGGGCCAACTCGTCCTTCGTTGCGGTTGCTGCTGATGAGACCGTGCCTGTGGCGACATTGCTGCGGCGGCCTGCAGATCTGATCGGCAGCGCCGATCATGCGAGCCACGGCAGAATTCCGCTGCCACGCGATCTCTACGGCAATGCGCGCGTCAATTCGTCAGGGGTCGAGTTCGGTGAACGCAAGGCGCTGGATCGGCTGCTGGCGGATGTTGCGGCAAGCAAGCCAGCGAGCAGCGCCATCTCAGATGCATCACCCGCTCAGGCGAACGAGGCCATCGCAAATGCGATGGCAGGCTTCCTGCCATGGCGCCAAGGACCTGCCGATGCGCGTGCCGCCTTGCTTGAGCGCGCCGCCGATCTGCTCGAAGAACGTCGCGCCGCGTTCATCGCGCTCCTGCAGAGCGAGGGCGGCAAAACGCTCGACGATGCCCTCGGCGAAGTCCGCGAAGCTGCCGACTTCTGCCGCTACTATGCCGCGCAAGGCCGAAACCTGTTCGGCAATGGCGAGGTGATGCCCGGCCCGACCGGCGAGAGCAATGTGCTGCAGCTTCGTGGTCGCGGCGTCTTCGTCGCCATCTCGCCGTGGAATTTTCCGCTTGCTATCTTTCTTGGCCAGATCGCCGCCGCACTGATGGCCGGCAATGCCGTGGTCGCCAAGCCGGCTGAGCAGACACCGGCCATCGCAGCGATGGCTATCGCATTGCTGCATGAAGCGGGCGTGCCGGCACACGCCCTGCATCTCGTTCAAGGTGACGGCCGCATCGGTGCTGCGCTGGTCGCACATCCTGCAATCGCCGGTGTCGTCTTCACCGGATCGACGGAAGTCGCACGCGCGATCAACCGCACGCTCGCCGCCAAGGACGGCCCGATCGTGCCGCTGATCGCCGAGACCGGCGGCATCAATGCGATGATCGTCGATGCCACCGCGCTGCCCGAACAGGTCGCCGACGACGTCGTGACGTCCGCATTCCGCTCCGCCGGCCAGCGCTGCTCGGCGCTGCGGCTGCTGTTCGTGCAGGACGATGTTGCGGACCGCATGATCGAGATGATCGTCGGCGCCGCGCGCGAGCTGAAGATCGGCGATCCCAGTGATCCCTCAGTGCATGTCGGGCCCGTTATTGACACCGAAGCCAAGGACAGAATCGATGCACACATTGCGCTGATGAGAAATAATGCACGGCTGCATCACGCCGGCATCGCGCCGTCCGGCAATTTCATCGCACCGCATGTCTTCGAACTCACCAGCGCGCGACAGCTGACCGAAGAAGTGTTCGGCCCGGTGCTGCATGTGGTGCGCTATCGCGCGGCCGATTTCGACAAGGTGCTGAGCGACATCGCCGCCACCGGCTACGGCCTCACCTTTGGCATTCATTCGCGTATCGACGACATGATCGAGCGGACCATCGCGCGGCTGCCGATCGGCAATGTCTATGTAAACCGCAACATGATCGGCGCCGTGGTGGGCGTGCAGCCGTTCGGCGGCTTCGGCCTCTCCGGCACCGGACCGAAGGCCGGCGGCCCGCATTATCTCACGCGTTTCGCAACCGAGCAGACAGTCAGCATCAATACCGCTGCCGCTGGTGGCAATGCAGCATTGATGACAGCGAACGACTAAGCTCCCCCTCATCCTGAGGAGCCGCGTAGCGGCGTCTCGAAGGATGGCTGCAAAACACGGGCGCTTCCCATGTCATGGTTCGAGACGGCGCTTCGCGCCTCCTCACCATGAGGGACGGAGCACGCAACAGCGGCACAGCGTCCCATTTCCGGCCGTTGCATCACCCCTGCAAGATGGTTCAAATGCCCCGCCGGAGTCGCCATGGAATTAAATTCCGGCAGGCGGCAAGACCAACAAAATGCGACGGGAGTGATGCGATGGAAGACGGTTTGTTCAAGGGGCTGAAGGTTCTGGACTGCGCGAGCTTCATCGCCGCACCCGCTGCCGCCACCGTGCTGTCCGACTTCGGTGCCGACGTCATCAAGATCGAGCCGCCCGGCGCCGGCGATCCCTACCGTAACCTGCCCAACCTCCCCGGCTATCCCAAGAGCGAACACAACTACGCCTGGATGATGGAGAGCCGCAACAAGAAGAGCCTCGCGCTCGATCTTGCCAAGCCGGAAGGCCGCGAGGTGCTCACCAAGCTCATCGCCGAAGCCGATGTGTTCATCACCAATTTCCCGCCGCCGGTGCGCAAGCGCCTGAAGATCGCCTATGAGGACATTGCGCCGCTGAACGACCGGCTGATCTATGCGTGCTTCACCGGCTATGGCGACAAGGGCGCCGAGGCCGACAAGCCCGGCTTCGACTCGACCGCCTGGTGGGCACGCTCGGGCATGATGGATCTCGTCCGCGCGGATGACGATACAGTGCCGGCGCGCTCCATCGCCGGCATGGGCGATCATCCCTGTGCCATGGCGCTGTATGGCGCCATCGTCTCCGCGCTCTACAAGCGCGAGAAGACCGGCAAGGGCTGCCAGGTGAAATCCAACCTGATGGCCAATGGCGTGTGGTCGTCGAGCGTGCTGGCCCAGGCCAAGCTGTGCGGCGCCACCTTCGAGAAACGCCGCGGACGCCATGAAGCGCTCAACGCCGTGACCAATCACTACAAGTGCCGCGACGGCCGCTGGATCATGCTGTCGCTGCTGGCCGAAGAGAAGATGTGGCCGGCCTTCACCACCTGCATCGAGCGCGAAGACCTGCGCGACGATCCGCGCTTCATCACCAAGCCCGACCGCCATGCCAATTCAGTGGCGCTGATCGAGATCCTCGACGAAGTGTTCGCCAAACGCGACTTTGCCGACTGGCGCAATCGCCTCGATGGCAAAGGCCTGGTGTTCGGCTTTGTCGGCATCCTCGACGACATCCCGCACGATCAGCAGATGAAGGACAATGACGTGCTGGTGCCGTTCGAGAATTCGGACATCCTCACCATCAACAGCCCGATCTGGATCGGCGGCGAGACCAAGCGCAAGCCGCGCCTGCCGCCCTCCATCGGCCAGCACAGCGACGAGATCCTGCGCGAGATGGGCTATGATGATCATCAGATCGAGAAGCTGCGGGCCGCGGGCGCGGTGCAGTAGCGGTTACCTAACCTCTCCCCGCTCTTTGCGGGGAGAGGTCGGCGCGCCTTCGCGCCGGGTGAGGGGCATGGCACGCGACCCGTCCCAGATTATCACTCTCGAATCTCTCTGAATGATACATGCGAGACATCGGTGAGACCCGATGGACCGCGCTCGGTCGCGCGACCAAACCATGCCCCTCACCCGCCCGGCTTCGCCGGACGACCTCTCCCCGCGCAAGAGCGGGGAGAGGTTAAGAACCTCACCTCGCCAGCAGCCACCCAAAGAACCCGAGCCCCAGCAGCACCGCGATCGCCACCGCCCAGACGCTGACGCGGATGTCGCTCACCGTCTGTTTCTTGCTCTCGTTCTCATTGATGACAGCGTCGCGATCCTTGATCTCTTTCTCGGTCTCGTTCATCGCCCAGCCTTTATTACTTCACAAAACACATGCCGATGCGTGAGTCTGCGCTGCCACTTACGCGCTGGCAGCTCAGCCCATCGGCACAGGTCCAGGACGCAAAGCTCGCATCCGTGCGTCCCTTATCCCGACGATAGCAAGTCGCGCCCCAGCCATCGAGCACGGATGTGCCGGCAAGCTCCGCGCTGCCACGCGCCTGGGGCCGGTCGGCGAATCCGCGCGAAAAATCCGGTGCCTTCCCATCGCGCATGGACATGACGATGGCGCGACGGCGCGGCTGGTCGCCGACGAAATGCGGCGATGCGGGAACAACACCTTGCACGACCTGCCCGCCTGACGTGTCCGCGCCGGTGAAATGAAAGCCGCCGATGCCGCGGATCTGGTGGCACCCGCCGCAGGTGATATCGCTGAGGCGCCGCGCAAAGCCGGCCGGCGAGCGGATATTGTCCAGCGCACCGCCTTGCGCCACGGCGCGCTCCAATGCGGTGACAACGTCGCGTTCGGTGAAAACGCCCTTGCCCCTGTCATCCGCCATCAGGCCGAAAGCCGGCTGCAGGGCCGATGGCGCAAAGCCGACCGGCGTCGCGGCCAGCGATGTGGTGGCCAGGAATTTTTCCGGGATCAGCAGCGTGCCGCGGTCGAGCGCGCGAAAATTGTCGGGCGCCATCAGCCAGTCGCGAAAGTCGCGGCCGAGCGAGGGATCAGCGAGCAAACGATCACGATCGATCTGGTTTTCCATCGGCGCTTCGCGAAACTGCTTTGTCGCCGCATCGACGTGAAACACCTTTTGCAGATAGTCAGTGCGGAAATCCTGTGCCTCCGACTTCGGTCGATGCCCGATCTGCAGATTGGTCTCGATGCGATCGATCTGCGCGGCATTTACTGCCGCCAGCGGTCCATCAGCTGCGGTCAAACGATCCGCAAGTGCCTGGCCTGTTTCCGTGAAGGTCGATGCGGCGAGCCAGCGCCTGGCAAGATCGGCGCATGTGATGCTCTCATCCGCTGTCTTCGCATGCAGCACGAGATTGAGCGTCATCGGCAGGCGCGACGGCGTGGTGCCGGCATTGCTGCGGACCAGCCGATAGATCAGCCGGATCTCGCCGCAACTCTCCGGCGCCACATAGGCGCGGTCCATGCGATTGACGATGCCAGCCAAAGCGAAACGCGTGTCCGGCGATGTAAGCATCGCCCTATCGAACAACAGCACATCGTGCCCCGCGCCGACGCCGATGCTTTCATGCGGAGATCGCGCGCTATGGTCGGCGAGATAGCGGGTGAAGGCGACATCCAAGACTGCATGGATCGGCGCCATGCCCGGCAGAGCGAATAGCAGGTCATTGGCGATGGGCTGTGTCGAGGCAGGCGCCAGCATCTGCGCAAGACCGAAACGCGACGCTTCGAGCGCATGCAGCGCCTGTGCATCGGCAATCGCCAAACCACTGCCCTCCGCCCGCGCATCCACCGACACGAGGCAAAACAATACGGCAAGCAGGCGAGAACGAAGGCGCACGGCACAATCCCGACAGGTCAGGATGCAAGGCTAGCGCAAAACAGACGAGGAGCGTAGGGCGGATGAGCGAAGCGTCATCCGCCGGCCCAGCGCATGTGGCGAAGAACGGCGGATGACGGCTTCGCCTCATCCGCCCTACGGTCTCAACGCGCGACGATCAGGCCGCGGCTGGTCACCACGGTCCATTTGCCATCCTGCTTGCGGACGGCATCGACACGGCCGAGGCCGGGGACGGGATCGCCGGGATAGACCTCGAAAATGCCCTGGCGGCCTTCGATGGTGGCGCCGCCGGCGGCCACATCGACGATGCGCCAGCCATCCACCGTCGGCAGGCGGGCGACTTCGGGCTTCGGCGCCGGGGTCGGCGTGTTGTTGATCGAGCCGGTGACTTCCTTGGCGGGCGCAGACGCCACGGGAGCCGGCGTCGGCGCGGGAGCAGCGGCGACAGGAGCCGGTGCCGGCGGCGGCGCGGTGCGCAGCTTCTCGACGGCTTCGTTCAGCTTGGCGATCTTGGCATTGGGCTCGGCCTGCGCCTTCTCCAGCTTGTCGAGACGATCATTGAACCGGGCGCGCGCCGTGGCGGTCGCCTTGTTGGCCTTGTCAGCATCGGCCTTCAGCGCCGCAACTTCGCTTTCGAGACGGGTGATGTGCTCTTCCAGCGCATGCGTCGCCGACTTGCCATCATCAGACGCCAGCAGCTTGCCGAGGCCCGATGTCGCCATCGTGCCGCCCACGGCACCAACAGTGATGCCGACCGCGATCATGGCGGCAATCGCCAGCATGCGCGTGGTGCTGTTCTTCTGCTCGTGCTCGATGCGCGGCTCGGAATTGACCATGTCTTCCCAGGAGCGCTCGCGCTTGTGCTCGTCGCGCTGCGCGCCATCCAGCGTCGGCCCCATCAGGCTGATGCGGCCGGGGGCGCCGAGCTTCGGCGCTTCCTTCCGCGCACCGCTGGCGCGGTTTGCGTCGCCCGGGCCGGGCACCAGATTTGGCGAATCCACATGCCTGTTGCGGTCATTTGCGTCAGGGGTGAAATCGGCGCTGTGCTCGCTCACGGTAAAAGTCTCCAGGATCGTTCAACCTTTTGGTAACTTTCATTGCTTGCCAAAGTCTTACTGGCGCGCCCGGTTACGAAAATTTCACCTCTGTTTCGGGCGGCTGCTCGGCTTGACCCTGCCGCTAGCCCACCGCACAACAGACGCAACGACAACACAGGAAACGCCATGAAACTCTACGATTCCATCGGCCCAAACCCGCGCGTGGTGCGCATGTTCATGGCCGAAAAGGGCATCACCCTGCCCGCCCAGACCGTCGATCTCGCCGCCGGCGAGAACCGGGAGGCCGCGCATCTGGCGCGCAATCCGCACGGGCAGATGCCGACGCTGGAACTCGACGATGGCAGCTTCCTCTCCGAGACCGTGGCGATCTGCGAGTATGTCGAGGAGATACAGCCGCAGCCGGCGCTGATCGGCACCACGCCAGCCGAGCGTGCGGAAGCGCGGATGTGGCGGCAGCGTGTCGATCTGAACATCTGCCAGCACATCGCCAACGGCTATCGTTTCGCCGAAGGGCTGAAGCGGTTCCAGACGCGGATCGTCTGCGTGCCGGAAGCCGCACCTGGGCTCAAGAAGATCGTGACCGATCGGCTGCAATGGCTGGAAGGCCAGATGGGCGGCAAGCCGTTCATCGCGGGCCACCGCTTCACTATGGCGGATATCGTGCTCTATTGCTGGCTCGATTTCGCCGACAAGGTCGGCCAGCCCTGGGACCGCGGCCATACGAAGATTGCGGCGTGGTTCGAACGCGTGGGTCAGCGCGAGTCGGTGAAGGCGTGAGCGCTACAGCACCACCGGCGCGTCGGGGAGTTCGTTCACCGCCGCACCGTCTTTCGGGAAATGCAGCACGAGATGCTCGCTCACCGCCGCGATCCCCGCGATGACGCCCTGCTCGAAACGACCGGCGCGGAAATGCACTTCCATCATCTGGCAGATCGCTTCCCAGCCCGCCGTGCCGACGCGTCTGTCGATGCCGCGATCGACCACAATCTCGACGTCGCGATCGGCCAGCAGCAGATAGATCAGCACGCCGTTATTGTGTTCGGTGTCCCAGATGCGCAGTTGCGAGAACACGTCGATGGCGCGGTCGCGCGCGGCCTGATTGCGGAATAGCGGGGCGCCATCCAGCGCCCCCTCGACCACGAAGCGAATCTGGCCGGCATGCGTGGCCTCGCTTGTCTTGATGGCCTGCTCAATCGCTGCCATCGCCTTCGGCGGAAAGGCCTTGCGGACGCGGGCGCTATTGCTGAGCAGATGCTTGCCGATACGTTTGAGGCTCATCACCAACTCCCCGAGGCGCCGCCGCCACCAAAGCTGCCGCCACCGCCGCTGAAGCTGCCGCTGCTGGATGAGCTCGAACTGCCGGACGACCACGAGCCACCGCTGCTCCTTGACGAGCCGCCGCCACCACTCGATCCGAACGCGTCACCAATCAAACTAACAATGCCCGCGATCACGCCGAGTAACAGCGCGACGGGGAAACTGCTGAGCACCACCCACATGCCCAGCGTGATCAGCCCGCCGAAGGCGAGCGAGCCCAACAGGCGACCGAGAACTGTCCGCAAAATACTGCCGAAGAACACCGCACCGAACAGCAAGAACGGCGCATATTCGAACATCTGCTCGAACACGTCCGAATTCCCGCTCCATTCGGATTTCGCAGCCGGCGCCGGCAGCGGCTCGCCGTCGATCACCTTGATCATCCGCTCGGCACCGGCGGTAATGCCACCGGCAAAGTCGCCGCTCTTGAAGCGCGGCGCGATCACTTCATCGATGATGCGCTTGGTGGTGGCATCGGTGAGCGCGCCTTCGAGGCCGTAGCCGACTTCGATGCGCAATTTGCGGTCGTTCTTCGCGACCAGAAGAATGGCGCCGTCATCGACCTTCTTGCGGCCGATCTTCCACGCCTCGGCGACGCGGATGGAGAACTGCTCGATGCTCTCGGGCTGGGTGGTCGGCACGATCAGCACCGCGATCTGGCTGCCCTTCCGCGTCTCGAAGTCCGCCAGCTTCCGGCTGAGCTCCGCCTGATCGCTGGATGACAGCGTGCCGGTCTGGTCGACCACGCGGCCGGTCAGCGCCGGCACGGCGACGTCCGCAGAGGCAGGCGCGCCGCAGCAGAACAGCAGCAGCGCCAGCAGGCCGGCCTGGATCAGCCTCATCGCGTCACTACTTCGCCGGCGCAGGCGTCGGATTGAAATCGACCTTGGGTGCCGTGGAGATCTCGCTCTCATTGGCGACGGAGAAATTTGCCTTCTCCTTGTAGCCGAACAGCATGGCCGTCAGGTTGTTCGGGAAGGTGCGCACGCCGACATTATAATCCTGCACCGATTTGATATAGCGGTTGCGCGCGACGGTGATGCGGTTCTCGGTGCCTTCGAGCTGCGACATCAGGTCCTTGAACAGCGCGTCGGATTTCAGCTGCGGATAATTCTCGGTCACGACGAGCAAGCGCGACAGCGCGCTGGAGAGTTCGCCCTGCGCCGCCTGGAATTTCTGCAAGGCGCCGGGATCATTCACCACATCGGCTGTTGCCTGCACGCTGCCGACCTTGGCGCGGGCATTGGTGACACCGAGCAGCACATCCTTCTCCTGCTGTGCAAAGCCCTTCACGGAGTTGACCAGATTGGGCACGAGATCGGCGCGGCGCTGATACTGGTTCACGACCTCCGACCAGGATGATTTCACCTGTTCGTCATTGGTCTGGATCGCGTTGTAACCGCAACCGGACAGGCCGAGGGTCGCGACTGCCACCAGCACGGTTAAAAACTTGCGCATCTTTGTCTCCTGTGACGAACCGAACACCCGGCGGGTTTCTAGCACAGGCAAACTCCGGGAGTCGCCACAAGTTCGCACGCAACATGCTGCGCTGCGCGCATCGGATTGTATTTGCACGCACCGGAATCGTTGCTAGCCTGCCCGTCATCATCGGCCCGCAGAGGCCGGGACATAAGGGAGAATGCGATGACGAACGTGCTCAACACGTTTCCGACCTTGGGCGTGCAAACCTTGCGTGCACTGGCGCGCTATCCGGATCGCATCGCCTTCAGCTGGCCCGGCGGCTCCCTCACCTATCGCGGCGCCACCGAGATGATCGGGCGGCTGCAGAGTGTGTTCATGACACTCGATGCAAGGCCTGGCACCAGGGTCGCGCTGCTGACGGCAAACCGCGCAGAGACATGGTGCACCGGCGTCGCCGCACAATTGTCGCGTTGCGCCATCACCTGGCTGCATCCTTTGGGATCGTTGCAGGATCAGATCGACCAGATCGAGGACTCCGAGGCGCAGATCCTGGTGATCGACGCCGCCAATTTCGGTCCACGCGGCGGCGAACTGGCCGCCAAAGCGCAAGGCCTGCGACATGTGTTCACGCTCGGCCGCGCGGATTACGGCATCGATCTTCTCGACGTGATCGACAAGAACGGCACCGCCACCGCACGCGACTTCGCCGAGGTCGATGATATCGCAGTGCTGAATTACACCGGGGGCACGACCGGGAAATCAAAGGGTGCGCTGCGCCGGCATCGCGAGACTGCGGGATTCGCCAATGCCATTCTCGCCGATTTCGAAATCCCGGACACGCCGAGCTATCTCACCGTGGCGCCGATCAGCCACGTGGCCGGCACAAAAGTGCTACCCACGCTGATGCGCGGCGGCACGGTGCATATGCTGAAAGGCTTCGATCCCGAGGCCGTGCTGAAAACGATCGAACGCGAGCGCATCAACTTCACGCTGTTCGTGCCGACCATGATCTATGTGCTGCTCGATCATCCGGCGTTGTCGAAGACCGATCTCGCCTCGCTCGATCTCGTGCTGTATGGCGCATCACCGATGTCGCCGAGCCGGCTGGTGGAAGGCATCGAGCGTATCGGACCGGTATTCTCGCAGCTTTACGGGCAGACCGAATGTTATCCGATGTCGGTGCTGCGCAAGGCAGACCATGATGTGAAACAGCCCGACCTGTTTCTGTCCTGCGGCTTCCCGATCGCCATGTGCGATGTCCGCATTCTCGACGATGACGACAATGAGGTGGCGCGTGGCGAGCCCGGCGAGATCTGCGTTCGCGCACCGCATGTGATGCTGGAATACTGGAAGCGGCCGGAGCAGACGGCGGAGACATTGAAGAACGGCTGGCTGCACACCGGCGACATCGCGCGAATGGACGAGCGCGGCTACATGTTCATCCTCGATCGCAAGAAGGACATGATCGTCTCCGGCGGCTTCAACATTTTTCCGCGCGAGATCGAGGATGTGCTGACCGCGCATGATGATGTCGCCATGTGCGCCGTGGTCGGCATTCCCGACGACAAATGGGGCGAAGCCGTCACGGCTGTCGTTGTGACGCGCAACGGGACGCAGCCGAATGCGGAGGCGCTGATCAATCTCGTGAAGGCGCAAAAGGGCTCGGCCCATGCGCCGAAACATGTGAAATTCGTCACGGAACTGCCCATGACCAGTGTCGGCAAGATCGACAAGAAAGCGCTGCGCGCGAGCTTCTGGGTCGGGCGGGAGCGGATGGTGGGGTAAATCGCCACGTCATCCCCGCGAAGGCGGGGTTCCATAGCCACCGTCGGAGTCGCGATACTGCGCAGCGACCACGCTTGAATGACCACTTCGGAGGTTATGGGTCCCCGCCTGCGCGGGGACGACAAATGTTTGGAACCGCGTTTTAACTTTTCAAGCGCAAGCCGATGCTTTACCGGAAATCATCGTCGTCCACTTGGGGTCATTATGTCCTGGTTCCAGCTTCCGTTTCGCGAGCAATTGCTTGTCGGCGCCGCGATGGCGCTGACCTTTGCTGTTTTCTATGTCGCCGGCATGCAGGCCGGCGGTCACTGGTAGATTTCTTCAGCCCGGATTGAGTTACCGGCGTCGAATGCCGGCAACTCCATCCGGGCTGCTTTTGGCCAAGTGACTTGCATGATGATAGTTACCCGCCTATCTTCGTCGCCATGCAACGCAAGAGCTTCAACAAGATGGAGTGCCCGGTCGCCCGCAGCCTCGAGCGGGTGGGCGAATGGTGGAGCATCCTCATCATGCGCGACGCCATCTACGGGCTGACGCGCTTTGACGAGTTTCAGAAGAACTTGAACATCGCCCCGAACATGCTGACCCGGCGCCTTGCGGTGCTGGTCGAGGCCGGGTTGTTGGAGAAGCGGCTCTATTCCGAGAAGCCGCCGCGCTACGAATATATCGTTACACCGCGCGGCCGCGATTTCCGCTCCGTGCTGTGGTCATTGCAGAGCTGGGGCAACCGGCATTTCGCCCCCGAAGGCGAAAGCGTGGTCCTGATCGACAAGGAAAGCGGCGAACGCGCCGAACCGATTCTGGTCGACCGCCGCACCGGCAAGCCGATCACCGAAGCCACTCACACCAATGCGCCCGGCCCCGCCGCCAGCGCACGCCTGCTGCGGCGTTACAACAAACCGCGCCCACAGAAGGACGGACTCCAATGAAACTCGAAACGCCGCAGGCGATCGCCGCCGCTCGTCCGGCGCCCATTCCGGAGATGAATCCGCGCACCCGCATGCTGCTGCAGGCGCCGATCGCCTCCACGCTGGTCAAGCTCGCCTGGCCCAATCTGCTGGTGATGCTGGCACAGGCTTCGACAGGGCTGATCGAGACCTGGTGGGTGTCGCATCTCGGCAGTGATGCGCTGATCGGCATGGCCGCGGTGTTTCCCGGCTTCATGATGATGCAGATGCTGTCGGCCGGCGCCATGGGCGGCGGCATTTCCTCGGCGATCGCCCGCGCGCTCGGTGCGCGGCGCACCGATGACGCCGAGGCGCTGGTGCTGCACGCCACCTTCATCAACATCCTGCTCGGCCTGATCGGCTCGGCGGTGTTCCTGATTTTTGGCCGCGCCATCTAT
>NZ_JBIIOT010000145.1:0-8875 GCF_044336785.1 Tardiphaga sp. | reverse complement strand
CTTCGCGGGCCGACCTCTCCCCGGTGGGGAGAGGTAAGAACAAGAAAAAGCCGGCCGAGGATGGGCATATCCTCATGGCCGGCTGCATTCTTGGAGGTTCTCTTGGGGTTCGGCACATCAACGCGCTGTGGCCCGCTTTCGTTCCGCCCTGCGGCGTATCGCCTTGATTCCACAGGCCTGCGTGGATACGGTCCGCGCGCTTCGATCCGCTCTGAAACTCTGGGGCGAATCTGACCGCGACATCCCGAAAAACCGGCCCGGATACATTCAAGACCATGACGGACTCCCTGCCTCCGCATATGCGCTCGGAACGCTCGTTCCAGGGTTTCATTCTCGCTCTGCAGCGGTTCTGGGCCGAGCAGGGCTGCGTGATCCTGCAGCCCTATGACATGGAAATGGGCGCCGGCACCTTCCATCCCGCCACCACGCTGCGTGCACTGGGCCCCAAGCCCTGGAAAGCCGCCTATGTGCAGCCCTCGCGCCGGCCGAAGGATGGCCGCTATGGCGAGAACCCGAACCGGCTGCAGCATTATTACCAGTTCCAGGTGATCATGAAGCCGTCGCCGGCCAACCTGCAGGACCTCTATCTGCAGTCGCTGAAAGCCATCGGCATCGACACCGCGCTGCATGACGTCCGCTTCGTCGAGGACGACTGGGAAAGCCCGACATTGGGCGCCTGGGGCCTCGGCTGGGAATGCTGGTGCGACGGCATGGAAGTCTCGCAGTTCACTTACTTCCAGCAGGTCGCCGGCGTCGAATGCGCCCCTGTCGCGGGCGAGCTGACCTACGGCCTCGAACGCCTCGCGATGTATGTGCAGGGCGTCGACCGCGTCTATGATCTCAACTTCAACGGCCGCGACGGCGCCGAGAAGGTGACCTATGGCGACGTCTTCCTGCAGGCCGAGCAGGAATATTCCCGGCACAATTTTGAACATGCCGACACCGCGATGCTGTTCGAGCAGTTCAAGATGGCCGAGGCCGCCTGCAAAAAGTATCTCGATGCGGGTTGGAAGGGCGACAAGCGCGAAGAACATCTGATGGCGCTGCCGGCCTATGACCAGTGCATCAAGGCCAGCCATGTTTTCAATCTGCTCGATGCGCGCGGCGTGATCTCGGTCACCGAACGCCAGAGCTACATCATGCGCGTCCGCGAACTGGCCAAAGCCTGCGGCGAAGCATGGGTGCACACCGAAGCCGGAAGCGCTGCCTGATGCCCGATCTTCTCCTCGAACTGTTCTCCGAAGAAATCCCCGCCCGCATGCAGGCCAAGGCGGCGGAAGACCTGCGCCGCATCGTCACCGACAAGCTCGTCGATGCCGGCCTCGTCTATGAAGGCGCGAAAGCCTTCGCGACGCCGCGTCGTCTCGCGCTCACCGTGCATGGCATTCCGGCGCGCCAGCCCGATCTCAAGCAGGAGCGCAAGGGGCCGCGCGTCGGCGGCGCCGAAGCTGCGATTGCCGGCTTCCTGAAGGCGACCGGCCTCACCTCGCTCGACGAGGCAAAAATCCAGCGCGATCCCAAGGGCGATTTCTACATCGCGCTCACCGAGAAGCCCGGCAAGCCGGCGGTGGATGTGCTGGCCGAGATCCTGCCGATGGTGATCCGCACCTTCCCGTGGCCGAAGCAGATGCGCTGGGGCGAGGCGTCGATCAAGTCGAGCGCGCTGACCTGGGTGCGTCCGCTGCATTCCATCATCGCCACCTTCGGCATCGAGACCGAAGAGCCGGAAGTCGTGAAATTCGATCTCCCCGGTGTCAGCGTCGGCCAGACCACGCGCGGCCATCGCTTTCTCGCCCCCGGCGAGATCGAGGTGCGCCGCTTCGACGATTACGTCGCCAAGCTGCAGCAGGCCAAGGTCGTGCTCGATCCCGAGCGCCGCAAGGAGATCATCCTGGCCGACGCGCGCCAGCTCACCTTTGCGCAGGGCTATGAGCTGGTCGAAGATCCCGCTTTGCTGGAAGAAGTCGCCGGCCTGGTCGAATGGCCGGTGGTGCTGATGGGCTCGTTCGATGCGGACTTCCTGTCGATCCCCGACGAGGTGATCCGCGCCACCATCCGCGCCAACCAGAAGTGTTTCGTGGTGCGCGATCCCAAGACGGGCAAGCTCACCAACAAGTTCATTCTCACGGCGAATATCGAAGCGAGTGATGGCGGCGCCGCCATCATCGCCGGCAACGAACGCGTCATCCGCGCGCGCCTGAGCGATGCGAAGTTCTTCTACGAGACCGACCTGAAGACCAAGCTGGAAGCTCGGCTGCCGAAATTCGATCAGATCGTGTTTCACGAGAAGCTGGGTACACAGGCCGAGCGCATCAAGCGCATCGAGCGCCTTGCAGGCGAAATCGCTCCGCTGGTCGGCGCGGATCCGGCGAAGACCAAGCGTGCCGCGCAGCTTGCGAAGGCGGATTTGCTGACGGAGGTCGTCGGTGAATTCCCCGAGTTGCAGGGCCTGATGGGCAAGTATTACGCGCTGGCGCACGGCGAAGATGCTGCTGTCGCGGCGGCGAGCGAAGACCACTGGAAGCCGCAGGGCGCTGGTGACAGCGTGCCGAGCGACCCGGTCAGCATTGCCGTTGGCCTTGCGGACAAGCTCGATACGCTCACCAGCTTCTGGGCGATGGATGAAAAGCCGACCGGTTCGAAGGATCCGTTCGCGTTGCGGCGCGCAGCGCTCGGCGTGATCCGCCTTGTGCTGGAGAACAATCTCCGCCTCTCAATGACCAAGGCTGCGAAGTCTGGCGTCGATGGTCTGCTCGCGACCAGCGCCGGCAAGACCTTTGCCGATACGCAGAAGGTCCCATCCGATCTCCTCGCCTTCTTCGCCGATCGCCTGAAAGTTCAGCTCCGTGACCAAGGCGCGCGTCACGATCTCGTCGATGCGGTGTTCGCGCTCGGTGGTCAGGACGATCTGTTGATGGTGGTCCGCCGCGTCGAGGCGCTTGGCAAATTCCTCGACAGCGACGACGGCAAGAACCTGCTTGCCGGCACCAAGCGCGCCAACAACATCCTCACCATCGAGGAGAAGAAGGACAAGCGAACCTTCGACGGCGCGCCGGACGCATCGCTGTTCAAGCTCGACGAGGAAAAGGCGCTGGCCAAGGCGATTGCCGAAGTCGGTCCGGAAGCGAGTGCAGCGGTGGCGAAGGAAGACTTTGCCGGCGCCATGGCGGCGATGGCAAAACTGCGCCCGGCGGTGGATGCGTTCTTCGACAAGGTGAAGGTCAATGATGACGATGCTTCTGTGCGCGAAAATCGTCTGAAGCTGCTGAACGAGATCCGTGCCGCCACGCGTGCGGTGGCGGATTTCTCGAAGATCCAGGACTGAGAGGAAGGGGCGGCCACAAGCTCCGCCCCTCACATGCTCTGCCCCTCATCCTGAGGAGCCGCGAAGCGGCGTCTCGAAGGATGGCCGCGAGCTCGGAGCCCCACCAGCTCATGGTTCGAGACGGCGCTGCGCGCCTCCTCACCATGAGGGACGGAGCGTGACGGGTAGAAATATCCCGACACCTCCAGCAACATTAACCTTCCCTTAACCATCCCCTGAAAAAGTCCGCTCCCATCAACGGTTTGTTAACCGTGCCATGGAGCGCGCCTGCGCATGACGTCGGTCAATACCGGTCTCAATCCTTACGCCAATTACGGCTCGGCCTATGCCCGCGCGGCCGCAATAGCCGCGCCATCGCTGGCCAATGCGCTCACGGCCAATGAGAGCGCGTCGTCATCGTCATCTGCCGCGACCAACCTGACGCTCTCGGATGCAGCCCGCGCGCAGCTTGCGGCATCAGGTGACACCAAGAGCATCGCCACCGTGATCGCGGATACCCGCACGGCACTGGACGGGCTCTACACCGCGGCCACGGTCAAGGGCCCCTATGATGCGAGCGGCAAGCTCACCGTCGATCTCGCCTCGCTCGATCGTCGCGCACTGTTTGCGGTCTCCACCAACAATGGCGGCGGCTTCACCGCCGACGAGCAGAAGGCCGCGAGCGCCGAGCTCACCAGCCGCCTCAACACCGCACTCGCACCGGCTGCCGGCACCACCAGACTGACGGGCACTTTCGCCGGCCTCTACAAGGCCGCGGCCGACTATCTCGATGCGGCCGGCCCCGAAGAAAAAGCCACCGCGCTCTGGGCCGCACAGCGCGATGCCGTTGCCAAGGGCGTGCAGGCGACGACCCAGACACCGGACAAGGCGCCGTCGGGCATCGCCAATGATCCCGTCGCCGCTTTTCTCGCCCAGCCCGAAGATGCGCAGCCGGTGAAGAGCATCGGCGATGTCGCGAAAGCGGTGCGCGCCGCGCTCGATGCGCAGGCCAAGGCCGCGAAGGACAGCGGCAAGGGCGAACTGGTCTACGACGCCGCGCGAAAAACCGGGCAGATGGCCGATCTCTCCGCCATCGACAATCGCTCGCTGTCGGCGATGTCGCTCAATCAGGACGGCCTGTTCTCGAAAGAAGAGAGCTTTGCCGCCAAGCAGACGCTCGATGCGCGCAACCGCGCGAGCATCCTCGACGCGCTGCAGGCGAGCCAGAAAAGCGGCGATCCCAGCCAGCTCAGCCTCGGCATTCTCAATGTCTATTCCGGCATGAGCGCGGAGGAGCGCACGGCGTCGAACTGGACGCCGGCCTTCCGCGACAATGCGGTGGCCGCGTATAAATCGACCAATAATATTCTGTCGATGCTGAAGGGTTGATCTGCTGCCCGCAACACACTCTTCCCTCATCCTGAGGAGCCGCGCAGCGGCGTCTCGAAGGATGACCGCACACTCCGAGCCAGGCCAGCTCATGGTTCGAGACGGCGCTGCGCGCCTCCTCACCATGAGGGTGCGGAGTGTGGGCGCCCAAAAGAAAAGCCCCGCCCGGCAGGGGACACCGGGGCGGGGCTTCTTCGTCCGGTCGCTCATCGGAAAGCGCCCGAACGAATTTCGCACTCAACTATCTTAGTCGATGACCTGCACGATGCGGCGCGATCGTGGCTCGACCAGCACGGTCTGTCCGTTCACCACCGTGTAGCGATAGGGCGTGGTCGCCACTGATTGCGGCACGTCGTAATAGGTCACGCCGGCTTCCGGCAGGGTCGAGCCCACCACGACGCGCTCGTCCACCGTGAAGGTCGGCACCCGCTCGCGCACCACATATTCGCGGAACGCCGGTCGCTCCTGCACCGTGATGCCATCGGGGTCGTTCTGGTCGACGATCACACGGTCACCACCGGCGACGCCAACCGTGACGCCCTGGGCCTGTGCCGCAAGTGGCATTGCCATCGTGCCCATGAGGGCGGCTGCTGCAATCAGTGTCTTACGCATTGTCGTCTCCTTCATAGCCAATGTCCGGCTTGCTTCGCCGGCGAGATGTCCAGCCATCGTTTGAATTCCCACGGTCGGCCAATGCCCGCCGCCAGCGATCGTTCCGGAATTTTTGGGGACATGGCGCCGGTTTTTGATGCATTGCAGCGATGCAACCGGGAACCCATTGATGCCCGGCGCGTCTTTATGCTGCTACTCCCCCGCGGCGCGCAGGGCGCCGAATCGCATCACAGCACCCGGAGATCCCCCATGACCATCACGGCAGCTCACATCCAGCCGATTGTCGCGCTCATCGCTGGTGTCCTGATTCTGCTGATGCCGCGCCTGCTCAACTTCATCGTCGCGATTTATCTCATCTTCATCGGCCTGGTCGGGCTCGGCGTCTTCAAGCTGCTGAAGATCGGCTAATTTACGCCACGCAATTCCGTAACAAGCTACCGGCGCCGTCGCTTGCACCACATCGCCTAAACGTGGTGTAAGGCGGTTCCTTCCCGTCTCCATCCTCTCGCCGGATCGATTGAGAACCATGGCCAAAACCGCATCCAAGTCCAAGAAGGCTGTCAAGCAGGCTGCCAAGCAAGCCGCGAAGTCCAAAGCTGCCGTCAAGGCTGCGCCCGCCGCCCGCAAGGCATTGAAGGCGCCCGCGAAATCGAAGGCGCCGGCCAAGGTTGCCAAGCCCGCCGCCAGGAAGGCCGTTGCCACCAAGGTGGTCGCAAAGGCGCCGGTGGCGAAGAAAGCGGTTGTGGCCAAGGCTTCTGCAAGCAGGGCACCGGCCAAGGCGATTGCCAAGAAGGTCGCCGCCAAGCCGGCGTCCGATCTCGGCAAGGCCGGCAAGTGGGTCTATTCCTTCGGTGGCGGCAAGTCCGAGGGCAAGTCGGAGATGCGCAACCTGCTCGGCGGCAAGGGCGCGAACCTCGCGGAAATGGCGAATCTCGGCCTGCCGGTGCCTCCGGGCTTCACCATCCCGACCTCGGTCTGCACCTATTACTACGACAACAAGAACAGCTACCCGAAAGAGTTGAAGGCGCAGGTCGAGAAGGCGCTGGAGACCGTCGGCAAGATCACCAAGAAGACCTTCGGCGACGACACGAACCCGCTGCTGGTCTCGGTCCGCTCGGGCGCCCGCGCCTCAATGCCGGGCATGATGGACACCGTTCTCAATCTCGGCCTCAACGACGTCACCGTCGAAGCGCTGGCCGAACTCTCCGGCGACAAGCGTTTCGCCTATGACAGCTATCGCCGCTTCATCACCATGTATTCCGACGTGGTGCTCGGCTTCGACCACCATCACTTCGAGGAAATCCTCGACACCTACAAGGACAACAAGGGCTATTCGCTCGACACCGATCTCGACGGTGACGACTGGGTGCACCTGGTCGGCAAGTACAAGGAAGCCGTCGCCCGCGAGACCGGCAGCGATTTCCCGCAGGATCCGCATGCCCAGCTATGGGGCGCCATCGGCGCTGTGTTCTCCTCCTGGATGAACCAGCGCGCCATCACCTATCGCCGTCTCCATGACATTCCGGAGAGCTGGGGCACCGCCGTCAACGTGCAGGCCATGGTGTTCGGCAATATGGGCGACACCTCGGCCACCGGCGTCGCCTTCACGCGCAACCCGTCCACCGGCGAGAGCAAGCTGTACGGCGAATTCCTGATCAATGCCCAGGGCGAGGACGTCGTTGCCGGCATCCGCACGCCGCAGGACATCACCGAGGAAGCCCGCATCGAGAGCGGCTCCGATAAGGCGTCGATGGAATCGGCGATGCCGGAAGCTTTCAAGGAGCTGACCCGCATCTACAAGCAGCTCGAGAAGCACTACCGTGACATGCAGGATCTCGAATTCACGGTCGAGCAGAACAAGCTCTGGATGCTGCAGACCCGCAACGGCAAGCGCACCGCCAAGGCCTCGATCCGCATCGCCGTCGAGCTCGCCAATGAAGGCGTGATCTCGCAGAAGGACGCGGTCACCCGCATCGATCCGGCCTCGCTCGACCAGTTGCTGCACCCGACCATCGATCCTTCGGCCGAGCGCGACGTGATCGCGACCGGTCTGCCCGCCTCGCCGGGCGCAGCTTCAGGCGAGATCGTGTTCTCGTCGGATGAAGCCGCCAAGCTGCAGGCCGATGGCAAGAAGGTCATTCTGGTTCGCATCGAGACGTCGCCGGAAGACATTCACGGCATGCACGCCTCGGAAGGCATTCTCACCACCCGCGGCGGCATGACCTCGCATGCGGCGGTGGTCGCGCGCGGCATGGGCAAGCCCTGCGTCTCTGGCACCGGCGCCATCCGCGTCGATTACGGCCGCGGCACCATGACCATCGGCGGCCGCGTCTTCAAGACCGGTGACATCATCACCATCGACGGCTCCACCGGCCAGGTGCTGGCCGGCCGCATGCCGATGATCGAGCCGGAACTGTCGGGCGAATTTGCCACCCTGATGGGCTGGGCCGACAAGGTCCGCAAGCTCAAGGTCCGCGTCAATGGCGACACGCCGGAAGACGCGCGCACCGCCATCAAGTACGGCGCCGAAGGCATCGGCCTGTGCCGCACCGAGCACATGTTCTTCGAAGAGACCCGCATCCGCACCGTGCGCGAGATGATCCTGGCCGAAGACGAGCAGGCCCGCCGAGCCGCGCTCGCCAAACTGTTGCCGATGCAGCGCGCCGATTTCGTCGAGCTGTTCGAGATCATGCATGGCCTGCCGGTCACCATCCGCCTGCTGGATCCCCCGCTGCACGAATTCCTGCCGCACACCCAGGGCGAGATCGAGGAAGTGGCGCGCGTCATGAACGCCGATCCGCGCAAGCTCGCCGATCGCGCGCGCGAACTGTCCGAGTTCAACCCGATGCTCGGCTTCCGCGGCGTGCGTCTGGCGATCGCCTATCCGGAAATCGCCGAGATGCAGGCCCGCGCGCTGTTCGAGGCGGCGATCGAGGCCGCCAAGCGCACCGGCGATGCCGTGGCGCTGGAAGTGATGGTGCCGCTGATCGTCAGCAAGGTGGAGTTCGACCTCACCAAGGCCCGCATCGATGCGACCGCTGACGCCGTTACGAAGGAAACCGGTGGCAAGCTCAACTACACCGTCGGCACCATGATCGAGCTGCCGCGAGCCTGCCTGCTGGCCGGCGAGATCGCCGAGACCGCGGAGTTCTTCTCCTTCGGCACCAACGATCTCACCCAGACGACGTTCGGCATCAGCCGCGACGACGCGGCGAGCTTCCTCGGCACCTATATCGCCAAGGGTATTTTGGAGATCGACCCGTTCGTGTCGGTGGACCGCAGCGGTGTGGGTGAACTCGTGAAGATCGGCGTTGCCCGCGGCCGCAAGACGCGTCCGAACATCAAGGTCGGCATCTGCGGTGAGCATGGTGGCGATCCGGCCTCGGTGGCGTTCTGCCATCAGATCGGTCTGGACTACGTGTCGTGCTCGCCCTACCGCGTGCCGATCGCCCGTCTCGCTGCGGCGCAGGCGGCCCTGGGCAAGGAAATCGCCAGCCAGGCGTGAGGCTGGGGTGGGATGGATTGAGTTTGAAGCGGCCGGGTGAAAACCCGGCCGCGTTTGGTTGTTAG
>NZ_JBIIOT010000150.1:0-8302 GCF_044336785.1 Tardiphaga sp. | reverse complement strand
GCGGGGAGAGGTTATACGGCCCTACAAATTGGCGGCGCCGAAAACTTCCTTGTACCAATCCGCGATCAGCTTCGGATTGATGCGCCCATCGACGATGAAGACGCCTTGCGCGCCGTTCTCGACCCAGTGCTTCACGGCATCGAGATCGGCGAGCGTCTTCACCACACAACCATCCGCGCCATAGCCGCGTGCGATCGCTGCAAAATCGGTGACCGGAAATTGCGCCATCGCGGCGGAATAGCCTTCGGGCACGAAATGATGCACCTCGGCGCTATAGGCGCTGTCATTATAGATAAAGATGCAGATGCGCCTCTTCAATCGCACCGCGGTTTCCAGCTCCGCGATCGACATCAAAAAACCGCCATCGCCGACGGCCAGCACGGTCAGGCGATGCGGCTGCGTCACGGCGGCGCCGATCGCGCCGGCAAGGCCGAGTCCGATGGACTGGAAGGCAATGGGAATGCACCAGCCGCGATAATCCGGCACCGAGAGATAGCGCACCACCCAGCCCACGAAATGACCGCCATCGACCACGATCGTGCGGTCCTTTGGCAGCAGATCATCCATCGCCTTGCTGAGCGTGCGTGGATCGATATGCTCGGCCGTGCTCGTATCGTCATAGACGGAATGGCGATTGCTCTTGGCGTGGATCACGGCGGCAACATCCGGCGTGCGCCAACCGGGGCCGATGTCATCTCCACCGAGTGCGTCCAGCAAGGCCGTAGCGACCTGCGATGCATCGCCTTCCAGTTCGAGATCGACCGGACGATGCACACCTATACGTCCCTTCTCGACATCGACCTGCACGAGCTGGGCGTGATCGTCGATCAGCTTGCCCTTCTTCGTGGTCCACATGTTCAGCGACATGCCGAAAGCGAGGATCATGTCGCTTTGCATCATCAACTCGGTTGCGGCAGGCGACGAAAAGCCGCCGGCGACATCGAGATTCCACGGATGACCGGCAAACATGCCATGCGCCTGCACCGACGTCGCCAGCAGCGCGCCGAGTTTGTCGGCGAGTTGCACCAAAAGTGATTTGGCATCGGCGACGATGGCACCATGGCCAGCGAGGATCAGTGGACGCCGCGACGATTTGATCGTCGCGACAAGTTCGTCGAGCTTGGCCGCATCGAGTGAACGGCGCGGCGTGAGCGGCGGATGTCGCTTGCCCATGGTCGCGGTGACCGGCATCTCCTGCACATTGATGGGCAGGCTGAGCACCACGGGCTTGCGCTCCTTGATCGCGCGCGCGGCGGCATTCCAGGTTTCGAGATAGGCAGTCTGCGGATCGGTGATCTGGCGCCAGTCACCGCCGACGGCATGCACGAGCTCGGATTGATTAAACGCAAACGCCGATTGCTTGTCGCCGGTGACGACATCGCCGGCGAGCACGAGCAATGGCGTGTCGCTTTTCGCGGCTTCACCGATGCCGGTGATGGCATTGGTGAGACCAGGGCCGGCCGTGACGCTGACCACCACAAGATCCCGTGTCAGGCGCGCGGACACATCGGCCATGCTCACCGCGCCGCCTTCATGGCGCGCAGGGATGAATTCGACACCGAGATCGGTCAGCGCCAGCGTCACCTTGAAATTGGCGCCGCCGACCAGGCCGAAACAGCGCTTGGCGCCGATATCGGCGATCGCGCGCGCCACGGCGCGCCAGACCGGAATTGAATCGGGCGCGTTTGCAACCCGAACTGCTGAAGACGATGTCATGCGGTCACTCTGCTGAGGGCATTGATGGTCGCGACATTCAAGGATCGGGCCAGAAAGTTTAGGCCTAAAGGAATTTAGCAAAATCCCGGCGGTCCCGCCATCAGACTATCGTGACAACGACAAAACCGCCCTCGCCGGTCGCGGCGATGACGGTTTGCAATGCAATAGCTGAATATACGGACGGTTTAAGCTCTGCCGACTGCCGCCATGCTGAGCAAATCATCGACACGGCGCGGCGCCGCCGCGTCTTCGAGCGAGGCGCGCAGGGCTTCGATATCCGTCGCCTGCGGTCGCCAACCACATGGGCATCCGCCATCGTGATGGGCAGCAGCGACTTCGCGATAGGTCTGGCCGAGCGCCGAAGCCAACAGCTTCATCACCACATCGGGCGGCAGGCGCGAACTGTCCAGCACGCGGCAGAACGTGGTCATGACGGCCTGGTTGAGATAGGTCTGCGCGGAATTCTCGTCGGTGATATCGGCGGCTTTGACCGGCTGTGGCAGCATGAGCTTTCCCTTCGCGACCCCACGCCTGAATAGGCTTTGAGGTCGCACCGCTCAACCGCTTTCCGGGCTCCCGCGCTTAGAAGCCCTGTAGCTTTGAATCGCTCGAAATGTGAATCCGTAGGGCGGATGAGGCGAAGCCGTCATCCACTGCGGAGTTTCAGCTTTGAATTCGGCCGGCGGATTACGCTGCGCTTATCCGCCCTACGATGCCGCCAGCTGTAGTTATTCTGCTGCCTGCACGGCCACGCTATCCGCATCGCGATGCAGCGCTTCGAGACAGGCGACTTCATTCTTCGAGCCCATGATCAGCGGAATGCGCTGATGGATTGCGGTCGGTGCTACATCGAGAATGCGCTGGCGGCCATTTGATGCCGCACCGCCTGCCTGCTCGATGATGAAGGCCATCGGATGTGCTTCATAGACGAGGCGCAGGCGACCATCGCCGTAGCCCTTGCGCGCATCGCCGGGATACAGAAACACGCCACCGCGCACGAGGATGCGATAGGCTTCGGCGACCAAAGCTGCGATCCAGCGCATGTTGAAGTTCTTCGCCTTCGCGCCCTCTTTGCCGGCAAGGCACTGCTCGACGAAATCGCGCACAGGGGCTTCCCAGTGGCGATGGTTCGAAGCGTTGATGGCGTATTCGGCGCAATCGGCGGTGATCTGCACATTGGCGCGAATGCGCTGATAGCTGCGCGTGGCGCGATCGAGCGTGAAGATGTGAACGCCATCGCCAAGCGTCAGCACCAGCGAGGTCTGCGGACCATAGACGACGAAGCCGGCGGCGATCTGCGTGTGGCCGGGCGACGTGAACGGCACCTTGCCGGCGACAGATGGCACGATCGAGAAGATGGTGCCGACGGTCATGTTGGTTTCGATATTCGACGAGCCGTCGAGCGGATCATAGGCGATATCGATGAGGCCGCCGCCGTCGCGGATATCGGCGGTCTCCGCTTCCTCGGATGCGAGCGCGCCCCATGGGACATCCTTCAGCGCGGCGCGGACCATGTCATCGGCGATGACATCGAGATCCTTCTGCACGTCGCCATCGGCATTCTCGCTGCCCTGGGTCGCCCCCGTGATCCCGGCCAGGGCGCCGCGGCTGATCAGGTCCGAAATCTCGATGGATGCCTTGGCGAGGGCATCGACCGCAGCCGCGGTGGCCTGACGGAGCGGGTCCGTGCCGGCGAAGGTGGCGGTGTGGCGGAACAGGTCGAGCGGGGCGGTCATTGCGTCTCCGAGAGGCAGGTCTGGCCGTGGTTCTGACACGCAAGGATGCCGCCCGACAAGGCTGGAACCGTTCTAACCCGCGGAAACTTGTGGCATTTCCCGCGGCTGGTATGGTGCCGGCCGCAATTGACGGATGTTCTGACCGGAGACCTCATGACGACGCCCCAGCCCACCGCGCCCATCAGCGTCGTGACCGAGCTTTATCGCTCCACCAAGACCCAGCACACCGAGGCCGAGCGTTCCGGCATCATCAACGACATGCTGCGTGGCGAGGCCAGCCGCGAGGGTTACATCCTGCTGCAGCGGAACCTGCTGCCGGCCTATCAGGCGCTGGAGGCCGGGCTTGAGGCGCATCGCGATACGCCGCTGCTGGCCACGCTTGCCGCTTATCGGCTGGATCGCGCATCGGCGCTGAAGGCCGATCTGGAAGCGCTGTGCGGTGGCGATTTTGCGAAGGTGCCGGTGCTTGCCGAAGGCGCGGCCTATGCCAAGCGGATCGAGGATGCGGCGAAGGGCGATGGCGAACTGCTGATCGCCCATGCCTATACGCGCTATCTCGGCGATCTCTCGGGCGGCCAGATTCTGAAGAAGCTGCTCGCCAGGAAGCCGGCGCTGACGCCGAATGAGCTGACCTTCTACGACTTCCCCGCTTATGCCGATCTCGCAGCGCTGAAGAGCGACTATCGCACCGCGCTGGACGAGGCCGGGAAGCGCGCGGTGAATCCGCAGGCAATCGTGGATGAAGGATCGGTGGCGTTCCAGCTCAACACCGATATTTCCTGGGCGGTGCAGGCGGCGATCGAGAACGCGAAGGTTTAGTAGCAACTCTCACTGTCATCACCCGCGAAAGCGGGTGATCCAGTAAACGCAAAGGTCAGTGTCTACTGGATCGCCCGGTCAAGCCGGGCGACGACAGATTGAGTGAGCTTTATCTCCAGCTCACCAGTGGCGGCATCGAGCTCAAGATCGTCTCGGTGTTGCCGCCGGTCTGCAGGCCGAACATCGTGCCTTTGTCGTAGAGCAGGTTGAACTCGACATAGAGCCCGCGCGTTTCCAGCTGCTGGGCGCGCTCGTCATCCGTCCACGCTTCCTGCATCCGCGCGCGGACGATGCGCGGGTAGACAGCGAGAAACGCCTCGCCGACATCGCGGGTGAAGGCAAAGTCCTTGTCGAAATCATTGCTCAGCTGATCGTAGAAAATGCCGCCGACGCCGCGCGCTGTGCCGCGATGCGGCAGGAAGAAGTAATCATCGGCCCAGGCCTTGAACTTCCTGTAGTAGCCGGGATCATGCGCATCGCAGGCGGCGCGCATGGCATCGTGAAAGGTGATCGTATCCGGCGCATCGTCGCGGCGCTGCGCGGGCAGCATCGGCGTGAGATCCGCGCCGCCGCCGAACCATCCCACCGATGTGGCGAGAAAGCGCGTGTTCATATGCACCGTGGGCACGCGCGGCGAGCGCGGATGCATGATCAGGCTGATGCTGGTGGAGACGTAATCGAGCTGCCCGCCACCGCCCGGCATGGCGCGCGCCATTTCCGGCGACAGTTTGCCATTGGCCGATGAGGTGTGAATGCCGATCTTCTCGAACAGCCGGCCGCCGGAGAGAAAGCCGCCGACGCCACCGCCGCTGCCGGTGTTGCGCGTCCATGGCTTGAAGGTGAATTGCGCCGGACTGCCGGGGAACAGCGCCTCCGGCGCCTCGCGCTCCAGCGTCTCGACTGCACTGCAGATGCGATCGCGCAGGGATTCGAACCACACTCTGGCGCGGGCGCGCTGCTGATCAATGGTGGCTGCAATGTCTGAGGTCATCGGCTTCTTGGGAAATGGGATCGTATTGCTCATGCGCGTTATATGCGGCTTTGGTCCGCCATGACACCTTGAGATATATCAAGAATGCGGACACCCTGTGGCGCGCGCCTCGCCAAGCGGCATGCCAGCGTGTATCACGAGCCGCAGATCCCTCGTCCTCACTTGCGGAACATACCCTTTGTCCCAGCCTGCAAAGCCCTTTCTCGATGTTATCTGCGGCGCGCGCGCGAGCACGCCGCCGCTGTGGATGATGCGGCAGGCCGGGCGCTATCTGCCGGAATATCGCAAGGTGCGCGAGACCGCGGGCGGCTTCCTCGATCTCTGCTTCAATCCGGAATTCGCCACCGAAGTGACGCTGCAGCCGATCCGGCGCTTCGGCTTCGATGCGGCGATCATCTTCTCGGACATTCTGGTGATCCCCTATGCGCTCGGCCGCAGCGTGCGCTTCGAGGCCGGCGAAGGGCCGCGGCTCGATCCGCTGGACACGCCCGAGCAGGTGGCGACGCTCGCGCGCGAGGCGGATTTCACCAAGCTCGATCCGGTGTTCGAGGCGCTGCGCCGGGTGCGTGCGGCGCTCGATCCGAAGGTCACGCTGATCGGTTTTTGCGGCGCGCCGTGGACGGTGGCGACCTACATGGTGGCCGGGCGCGGCACCCCCGATCAGGGCCCGGCGCGGATGATGGCCTATCGGCATCCCGACGCCTTCAGCGCGATCATCGATGTGATCGTGGAGAACTCGATTGCATATCTGCTGCGCCAGCTGGAAGCCGGCGCCGAGGTGCTGCAGATCTTCGATACCTGGGCCGGCGTGCTGCCGGCTGCGGAATTCCAGCGCTGGTCGGTGGAGCCGACGCAGCGCATCGTCGCCGGCGTGCGGGCGAAGGTGCCGGATGCAAAAATCATCGGCTTTCCGCGCGGCGCCGGCGCGCTGCTGCCGTCTTATGTCGCGGCCACCGGCGTCGATGCCGTGAGCATCGACTGGGCCGCGGAGCCCGGCTTCGTGCGCGAGCACGTGCAGAGCCGCGTCGCCGTGCAGGGCAATCTCGATCCCTTGGTGCTGATCGCCGGCGGTGCCGCGCTCGATCGCGCGGTGGATGATGTGCTGGCGAATTATGCGGGCGGACGTTTCATCTTCAATCTCGGCCATGGCATCCAACCGGAAACGCCGGTGGCGCATGTGGAGCAGATGGTGAAGCGGGTCAGGGATTTTCGCGGGTAGCTCCCTCTTCTCCCTCCCCCAAGCAGCGCAGCTGCGCAGCCGGGAGGGTGGTGAGAAGCGAGCGTCCAGCGAGCTACGAGACGGGTGGGGTCTCTCCCCACGTGACGTCCGCCCGTGGGGAGAGACCCCACCCGGCGCGACGCGCCACCCTCCCCGCTGCGCGGCTGCGCCGCTTGAGGGAGGGAGTCCACGCGCTTCCGCGCGTCATGGCCTCAACCTGTCAAACAGCCACGTCAGTCCTGAAAACACGCGATTCCTGAAAACACGAGATCGCATTCTCGCGGCGCCCATGGCGTCCGAGCTATGAGCATTTCCCCTCGAAACATGAGGGGAGGCGGCACGCCGTAAGGCGCGTTTGGTAGCTTCTGACGCCGTCCGTGCCTGCCGGATCGCCGGCAAACCCGAACGACGCAACGCCTTACGGCGCGCCACCGCGACGTCTTGCCAGCCGAAGGACCGTTCTTCCGGGTACTGGGCGCTCGCTTTTCAGAAAGCCATCCGGCAGGTTTCCCTGCCTTCGCCCGCACCACGTCCAGCCGCGCTAGCGGCAGGGCCCCGTATTGGGCCCGGACGGTGACCTCCAGCCGCCCGAGTGCCGGGGGATACGTCCTCCCCCTGCCCGCAGGCGCCGCATCTCACTTCCGCTCAATGACGCCTCATGAAGCGCCCCTCGCGAAGGAGACGGCCGGATAACAACCTAAAGGCGATTTCTTGTCAAGAACAAAGTAGGAACATCAAGCGCGCGACGCCGGCGCCGGCCGCGCCACGGAGCGGAGACGGCGCCTGCCGCAACGGGCTGTTGATGGCATGCATGCCCTGCGTGCATGGGCTTTGACTCTTGGCACGGCGCCGTCCACAAGCCGCGCATGGCCAAGAAACCCGGTACCAATCCCAAAGGCGAATTCGCCTTTTTCAACGTCACTTATGTGGACGGCTCGCAGCGCTCGAACCGCCGCGTCCCCTCGGAGCTGCTCGGCGGCCTCGACGGCGACGAGCCGGCCAAGCAGGCGATCGCCGACCAGGACGCCGAGATCGCCGAGAAGAGCGGCAAGCCGCCAATCGAGATCGCCAGCGTGGAGCGCGTCGGGGCGAAGAAGAAGTAGGAGCTTCGCGCTAGCAGTAGATGGATTTGAAATGGCCGGGCTTAGTCCCGGCCATTTCAGTTTTTGGCATTACTCCGACCATTCAGCTACACGACTGCGTTGGCGCATATTCCAAGCTTCGGTACTTCACAGCTCAAACGGCAATTCCACGGAAACTTTGACCTGCAAGTTTAATACGCGCCTCAATCAGCCCGATAGCTTTGACGATGAGAACTAACCGCTGCTAGTGTGAGGCAACACTCATTTCTTAGAGATAATATTGGAGCGCTAGAAATGATCTCTAACCTCGACTTGCGCATCCAGACCCTCGAAATGAGCAATATTGGAGGATTCAAGAAGTTTGATGTAACCTTCTCCCCTAGCTTTAATTTGATATGCGGCGCGAACGGTGTCGGAAAGACAACAATTCTTTCCGTAATAGCGCGAGCATTTTCGTTTCATCAATCGAACCTCTTTCGACGACGAGCAGCAGCGACCATCCCAGGAAAATGGACGATTAAGGTTAGAGACCGCCATAATGACCTCACCTCTAGTGGCGAAGCGGCGGGCTTACTCCCCCAAGAACACGATAGCCTTATCAACCACGCAACACAGCAGCAGAGCAGATTTTTACTTCATTTCAAAGCAAACCGCGACTTCGTGTATTCTCGCCTCGAGGGAATTGGCAGAGATCCCAACACTGACCAGAGTTACTGGAGCGCCTCCGCAATTGAGGGCG
>NZ_JBIIOT010000165.1:0-6580 GCF_044336785.1 Tardiphaga sp. | reverse complement strand
ATCGTTATTTGTTTTCTGCTCACCCTGGAAGCTTAACTTCACAACAAGACGCCGACCTAGAGTTTGCCAAAGAGTGTTTCTCAATACTTGATCGCACTGTGAAATTCGAACGGATCGATGCTGCCTCATTCGACACATATGTCACGACAGATCATGGCGCCGTACCATTCGAATATCTTTCATCAGGCTTCCGCGCCTCGCTCGCGATGCTGCTGGGAATCATACGTGAGATCGAGGTCAGACAATTTGACGTTCCCGCCAATAAATTCAGCGGCGTTATTCTTATCGACGAACTTGACTTACACTTACATCCAACGTGGCAACGCTCGATAATTCGAGCGTTGAAGACCGCATTTCCGAACGCACAATTCATAGTGACCACCCACAGCCCGCATATGATACAAGCAGCGGATCAAGGAGAAGTCATTCCGCTAGTTCGAGACGAATCGGGGAACCCAACAATTGGTAGATTCAAAACAGGATTCTACGGCTTCAAAGGATGGACGATCGAGGAAATCTTAAGAGACGTAATGGGCCTTGAAAGCACCGATTCCGAGCCATTTAGCAACGCAATGAAAGAGTTCGACCAAGCGATCGAACTTAACGATGAGTCGAGGCTTCAAGCTGTACTTTGCGAACTAGATTCAATGCTGAATCCAAGCAATCACCTCCGAAAGATTCTTAGAGTTCAAGCAGCCCCGTTTGGCGGCAGAATCCATGATTAAAATAACTAGACCTGCGGCTCCACCAGAACTAGACGCGCAGCGCGTTGCTGAACTGACTC
Source organism: Tardiphaga sp. (assembly GCF_044336785.1). Lineage (GTDB taxonomy): Bacteria > Pseudomonadota > Alphaproteobacteria > Rhizobiales > Xanthobacteraceae > Tardiphaga. The sequence goes on along the minus strand of NZ_JBIIOT010000165.1, from coordinate 5,796 downwards.
AGATATTCATCGACGACGACACGAAGTCGCCATGGAAGGCACAATTTATTCGAAGCGCTCTTTTACAAATGTCTAGTGGTAAGTGCGCTTACTGCGAGGCACGCATCGACGAAGAGTCAAAGTACATGGAGGTTGATCATTATTTCTGCAAATCTCGGCATCCCACCCGTGTAGTTGAGTGGACTAACCTCATACCGTGCTGCAAAAGATGCAATGTAAATAAGGGCGCGCACGACGTTGATACCCAAGGCGACTTGATCGACCCGACTATCGACACTCCAGCAAATCATCTTATTCTGCGCAATTACCGTTTATCTGGCCGCGATGAGAAGGGAGATAGAACTATTGATATTCTCTATCTCAACGAAACAAAAAGAGTTGTTAAAGCACGATTTGACATTGGAAACGTCGTCTTGGAGTCTCTCGAAAAACTGATGGTAACGGCAAATGAGTGCATACTTGACGCAACTAAAAATCGAAAGATTAGTCAGCTGCAGCGTGGCTTCACTACGCTTCTAATGGAAACCCTCCCCTCCACACAATACAGCGCAACTGCGGCGACCTCGATCGCACACCATCCGAATTACCTAAGCACCAAAAATGCGCTTGTTGCTCTAAATTGTTGGACCGACGAGCTAATCAAGCTTGAAGCAAACATGCTCGCTGCGTCCCTCGGTGCACCGTAGTCGCAGCTTTGATTCAATGTGAAAGCGCCGGCCTTCGGCCGCTTTCACATTTAGATCAATGCAGGGTCAAACCCGACAATCACAGGTGAGCGTATCCCACCTACGCTGCCGCCCTCTCGCCCGCTTCCCTGATCCCCGCAATGATCGCTTTGGAAAACGCTTCCAGATCGCCCGGATTGCGCGAGGTGACGATGCCGCTGTCGGTGACGACGGGCTTGTCTTCCCACTTCGCACCCGCATTGATCACATCGGTCTTGATGGAATGATAGGACGTCATCTTGCGGTTCTTCGCGATGCCGGCCTCGACCAAGAGCCACGGCGCATGGCAGATCGCGGCGATCGGTTTGCCGGCCGCATAAAACGCCTTGATCAGCGCCAGCGCATCTTCGTTGACGCGCAAGAGATCCGGATTGATCTGGCCGCCCGGCAGCACGAGGGCGTCGTAGTCGCTGTCCGTGGCGCCGGCGAGCGCGACATCGACCTTCACCGCTTGGCCCCAGTCGTCGCCGGACCAGCCGCGGATGACGCCGGCTTCGGGCGAGGCCACATGCACCTCGGCGCCGGCCTCGGTGAGGCGATCGCGCGGTACTTCCAGTTCGGATTGCTCGAAACCATTGGTGGCGAGAATGAGAACGCGCTTGCCGGTGAGTTTGGCTGACATGAAGAACTCCATCGCTGTTGGTGATGCAGGACCAATGATGAGCGATGGGAGACGTTCCCGGCTTCGCGCGATGCGCTTCGCCGGGCGCGGCCCGGTGGGAGGCGCGTCGATGGAACGACGTTGCGGGGGCGTCACGCGGGCCCTCCCCTCGAGGGCAGCGCCATCGGATGTGGCGAGGCGTGGCTGAGGATGGTGCTCGGCCTGCATGGTTCGAGACGCCCGCGTCCGCCTTCGCTCTTCGAGCTACGGCGGACAAGTCGCGGGCTCCTCACCATGAGGGTCTTCTATGGCGGTGAACTCCGTCCCTCATCCTGAGGAGCGGCCTTCTCGGGCCGCGTCTCGAAGGATGGCCGCGGGCTGTTTCGGCGATCATAGGTGATAGCCCGTGCCCGCAAGCAGGGGGAACACTGCGTGCGGAGCTCGAGGCCACGCAAAACGGCGGATCTCGCGATCCGCCGCTTCGGTGGTCCGGGTAAATTGCGTTATGCGCGGGCGCTGGCGGTTTTTTTCGCGGCGCGGCGCGGTTTTGCGGCCAGTTCGCTCGGGGCGGCGGCTTCGCGCTCAAGACGCTCGGCACGCAGGCGCTCCATATTGGAGTACAGAGCGGCTTGCGTCTTCTCGTGCTCGGCCATGGCCTTTTCAGCGTCCTTCTGACGCATCAGGTTACGTTCAGCTCGCTCAATGGGAGTGAGCTTGTGCGGGACTGATTGTTCAACTTGATCTGTCATGCGGGGATAACGCACGGGAGGGGATCAGGTTCCATGCGTGGCGGAGCTTCGGTCGCATGTCCGCAGGCAACCAATGACCGGTGGCGCGGATCGTTCCGGACCGCCGGCCAATCGGCAGCGCAACGCAAAACGGCGGACCGAAGTCCGCCGTCTTGACCGGGAGCCTGTCGCCATCCTGCGAGACGCCGCTGCGCGGCTCCTCAGGATGAGGGCTTGCGTTAGTTGTCCAGGAACGAGCGCAGCTTGCGGCTGCGGCTCGGGTGCTTCAGCTTGCGCAGCGCCTTGGCCTCGATCTGGCGAATACGTTCGCGCGTCACCGAGAACTGCTGGCCGACTTCTTCCAGCGTGTGGTCGGTGTTCATGCCGATGCCGAAGCGCATGCGCAGCACGCGCTCCTCGCGCGGGGTGAGCGAGGCGAGCACGCGCGTGGTGGTCTCGCGCAGGTTCGACTGGATCGCCGCATCGATCGGCAGCACCGCATTCTTGTCCTCGATGAAATCGCCGAGATGCGAGTCTTCCTCGTCACCCACCGGGGTTTCGAGCGACAGCGGCTCTTTCGCGATCTTGAGGACCTTGCGCACCTTCTCCAGCGGCATGCCGAGCTTTTCGGCCAGCTCTTCAGGGGTCGGTTCGCGGCCGATCTCGTTCAGCATCTGGCGGCTCGTGCGCACGATCTTGTTGATCGTCTCGATCATGTGCACGGGGATGCGGATGGTGCGGGCCTGGTCGGCGATCGAACGGGTGATCGCCTGCCGGATCCACCAGGTGGCATAGGTCGAGAACTTGTAGCCGCGGCGATATTCGAACTTATCGACCGCCTTCATCAGACCGATATTGCCTTCCTGGATGAGATCGAGGAACTGCAGACCACGGTTGGTATACTTCTTGGCGATGGAGATCACGAGGCGGAGATTGGCCTCGACCATTTCCTTCTTGGCCTGGCGCGCTTCGCGCTCGCCCTTCTGCACGCCATGCACGATCTTGCGGAATTCGCCGATCTCGAGGCCGGTGAGGGCCGCCAGCTGCTGGATCTCGCCGCGCAGCTCCTTGATGCGGTCCTTCTCGATCGCGACGAAGTTCTTCCAGCCTTTGGCGGAGAGCTTGGAGACACGGTTGAGCCAGCGCGGATCGAGCTCCGAGCCCTGATAGTTGCGCAAAAAGTCTTCGCGGCCGACGCCGTGGCTGTCGCCGAGACGCATCAGGCGGCCTTCGAACGACACGAGGCGCTTGTTGATGTCGTAGAGCTGCTCGACGAGTGAATCGATACGCGCCTGGTTGAGGCGCAGCGACTTCACTTCGACGACGATTTCGTCCTTGAGCTTCTTGTACTTGCGCTCCTGCGACGGCGACAGCGACGGCCCCTGCGACGAGCTTTCCAGCTGGTTCGCGATGTCCTGTTCCTGCAGCTTGCGCAGCTTCTTGTATTCGGATGCGATCTTGTCGAAGGTCTCCACGACCTTCGGCTTCAGCTCGGCCTCGATGGCGGCAAGCGACATCTGGTTTTCGAACTCGTCGTCGTCCATGTCGCCGTCGGCGGCGCCTTCGGACGTGCTTTCACCGCCGGGCTGTGCTGCCGGCTGCGGACGGCCGCCCTGGGCGGGACGGAACGGAGTCGGCTGGGCCGGTGCAGACGGCGGTGCTGCGACGGCGCTCTCGCCCTCATTGCCTTCACCGTCGCCGGTGGGGCCTGCGATCATCGCAGGATTGACGCCGCCCTTGCCTTCGGGGCCGGCGTAGGTCGCTTCGAGATCGATGATGTCGCGGAGGAAGATCTTGCCTTCGGCCAGTTCGTCGCGCCAGATGATGATGGCCTGGAAGGTCAGCGGACTTTCGCAGAGGCCTGCGATCATAGCCTCGCGGCCAGCCTCGATGCGCTTTGCGATGGCGATTTCGCCTTCGCGCGACAAGAGCTCGACGGTGCCCATCTCGCGCAGATACATGCGCACGGGATCGTCGGTGCGCTCGCCCGGCTCCGACTTCTTGACTTCGGTGACGGCCTTGGAGGTGACTTCAACGAGTTCGTTATCGGTCTCGTCGTCGTCTTCCTGCTTTTCCTCGTCGTCCGAGTCGTCGTTCTCGGACACGTTGATGCCCATCTCGGAGAGCATCGACATGATGTCTTCGATCTGTTCGGGCGAGGTCTGGTCGGAGGGCAGCACTTCATTGAGCTGATCGAACGTCACGAAGCCGCGCTTCTTGGCGTTCTTGATCATCTTCTTGACGGCAGCGTCGGACAAATCCAGCAAAGGCGACGGCGCGTCGGCGGCATCCTTCTCGGGCGTATCCGCTGCCGCGTTTTCCTTGTCCTTGGTCTGCAGCGTCTTTGCCTTGGTGGCCATTCAATGCTCCTGAAACGCGCTCACGCCGGGGGCGCATCCGCACCCCACCATCTCATCTCGTGCCGGTCGACTTGCTCATCACTTGCGTGACGGTCACTTGCATGACGGGATGACGCGCAAAGGGCGGCGCTGGTCTTTCGCCACCCTCATCGTCATACCCGGTTTGTCGAACGCGGCTATTCAATCTCTGCTCAAGGCTTTACCCGTGAAGGGCTTAAGCCCGGATTAACCCTGTTTGTGCCGCCAAACCATGGTTTTGGCGAGTCTTTTTGCCCTTGGCAACCGTTCCGTCCGCAGCAAATGTTGGTCACTGGCTGCGCTGGAACCGGCCGGACAACTCGCCAAATCCCTCGATCAGCGCCTCGGTCCCGTCCACCTCGGCAAGCCGTGCCTTCACGTCGCGGAGCCAACCATAATGGGTTTCACTGGCCTCCGCGCCCAGAGCGAGCTCGGCATCCTTCAGCTCCCTAAGTAGTGAATGGTACTGGCGATGCAAGGCGACGAGCTGCATCCAGGTGGCCAAAACATCCTCGCGCGCCGCGCCGGGCTGCGAGGCCCACACCGCCTGGACGGTGATCGCCTGCTCAACCTTCTGTAATTGCTCGGAAAATCCAGCCTTTACCAGGTCTTCACGCATTTCCGCGCTTTGCTCGGCTTCGTCGCCATGATGATGCTCGTGGGCGAAGGCAGCGATGATCCCTGCACGCAGGCGGTGCATTTCCGGATGCGCCAGTTCGAGGGCGGCGACCTCCTCAAGGCGGTCGTGCAGCAGCCAGGGATGGTTGATCAGGGATTGCAGGATCAGCGCCTCGCGCCGCGAGATGGCGCTGCGCTGACCGCGCATGATCGACGACGTGGCGAGCTGCGCACTGACGGCCTGATACGGTCCGCGGCCCAGAACCTGGCTCGCGGTGAGCGGCACGCCACGATTATTGGCACTGATTCGCGGGACGAAAGGCTGGCGCGGGGCACGCTGGAAGTTGCCCTGCTGGCCGCCGCGAGTCCCGCCACCGCTGCGCGCGCCACCGCCGAACTGGCGATAGAGGCGCTCGGCGAGATCCTGGCGGTAATATTTCTTCACGACATCGTCGCGGATGCCGTTGGAGATTTCCCCGATCCGCGCCTCCAGCGCCGCGCGGCGCTCGGGGGTGGAGAAATCACCGGCGGCGATCTCGCGGGCCCAGATCAGGTCCGACAGCTTGCCAGCGGCGGCGATGACATCCTCGATGGCCCCGCGACCACCGGAGCGGGCGAGATCGTCGGGGTCCTGCCCTTCCGGCAGCAGCGCAAAGCGCAGGCTCTTGCCGGGCTTGAGATGCGGCAGCGCCAGCTCCGCCGCGCGCCACGCCGCCGTCTGGCCGGCGCGGTCGCCGTCGAAGCAG
>NZ_JBIIOT010000101.1:0-17738 GCF_044336785.1 Tardiphaga sp. | reverse complement strand
TTCCATAGCAGCTGCAACTGGTTTTCGGTGAGCGCGGTGCCGAGCGGCGCGACCGCGCCGGGGAAGCCGACGCCGACCATGGCGATGACGTCCACATAGCCTTCCACCACGATGATGGGCGCGCCGTCATGGGCGGCTTTGCGGGCCATGGGGAAATTGTAGAGATTGTCGCCTTTGCGGAAGAGCGGCGTTTCCGGCGAATTCAGGTATTTTGCCGGCACGTCCTTCTTCAGCGCGCGGCCGCCAAAGGCAATGATGCGGCCGCGGGCATCGGTGATGGGAAACATCACGCGATCCCGGAAGCGATCATAGGGCACCGGGATGTCGTCGCCGCCGATCAGCATGCCGGTCTCGATCATGTCGGGCACGGGAATGCCGGCAGCACCAAGATGCTCCTTCAGCGCGAAACGATCTTCCGGCGCATAGCCCATGCGGAACTGGAGCTGGGTCTGCGGGCCTATACCGCGATCGGCGAGATAGCCGCGCGCCTGTGCGCCATGGCGCGAGGTCAGCGTGTCCTGGAAGAATTTTGCGGCGATCTCCATGACGTCGTGCAGCGTCTTGCGGCGCTGCTCCTGCCGTGCGGCATCGGGCGTGGCCGCAGGGATCGGCATGCCCGCCATGGAGGCGAGCCGCTCGACGGCCTCGACGAAACCGACGCCTTCGGTCTCCATCACGAAATCAAAGATGTTGCCGTGCTTGCCGGTGGAGAAGTCGTGGTAAAACTGCTTCTGGTCGTTCACCGTGAAGGACGGCGTCTTCTCCTGATGGAACGGCGACAGCCCCTTCCACTCCCGCCCCGCCTTCTTCAGCTTGACGCGTTTGCTCACGACTTCCGAAACCGGAAGCCGGGCGCGCAGTTCTTCGAGGAAATGGGGCGTGAAACGCATGATGGCTTAGGCATATAGGGTGAATGGGCGGGATGGCTAGTTATTGCCGGATGAAGCCCGGTATCCACAGGGGAACCATCGCCAGCCTCTCTCTGCCCTCATCCTGAGGAGTGCGCCAAAGGCGCACGTCTCGAAGGATGGCCGCGCGCTCAGGAGCCAGGCGAGCTCATGGTTCGAGACGGCGCTGCGCGCCTCCTCACCATGAGGGCTGAGTGCGTGGCCAAATGTTGCCCTTGAATTCTCCGCAGTTCCCCTTTTAACAAGCCCCATGTTCACGACTTTCCGAGGTGGCCAGACCGGCACGTGGCGGGTGCTCTCCGTCGCGCCCGTGACGGGCGAGACGCTGCCGACCATGCCCGCATTGTCCGTCACCCATGCCGACGCCATTTCGCTGCCGCCGGCGCCATCGAGCAGCTCGTGGCGGCTGATCGGCGTCGCCAGCCATGTCCGCTATGTGGAGCGGCTGGAGAAGATTGCGCTCAACAAGGTGCAGGCCGGGCTCGGCCGCCCCGAGGCGACCTGCGCGGCGCTGATCCCGATCCGCAAGACCAGCGCGTGGTGGCTGATGAGCCAGAACGAGCGGCGCCGGATTTTCGAGGACAAGTCCCGCCATATCGCCGACAGCCTGAAATACCTGCCGGCGATCGCGCGCCAACTCTATCATTCCCGCGATCTCGGCGGCCCGTTCGATTTCCTCACCTGGTTCGAATATGCGCCAGCTCATGCCGAGCGGTTCGAGGAGCTGGTGGCCATGCTACGCGAGAGCGAGGAATGGCAGTTCGTGGAGCGCGAAGTGGATGTGAGGCTGGCAAGGACGGGTTGACGAAAAATACGATTGTATATACACTCTAAATATCGGTCAATTGTGGTCACCTGTCAGGAGAGAGCCAACTGCTGAACCCCTGTGATGGTGACGACACATGTCCGATGACGACGCCCTCGAACTTCTCGCGCTTGACGGCTTCGAGTGGGACGATCGTAAGAGCCAGGCGAATGTCGCAAAACATGGGATCAGTTTCGAGGACGCGAGTGAGATGTTTTACTCACCGACCCTCGTTCGGCGCTCACCCCGCAACGATGAGGAGCGATGGATCGCTATAGGAGAGGTCAACGGCCGGATCATTTCGACGATTTTTGCGCGTCGAAACGATTCAATCCGGATCATCTCAGCGCGCCATCCCAGACCGAATGAAGAAAGAGCATATCGTAACGCGCAAATGGGGCGATCGCCGCAAGGGGAAGACTGACTGGGCTCGCTTCGATGCGATGACGGATAAAGACATTGAAGCAGCCATCGCCAACGACCCCGATTGGGAAGGGATCGAAGATATCGACTGGTCGAAAGCGGTACTTATCGTACCCACAAAGAAAAAAGCGATATCCATCCGGATCGATGAAGACGTGCTCGCTTTCTTCAAACGCGAGGGCGATGGCTACCAGCGCCGCATGAACGCGGTCCTGCGCTCTTATATGGAGCAGGCAGCCAAGCCTAAAAAACGCGCCTGAGCTTCTGCGTTCCGGCACGAACATCCAACCTGCATGGCTCCCATCCAAGATGGAGTCTTACAGTGGGGCTAGGCATGGGTCATATCGGATCAGCCCTCCCGCCCGCCTGAAAGTCTCCATGCCCTCTCCTGCCGAACACCACGCTTCTGCCGAAGGTCCCGGCGGCTGGCTGATCCTCGCATTTGCCATCGCCTGCGGCATCACCGTCGCCAATATCTATTACGCGCAGCCGCTGGTCGGTCCGATCAGCGAGAGTTTTGGCCTCGATTTGTCGAGCGCCGGCGTGATGCTGACCATGGTGATGTTCGGCTATGTGCTTGGCCTGTTGTTTCTCGCGCCGCTTGGCGATCTCGTCGAAAACAAGGCGCTGATCCTGACCACGCTGGGCGCGCTGGTCGTGAGCCTGCTGATCGCGGCCGCGGCACCGAGTGCCGGCGTGTTCATCGCATCGACGATGCTGGTCGGCCTCACGGCTGTCGCCACACAGATGATCCTGCCGGTGGTCGCGCATCTCGCACCGGAACGGCGGCGCGGACAGATCGTCGGCACCGTCATGAGCGGATTGCTGTTCGGCATCCTGCTGTCGCGGCCGCTTGCGACCATGGTGGCCGGCTCGTTCGGCTGGCGCGCGGTGTTCGTGATGTCGGCGGCGCTGATGTGCGGCGTGCTCGTCTTGATGACGATCACGCTGCCGCGGCGCCAGCCCGAGCACAGCCTGACCTATGTGCGACTGATCCGCTCATTGTGGACGCTGGCATTGACCACCCGCGTGCTGCAGCAACGCGCGACCTATCAATGCCTGCTCTATGGCTCATTCAGCCTGTTCTGGACGGCGATGCCGCTGGTGCTGGAGCAAGCGCCCTTCTCGTTCGGACACATCGCCATGTCAGCCTTCCTGCTCTCCGGTGCCGGCGGTGCGCTGATCGCACCCTGGGCCGGCAAGCTCGCCGATCACGGCCGCGGCGATCTCGTGACGGTGACCGCCATGTTGCTGGTACTGGCGAGCTTCGTGGTGACCTGGATCGGGGGGCATGCAGGCGGCGCCACCGCTGTGATCCTGTTCGTGATCGCGGGCATTCTGATCGATGCGGGAACCCAGAGCAATGTGGTGGCCGGTCAGCGCGCGATCTATGCGCTGGCGTCGGCCACGCGCAGCAGGCTCAACGCGCTCTTCCTGGCCGGCGCCTTTTTCGGCGGCGCCGTTGGTTCGGGCTTCAGCGGATTTGCCGTTGCGCGTGGCGGCACGACGATGATCGCCGTCATCGGCATGGGCGCGTCACTGCTGGCACTGGCGCTGTTCGGGCTGGAAGTGGCAAGCCGGACGAAGCGGAGCTAGGGCGCGAGGAAACGGCCGGACGCGAGGCGCTTCGCCTCATCCACGGGGCGGTTGTAGATATAGGTCCACGCCTGCACGACGCTGCCGTCACCGAGCGTCACCGGCAGCAGTTCGCGCAGATAGAGCATGGGCTCTTCCTGCTCCGGTCCGATACTCTCGTAATCGTCGAGCACGGCGAGCAGCGTGTCGGGATCGCGCATCCGGAACAGATCGCCATGAACGATGTCGGCCTCGGCGGCTGCATGGAGCAGGCCCGGATAATGGGTGATCATGTAAAGCCTGCCGCCGCATGAGGCGTCGCCGAGAAAATCTGCGGATGATGCCAGCAGCTTCGACATCGGATGATCGAAACCGCGCATCAGGGTGCCATAAACGAAAATCAGATCCGACATCGTGCCCTTCGAACTGTAAAACCCTGACCCGCAGGCGGATCGTATCGCCAAATGCGCGTCCACCGCACATTCATTTGCGCGATCCCTGCGCTATATTATGCGGGAATCATGATCGCGATCACGGGATATGTCATTGGACCACGCCGCCGCCGAACTGCGCCTGGATGCCGACGAGGTCGATCCGGTTCATGACCTGAACCCGGACAGCGCCTCGCCCTTCCTGTTCACCAGCGACCATTATGGCCGCATCATCCCGCGCATGCTCGGCGATCTCGGATTGCCTTCCAGCGAGCTCACCCGACACATTGCCTGGGACATCGGCATCGCCGGTGTGGCCGAGCGCGTGGCGACGGCGATGAACGCGCATCTCATCGCCCAGCGCTATTCGCGCCTGGTGATCGACTGCAACCGGCCGCCGGAGGCCGTCAGTTCCATCCCGCTGATCAGCGAGGCCACCACGATTCCCGGCAATGATGGCCTCACACAGGAGGCCAAAGTGCGCCGGCGCGAATTGTTCTTCGATCCGTATCACCAGCGTATCGATGCGGTGATCGATGCGCGGCTGGCGGCGGGGCAGCCAACGGTGCTGATGTCGCTGCACAGCTTTACGCCGGTCTATGCCGGCATCCAGCGCCCCTGGCACATCGGCACGCTGTATCAGCATGACCGCACGCTGCCGCCTTTATTGCTGCAGCATCTGCGCGCCGAGGGCGATCTGGTGGTGGGCGACAACGAGCCCTATGCGGTCTCCGATGCCACCGACTACACGATCCCCGTCCATGGCGAACAGCGCGGACTGATGAATACGGGCATCGAGATCCGGCAGGACCTGATCACGGATGAGAGCGGCCAAGTGGAATGGGCCGAGCGATTGGTCCGCATCTTCACCGAGATCGCGGCGACGCTGGTGACGCCGCGGGCGTCGCACGCGTGATCAACGCGCCCGTGTGAGCGCCAGCCAGACGCCACCGCCGATCATGAAGCCGCCAGAGATGCGCGACAGCAATCGCGTGCGCCGCGCCGAGAAAAACTTTCGCGCACGGCCGGCGGCGACGGCATAGATGACATCGGTGACACCAGCGGCGACCATGAAGGTGGCGCCGAGAATGCCGACCTGCAAAAAGTGGTTCTGGTCGAGATCGACGAATTGCGGGATGAAGGCGCCGAAGAACACCAGCACTTTCGGATTGCTGAGCAGGACCGCCAGCCCCTGCAGGAAGAAGCCGCCACGTGGCGGTGCCGGCGGCGCATCGGTATCGATCCCTTCGATGGGCGCACGCACCAGCTTGATGCCGAGCCAGACGAGATAGGCCGCGCCAAGGAAGCGCACCCAATCGAACCAGTAGCCCATGGTGGCCATCATGGTGGTGAGGCCGAAGGCGACGATGGCGATGACGACAGCGAGGCCAACCTGCGTCCCCGCGATCGTCACCAGCGCCGCGCGCGTGCCGTAGCGCAGGCCATTGGCGATCACCAGCGTGACATTCGGGCCGGGCAGCAAGGCCAGCGCGATGCAGGCGACGACAAAAGTGAGATAGACTTGCAGGGACATCAGCGTTTCCGGTCGGTCTTGTTATCACCCAAGCGTAGCAGACCCTGAAGCCGACGCAAAACGCCTTGCGGTCCGCGCTTTCATTTGCTTGCCTGTCGCCGCGACCAGGGGACGGATGCCATGATCGATACCGCGAAGTTCACGCCCGCCATCGTCTATACGATCTATATCGCATCAACGCCGGAGCGGGTGTGGCAGGCGCTGACATCGGCCGAATTCAGCCGGGCCTATTTCCATGGCTTCGATGTTGTCGTGGACGAGACAGTCGGCGGCGCATTTCGCGTGCTGATGCCGGATGGCGCGCTGCATATCGGTGGCGAAGTGATTGAATATGATCCACCGCACAAGCTCACTGTGACGTTCGACCTCAACTGGCCCGGGCTCGTCGAGGCGCTGGGATCAACGCTGGTGAGTTACGAGATCGAGCCGGCCGGCGAGGCCGTGAAACTGACGCTCACGCAGTCGCAGGACCGCGCGCTCAGCGACGACATCCTGTCCGGCGGACGCTCTGGCTGGCCGGCGATCCTGTCGAACCTGAAGAGCCTGCTGGAAACAGGCAGCGTTGCGAGGATCGACATGGCTCCGCCAACACGCATGCTGGCCGCGTTGAAGGCGCTGGGGATCAAGCTGCCGGGCGAGTGAACCTATCCCCTCGCCCGCAATTCCCTGCGCAGCACCTTCCCTGTCGCGGTCATCGGTAGTGACTCAGCAAACGCCACGTGACGCGGATATTCGTGGGCCGCGAGTTGCGATTTGACGTAATCCTGTAGCTCGCGGGCGAGCTTGTCGCCGGGCTCATAGCCCGGCCGCAGCACGATCCACGCTTTCACGGCCTCGGTGCGGATTGGATCGGGAATGCCGACCACCGCTGACAGCGCGACGGCGGGATGCTTGAGCAGCGTGTGCTCGATCTCCGACGGACCGATGCGATAGCCGGCGGAGGTGATGACATCGTCCTCGCGCGAGACGTACCAGAAATAGCCGTCATCATCCTGGATGCCGAGATCACCAGTGAGCAGGAATTCGCCGGCATATTTCCTGGCGGTGCCTTCCTCGTTCTGCCAATAGCGCAGCATGGTACAGGGATTGGGCTGGCGCACACCGACAATGCCGCGCTCGCCACGCGGCAATTCCTCGCCCTGCTCATTGACGATGCGGACATCGAAGCCCGGTGTCGGCTTGCCCATGGAGCCGGGCTTGATGGGAAACAGTTTTGCATTATTGCCCACCACGAGATTGCATTCGGTCTGGCCATAGATCTCATGCGCATCGATGCCGAAGGTTTTCCGCACCCAGTCGAGCAATTCAGCGCCGAGCGACTCGCCGCCGGTGAGGATGCTGCGCAGCTTGACGCCGGGATGTTTCACATCGGCCTGCCGCATCAGCTTCAGCGCGGTCGGCGGCAGGAAGACGTTGCGCACGCCGTGATCGGCCATCAGGCGCATGGCGGCATCCGGCTCGAATTTCTTCGCGCGATAACCGACCACGGGAACGCCGTGATACCAGGCCGGGAACAGCGCATCGAACAACCCGCCGATCCAGGCCCAGTCCGCCGGTGTCCAGTAGACATCGCCGGGCTTGGGGAAGAAGCCATGGACCATCTCCACATTGGGCAGGTGGCCGAGCAGCACCCGATGCGCATGCAGCGCGCCTTTGGGATTTCCTGTGGTGCCTGATGTGTAGATGATGATGGCGGGATCGTCGCAGGACGTATCGACGGTCATGAAATCGTCGGATGCGGCTTCGATCGCCGACCAGAAGGATGTCGTTCCCTCAGGCGGCGTGTCGGCAATGACATAGATCGCTTCGAGCGCCGGCAGCCGCTCGCGAATTTTCTTCAGCTTCTCATAGCCGCCGGCATCGGCGATGACCGCCTGCGCGCCGGAATTGTTGAGGCGGAATTCCAGTGCGTCTTCGCCGAACAAAGTGAACAGCGGCACAGATACCAGGCCGGAGCGGAATGCGGCGAGATGTGCGACGGGAAGCTCGATGGACTGCGACAGAAACACCGCGACGCGGTCACCGCGCTGCAAGCCATCAGCTTTCAGCACATTGGCGAAGCGGCGCGAGAAAGAGGCGATCTCATCGAAGGAGAGTTTTCGCGTGCCAAGGTCCTCGTCCACATAGATCAACGCTAGGCGGCCGGAGCCATCGGCATGGCGATCGCAAGCGACATCAGCGATATTGAAGCGCGCCGGGACATCCCAGTGGAAGTCCCGATAGAGGGCGTCGTAATCGGTGGTCTCGGTGAGCATTCGCACTCCCTGCCTCATGGTGAAGAGCGCGGCCTGCGCGTTTCGAACCATGAGTGTGTTGCACACCCTTCGAGACGCGGTCGAAGACGACTGCTCCTCAGGGTGAGGCCTTGGTTTTGACCGCGATTGTAGGATTCAAACGGGAGGAACTGCAAACTCCGGCATCGTCCCGCGCCCAAAGTGCCTTGAATTTCGCGCCCCGGCATGGTCTTCAGGCGTCCAGGTTCCGCGCTCATTTCCCCGGTAGAAAAGATTCATGGCCCGCAGGTTTTCGTCCGCCTATCAGTCGGAGCCGATGTCCAGCCTGGCGCTGTGGGCGCGGCGGCTGGCGGTGTTCTCGGCCATCGCGGCACTGGTCTCCATCATCATCGTGCGGTTCGGGTTCCTCGAGGTGAAGCCGGCGCTGATGACCTTTTTCGGCGCGCTCGGGCTGGCCGGCCTGTCGATCCTGGTGGCGCTCGCCGGCTTTGCGGCGATCTGGCAGAACGGCTCGCGCGGCATGAGCGCGATCCTGGTGGCGCTGCTGCTCGATGCCGTGATCCTCGCTTATCCCGGCTATCTCGCTTACCAGTACAAGAAACTGCCGAAGATCCACGACATCACCACCGACCCCATCGATCCGCCGCGCTTCGAGGCGCTGGCGCGGCTGCGCAGCGGCGACGGCACCAATTCCGCGGTCTATGCCGGCCTCTATTCGGCCGAGCAGCAGCGCAGCTTCTATCCGGATATCGAGCCGATTGAGCTGGAGGTGCCGGTGCAGCGTGCCTATGAGGTGACGCTGGCGCTGGTGAACAAGCGCAAATGGCTGGTCATCGATGAGCGCCCGCCGCAGCCGCCGCGCCGCATCGGCCGTATCGAGGCCGTGGCGCGCACCCCGATCATGGGTTTTCGCGAAGATGTCTCGATCCGTTTCGTACCCGACGGCGAAGGCTCGCGCGTCGATATCCGCTCATCGTCGCGTTACTTCGAAGGCGATCTCGGCAGCAACGCATCGCGCGTGACGAAGCTGATCGAGGATATCAATACGGCCGTGGATAATGCGCCGAAGCCGAAGGCGACACCGGCCGCGAAGGCAGCGGTGAAGGGGAAGAAATAGCGGGGCGGCGCCTGCGGTATTTCGGGTAGCCAAAATATAAAAACAATCTTAAATTGTATTCATGGGCAAGACTGCTCGAAACGAACTGAAAAAACTGAAGGCCGGATGGTACAACTCGGTTTCCGCCGCCTTCGTTACGGTTGGTGTGCTGGCACCGACGGTAGCGCGGATCGTCGGCGGATTTAGCAGTTCGATGGATGAGACATTGGTCGCCGTCGTTTCCGTGATATGCTTGCCGGCGAGCGCAGTTCTTCATTTTGCGGGGCGAGCCGAACTCATGGAGTTGGAAGAATGACCTTCTTCGACCTCTTTGCCGTGATGATGCCCGTGATCGGCGTGATTTTCATGTTGGCCATCGGGCGCTATGGCGCGCGGGAATTGCGTGAAGAAACTGCGCGCGCTCGCGAGGCTGAACGCAAATCGCGCGAACCGGCACCTCACGCCACCCGATAGCGTCCACCGATCACCGGATCGCCTTCCGTCGCGACCACGCCGCGGGAGACGAGATCCTCCAGATGCGCCAGCACTGAATAGCCCGCCGCCCCTGACAGGCGCGGATCCAGCCCGATATAGATCGCGCGCACGATGGTCGGGATATCCGCCTCGCCTTTGCCGAGTCGATGCAGGATCGAGGCTTCGCGGGCCTTGCGGTGGCGGATCAGGAAACGGACGAAGCGCTGGGCATCGGGAATGTCCGGGCCGTGGCCGGAGAAATAGAGATCTTCCGGCCGCGCCGCGAGCTTCTCCAGCGACGCCATATAGTCGATCATCGACCCATCCGGCGGTGCGACGATGGAGGTGGACCAGCCCATCACATGGTCGGCGACGAACAGCCAGTTCTTCTCGCGCCAGGAAAACGCCATGTGATTGGCGGTGTGGCCCGGCGTCGCCACGCCCTGCAGCGCCCACCCATCGCCCTCGATGACATCGCCATCGCGCACGAGCACATCCGGCCTGAAGTCGCGATCCGCGCCGGATTCCGGCGAGTGCTTCTCGCTCTCGAAGCGCGGGCGCGAGGCGCGGTGCGGGCCTTCGGCATAGACGGTGGCGCCCGTGGCAGCCTTGATGCGCCTGGTGTTGGGCGAGTGATCGCTATGGGTGTGGGTGACGATGATATGCGTCACCGTCTCGCCCTTCACGGCGTCGAGCAGCGCCTGCGCATGGGCTTCGTTGTCCGGGCCGGGATCGATGATGGCGACCTTGCCGGTGCCGACAATGTAGCTGTTGGTGCCGGTGAAGGTGAAGGGCGACGGATTGTTGCACAGGACACGGCGCACGCCGGGGCGGACATGATCGACCACGCCGGGCTTCAGCGGATAGTCCCGGTTGAACGGGATGTCGTCGCCGGCACTGTTGTCCTTGTCGCTCATGGTCGGTCCTTCCCGGTGTTCTTGCCCATGATGACTAGCAAGACGGCATCGGAAAGCAAACGGCGCTGCAACGCGCCTGCCATGCGCGACGCTCAATCATGCACATGCGGCTTCCGTTTCCCGCCGGCCTTCTTGCCCGTCGGCATCATCACCACGCGGCCATATTTCACCCCACGCTCGGCGATGATGTGGTCCGCGAAATGCTGCACATCCTTGCCGGCGCCACGCAGTGCCGTGATCTCCATGCAATTGTCGCCATCGAGATGCACATGCAGCGTCGCCAGTGAGAGATCGTGGTGATGATGATAGGTGTCCACCAGCCGGCGTGACAGGTCGCGCTGGGCGTGGTCATAGACATAGACCAGGGCCGCCACGCAGTCGCCGGATTTGCCCTTTTCCTGCGCGGCCTGCTGGATACCGGCACGGGCGAGATCGCGGATCGCCTCCGAGCGGTTCTGATAGTCGCGCTCGACGATCAGTGCATCAAGGTTGTCCATCAGATCATCGTCGAGCGTAATCGTTATGCGCTGCATACATCCTCCACAAAGTATGATGAATCTTTGACTTCATCATACTCGCCATGTCAGTGTGTTCCGGTTGACACCAGCATAGCCCGGCCGACCGACCGATGCATCGCTCTCTCTTTCTATCGACGGGTACGGTGCTGGCCATCCTGCTGACCGTGCCGGCGATATCGCTGGGGCAACCGGCCACCATCCTGTCGCCCGTCGAGGTGGATGCCCCGAAGCCGCGCATTGCCTCCGCCGCAAGACAATCATCGTCGGTAGCCAAGGGGCGACGCAGTGCCCCGCGCACTGCCGCGCCTGCCGCTGCCGCCAGCGGCATCAATCCCGGCGCCAGTATCGCGCAGCTTCCCGTCGGCGCGGCGAGCGAAAAGAACGTGAGCGGCAATGAGGTCAATGCGCGGCCGCTGTCCCGCCCCGCCGAAGCGCTCGAAGTCGCGCCCGGCCTGATCATCACCCAGCATTCCGGCGACGGCAAAGCCAACCAGTATTTTCTGCGCGGCGTGAATCTCGATCACGGCACCGATCTCGCCATCTCCGTCGATGGAATGCCCGTGAATATGCGCAGCCATGGCCATGGCCAGGGTTATGCCGACATGAATTTCCTGATCCCGGAACTGATCAGCGTGGTCAATGTCCGCAAGGGTCCGTATTTCGCCGATGAAGGTGACTTCTCCTCGGTGGGCGCCATCCATGTCAGCCTGATCGACAGCGTGGCCAGGACCATGGCGTCGATCACCACCGGCAGCTTCGGTTACAACCGTGCCTTCGGCGTCACCTCTGGCAAGGCCGGCGATGGCAATTTGCTCGTCGCCGCCGAAGCCAATATCTATAACGGGCCGTGGGACGATCCGGACAAGCTCAAGAAGATCAACGCTGCTGTCCGCTACAGCCAGGGTACGGCGGAGAACGGCTTCTCGCTGACCGGCATGGCCTATGCCAATCGCTGGAATTCCACCGATCAGGTGCCGCTGCGCGCGATCACATACGGCCAGATCGGCCTCTATGGCGCGTTCGATCCCACGGATGGCGGCAATGCCGAGCGCTTTTCGATTTCGGGTCGTTACCGCGACAGCGAGAGCAGCAGCGCGACGAAGATCGATTTCTACGCCATCAAGAGCAAGCTCAATCTGTGGAATAATTTTACGTTCTTCCTGAGCGATCCCGTCAATGGCGATCAGTTTCACCAGCATGACGACCGCGTACTGGGCGGCATCAATGCGTCGCACACATTCAAGGGATATGTCGGCGGTTTCCGCACAGAGACCGAGATCGGCGTGCAGAGCCGCTACGACAACATCCGGGTTTCGCTCGGCAACACCGTGCAGCGGCAGTATCTCTCGGCCACGCGCAGCGACCTCGTCAGGGAAGGCAGCGCCGGCATCTTCGTGCAGAACACCACATGGTGGACCGACTGGTTGCGCAGCAATGTCGGCTGGCGCGGCGACACCTACAATGCGAGCGTCAACTCGCTGTTCAATGCCGCCAATTCCGGCTCGGCGAATGCGACCATCGGAAGCCCGAAGGCGGGGCTCGTCTTCGGTCCCTTCGCAAAGACGGAGCTGTTCATCAATGCCGGCGAAGGCTTTCACAGCAATGACGCCCGCGGCGTGACCATCAAGGAGTCTCCATCCGACGGTTCGCCCGTGGACTCATCGCCATTTCTGGTGAAGACGCGCGGTGCCGAAGTCGGGCTGCGCACCAAGCTCATTCCCGGCCTCACCAGTTCGATCGCACTGTTCACGCTGGAGTCGGCATCCGAAATCCTGTTCGTCGGCGATGCCGGCGACACCGAAGCCAGCCGGCCAAGCCGCCGTATTGGTTTCGAATGGACCAATGACTACCGCCCGGTCTCATGGCTCAGCGTCGAGGCCGATCTCGCGATGACCCGTGCGCGGTTTCGCGGCAGCAATGCGGATCAGGCCGCAGCCTATGCCGAGCTCGACGGCTATCCCGCCTCGCAGATCGGTAATGCCCCCGGCAATTTCATCCCCGGCGCGCCCAACATGATCGCCTCTGCCGGCATAAGGATTGGCGAGGCCAAAGGCTGGTTCGGCGCGTTGCGCTATCGCTATTTCGGCCCGCGTCCGCTCACCGAGGATGCCGCCTTCATTTCACCGGCCACCGGCCTGCTCAACGGCCAGGTCGGCTATCGCTTCGACAATGGCTGGCGCATCCAGCTCGATGCCTTCAACATCCTCGATAGCAAGTCGGACCAGATCACTTACGCCTATGGCTCGCTATTGAAGACGGACTCGCTATTCGCGGCCTGTTTTCCGACCGGCGGCGGCGCGCCGACCGCGCCTGCAGCCGTGTGCCAGACCGGCATTATGGATCGCATCCTGCATCCGGTGGAGCCGCTGGCGCTGCGTCTCACGGTCGCCGGCGCATTCTGACTTTGCCGCAGCGCAGCTTGCGGATAAGCAGGTTGCGTATCATCATCGCCCCAATCAAAAATATCAGGGGGACAAAATGCATGCACGCAAGGCACGTCATCGGATCGGCATTGTGGTTGGCATCCTCGCGGGATTCGCAATGAGTTCAGCCAGCGCCGCGACGTTCGTTTATGTGGGCAATGCCGATAGCCAGGATATCAGCGTCCTCGAGCTGAAGCCGAACGGAGATCTGTCGGCGGTCGAGACGGTGAAGGTGCCGGGACCAACGAAGCCGGGCGGCTCGCTGCCGCTGGCGATCAGCCCGGAGAAGCACAGGCTCTATGCTGGGCTCCGCAACGAGCCCTATACGGCCGTGACCTTCGACATCGATGCCAAGACGGGCAAGCTGAAGCTTGTGGGTCCGGGGCCGCTCGCGGACTCCATGGCCTATATCGCCGTGGACCGCACCGGCCGCTTCCTGCTCAGTGCCAGCTATGGCGGCAACAAGGTCAGCGTGAATGCCATCGGCCCCAATGGCGTGATCGCAGCGCCGCAGCAGACCGTCGATACGCAACCCAATGCCCATGCCATCATCGTCGATCCCACCAATCGCTATGTGCTGCATACGAGCCTGGGCGGCGATGTCGTCTATCAGCAGAAATTCGATACCAAGGCCGGTAAGCTGACGCCCAACGAACCGCCGACCGTGAGCGTAAAGGCCAAAGGCGGCCCGCGCCATCTGGTGTTCTCGCCGGACAAGAAGTTCGTCTATCTGCTCAATGAACTCGATGCGGCAATCTATGTATTCCCGTGGGATGCGACGACGGGGACGCTGAAGAAGGAGACGCAGGTCGCCAGCGCCTTGCCGAAGGATTTTACGGGCAAGCCCTGGGCGGCGGATATCCATCTGACGCCGGACGGCAAATTTCTCTATGCCTCCGAACGCACCACCAGCACGCTGGCTGCGTTCCGCGTGGATGCAAAGACCGGTGCGCTGACCTCGATCGGCTCTTACGCGACGGAGAAACAGCCGCGTGGTTTTGCGATCGATCCGTCGGGGCGTTATCTGCTGGCAGTCGGGCAGCTCTCCAACAGCATGACAAGCTACGCCATCGACAAGAAGACCGGTGCGCTGACCAAGCTGCAGGACATGCCGATGGGGAAGAATCCGAATTGGGTGGAGATTGTTGCGCTCCCGTAGTCAGGTGAGAGCCAGTCTCGGGTTCGGCCTCATCCTGAGGAGCCGCGCAGCGGCGTCTCGAAGGATGGCCACATACTATGAGCCCGGCCAACTCATGGTTCGAGACGGCGCCAAGGGGCGCCTCCTCACCATGAGGGATGGAGTTATCCGTTCCGCGTCACATTCGCGATCCGCTCCGGCACGCCGAATTCCTTCCGGCACACATCCGCCAGCACCGCAATGCCTTCGCGGATCTCCGCATGCGTCGGGCTCGCAAAACAGATGCGGATGTGGCTGTGGGCATACGCCTTGTCCACCGACCATTCCGGCCCCGGATTGATCGAGACGCCGGCCTTCAGTGCCGCCTGATAGAGCTGCATCGCGTCCACATTGGCGGGCAGTTTCACCCACAGGAAGATGCCGCCCTTGGGCTCCTCGAACTCCGCCGCTGTGCCGAACTGTTCGTTCAGCGCATCCATCAGCGTCTCGAGCTTGGCGCGCAGTCCGCGTGTGGCCTTCGGCACATGGGCGGCGAAATGCGGCACGCTGTATTCCGCCAGCACCATCTGCTCGAGCGCGCCTGATCCCGCATCGGTCTTCAGCGCCAGCATGCGCGACATGATCTCCCACGGCGCCACGATGTAGCCGACGCGCAGAGCCGGCGCGACCGACTTCGAGAACGAGCCGATATGGATCACGCACCCCGTCGTATCCAGCGCATGGATCGCCGGTGGACGCTTGTGATCCCAGATCAGGTCCGCATAGCAATCGTCTTCAAACACCGGCACGCCATATTGCGCCGACAGCTTTAGCAATTCACGGCGATTGCTCTCGGGCATGATCGTCGCAGTCGGGTTCTGCACGGTCGGGATCGTGTAGATATATTTCGGCCGGATGCCTTTGGCTTTGAGGTCCGTCAGCGCAGCCGCGAGCGCGTCGATCCGCATGCCGTCGCCGTCAAGCGGAATGCCGACGATATTCACGCCCATCCGGGTCAGCCGGTTGATCGAGCCCTGATAGCAGTCGCGCTCGATGATCACGGTGTCGCCGCGGGCGAGCAATGCCTGATTGACCAGATCGAGTGCCTGCAGCGAGCCGGACACCATCAGGATATCGTCCGCCGTGCAGGTCATGCCGGCATCACGCTTGAGCTTGTCGGCGACAAAATTGCGGAGCGGGAGATAGCCCTGTGGCCCGCTCGCCAGCCCGTAGGTCGCGAGCGTATGCCCTTCGCGGGTCAGCACAGCGTCAGCCGCAGCCTTCAGGTCAGCCACCGGGACCTGCTCGGCATCGTTGTTGCCGCCGACGAAGCTGTATTTGGCAAGACCCGTCCATCTGGCCGCCGCAGCCGGCAGACCGGCGGGCAGAAGTGGTGCGTAATCGAACCGTGCGGATGTCATGGACGTCGTCTCCCTCGAGCAATGTTGTCATCTTCGGGCCGCCTCGTTGGACGGCCCGGTCGTGCAATGTCAGATAGCCGGATTTACCCCTTTGCCCGCACGCGCTGCACCATTACAGTGCCGCGCGAAAAGCTAGATTTGGCAGGGGCATGCACGACCTTATCCGCGATATCACCCTATGTATCCTGTTTGCATGGGCCATCGGGCTGGCTGCGCATTTCTTCCGGCAACCGCTGATTCTTGCTTATCTGGTCGCCGGCTTCATCATCGGACCCTACGGCAGCGGATGGGTCAAGTCGGACGAGTCCGTCGCCACGATCTCCGAACTCGGCCTGATCTTCATGCTGTTCATGATCGGGCTCGAGATCGATCTGAAGAAGATCATCCGTGCCGGTAAGGTCATCCTGATCGCGGCCGGGGCGCAGCTGGTTGCCGGCTGCGTGCTGGGGGCCGCGTTCTTCATGGCGCTCGGGCTCAAGCTCGGCGGCGGCGGTTTCGATGCGCTCTATCTCGCGGTGGCCTGCGCGCTGTCCTCGACGGTCGTGATCGTCAAGGTGTTGTACGAGAAGCGCGAGCTCGACACGCTGCCCGGCCGCATCACCCTCGGCGTCCTGGTGATCCAGGACATCTTCGCCATCATGTTTCTGGCGATCCAGCCCAGCCTCGACAATCTGCAGATCGGCGTCGTGCTGCTGTCCGTGGGGCGCGTCGGCGCGCTGGTGGCGATTGCATTCGTGCTGAGCCGCTATGTGCTGCCGCCGCTGTTTCACCAGATCGCGCGTCAGCCGGAACTGGTGATGCTGGGCGCCCTGGCCTGGTGCTTCCTGATCGGCGAGATCGCCGAGCGCCTGCATCTGTCGCGCGAAATGGGCTCGCTGGTGGCCGGCGTCGCGCTGTCGACTTTCCCTTACGCGCTCGACGTCACTGCCAAAGTGACGACATTGCGGGACTTCTTCATTACGCTGTTCTTTGTGGGCGTCGGCATGACAATTCCGGTGCCTGACCTGGCCACGGTCAAGCTCGCATTGGTGATCGCCATCTTCGCGGTGGTCAGCCGTCTCCTCACCACGTTCACGCCGCTCTATCTGATGAAGCAGGGCCTGCGCGCCAGCCTGCTGCCGGCGCTGAATCTGGCGCAGATCAGCGAATTCTCGCTGGTGGTGCTGCAGACTGGCATCGCGGCAAACCACATCACCAAGGAAACATCGAGTGCGGCATCCTTCGCCTTTGTGATGCTCGCAGTGCTCTCGACCTTCGCCATGATGCAGAGCGACCGGATCACCCGCTGGTTCATCCCGGTCTGCAAAGGCTTTGGCCTGCGCGATCTCGATCACGGGCAGCCCGGCGAGAGCGAGCATGCGGAGGGTCATGGTGCATGCCGCCGCATCGTCATCCTCGGCTTCTTCCGCACCGCCTCGGCACTGCTCAGCCAGATCGAGCAGGAGAACAAGGAGCTGCTCGACCAGATCAGCGTGGTGGACTTCAATCCGAACGTCTATCGCACCCTCGTGGCGCGCGGCCTGCATGTGGTTTATGGCGATATCAGCAATGTGGATACGCTGGTCCATGCCGGTGTCGGCCATGCCGAGATCATCATTCTCAGCGTGCCGGATTCCCTGCTCAAGGGCGCCAATAACGAGAAACTGGTGCGCCATGTCCGCTCGATCAATCCGACCGCGAAGATCATCTCGACGGCGGATATGCTGCGGGACGTCGAGGATATCTACGCAGCCGGCGCGGATTACGTCACCGTCACCCGCCTGAGCGACGCCAAGGCGCTGTATGAGGTGATCGAGGCGGTGGATCAGGGCCTGCTCCAGGCCAAGCGGGCGGAAATGGATACGCAGCTGGCGGAACGACGG
>NZ_JBIIOT010000130.1:0-11469 GCF_044336785.1 Tardiphaga sp. | reverse complement strand
CTTGCCCTTGCCGCGACCGCCGGCATGGATCTGGCTCTTCACGACCCAGAGCGGACCGCCGAGCTGCTTGGCTGCGGCTTCGGCTTCTTCAGCCTTGAGGACCGGCACGCCCTTGGAGACGGGCACGCCGAACTCCTTCAGGACGGCTTTCGCCTGATATTCATGGATATTCATAAGATGCTCCCGAACCCCCGATGGTGAAATTGGAATTCACGCCGTTTCTTTGAATTGGCATACCGTATACCACGAGTGCCGGATGTCAAAGCGAGCGGTAATTCCGTGTGACGGACGAAGTTGGCTTGGTGGGTTCGTCGCAGGGATGGCCAACCACGTCAAATGCAAAACCGGCACCCCAGGGGTGCCGGTTCATTTCAGTCCGTTTTAGCCGAGCAGGTCGGGCGCGATCTTCTTGCAGGCGTCCATCAGGCCGACCACCGAAGCGACCGACTTGTCGAAGCCTTCCTTGTCCTTGCCGACGAGCTCGATCTCGACGATGCGCTCGACACCCTTCGCGCCGATGACAACGGGGACGCCGACATACATGTCCTTGACGCCATATTCACCGTTGAGGTGAACGGCGCAGGGCAGCACGCGCTTCTTGTCCTTGAGATAGCTCTCGGCCATCGCGATCGCGGAAGCGGCCGGGGCGTAGAAGGCCGAACCGGTCTTGAGCAGGTTGACGATCTCGGCGCCGCCATTGCGGGTGCGATCGACGATTTCGTCGATGCGGGCCTGAGAGGTCCAGCCCATCTTCACCAGGTCCGGCAGCGGGATGCCGGCAACGGTCGAGTACTTGACCAGCGGGACCATGGTGTCGCCATGGCCACCGAGCACGAAAGCGGTGACGTCTTCGACCGAGACGTTGAATTCATCGGCCAGGAAGTAGCGGAAGCGGGCGCTATCGAGAACGCCGGCCATGCCGACGACCTTGTTCGCCGGAAGACCCGAGGCCTTCTGCAGCGCCCAGACCATGGCGTCGAGCGGGTTGGTGATGCAGATCACAAATGCGTTGGGGGCGTACTTCTTGATGCCCGCACCCACCTGCTCCATCACCTTGAGGTTGATCGAGAGCAGATCGTCGCGGCTCATGCCCGGCTTACGCGGCACGCCGGCGGTGACGATGATGACGTCCGAGCCTTCGATCGCTTCGTAGGAGTTGGCGCCCGAGAGCTTGGAGTCGAAGCCATCGACGGGCGACGACTGGGCGATATCCAGCGATTTGCCCTGCGGGGTGCCTTCGGCGATGTCGAACAACACCACGTCGCCGAGTTCCTTGAGGCCGACGAGGTGAGCCAGCGTTCCGCCGATCTGACCCGAGCCAATCAGTGCGATCTTATTACGCGCCATGAGAAAATATCCTTTGAACCCGCAGGGGTGGGAGGAGGGAGCAGGAAATGCCGAGAGGCTGGTTATCGCTTTCGCCGCATGCGTTCAAGTCAGCCCCTGCCCATTTGTCGGGCGGGAGGTCAGCGTTGCGGATTTGGGGGCGGTGATTGGAGGAGAACTAAACTCGCCTGTCGTCCCCGCGAAGGCGGGGACCCATACACACCGCCATCGGCGGTGGCATACAAGGCCGCTGCCGCGCGCTGCCTCATAGCTTTGGAGCCTATGAGGCCGTAGGGCGGATTAGCGAAGTGCAATCCGCCGGCCGATTGCATGGTTGAAACGCCGCGGCGGATGACGGCTTCGCCTGATCCGCCCTGCGGCTCTCGCTCGTGGAGAGAATCTACGTCTCGACCAGCCCCGTGCTCGATCCACTCGCCGTGGAATCGCTGCGCCCGTGAGGCAGCGCCAGATATGTCTCCGACCCCATCTCGAACAAGCGCGACGCGGTGCGGACGAATTCGAACTTCTCGGTGCCCTGATCGGCCGAATAGAGATCCGGTGGCTCGGCCGCTGCGGTCGCCATCAGCTTCACGCCATTGTCATAGAGCGTGTCGATCAGCGAGATGAAGCGCTTGGCCGCATTGCGGTTGGCTTCGGTCATCGCCGGCACATGTTCGATGAACAGCGTGTGATATTCATGCGCGAGCTTGAGATAGTCGGATGCGCCGAGCGGCTTCTCGCAGAGATCATTGAACGTGAAGCGCGCAACGCCCTGTGCTTCCAGCGGCACCTGCAGCTTGCGTCCCTTGACGTTGAGCTCGCGCGATTTGCCTGCAGCGCCGCCGGTGAGCTTCGTCCAGGCTGCATCGAGTGCCGCCTTCGCCGCAGCGTCATCCGGTACCAGCCAGCTCTTCACGCCGACCAGTTTCTCCATGCGGAAGTCGGTGCGCGAGTCGAGCTTGCGCACCTCCATATGATCTTCGATCTGCTTGATGAAGGGCAGGAACAGCGCGCGGTTGAGGCCGCCTTTATAGAGGTTCACCGGCTCGACATTGGATGTCGCGAACACCACGGTGCCCTGCTCGAACAGCCGTGCGAACAGCCGGCCAAGGATCATCGCATCGGCGATGTCGGTCACGTGAAATTCGTCGAAGCACAGCAGCCAGGCTTCCTCGAAAATCGAATTCGCCGTCAGCGCAATGACGTCGCTGCTGTCGGCGATCTCGCCGCTCGCGATCTTCTGGCGGAAGCCATAGATGCGCTCATGGGTATCGGCCATGAATTCATGGAAATGCGCGCGGCGCTTGTGCTCGACCGAGCTGCTCTCGAAAAACAGATCCATGAGCATGGTCTTGCCGCGGCCGACCTCGCCGTGGACATAAAGCCCCTTCGGCGGCTGCGCATCCTTGTCGCCACCGAACAGGCGACCGAAGAAGCCCTTTTTGCGCGGCGGTTCGTAGGTCGCGAGCTTTGCATCGAGCGCCGCAATGGCCTCGACGGCCTGCGCCTGCGCCGGATCGGCCTCGATGGTGCCGGCGGCGACGAGGGTTCTGTATTGTTCGCGGAAGGATGTGGGGGCGGCAGACATGGGCGCCTAACGGCCCCATGCGGGGGGAAATTGCAAGATGGGATTTCGGGGAGGCGGATATGCGGCGAGCGGCGTTGTGCCATCTCAGTCTGTCGTCGCCCGGCTTGACCGGGCGATCCAGTAGACACCGGCCGTTCCGCCGATCACTGCTAGCGGTGTCTACTGGGCCACCCGGTCAAGCCGGGTGGCGACAATCCGGAGCGGAGATCACGCCGCCCGTACCCTCTCGCTCAGCTCATACGAATTCTCCACCAGATACGGCCCGCCACCGGTGGATGCCCGCGACGAGAACAGCACGAACTGTTCCGCCGTGAATGTCTGCGTCGGAAAATATCCGCGCACCGAGAGATAATCGGCCACGTCCCAGCTCGACGCGTCGCGCAGCCGGGCCAGCGTCACATGCGGGGTGAATTTGCGCGGGTCGGGTCCAATGCCGCAACGGCGGATCAGCCGCTCGAGCTCGGCCTGCAGCTCCATCAGCGGCTTGCTCGGCTCCACATGGGCGACGATGGCGCGGGGTTTATGACCGCCAAAGCTCGTGAGCCCGCGGATCTCGACCTTGAATGGCCGGCGCTCGATGCGCGCCATCAGATAGGCGATCTCGTTCGCGGAAATGCCGTCGATGTCGCCGATGAAGCGGAGGGTGACGTGATAATTTTCGGGGTCGATCCAGCGCGCGCCTGGCAGGCCGCCACGTAAATTGGCCAATCGCTGGCCGATCTCGACTGGAATTTCCAGTCCGGCGAATAAACGCGGCATTGTCAGCTCCTTTTTGTCGGGGCGCGATTTTCGCCGAAAGGTGCTGGTGCATTGTGTGCTGACGCACGCACCGCTCGGCGAAAATCATGCCCGACAAACGAGCCGGTGAATCGGAGCAGGCTACGAATCACCGATGTCTAAAATCTATCCGAGTTATGTGACTTCGCGAAGCAAAGCGTGTCATCGCAGTGTCAGGTTCCGGATAACTCGGCAGTGTCACGCAAGGGTCGTAGGATGGGTTGAGCGCAGCGATACCCATCACCACCAGCGCCTGTCGTGATGGGTATCGCTGCGCTCAACCCATCCTGCAAACTAAGCACCTTGCTCAGCTTTTCGGCGCAAGCGCTGCCACGAAAGCCTCCACCGTCGGTAAGATCTTGTTCACCACGACATCGACGCCTTCCGCGGTCGGATGCATGCCGTCGGGCAGATTGAGTTTGCTCTCGCCCGCCACGCCATCGAGAAAAAACGGATAGAGCGGCACGTCGAACTGTTTGGCGAGATCTGGATAGATCGCGTTGAACTTGTCCGCATAGTCGCGGCCGTAATTCGGCGGTGCCAGCATGCCGCAGAGCAGGACCTTGATGCCGCGCGCCTGCAGGCGCTTGATGATTTCGGTGAGGGCTTCCCGCGGAATTTTCGGATCGACGCCGCGAAGTGCGTCATTGGCGCCAAGCTCGAGGATAACACCCTGGGTGCCATCGGGCACCGACCAGTCGAGCCGGCCGAGCCCGCCCGAGGTGGTATCACCGGATACGCCGGCATTGGCGATCTCTACGGCGATGCCTTTGTCCGTCAGCGCCTTCTGCAGCCGGACCGGAAATGCCGCGGGACCCGGCAGATTGTAGCCCGCGCTCAGCGAATCCCCGAGCACCACGAGCTTCAACGGCTTGGCCCCGGCCTGCGCGAAAACCGGCGCCTGCGGCAACATGACGAGCCATCCGGCAAACAACAGGCACGCAAACGTGCGCAACCACCCCTCGACCGCCGCAAACGAAGTGCCATATGACACCGACATGGACACGCGCATCGACACCTCATCATCGGCCGGCACTGCGCCGGACACCATTTCCATCTCGAACCTCAACCTGTCGCTCGGCACCGGTGCCGCGCGGGTGCATATCCTGAAGGATATCAGCCTGCGCGTCGGATCGGGCGAGGCGATCGGGCTGATCGGCCCGTCGGGCTCCGGTAAATCCACGCTGCTGATGGTGATGGCGGGGCTGGAGCGGCCTGACTCTGGTCAGGTGGTGGTCAATGGCACCGCTTTCAATGATCTCGACGAGGACGGATTGGCGCGCTTTCGCGGCCGCCATGTCGGCATCGTCTTCCAGTCCTTCCATCTGATCCCCACTATGACGGCGCTGGAAAACGTCGCTGTGCCGCTGGAACTCGCGGGCCATTCCGATCCGAATGGCCGAGCTGCGAAGGAGCTCGAAGCCGTCGGGCTGGGCGCTCGCCTGCATCATTACCCGCGCCAGCTCTCCGGTGGTGAGCAGCAGCGCGTCGCCTTGGCGCGGGCGCTCGCGCCCGATCCGGCGATCCTCGTGGCCGATGAACCGACCGGCAATCTCGATGAGAACACCGGCAGCCAGATTGTCGACCTGCTGTTCGCGCAACATGCCGAACGCGGCATGACGCTGGTGCTGGTTACGCATGACAATGCATTGGCGGAACGCTGCGACCGTGTCGTACGCCTGCGCTCCGGCCATATCGAGACAGCCTGATGGCTGTCATCACGGACAATGCCGCGCCGACGCGCGGCCCGTCGCTGGCCTTGCGTTACGCGCTGCGCGAGATGCGCGGCGGCCTCAGCGGCTTCTATGTTTTCATCGCCTGTATCGCGCTTGGCGTGCTCGCCATTGCCGGCGTCGGTTCGGTAGCGGCCAGCCTGAGCGATGGCCTCGCCCGCGAGGGCCGGACGCTGCTTGGCGGTGATGTCGCCTTTTCCCTGATGCAGCGCGAGGCGAAACCGGACGAAATCGCCTTCCTCCGCCAGCGCGGCGACGTTTCCGTTGCGGCAACATTGCGCGGCATGGTGCGTGCGCCGGATGGCAATCTGGCGCTGGTCGAGATGAAGGCGGTGGACTCCGCCTATCCCTTGCTCGGTGGCTTGAAGCTGACGCCCGACATGCCCGTCAGCGATCTGCTCGTTGAACGCGACGGCGCTTATGGTGCCGCGACCGACACGACGCTGCTGGCGCGCCTCGGCCTCAAGCTCGGCGATCGCGTCACCGTCGGCAGCGCCACGTTCCAGATCCGCAGCGTCGTCGATTCGGAGCCGGACAAGCTCGCCGGCGGCGTCGGCTTCGCACCACGTTTTCTCGTCAGCGAAGATGCCCTGCGCGCCACCGCATTGCTGCAGCCCGGCAGTCTCGTGCGCTGGATCTATCGTGTTCGTCTGGCGGACGGCGGTGAGCGCGCGGCCAAGGCGCTGACCGACGATGCCCGCAGCCAGTTGCCGCAGGCCGGCTGGGAAATTCGTTCGCGCGACAATGCATCGCCGCAGCTCGAGCGTTCGATCACGCGCTTCACCCAGTTCCTGACGCTTGTCGGCCTTGCTGCATTGCTGGTCGGCGGTGTCGGCGTCGCCAATGCCGTGAAGAGCCATATCGATCGCCGCCGCGAGGTGATCGCCGCACTGAAGGCGCTCGGCGCCACCGGTCGCGATGTGTTCGCGATGTATCTGACCCAGGTGATGGTGCTCGCCGGCGTCGGCTCGCTGATCGGCCTTGCGCTCGGCGCGGCACTGCCTTTCGCCATTGTCGGCCTGCTCGGCAATCTGTTGCCGTTGCCGGTGGTGCCCGCGCTGCATCCCGGCGCTCTCGC
The DNA here is from genome assembly GCF_044336785.1 of Tardiphaga sp. Lineage (GTDB taxonomy): Bacteria > Pseudomonadota > Alphaproteobacteria > Rhizobiales > Xanthobacteraceae > Tardiphaga. The sequence goes on along the minus strand of NZ_JBIIOT010000130.1, from coordinate 4,967 downwards.
CTTGTCGCTGCTCTACGGCCTGCTGACCGCGCTCGCTTTCGGCCTGTGGCCGCTGGCGCGTGTGCATGACGTGCCGGTGGCCGCGCTGTTCCGCGACGCCGCGCATACGGAAACCCGTCGTCCGCAGACCCGCTATCTGGTCTGGATGGTGCTGGTGGTGTCGGTGCTGATCGCCGTCGTGATCGGCCTTGCCTATGACAAGCGTGTCGCTGCCATCTTCGTCTTGTCGTCGGTCCTGGTCTTCGCCCTGTTGCGCGGTATCGCCAGCGTACTGATGTCCATTGCGCGCAAACTGCCGCGGCCGGGCCTCACCATGCTGCGGCTCGCCATCGCCAACATCCACCGGCCGGGCGCACTGACGCCGTCGGTGGTGATGTCGCTTGGTTTGGGCCTCACCGTGCTCGTGACCATTACCCAGATCGACGGCAATCTGCGTCGTCAGTTCATAGCCTCGCTGCCGGACAAGGCGCCGTCGTTCTACTTCATCGACATTCCCTCCACCGAGGCCGATCGTTTCGGCGCGTTCCTCAAGGAAAAGCAGCCGCAATCGACGGTGGAGGAAGTGCCGATGCTCCGCGGCCGGATCGTCGGCGCGCGCGGCGTCAAGGCGGAGGATCTCAAGCCGTCGAGCGATGCGGAGTGGGTTCTGCAGAGCGACCGCGGCATCAGCTACACCGATGAGGTGCCGCGCGGCTCCAAGGTGGTCGAAGGCGCGTGGTGGCCGAAGGGCTATAGCGGCCCGCCGCTGGTGTCGTTCGAGAAGAAGCTCGCCGATGGGCTCGGGCTCAAGCTCGGCGACGATGTCGTGGTCAATGTGCTCGGCCGTGACATCACCGCGAAGATCGGCAGCCTGCGCAGCGTCGATTGGCAGAGCCTCGGCATCAATTTCGTGCTCGTCTTCTCGCCCAACGCGTTTCGCGGCGCGCCACATACGCATATCGCGACCCTGACGGAGCCGCAGACGGCGCCCGCGCAGGATGCTGCGCTGGTCAAGGCGGTGGCGGATGCGTTTCCGATGGTGACGACGGTCCGTGTCCGCGAAGCGCTCGATACGGTCGGAACGGTGGTGACCAATCTGACGCTGGCGATTCGCGGCGCCAGTGCAGTGACGCTGTTGTCAGCAATCCTTGTGCTTGGCGGCGCGCTCGCCGCCGGCCATCGTCACCGCGTCTATGACGCCGTGATCCTGAAGACCCTCGGTGCCACCCGCGCACGGCTGCTCGGCGCCTATGCGCTCGAATATCTGATGATCGGGTTCGCCACGGCGGTGTTTGGTGTGCTTGCCGGCTCGGTGGCGGCGTGGCTGATCGTCACGCGGCTGATGAATCTGGGTTTCGTCTGGCAGAGCGGCAGCGCTGCGGGGGTCGTTCTGGCAGCGCTTATTGTCACAGTCGGGCTCGGTCTATTGGGTACGTTGGTAGCCCTGACCCAGAAGCCCGCCACCGTGTTGCGGAATTTGTGACCCGTTTCGGTACGATGCGGTCACTCTAGCGGGTGATTCGTGCAAAACCGGTGCGGAATCGGCAAGCCGCTGCGCGTGAAACCGTTTACCGGTTTCCTGCGCAGCTGCGCGGAGCGACATTCCGCCACGCGTGGAAGCTTGCAGCGAATGTGTTAGTTTACCACATACCCTTTGGGTCAGGCCTTCAGCGTTTGTGTCGAGATATTCATCCCGGACGGCGCTGGATCTGGGATATAATCGGACCAGCGACGCACACCCTTTGCGGGCGCCTGGACAACTTATCGAGGTTTCGACCATGTCGGATCTAGACCGTAACTATGCTTCTCCCTTCGGCCGGGCCGGCGCGCGCGACACCGCCGCGGTCGATGCCGGGCTGCGCTCCTACATGCTGCGCATCTACAACTACATGACCATCGGCCTGGCCATCACCGGCTTTGCCGCTCTGGGCGTATATATGGGCGCCGTCACCGACGCCTCGAATGCCGTGGCGCGGGTCGGTTCGACCCATCTGTCGGCGTTCGGCTATTACATGTTCGCCAGCCCGCTGAAGTGGGTGTTCATCGCGGCCCCGCTGGTCATGGTGTTCGCCATCTCCTTCGGCATCAACCGCCTGAAGCCGGCCACCGCGCAGCTGCTGTTCTGGGCCTTCGCAGCCCTGATGGGCATCTCGCTGTCGTCGATCTTCCTGGTGTACACGCACACCTCGATCGTGCGCGTGTTCTTCATCACGGCGGCGTCGTTCGGTGCGCTGAGCCTCTACGGCTACACCACCAAGCGTGACATGACGGGCATGGGCTCGTTCCTGATGATGGGCCTGTTCGGCATCATCATCGCGAGCGTCGTGAACATCTTCGTCGCCTCGTCGATGCTGCAGTTCATCGTCTCGGTGGTCGGCGTGCTGATCTTCGCAGGCCTCACCGCCTACGACACCCAGCGCCTGAAGAACGACTACATCTACGGCTACGCCTCCCAGGGTGGCGATGTTGCGGAACGTGCCGCGATCACCGGCGCCCTGTCGCTCTACCTGAACTTCATCAACCTGTTCACGCTGCTGCTGCAGCTGCTCGGACAGAAAGAGTAAGGTCGGCGCAAGCCTGATGGGATCGAAGCCCCGGCGAGAGCCGGGGCTTTTTTCTTGTCCCCTCCAGCTTGCGGGACGGCTATCGCATATGAATGTTGATGGGCATACGCAGCCATCCTTCGAGACGCGGTAGAAGGCGACCGCTCCTCGGAGCCTGACTGGAAATGCGGTCCATGAAGCGCAGTACACTCTGTCCCTCATGGTGAGGAGGCGCGTAGCGCCGTCTCGAACCATGAGTTGGCCGGGTTCAGAGCCTGCGGCCATCCTTCGAGACGCCGCTGCGCGGCTCCTCAGGATGAGGGCAGAGTATGGCGCTGTAGAAGACCCTCATGGTGAGGAGCCCGCAAAGCGGGCGTCTCGAACCATGCAGGCCGAACACCATCCTCATCGGCCAGGAGGCATATGGGATAGCCATGCGCGCATGCAGCTGAGGGACAAACAAGCCGGGGCTTTTCTTTCTCGGACTGCAAAAATACTGTTCCCCCATGTCCGACATCACCATCCGCGCCGCCACGGCCGCTGACCTGCCAGCCATCACCGCCATCTATGAAGAAGCGGTCCTGCACGGCACCGCGACCTTCGAGATCGATCCACCGGATCTTGCCGAGATGGCACGGCGCTTCGAGGGGCTCGCCGGCGGCGGCTTTCCCTATTTCGTGGCTGTCGATGGCGATCAGGTGCTCGGCTATGCCTATGCCGGTCCGCACCGGCCGCGTGTGGCCTACCGTTTCACGGTCGAGGACTCGATCTATCTTGCCCCGGCAGCACAGCGCCGCGGTGTCGGCGGCAAATTGCTCGCGGCACTGATCGACGCCTGCGAATCAAAGGGCTTCCGGCAGATGGTTGCGGTGATCGGCGACAGCACCAATGCCGGCTCGGTGGCCGTCCATCGCAATGCGGGCTTCCAGATGATCGGCACCCATCCGAATGTGGGCTTCAAATTCGGCCGCTGGCTCGACACCGTGTCGATGCAGCGGGTGCTGGGCGCGGGCGGCGCCACGCTGCCGTGAGGTGATGCGCGGAGGCTTGTGGTTTCCCTCCCCGGAGCGAAGCGAATGGGGAGGGCCCGCCGACAGGCGGGGTGGGGACTTTCCCCACGTGACGTCGGAGGAAGCACCCCACCCGTCTCGAGGCTCGCTGAACGCTCGCTTCGATCCACCCTCCCAGCTGCGCCGCTTCGCGCCTTGGAGGAGGGAGAACATCGCGCCTGCAAGAGTTTAGTTCTCTTTCTGTTCTTGACAAAATTCCCATCTTGCTCCATATCCCCTCCGTCTCGTTCGTGAGGGGCGCTCTCATGAGGCGTCTTTGAGCGGAACGTGGATGCGGCGCCTGCGGGCAGGGGAGGACGTACCTCCTGCACTCGGGTGGTCGGGGGTAACCGTCCGGCCCCACTATGGGGGTCTGCCGCTAGTGCGCGGCTGGACGTGGTGCGGGCGAAGGCGGAGAAATCCGTCGGATGGCTCCCTATGGGGAGCGCCCAGTACCCGGAAGAACGGTCCTTCGGCCAGAAAGAACGTCGCGGTGGCGCGCCGTAAGGCGTTGCGCTGTTCGGCTTCGCTGGCGATCCAGCGTTGAACGGATGGCGTCAAGTCCCACCCAAGTGCGCCTTGCGGCGTGCCACCTCCCCTCATGTCTCGCGGGGAGAAATGCTCACAGCTCGGACGCGCAAGCGTCGCGAGATCGATGAGCCGCGGGCAAGCGTTGTCTCACACCACCGCCAGTTTGCGATCGATCACCAGCAGCACCCGGTCCAACTCGTGGCCGCGGCGGAGGATCATGCCCGTCGCCGAGATGACGCTGTACATGCCCTGTTTGCGCGCCAGCCGCGGATCCTTCTCGATGCGGTAGATCGGCATTTCAGACGCACGCCGGAACACGGAGAACACCGCGCGGTCGCGCAGAAAATCGATGGCGTAATCGCGCCATTCGCCGTCAGACACCATCCGTCCGTAGAGATTGAGGATGCGGCTCAGTTCGATGCGGTTGAAGCTGACGATCGGGGCCGGCGCCGGACCCGTCGTCCCGCGATTCGAACTTGGGTCATTGTCTCCCGGAATCACGTGCATCGGCGCCTCCTCTCATATCACTTACATGATCGCGCCATGGGCCCTGGGCTGCAAGACCAGATTCAGCCGCCAGACGGTAAGAAATCTTCCGTCACGGGAACGTTAGGCGAATCTTATTGCCGCCAAAATTTGGCCCAGCCGACGCCCTTGTGGCTTGCGATAAACAGATACTGCGTCGGGTCCGGTTCTTCCGGTCTCGGATTCCTCAGCCCCCAGCCCCCCGTGGTCGTTGGGATCGGACCCTGCGCAGTGAGTATATTAATCCCCACTGGGCCAACGCGAGTTGGTCCTTTTCTTTTTGTGGGGTGGGTGGGCTTTCTCAGCCGTCATTGCGCGCGCAGCGAAGCAATCCAGACCT
>NZ_JBIIOT010000086.1:0-21440 GCF_044336785.1 Tardiphaga sp. | reverse complement strand
GATTACTGCAGCGACGTAAACGCTGCGCCGCGCATCGCGCCGGGCTTGTCGCGCGAGCCGTCCTGCACATAGACGACCGCCGCATCGACGCCGTCGCGCGACACATTCTCCAGCGGCACGGTCCAGTTGGCCGCGCTGCCGTTCCAGTCGCCGACCTTCAGCCAGCTGCGCACGACATTGTAGTAAGTGAGTTCACGTCCGCGATTCTCACCGCGACCGACCGTGATCGGGACGGACTTCGACACCGAGCAGATCCAGACCTCGCCATGATCGGTCGACGACGTGTCGGTCGATGCTGCGACCGCAACATTCACCTGCTTGCCCGATACCGAAATCGACACCGGAACGGACATGACCGATGCACCTTTCCGGGTGTCGCCGATGGCCGTCTTGATTTTTGTCGCGTCGCTGCCGATCACCTGCGTGGCGCCGTTGACCACGGCCTGCGGCGTGTAGATGTCGCGATCGCCGCGCATCTGCGAATAGGCCTTCTGGCGCGCGCTGAAGCGCGAATCGGCCAGCGTGTCTTTCCAGCCGAGATAGTCCCAATAATCGACAGGCATGCTCAGTGCGATGACGGACGGATCCTTGGCGAGATCGCCAATGATCTGGTCCGCCGGCGGGCAGGACGAGCAACCCTGTGAGGTAAACAACTCGACAACGGCACGCGGCTGCGCCTGCGCGCCCGTGGCCAAGGCGCTGTGACCGAACGCAACGAAAAAACAGGCGCTGAGAGCGCCGGTCCGTCGCGATATGTCACGGAAAGATGTCATCAAGACGTGCTGCGCTCGGAGCTGTGCAACCGCATCCGAGCAAACCAGACTGGTGCCGCTCTCGATGGGGTCATCAAAAACAAAGGTACCTGCTAACGCAGAAGGCGACCCTTCATAGGTCGCCTTCCAATCACTAGCCACTCACTTCGAGGTGAGGCACGACGTCACAGTGCAAAGTGGTCAGGCTGCAAGCTGGCGCAGCACGTAATGCAGGATGCCGCCGTTACGGTAGTATTCCAGTTCGTCCAGCGTATCGATGCGGCAGAGCAGCGTTTCCTTGTGCAGCTTGCCGTCGGCCATCGTGATTTCCGCAACCATCTGCTGGCGCGGCTTGATCTCGCCGGTGAGGCCGCGGATCGTCACCTGCTCGCTGCCGGTGAGGCCGAGTTTCTTCCAGGACGACCCATTCTCGAAGGTCAGCGGCAGGATGCCCATGCCGACGAGATTGGAGCGGTGAATGCGCTCGAAACTCTCGGTGATCACGGCGCGAACGCCGAGCAGCCGGGTGCCCTTCGCGGCCCAGTCACGTGACGAACCATTGCCGTATTCCGCACCGCCGAACACGACCAGCGGCACTTGTTCGGCCTGGTACTTCATCGCGGCGTCGAAGATCGACATCGTCTCGCCGTCGGGCCAGTGCTTGGTGTTGCCGCCTTCCGGCACATTGCCGTCGGCGCCCTGCAGCATGAAGTTCTTGATGCGGATATTGGCGAAGGTGCCGCGCATCATGACTTCGTGATTGCCGCGGCGCGTGCCGTATTGATTGAAGTCAGCCGGGCGCACCTGGTGCTCCGACAGATACTTGCCCGCAGGCGAGGTGAGCTTGATCGAACCGGCCGGCGAGATGTGGTCGGTGGTGATCTTGTCGCCGAACAGGGCCAGGATACGCGCATTGATGATATCGGTGGTCGGCTCCGGCTCCTTCTTCATGCCTTCGAAGTAGGGCGGGTTCTGCACATAGGTCGAGCCCATGTTCCACTTGTAGGTCTCGCTCTCGACCGTCTTGATCTTCTGCCAGTTGGCGTCGCCCTTGAACACGTCGGCATATTTCTTCTTGAAGATCGTCGAGGTGACGTACTTCTTGATGATGGCGTTGATCTCGGTCGAGGTCGGCCAGATGTCCTTCAGATAGACGGGCTTGCCGTCCTTGCCTTCGCCGATCGGCTCGACCGCGAGATTCTTGGTCACGGTGCCGGCAAGCGCATGGGCGACCACCAGCGGCGGCGAGGCGAGATAGTTTGCCTGCACATCCGGCGAGACGCGGCCTTCGAAATTACGATTACCCGACAGCACGGCAGCGCCGACCATGCCGTTGTCGTTGATCGACTTCGAGATCTCCTCCGGCAGCGGACCGGAATTGCCGATACAGGTGGTGCAGCCGAAGCCGACCAGGTTGAAGCCGACCTTGTCGAGGTCGAGCTGCAGGCCGGAATTGGCGAGATATTCAGCGACGACCTGCGAACCCGGCGCCAGCGAGGTCTTCACCCACGGTTTGACTTTCAAGCCCAGGGCATTGGCCTTGCGTGCGAGCAGGCCGGCGGCCACCAGCACGCTCGGATTCGAGGTGTTGGTGCAGGAGGTGATGGCGGCGATGACGACATCGCCATGGCCGAGATCGAAATTCTTGCCCTCCACCGGGAAACGCTCGGTGGCATTGGGCTTCTTGTAGTCGTTTGCAAGCGCGTTCGAAAAACCTTCGGCAATCGCGGGCAGCGCAACGCGGCCTTCCGGACGCTTCGGGCCGGCCATCGACGGCACGACGTCGCCGAGATCGAGCTTCAGCGTTTCGGTGAACACCGGATCCGGCGACTTGGCGGTCCGATACAGGCCCTGTGCCTTGGAATAAGCGGCAACCAGTGCGACGCGCGCCGTCTTGCGGCCCGACGTCTTCAGATAATCGAGGGTGGCGGCATCCACCGGGAAGAAGCCGCAGGTCGCGCCATATTCCGGCGCCATATTGCCGATGGTCGCCTTGTCGGCGACCGACATGGCGTCGAGACCGGGGCCGTAAAATTCCACGAACTTGCCGACGACGCCCTGCTTGCGCAGCATCTGGGTGACGGTGAGCACGAGATCGGTGGCGGTCACGCCTTCCTTCAGCGCACCCGACAGCTTGAAGCCGACCACGTCGGGCAGCAGCATGGATTGCGGCTGGCCGAGCATCGCGGCTTCCGCCTCGATGCCGCCAACGCCCCAGCCGAGCACGGCGAGACCATTGACCATGGTGGTGTGCGAATCGGTGCCGACCAGCGTGTCTGGATAAGCGACCTCGAACGTGCCGGTCTTGCGGCCGATCGTCATCTTCTGCTTCTTGGTCCAGACGGTCTGGGCGAGATATTCGAGATTGACCTGGTGGCAAATGCCGGTGCCGGGCGGCACCACGGAGAAGTTCGAGAACGCGCTCTGGCCCCATTTCAGGAACTCGTAGCGTTCCTTGTTCTGCTTGTACTCCTCGGCGACGTTCTTGCCGAACGCCTTGTTGTCGCCGAAGAAGTTGACGATCACCGAGTGGTCGATGACGAGATCGACGGGCACCAGCGGATTGATCTTCTTGGGATCGCCCTTGAGCGCCTGCATCGCATTGCGCATGGCGGCGAGATCGACCACGGCCGGCACGCCGGTGAAATCCTGCATCAGCACGCGGGCAGGGCGGAACGAGATTTCATGCTCGAGCTTGCGCTTCTTCACCCATTTCGAAAAGGCAACGATGTCCGCCTTCTTGACGCTGCGGCCGTCTTCGTTGCGCAGCAGGTTCTCCAGCAGGACCTTCATCGAATAGGGCAGCTTCGAGATGCCGGTGAGGCCGTTCTTCTCGGCCAGAGGCAGGCTGTAATAGACGTAAGATTTGGTGCCGACCTTGAGGGTCTTGCGGCACTTGAAGCTGTCGAGTGAGGTCATGTGAAGGCGTCCCAATTTCAAGCGAGAGACGTCCCGGGCGGGGCGTCGAACACCATCGGCGGACATGGCCAGTTCGCTTGCGGGCCGATTGTGTGCTGCATCAATGCACAGGTTATATAGAATGTTTCTAGAACATCTGCCACTGCGGCAATCGTTTGCAGCTCTGCGAAATGATGCAACAACGCGGAGGGATATGCAGCTACACCAGAGGATAGTGGACAGGTGATGATGCGGCTGGCTGGCCATGAATTGCGATGCATACGCGCTGGCCGCGAAGTATTTGCGGGTCTCGATTTCGAGGTGAGGTCGGGCGAGGCGGTGGCGGTCGTCGGCCCCAATGGCGCCGGCAAGACGTCGCTGTTGCGGCTGATTGCCGGGCTGATTGCGCCGTCCGGCGGCCAGATGACGCTGGCGGGCGGCGATTCCGAGCTGAGCGTGGCCGAGCAGGCGCATTATCTCGGCCACCGCGACGCCATGAAACCGGCTCTGACCGTCGTGGAAAACCTGGGGTTCTGGGCGGATTTTCTGGGCGGGGTGGCGACAGAGCCCGCGGCGAGCCTGGAGGCCGTCGGCCTCGGCCATGCCGCACACCTGCCGGCCGGCTTCCTCTCCGCCGGCCAGCGCCGCCGGCTGTCGATCGCCCGGCTGCTGACGGTGAAACGCCCGATCTGGCTGCTGGATGAGCCGACATCGGCGCTCGATGCCGGCAGCCAGAAGGTGTTTGCGGGGCTGATGACGGCACATCTGGCCGTTGGCGGCCTGATCATGGCCGCGACGCATACGCCGCTCGGGATCGCGGCGCGGGAGCTGCGGATCGGGGGCGTGGCGTGAGTGCTCTCGGTTCTTTGATCCGTCGTGACATTCAAATTGCCCTCCGTGTCGGCGGTGGTGCGTTGATCGGCGTGCTGTTTTTCCTCACCGTCGTCGTGCTGATGCCCTTTGCCATTGGCCCCGACCTCAACCTGCTGGCCCGGCTCGGGCCCGCGATTCTCTGGCTCGGCGCGCTGCTGGCGAGCCTCCTCACCCTTGATCGCCTGTTCATGGCCGATCACGACGACGGCTCGCTCGACCTCATCCTGATGAGCCGGACGCCGCTGGAATTCACTTGCGCTGCCAAGGCGCTCGCGCACTGGCTGGCGGCCGGCGTTCCGCTGGTCGTGGCCACACCGGTGCTCGGCCTGCTGCTGAATCTCGACGCCTCGGCCACTGCCGCCGTGGCGCTAACGCTGCTGGTCGGCACCCCCGCGCTGACCTTCACGGGCATGATCGGCGCGGCGCTGGCGGTCACGCTGCAGCGCGGCGGGCTGCTGCTGGCGGTGCTGGTGCTGCCGCTCTCGATTCCGGTGCTGATTTTTGGCGTGGCCGCCTCGAATGCCGCCATTGTCGAGCAGGGCACGATGTCGTTCGGAACGCCGTTTTCAATTCTCTGTGCGATTTCGCTGGCGTCTCTGGTGATCGGACCATTCGCCGCGGCAGCAAGCTTGCGTCACGGCATGGATTGACCTGGCTCAATCCGTGGGATTGATCGGCGTCAATCCGTGGCAACGACAAATGAATGAGAATAAGTTGCATTGATCGCGAGCGCGCCCGCGACTAGTGGAAACAGTATGACGCTGACCGAACTCGCCAATCCGACCCGGTTCCTGTCCCTCGCCACCCGCGTTCTGCCGTGGCTGGCGATGCTCACCGCCGTGCTGCTGATCGTCGGCCTGTATCAGGCCGCACTGGCGCCCGACGACTATCAGCAGGGCGCCACCGTCAAGATCATGTTCATCCATGTGCCCAATGCCTGGCTGTCGATGTTCGTCTGGGGCGTCATGACCGTGGCGTCGCTGGGCACGCTGGTGTGGCGCCATCCGCTCGCCGATGTGGCGGCCAAGGCGGCCGCCCCGATCGGTGCGGCCTTCACCTTCCTTGCGCTGGTCACCGGCTCGCTCTGGGGACGGCCGATGTGGGGCACCTATTGGGAATGGGATGCCCGGCTCACCTCGGTGCTGATCCTGTTCCTGATGTATCTCGGCCTGATGGCGCTGTGGCGCGCCGTCGAGGATCCATCGCGCGCGGCGCGTGCTGCGGCCATCCTCACGCTGGTGGGTGCCATCAACATTCCGATCATCAAATTCTCGGTCGACTGGTGGAATACGCTGCATCAGCCGGCGTCAGTCATTCGCATGGGCGGCTCCGCCCTCGACAAATCGTTCCTGTATCCGCTGCTGATCATGGCCGTGGCCTTCTCGCTGCTGTTCATTACGCTGCATCTCGCCGCCATGCGTAACGAGATCCTGCGCCGCCGCCTGCGGTCGCTGCAAATGTTGCAAGCTTCGAAGCCGGTGGCCCTGCCATGATCTCGCTCGGTCCCTACGCCTCCTTCATCATCACCTCCTACGTGCTGGTCGCCGCCGTGGTGTTGATCCTCATCATCTGGATCGCCATCGATCACCGACGCGTGCGCGCGCGCCTGCATGCGCTGGAAGAAGCCGGCATCGGGCGTCGCTCCGGCCGTAGCGCCACGGATCTGAAATGAGCGACGTCGCAACCGCAGCCCCGAAGCGCCGCTGGGTGCTGGCCCTGCCGCTGGTGATCTTCGCGGCACTTGCAGCCCTGTTCTGGTTTCGCCTTGGCGCTGATCCCGCGAAATTGCCGTCAGCCCTGATCGGACGGCAGGCGCCGCAGACCGCATTGCCGGCGCTGCAAGGGCTCAACGAGAAGGGCATGCCAATCCCCGGCCTCGATCCCGCGGCTTTCATCGGCAAGGTCAGCGTCGTCAATGTCTGGGCGTCGTGGTGCGTGCCATGTCATGACGAGGCGCCGATCCTCACCGAACTCGGCAAGGATGCGCGGCTGCAGATGGTCGGCATCAACTACAAGGATGCCGCCGACAATGCCCGGCGCTTCCTCGGCCGCTATGGCAATCCGTTCGGCATCGTCGGTGTCGATGGCAATGGCCGGGGCTCGATCGAATGGGGCGTCTATGGCGTCCCCGAAACCTTCGTTGTCGGCCGCGACGGCAGGATCGCCTACAAGCTTGTCGGTGGCATCAATCAGGACAATCTCGCGAAGGTCCTGATGCCGGAGATCGAGAAGGCGCTGAAGGCGGGTCGTTAACTCCCAGTCCTCATCCTGAGAGTCTGACTCATAAAGCGATGGGGTATTTTTGGCTGGACTTGCTCGGAACAGTAATCCCAGCTCGCTTCTCCGTCCCTCATCCTGAGGAGCCGCGCAGCGGCGTCTCGAAGGATGGTCGCGGGCTCGGAGCCACGCTAGCTCATGGTTCGAGACGGCGCTGCGCGCCTCCTCACCATGAGGGGCGGAGTTTTACTATCAAAAATAATCTTCGGCTTTTATCTGCGGTTCATTTTGGCGCCACGGCGCCGCCATGAATGAGCAGCTCAATCGGTTTGTTACTTAACTGTCCTGGAGGGACAAACCGATGCGCTACCTCAAGCTTGCTACTCTGACTGCCGCCGCTCTCTCGCTTGGCATGCTCGCCGCATCGCCATCCATGGCGCAGGCGCCGCAGACAGCTCCTGCAGCCACCAACAAGATGGCGCCCGTCGCCGCGCCGAAGGCAGCAGCTCCCGCTGCAACGACCGGTGCCGCGTCCACGAAGACCGATCTCGTCGATCTCAATTCTGCAACTCCCGAAGCCCTCGAAGCATTGCCGGGCATCGGCAAGGCCTATTCGGCAGCCATCGTCAAAGGCCGGCCGTATAAGGGCAAGGACGAACTCGTGCAGAAGAAGATCGTGCCGGAAAAGACCTATGACGGCATCAAGGACAAGGTGATCGCGAAGCAGAAGAGCTGAGCGACATATCGATAGTCGTCTGATCCCCGCTGGCATTTGTCGTCGCCCGGCTCGACCGGGCGACCCAGTCGATACCTGCGTTGATCTTGAATCGACGTCGGTTACTGGATCACCCGCTGTCGCGGGTGATGACAAGTGGGGACTGACACCCGTAGCAATGACGGCAGTAAGTTTTACCCTGCCATACAATCCTTCACCGCATCGCCGAGCGCCGCGAAATCAGCCTTGCGCGGCGACGTCTTGCGGAACGCCAGTCCGATCGTGCGGCCGGGCTGCGGATTTTCGAGACGCAGGAATTTGACGCGCGTGTCGCGCTGCTCCACATCGGCGGCGATCTGCGGGATCAGCGTCACGCCATAGCCGCTCGCCACCATCTGGATCACGGTTGATAGACTCGATGCCGCAAAGGCCGTGCCCGCTGCGGTCATGCCGCCCCGCGCAGTGGCGCAAAAGGCGAGCGCCTGGTCGCGCAGGCAGTGGCCGTCTTCCAGCAGGATCAGCCGGCTCTGATCGATCTCCGACGCCTTGATGCGCTGCTCGAGAGGCCGCGCATCGTCGGCCGGCACCGCCAGCAGGAACGTATCGTCGAACAGCTTCAGCGTTTCGATCTCGGTCTCGGCAAGTGGCAGTGCCAGCATCGCGGCATCCAGCGTGCCGCTCTTTACATCGTCGATCAGTTGCCGTGTTTGGGTCTCGCGCAGTTCCAGCCGCAATTCCGGAAACTGCTTTTGTAGTGTCGGCAAAATCCGCGGCAACAGATAAGGCGCCAGCGAGGGGATGACGCCGAGTGTCAGCCGCCCTGTCAGCACGCCGCCGCGATGGCGCGCGAAATCGACGAGATCGCGCGAGGCCGCCAGCACGTCCTCGCCGCGCCGCGCCACCTCGCGGCCGACATCGGTGAGGATCACCTCGCCCGGCCGGCGCTCCACGACCTGCACACCCAGCGTCCGTTCGAGGTCGCGGATCTGCATCGACAGCGCTGGCTGGGTCACGGCGCAGGCATCGGCGGCGCGGCCGAAATGGCCGTGTTTGGCGAGGGCGGAGAGATAGCGAAGCTGGCGCAGGGTGATCATGGCCCATCAGATAAACTGATCGATGGCCTAAGACAATTCGACTGGACCTGATCTAAGAAGTCTTCCAATCTCTCGTCACGAACATCCGCCATGATGGGCTCGCCTGTCGCGGAATTCGTCAGGCCATTGAAAAGATACAGCTTTTGGAAGATTGAGCGGTTTTGCGGGGCGATCCGGCTGTCGGTGTCGCCCAAATCCGCTCTCCGAAGCCAAGGAGAGAAACATGAGTGCGAAGACTGATGAAGCCGGCAAGTGCCCGATGGGCCATGGCGCCGCGGGCAAAGGTCCGAATCCCAAGGGTCGTCGCAATGGTGACTGGTGGCCGGAGCATCTGGATATAGGCGTGCTGCACGCCATCCATCCGTCGGCCGATCCGCTCGGCAAGGATTTCGACTACGCCAAGGAATTCGCGAGCCTCGACCTCAATGCCGTGATCAAGGACCTGACGGCCCTGATGACGGATTCGCAGGAGTGGTGGCCGGCCGATTGGGGCCACTACGGCCCGTTCTTCATCCGCATGGCCTGGCACTCGGCCGGCACCTATCGCACCACCGACGGTCGCGGCGGCGCCGGCGGCGGACAGCAGCGTTTCGCGCCGCTGAATTCGTGGCCCGACAACGTCAATCTCGACAAGGCGCGCCGCCTGTTGTGGCCGATCAAGCAGAAATACGGCCAGAAGCTCTCCTGGGCCGACCTCTACATCCTCACCGGCAACGTCGCGCTGGAATCCATGGGCTTCAAGACCTTCGGCTTCGCCGGCGGCCGTGCCGACACCTGGGAGCCGGAAGAACTCTATTGGGGTCCGGAAGGCACCTGGCTGGGCGACGAACGCTATAGCGGCGAGCGCGAACTCGCCGAGCCGCTCGGCGCCGTGCAGATGGGCCTCATCTACGTCAATCCGGAAGGCCCGAACGGCAATCCCGACCCGATGGCCTCGGCCAAGGACATCCGCGAAACCTTCAGCCGCATGGCGATGAATGACGAAGAGACCGTGGCGCTGATCGCCGGCGGCCACACCTTCGGCAAGACCCATGGCGCCGGCGATCCGTCGCTGGTGGGCGTCGATCCCGAAGGCTCGGCCATCGAGGACCAGGGTCTCGGCTGGAAGAGCAAGCATGGCACCGGCATCGGCGCCGACGCCATCGGCAGCGGCCTCGAAGTGATCTGGACCTCGACGCCGACCAAGTGGAGCAACAACTTCTTCTGGAATCTGTTCGGCTACGACTGGGAGCTCACCAAGAGCCCCGGCGGCGCGCATCAGTGGATTCCTAAGAATGGTGCCGGTGCCAACAGCGTGCCGGATGCCCATGACAAGTCGAAGCGCCATGTGCCGTCGATGCTGACCTCGGATATCGCGCTGAAGACCGACCCGGCCTATGAGAAGATCTCGCGCCGCTTCTACGAGAATCCCGATGAGTTCGCGGATGCCTTCGCGCGTGCCTGGTTCAAGCTCACCCACCGCGACATGGGCCCGATCCAGCGCTATCTCGGCCCGCTGGTGCCGAAGGAAGAACTGATCTGGCAGGACCGCGTGCCTGCGCTCGATCATGAAGTGATCGGCGACAAGGACATCGCGGACCTGAAGGCGAAGATCCTCGCCTCCGGCCTCACGGTGTCGCAGCTCGTTTCCACCGCCTGGAGTTCGGCGTCCACCTTCCGTGGTTCCGACAAGCGCGGCGGCGCCAATGGTGCGCGTATCCGTCTCGCCCCGCAGAAGGACTGGGAGGTTAACCAGCCCGACCAACTCCAGACCGTGCTCGGCAAGCTGGAGACGATCCAGAAGGAGTTCGGCAAGAAGGTGTCGATCGCCGATCTGATCGTGCTCGGTGGCAGCGCCGCCGTCGAGAAGGCGGCCAAGGATGCCGGCGTCACCGTGACGGTGCCGTTCACGCCCGGTCGCACGGATGCCTCGCAAGAGCAGACCGATGTGGAATCGTTCGGGCCGCTGCAGCCGCGTGCCGATGGCTTCCGCAACTATATCCGCGGCGTGCATCAGTTCATGATCCCGGAAGAAGCGCTGGTCGATCGTGCGCAGTTGTTGAAGCTGACGGCGCCGGAACTGACGGTTCTGGTCGGTGGCCTGCGTGTCCTCGGTGCCAATGCCGGCGACAGCAAGCATGGCGTCTTCACGGACAAGGTCGGCACGCTGACGAACGACTTCTTCGTCAACCTGCTCGACATGGGCACCGTGTGGTCGTCGCCGAACGCCGACGGCGTGCATGAGGGCCGCGATCGCAAGACCGGGGCCGCCAAGTGGACCGCGACCCGCGTCGATCTGATCTTCGGCGCGCATTCGCAGCTCCGCGCGCTCGCCGAAGTCTACGCGACCTCCGATGCCAAGCAGAAGTTCGCAAAGGACTTCGTCAAGGCATGGACCAAGGTGATGAACGCCGACCGTTACGACGTCGCGGAAAAGCCGATGCTGCAGGCCGCTGAATAAGCGGACACGCTGAGCTAACAACGAAGCCCTCGCGATCATGTCGCGGGGGCTTTTCTTTTTGCGCCACGAGAATTCTTGTCATCGCCCGGCTCGACCGGGCGATCCAGTAAACTCAAGCATTTTAGATAAAGCGCAAATATGGGAGTCTATTGGGTCACCCGGTCGAGCCGGGTGACGACAACCGAGGACGTCTTGCACCCGTCATCGAATCCCCCCAGAACAATCGTCTCAAAAACGGGAGGTCTCCGATGATGAAACTCTACTGGTCGCCGCGTTCGCGATCGTTCACTGCGCTGTGGCTGATGGAAGAGACCGGTGTTCCCTATGAGCGCGTGCTGATCGACATCCAGAAGGGCTCGCAGCGCACGCTGGAATTCCTCGAAGTGAATCCGATGGGCAAGGTGCCCGCGCTGCAGGATGGCGAGGCCACCATGGCAGAAGCGGCTGCGATCTGCGCTTACGTCGCCGAGCGCTATCCCGACGCAAAGCTGGCGCCGCCGCTCGGCGATTCGCACCGCGCCAAATTCCTCTATTGGCTGTTCTTCGCGCCGAGCTGCATCGAGCCGGCGATCGCCCAGATCGCGACCAAGATGGAAATGAGCACGGTTGCTGCCGGCTGGGGCGATTCGCAGCGGGTGTTCGACGTGCTTGAAGCCGCCCTCGAAGAAGGTCCGTGGATTCTCGGCGAGCAGTTTTCGGCGGCCGATATCGCCATCGGTTCCGGCCTGAACTTTGCGATCCGCCTGTTCAAGATGGTGCCGTCACGCCCGGCCTTCGACCGTTATCTCGATCGCTGCGCCGCGCGTCCGGCCTTCAAGCGCGCCGAGGAATATGCGTCGGGCGAGAAGCTGGACTGATGTCGGATGACGTGACCTGCAGGGTGGGCAAAGCGAAGCGTGCCCACCCTGCAAAGAGCGCTCTCAAGCGAACAGCGCCGGATCGAACGTGCCGTCATATTCGAACGTCGCGCCGCCGGTCATGAGCACGTGATCGTCACCTTCGCGCCAGTCGATCACGAGCTCGCCGCCGGGCAGCGTCATATGCACCTTGCGCTCGGTGCGGCGCAGGCGGGCGGCGGAAACGGCGGTGGCGCAGGCGGCGGTGCCGCAGGCCTTGGTGAGGCCGGCGCCGCGTTCCCAGGTCCGCATCACGATATGCTCGCGGTCCACGATATGGGCGAGGGTGATATTGGCGCGCTCCGGGAAGATCGGGTGATTCTCCAGCAACGGCCCGAAGCGTGCGAGGTCGTAGGCCTGGATGTCATCCACCCAGAAGATCGCATGTGGATTGCCCATGCTGGCCACCGACGGCGTGTGCAGGATCGGTGCGTCGATCGGGCCGATCTGCAGCTCGATGCCGCGGGTGTCGCGAAATTCCTCCGCCAGCGGAATGTCCTGCCAGCCGAACTTCGGGATGCCCATGTCGACGGTGAAGGTCTCGCCATCCGTCCCGCGCCAGCAATTGATCAGCCCGGCACGGGTTTCGAAGGTGAGGCCGGTCTTGTCGCTATCCGCAAAAGTCTGTCGCGCCACGCAGCGCATGCCGTTGCCGCAGGCGCCGGCCTCGGATCCGTCATTGTTGTAGATGGAGACGAAGGCCTCGGTGCCGGGCAGGCGCGGCTTGGTCAGCACCATCAGCTGGTCATAGGCGATGCCGGCTGGGCCGGCCACGGCGCGCGCGTCGGCCGGGGTGATCGGGGCTGCGGTGTCCCGCATGTCGATCACGACGATCTCGTTGCCGATGCCGTTCATCTTGGCGAAGGAGTGGTTGGCCAGCGCGCTCATGTCTTGTCCTGATGTTGCCTGCTTTATATGGCGAGACGGGCTGCAATGGCCAGTGCGGCCATTGGCGACGCATGGTACCATCGGTATCTATTCGCCGTGCCGGCTGCCATTGGAGACTTCCCGCATGTTCCGCTCCCTGTCCCGCTTCGCCACTGCCGCCGCGCTGACCTCGGCTGCCGCGCTGTCGCTGAACACAGCAAGCTGGGCGCAGTCGCCTCCCGCCACACCGCCTGCGGAGACGAAGCCCGCCGAGACGACACCCACGCCGTCAGCCCCGGCGCCGACCCCGGCCGCTCCCGCTGCACCGGCAACGCCAGCGGCTCCTGCCGCGCCCGCGACGCCGCCTGCTGCCGCAGAGGTACCGGCAACGCCGGCTGCCCCCGCCACGCCGGCTCCCCCGGCTGCCGCGGCGACGCCAGCTCCGGTTCAGACCGCCGATCCGTTCGGCGAGGAGAATACGCTGACATCCCGGCAGGTGCTGACATTCACCGGCAAGGCCAACTGGGATTCCGCCTTCGACACGCTGATGGATGCGTTCAAGCAGCTGACGACCTTCCTCGACAAGCAGAAGGTCAAGTCATCGGGCAATCCGCTGATCGTCTACACCTCCACCGACGACACCGGCTTCACCTTCTTTGCCGAAATGCCGGTCGATCAGGAGCTGAAGAACCTGCCGAAGGGCATGAGCATGGGCAAGTCGCCGGAAGGCAAGGCGCTGAAATTCGTCCATCGCGGCTCCTACGACAATATGGATAACACCTATGAGGCGATCACCAATCACCTCGACGACAAGAAGCTGGAAGCGAAAGACACGTTCATAGAGGAATACATGACCGATCCGCTGAAGACCGCGGAAGACAAGCTGGTCATCAACGTGTTCGTACCGCTGAAATGATCGGCGCTAGTCTGGCCATAAAGAAGCCTTGGACGGTTCCGACAAACCCAGCATGAAAAATTATCTGACACTTGCCGCTCTCGGCATCGCCCTCATCGCCACACCTGCATTCGCGCAGGCGCCGACCCCACCCATGATCACCGTGTCCGGTGAAGGCACCGTCTCGGTGCCGCCGGATCTCGCGCTCGTCGATGGCGGCGTCACCAGCGATGCCAAGACGGCGCGCGAGGCATCCGATGCGAACAACGCTGCCATGGCCAAGGTGCTGGCCGCGCTGAAGGGCGCCGGCATCGCGGAGAAGGACCTGCAGACCTCGCGGCTGTCGCTGTTTCCGCAATATGCGCAGCAGCAGCGGCCCAATCCCGGACCGAATGTCGTCACCGGCTATCGCGCCAGCAATCGCGTGACCATTCGCGTGCGTGACGTGACCAAGGTCGCTGGCACCATCGACACGCTGGTGACGGCCGGCGCCAACGAAGTCGGCGGCATCAATTTTATCGTCACCAAGGCGTCCGAGCTGCTCGATGAAGCGCGTACCCAGGCGGTCGCCGATGCACGCCGCAAGGCCGAGCTCTATGCGAAAGCCGCGGGTGTCACGCTGGGCGCGCCGATCAGCATTTCAGAAGACGGCGCCAACCCGCCACCGGCGCCCATGATGCTGCGCAAGGCCGCTGCCGATTTCGCATCGGCACCCGTGGCACAGGGCGAGGAAGTCTTGCGGGTGAATGTCAGCGTGAGCTGGGACATCAAGCCGAAGTAGTAAGGCTCCGTCAGCAGGAACACTCCGTCATTGCGAGAAGCGTAGCGACGAAGCAATCCAGCCTTGTTGCGTTCTGGATTGCTTCGCTTCGCTCGCAATGACGCGTTAAATCTCGAACACCTGCCCTGGCTTCAGCGCCACGAATTTGTCCTTCGGCATCTCCGCCGCCACCAGCGCTTCTGCAAGCCCCTTCACCGGCCCGTCGATTGCCTCATCCGTCAGCTGGAACGTCGAGTGATGACTCGCCAGCGCCTGTTGCGCGCCGCAGTCATTCAGCGCCTTCACTGCATCTTCCGGATTCATGTGCTGGTCTTTCATGAACCAGCGCGGCTCATAGGCGCCGATCGGCAGGATCGCGAGCCGGATCTCGCCATGCGCCTCGCGCACGCGGCGGAAGTGTCCGCCATCGCCATATCCACTGTCGCCGACGATGTAGAGTTTGCCTGCCGGCGTCTCGATCACGAAGCTCGCCCATAGGCACCGGTTGCGATCCCATAGCCCGCGCGCGGTCCAGTGCCGCGTGGGCACCAGCGTCACGGCAAGTCCGTTGCCGAGTTCGACGCGATCGGCCCAGTCATAGGCCTCGGCCTTGATGGCGCTGTCGCCGCTTGTCATCGTGACGTCATTGCCGAGCGGCGTGATCACCCGCGGTGCGAACGCAGCCTGCAGCTTCGACAGTGTCGGAAGATCGAGATGGTCGTAATGCCCGTGCGAGACCAATACGACATCGATCTTCGGCAGTTTGTCGAAGGCGATGCCCGGCGCATTGTGGCGCTGTGGCCCCGCAAAGGAGAAAGGAGACACGCGCTCCGACCACACCGGATCGAACAGGATGTTGATCCCCGCCGTCTGGATCAGCCAGGAGGCATGGCCGACATAGGAGAGCCGCACGCCGCTCTCGACTTTGGCCGGTGGCGTATCGGCAAATTCGTTGTCCACCCAGTCCGGCCACACCTCCCGCTTGCGGCCGCCGCCGAACTGCCAGCGCAGCACCTCGCCCAGCGACTTCGGTGGCACGCCGTCGGGATCGAAAAAGACCTTGCCGTCGAAGTGATCGGAGACCGGGCCGGTGTAATTGGGCATGCGGGAAATCCAGAAAGCCGAAACACCGGCCGTGGCGGTGACGGCGCCGATGGAGGCGAGAAGCTTGCGGCGGGAGATAGTCATGGCGGGCCGTGTATCACGCAGCGATCAGTGCCACACCTTCGGCCGCGGCGGCACGCACCAAAGCGTGATCGAGGGTGGCGAGGGCGAGGCTCTCTCGATGGGCGAGTTCGAGATAGGCGGCGTCGTAAAAGGAGAGCTGGTGTCGGCGGGCAAGTTCGAACACAACGCTCGACACGGGAAGCGGCGCAACGACGACTTCGGTTCTTTTCACGACGGCGAGAAAATCGAACACCCTCTCGAGGGATACGCGCTGGCGTCGCAAACCCATGAGTGCGGCCTGCCGGATCTCGAACCACCAGATCAAAGGGACATAGGCTTGATCGCTTTCCAGCATATCCTCGACGCGGCGGATCAAATCCTGCCGTTCGTCCAGGAAACACCAGCCGAGTGCGACCGAGGCGTCCAAGACGAATGGCATGTCAGTAACGCCGCCCTTCGTCACGCCACTGGAGAATTTCTTCTACTGTCGCTCGCGGCGCGGTCTTCCTCATTTCGCGAAGCTGCTCAACCGCTTCTCGGGCTCGCTCTCGACGTGCCTCATCCCAGTTATCGCTCGTGTCGAGAGATCGACCCTCGCGGTTGATAGCTACCGTCTCTCCCCGCTCGACCTCGTCAAGCAAGGCGGCCATATTGGCTCGGGCATCTGCAAGACTGACATATTTCATGGCGCCGTAACCCCGTGATACACGCATTATAACACCTTTTCGGCCGTTCCACACGCTCAGGTTCCCTCCCCGGAGATTGACTTCCCGGCCATTCCCCGTCATTAAACCCGCCATATTCTCGGAAAGTCTTCTTTTCGACCCGCCGACCGGTCCCAGAGGCCGGAGGTCAACGCCCGACAGCGCGATGCGCCCTCGGGCGCGAAAGTGTTTTGTTCGTCGCCATTTGATCAGAAATGGCATTGGGAAGCGGTACGCGATGTTCGACAATCTGTCGGAACGGCTTGGCGGAATTCTCGATAAGCTCACCGGGCGCGGTGCGCTGTCGGAGGCCGATGTCGATTCCGCCATGCGCGAAGTGCGCCGGGCGCTGCTCGAGGCCGACGTCGCGCTCGAAGTCGTCCGCTCCTTCACCGATCGTGTCCGCGAACAGGCCGTTGGCGCCACCATCGTCAAGTCGGTCAAGCCCGGCCAGATGGTCGTCAAGATCGTTCATGACGAGCTGGTCAAGACGCTCGGCGACGACGGTGAGGGCGGTCTCGATTTCAACGCGGTCCCGCCGGTCGCCATCATGATGGTCGGTCTGCAGGGCTCCGGTAAGACCACCACCACCGCAAAGCTCGCCCGCCGCCTCACCCAGCGCGACAAGCGCAAGGTGCTGATGGCCTCGCTCGACGTCTATCGCCCAGCCGCCATGGAGCAGCTCGCGGTGCTTGGCCGCGATCTCGATGTGCCGACGCTGCCGATCGTCGCCGGCCAGAAGCCTGCGGACATCGCCAAGCGGGCGATCGAAGCTGCGAAGTTCGGCGGTTACGACGTCGTGCTGCTCGACACCGCCGGCCGCACCACGCTCGACGAAGACATGATGCAGGAAGCGGCGACCATCAAGTCGACCGCCAATCCGCATGAAGTGCTGCTGGTCGCGGACTCGCTGACCGGCCAGGACGCCGTCAATCTCGCGCGCTCCTTCAATGAGCGCGTCGGCCTCACTGGCATCGTGCTGACCCGCGTGGACGGCGACGGCCGCGGCGGCGCCGCGCTGTCGATGCGCGCCGTCACCGGCAAGCCGATCAAGCTGATCGGCACCGGTGAAAAGACCGATGCGCTGGAAGATTTCCATCCGAGCCGCATCGCCGGCCGTATCCTCGGCATGGGCGACGTGGTGTCGCTGGTCGAGAAGGCCGCCGCCAGCATCGATGCCGAGAAGGCAGCGCGCACCGCCGAGCGCATGCGCAAGGGTCAGTTCGACCTCAACGACATGCGCGAACAGCTGATCCAGATGACCAATATGGGCGGTCTCTCTGGTCTCATGGGCATGATGCCCGGCATCGCCAAGATGAAGAACCAGATCGCCGCCGCCGGTCTCGACGACAAGATCGTCAAGCGCCAGATCGCCGTCATCGATTCGATGACGCGTCAGGAGCGCAAGTCGCCCGACATCCTCAAGGCCAGCCGCAAGAAGCGCATCGCTGCGGGCGCCGGCCTCAAGGTCGAGGAAGTCAACAAGGTGCTGAAGATGCACCGGAACATGGCCGACATGATGAAGGCCATGGGCTCCGGCAAGCGCGGCCCGATGGCCGGCCTCGCCCAGGCCATGGGCTTCGGTGGTGGTGGCGGCATGCCGTCGCCCGAGCAGGTCAAGGCGATGGCCGAAAAGCTGCCGCAGGGGCCGGGCGCATTGCCTGAACTGCCAAAGAATTTCCCGGGCCTGCAAGGTCTGGGCAAACCAACGCTGCCGGGTCTCGGCGGCTTTCCCGGTTTCGGGAAAAAGAAATGAGACACGAACCCATCAGCCGTCATTGCGAGCGCAGCGAAGCAATCCAGAAGGCAACGCGCAAAGTCTGGATTGCTTCGTCGCAAGTGCTCCTCGCAATGACGTCCAAATTTTAATTCGAACGAACACTTAGGAGAATCCCATGTCCGTCGTTATCCGCCTCGCCCGCGCAGGCACCAAGAAGCGTCCCGTCTATCACGTCGTCGTCGCCGACTCGCGCTTCCCGCGCGATGGTCGCTTCATCGAGCGTCTCGGCTACTTCAATCCGCTGCTCGCCAAGGACAACGAGCTGCGCCTGAAGCTCGACCTCGAGAAGGTCAAGGCCTGGCTCGCCAAGGGCGCGCAGCCGTCGGATCGCGTGGCCCGTTTCCTCGATGCCGCCGGTGTCCAGAAGCGCGAAGCCCGCAACAATCCCGAGAAGGCCGTGCCGCGCAAGGAGCGCAAGGCTGCCGAAGCCAAGTAAGTAAGCGACCATGACCACCGCGCAAATCTGCGTCGCGCGCATCGGCGCGCCGCATGGGGTGCGCGGTCAGGTCCGGCTGTGGACCTTCACCGAAGATCCCTATGCCGTGCTCGACTACGGGCCGCTTGCCACCAAGGACGGCAAGCGGACCATCGAGATCGACAATGTCCGTGAGGCCAAGGGCCATCTGGTGGCGACGCTGAAAGGCGTCGCCGACCGCGATGCCGCCGCCCGCCTCAATGGCGTCGAACTCTATATTGCGCGCGATGCGCTGCCCGACACCGAAGATGGTGAGTATTACCACGCCGACCTGATCGGACTCGCTGCGGTGAATGCCGCGGGCGAGGCGATCGGCCGTGTGGTTGCCATGCATGATTTCGGCGCCGGCGACATCATCGAGATCGCGCCGCCCTCGGGGCCGACGCTGCTGCTGCCGTTCACCGATGCCGTGGTGCCGACGGTCGATATCGCGGGCGGCAAGGTCGTGATCGAAATGCCCGGCGAAATCGTCGGCGACGGGCCGGACGCGGCGGATAGCTGAAGCTTTCTTCACCTCTCTCAACGAGGAGAGGTCGCCGCATCTTTGCGGCGGGAGAGGGGAGCCACACACTCCGATCGAGCTTGTGGCACCCCTCTGCCTAGCCTTCTCCCCAAAGGGCAAGGGGACCAGGCTGTATTTGTGGCGAGCGCCCAAACCTACACTTTCAGCGCAGCCTTGATCGTCTCCGCAAACGGCGTCGTCGGTCGTCCGAGCAGCTTGCTCAGCGTGCGGCTGTCGTCGAACAGCGTGTCCTTGGCTGCAGCCGCGTCCGAATTCGCCAGC
Organism: Tardiphaga sp.; assembly: GCF_044336785.1. Taxonomy (GTDB): domain Bacteria; phylum Pseudomonadota; class Alphaproteobacteria; order Rhizobiales; family Xanthobacteraceae; genus Tardiphaga. Next base: position 2,123 of record NZ_JBIIOT010000086.1, on the reverse strand, counting down.
AATTCGGCGAGCCCTTCGGGCAGGCCCGCGCCGAGCAGCGCGCCCTTGAAATCGGCTTCCGGCATGTTCACGAACGGCACCGTCTTGCCCGACTGTTTGGTGATCTCCGCAGCGAAGCCTGCCAGCGTATAGAAATCATCGCCCGCGAGTTCATAGACCTTGCCGGATTGATCCTCGGTCGCAGTGAGCACAATCGCCGCTGCGTCGGCATAGTCGGCACGTGCGGCGGACGAAATGCGTCCCTCGCCGGCGCTGCCGATCAGCGCGTCATGTGCCAGCGCCGCCGGGATCGAAGCCGCGTAATTCTCGGTGTACCAGCCATTGCGCAACAGCACGAAGGGAACGCCGGAGGCCCGCAGCGCCGCCTCGGTCTGGCGATGTTCTTCGGCAAGCCCCAGCGGCGACTTATCGGCAAGCAGCACGCTTGTATAGGCGATCAGCTTGATGCCGGCCTTCTTGGCCGCGGTGATCGCATTGTTGTGCTGCGTGGCGCGCTGGCCCAGCTCGTTCGAGGAGATCAGCAACAACCGGTCGATGCCCTTGAAGGCTGTGTCCAGTGTCTCCGGCTTGCTGTAATCGGCCGCGACCACGGTCACGCCCTTGGCGGTGAGGTCGGTGCCCTTGGCGGGATCGCGCAGGCCGGCGACGATCTGGCTGGCCGGCACCAGCTTGAGCAGCGCATCGATGGTGAGGCGGCCGAGCTGGCCGCCGGCGGCGGTGACGAGAATACGGTGGTTCGACATGGCAGGATCCTGTAAGGTCTCTAATTGATGACTGGTCTTGAATAGAGACCGTCTGTCGCTTCCGTAAGGAGGCAGGTTTTTCTCGCCAGGTTACTTTGAAGTGCCCTGCTTCTGCCGAAAGGAACCCGCCGATGCCCCATGATGCCTCTTTGGCGACCCGTTTCGAGGAATGGCAGGCGCAAGGTTTTGATGCCGAAGCCTGCCCGGTCCGTAATGTGCTGGATCGTATCGGCGATAAATGGACCTCGCTGTTGCTGGTGGCGCTGGCGGCCAAGCCGCGTCGCTTCAGCGAGCTGCACCGCGCCGTGCCGGATATTTCCAAGCGCATGCTGACGCAGTCCTTGCGAGACCTGCAGCGCGACGGGCTGATCACCCGCCACGTGTTTCCCACCAAGCCACCCGCGGTCGAATATCGCCTGTCGCCGCTTGGCCATTCTGCGATGGCGCCGCTGGCGACCTTGATCGATTGGGCCGAACGAAGCTTTGCCGAGATCAAGGCGTCGCGCGCTGCTTTCGATGCCGGCGATACCAGCGAGCAGATGTCGGCAGCTTGATGTTTGACGCCCCGTGCACAACGCGCGATGGAGAGCCATGACTGCTACATCGACACCATGGTGCGCGACCGTTCTGACGCTCTTTCCCGAGATGTTTCCGGGGCCGCTCGGCGTGAGCCTCGCCGGCCGCGCGCTCGCCTCTGGCCTGTGGTCGCTGGAGGCGCGGGATATTCGCGCATCAGCAACAGACAGGCATCGCAGCGTCGATGATACGCCGGCTGGCGGCGGGCCGGGCATGGTGCTGCGCGCGGATGTGCTGGCTGCGGCCATCGATGCGGTGGATGCCGCGCAAGAGCGCCCCAGGCTGATGATGAGCCCGCGCGGTCGGCCATTGACCCAGGCGCGGGTGGCGGAGCTGGCTGCCGGGCCGGGGCCGCTGATCGTTTGTGGCCGGTTCGAGGGGATCGACCAACGCGTCATCGACGCCCGTGAGCTCGAGGAAGTCTCGATCGGCGATTACGTGCTGTCTGGCGGTGAAATCGCGGCTTTGACGTTGATCGATGCATGCGTGCGGCTGCTGCCGGGGGTGATGGGCAAGCTCGAGTCCGGTTCCGACGAGAGTTTCTCCCATGGCCTACTGGAGTACCCTCAATATACCCGTCCGCAGGTGTTCGAGGGGCAGCCCATTCCGGATATCCTGCTGTCAGGCGACCATGCCAAGGTTGCCGCCTGGCGGCTCGCCGAATCCGAGGCACTGACCGAAAAACGGCGGCCCGATCTGTGGGCAGCGCGTCCGAAGGCCCCAGAATCAGGCAAGAAGCGAAAATCGCCAAAATTCACGACGGACGGGTGACAACCGCTTTGCTTTGCTGTAGAGCAGCGCCAC
>NZ_JBIIOT010000155.1:0-7117 GCF_044336785.1 Tardiphaga sp. | reverse complement strand
AATGACGGCGGCGGTTTTGCCTGGATGCCTCTCAGGACGAGAGGACGATCAGACCCGCTGCCGGCCCGCTCGGACGGCCTCGACAATGTCGATGGCGGCCCGGACGCCGCCTTCTATATCCAAATTAGAATTATCCAGCAAGTAAGCATCTTCCGCGGGCTTCAAGGGCGCCACGGGGCGGTTCTGGTCGCGCTCGTCGCGCTTGAGGATGTCCGCCAGGACCAGCGCCTCATCGGCCGCCTCGCCACGCCCCTTGGCCTCCAGCGTGCGTCGGCGAGCGCGGACGACGGGATCGGCCACCACATAGATCTTCACATCGGCGTCGGGGCAAATCACGGTTCCAATGTCGCGGCCGTCGAGCACGGCGCCGGGCGGTTCCTCGGCGAAATGGCGCTGGAAATTGAGCAGCACCTCGCGAACGCGCGGAAAAGCCGAGACAATCGAGGCCGCGTCGCCGGATTCCTGGGTTTTCAGCAGCGGATTACCAAAATGCTCGGGATCGAGGCTTTCGGCGGCATGAACCGCTTCGATCTCGTTATGCAAATCGATGCCGCGCGACAGCAGCGCAAAGCCGACCGCGCGATACAGCACGCCGGTATCGAGGTGACGGTAGCCATAATGCTTCGCCAGGCGCTTGCCGAGCGTGCCTTTACCGGAGGCGGCGGGTCCGTCGATGGCGATGATCATATGCGTGTCAGTACCTGGAGATGCCTTACGGCGTATTTAAGCAAAATCCGCGCCCAGCCGGCGCATCATCGGGATGAAGTCGGGGAAGCTGGTGGCGATGAAGGTGGTGTCGTCGATGGTGACCGGCGCATCCGACGCGCAGCCCATGGCAAGGGCCGACATGGCGATGCGGTGATCCATATGGGTGGCGACGGTGCCGCCGCCGGGGACACGGCCGGTGCCGTGGACGATCAGGTCGTCACCGACGATCTCGACCTTGACGCCATTGACGCGGATCATCGCGGCGGTGGCTTCAAGACGGTCCGATTCCTTGACGCGCAGTTCCTGCAGGCCGCGCATGATCGTCGTGCCTTCGGCGAAGGATGCCGCCACGGCCAGCACCAGATATTCGTCGATCATCGACGGCGCACGCTCGGGCGGCACGTCGACGCCCTTGAGCTTCGACGCCTTGATACGGAACCTGGCCATCGGCTCGCCGGCATCGCCGCGGACATCGGTCTCTTCGATATCCGCCCCCATTTCGCGGAGCGTCGTGAACAGGCCGGTGCGCAGAGGATTGGTCATGACGTCGGTGAGCTCGATCTCCGAGCCCGGCGTGATCAGCGCCGCCACCATCGGAAAGGCGGCTGAGGACGGATCGGCCGGCACCACGACGTCGGCACCCTTCAGCTCGGGCTGGCCGGTGAGCGTGATCTTGCGGCCGTGGGCGCCTTCCTTCTCGGAGACGATCTCGGCGCCGAAATGCTTGAGCATCAGCTCGGTGTGGTCGCGGCTGGCCTCTGACTCGATCACCGTGGTGGTGCCGGGTGCCGAGAGGCCCGCCAGCAGCACGGCAGACTTGATCTGCGCGGAAGCCACCGGCGTCTTGTAGACGATCGGCAGCGGATCGCGGGCGCCCTGCAAGGTCAGCGGCAGCCGGCCGCCTTCCTGGCAGGCGGTGACTTTCGCGCCCATCAGTTCCAAGGGATCGACGATGCGGCGCATCGGGCGGCTGCGCAGCGAGGCATCCCCGTCGAATGTGACAGTGATCGGACATCCCGCGACGGCACCCATCACCAGCCGCGAGCCGGTGCCGGCATTGCCGAAATCCAGCGGGCCCTTTGGCTCGGCAAAGCCCGCCACGCCTACGCCATTGACCTTCCACGCAAAATCGCCGGTGCGCTCGACTTTGGCGCCAAGCGCCTGCATCGCTTTGGCGGTATTCAGGACATCCTCGCCTTCGAGCAGGCCGGTGATCCGGGTTTCGCCGACCGCCAGCGCGCCGAGAATGAGCGCGCGATGCGAGATCGACTTGTCGCCGGGCACGCGTGCGGAACCGCGCAAAGCGCCGCTTTTGCGCGCTGTGAGAGGCGTCGGCTGGGCGGCGGATGTGTCTGGATGGCTCAAAATACTGTTCCCTTGCGCAAGCGGGCTCGTAGCATATGGGCCACGGCGCGTCACGCGGCCGTCACTCTCGTGCAAACCGCTATTGACAGGAGCGTCTCAACTAGCCAAGTGAAGCACCGTTTTTCAAGAAATCCCCAGGACACCTGCACGTGGCCAAATCCGACCTCGGAACCAAACGCATTTGCCCAACCACGGGCAAGAAGTTCTACGACCTCAACAAGACGCCGGTGATTTCGCCTTATACCGGTGAGGTGGTGCCGATCGCTCCTGTTGCTCCGCCCCGTGGCCGCGCCGCCGAGCGCGCTGCGTCGCCTGCGAACACGACGGACGAGAACGAGACCAACGAGAACGAAGAGTTGGTGTCGCTCGAGGAAGCCGATGCCGAGGAGAACACCGGCAAGAAGGCAGCCGTGCTGGAATCCGAGGACGACATCGAAGCCGACGATTCGGTTGATGATGATGACGACGATTCGACCTTCATCGCCGACGAGGACGAAGGCGATGACGACGTGACCGACATCATCGGCGACGTTGGCGGCGACGAAGAAAGTTAAGTGACAAGATCCTGACAAGGGTCTTGTGATCCACCCGAACATGTGGTTTGGGTTTGCCGCGCGACGCCGACCCAGGCCGTCGCGCTTCAGGGGCCATAGCTCAGCTGGGAGAGCGCTTGCATGGCATGCAAGAGGTCGGCGGTTCGATCCCGCCTGGCTCCACCACGCTTCGCCAAGAGGCTTCGCGTGGCGCAGCCGCGCAGAGCCTTTTGGCGAAGCGTGGTGTCCGGCGAAGCCCGCAGGGCGAAGACGGACTGAAATTGAAACTCCGTTTCTTGCTAGTCTGACTGCCTACCCGCTCCCTTCCGACGATCCCAGGCGAATGCCGTCATGTGGTACGTCTACATCATCCGGAGCATTCAGTTTCCTGATCAGGAATATGTCGGCGCGACTGCCGATCTGAGAAAGCGAATCGCCGAGCATAATGCCGGCCGATCAGTGCACACGTCGAAATTCATGCCGTGGCAGCTCGTCTGGTACTGCGCTTTTCCGGACAAGCACCGCGCGCTGGCATTCGAGACGTATCTGAAATCGCATTCCGGCCGCGCCTTCGCCAGAAAACGCCTCTGACCGCCTACTCCCCCAGCGCCTTGTTCAGCCGATCCCTGAGCGCGACGATCTCGTCTTTCATCGCCACCAGCTCATCCACCGAACAGCCCGTCGCGCCGAGAATGCCCTGCGGCACGGCGCCGGCCTTGTCACGCAGCGCCTTGCCCTGCGCGGTCAGCGTCACGATCACCGTGCGCTCGTCCTCCGCACCACGCGTGCGCTTCACCAGACCCGCCGCCTCCAGCCGCTTCAACAACGGTGTCAGCGTGCCCGAATCCAGGAACAGCTTTTCGCCGATCTCCTTCACCGGCACCTGATCGCGCTCCCACAGCACCAGCATCGCCAGATATTGCGGATAAGTGAGCCCGAGCTTCTCCAGCAGTGGCTTGTACACGCGGTTGAACGCATGGCCTGCGGAATAGACCGCAAAGCAGATCTGGTTATCGAGCTGCAGGAGGCCCGAAGGGGCCGGTTTCTTCGCCATCATCATCTCCAGACCCCATCTGGTCACGAGCCGACGTCCCAGCCAAGCCCGCTCACGATCTGTTGAGCACAATTCAATCGCGCGCCCCTCTTTTTATATTGCGCACAATCTAATTGTGCTCAATTATGATCGCATCAACAAACGACGCGCAAGCGCCACAGCCCGAAGGAGACCACCATGTCCGTGAATGTCCTCTACAAGACCAGCGCCAAGGCAACCGGCGGCCGTGACGGCCGCTCGACCACCACCGACGGCACGTTCGACGTCAAGCTTGCCACCCCGAAGGAGCTCGGCGGCGCTGGCGGCGAAGGCAACAATCCCGAGCAGCTGTTCGCAGCCGGCTATGCCGCCTGCTTCATCGGCGCCATGAAGTTCGTCAGTTCGCAGGGCGGACCGAAGGTGCCGGCCGACACTGCCGTCACCGCGACCGTCGGTATCGGCCCGCGCTCTGAAGGCGGGTTTGGCCTCGATGTCGAACTCGCGATCTCGCTGCCGGGCGTCGATCGCGCGGATGCCGAAGCTCTGGTCGAGAAGACGCATCAGGTCTGCCCGTATTCAAATGCCACGCGCGGGAATATCGAAGTGCGCTCGGTGATCGTGTAAGAAGCGGATCTCTAGCCCTCATGGTGAGGAGCGCGCCCTTGCGCGCGTCTCGAACCATGAGCTGGCCGGGCTCGGAGCCTGCAGCCATCCTTCGAGACGCCGCTACGCGGCTCCTCAGGATGAGGGCGGAGCGAGATAGATCGGCCAAAAGGCCCGGCATCTGCCGGGCCTTTTGCGTTCGCCCTGCGCTCATGGCGGCTGCGCGAAGACGCCCATTGCCGCGCGCCGCCAAGCCCGGTAGCTCTGACAGCCTTCACGATGCTCTCTGGCATAATAACAACGACACTCAAGAGAAGGCTGATTGAATGAGCTTACCCGTAGCCCCCGGCGCCATTGCCGGCCTGCGCGTGATCGATCTGTCGCGTGTGCTCGGCGGTCCCTACTGCACGCAGATCCTGGGCGACCACGGCGCTGACATCGTCAAGGTGGAGCCACCCGCCGGCGACGAGACCCGCGATTGGGGCCCCCCCTTCCATGACGAGGATGCGGCCTATTTCGTCGGCGCCAATCGCAACAAGCGCTCCATCGGCCTCGATCTCGCATCCGAAGGCGGCCGCGCCGTGCTGATGCGCATGCTCGAAGACGCCGATGTGATGATCGAGAACTTCAAGCCCGGCACCCTCGACAAATGGGGCATCGGCAACGATTTCCTGCGCGAAAAATTCCCGCAGCTGATCCATTGCCGCATCTCCGGTTTCGGCGCCGACGGCCCGCATGGCGGCCATCCCGGCTATGACGCCATCATCCAGTCGATGGTCGGCCTGATGGCCTCCACCGGTTCGCAGGACTCTGGCCCGACCCGTATCGGTGTCGCGCTCGTGGATATGTGCACCGGCCTCTATGCCTGCGTCGGCATTCTGATGGCGCTGCAGGAGCGTGCAAAGTCAGGCCTTGGACAGTTCGTGGAAGCGACGTTGTATGAGACCGGCCTTGCCATCATGCACCCGCACACCTCGAACTACTTCTACAACGGTGGCAAGCCGCCGGCTCTCACGGGCAACGAGCATCCCAATCTGGTGCCCTATGCCGTGTTCAAGGCGCGCGACGGCAACATCTTCATGGGCGTCGGCAATGACGGCACCTTCCGAAAACTGTGCCGCGAACTCGGCAAGCCGGATCTCGGCACCGACGAACGCTTCGCGCGCAACCGCGACCGCGTGGTGAATCGCGATGCGCTCAGGGCCGAGCTGGAAGCGATCCTCGCACAGCACGATTCCGCACCGCTGTGCGAACGCCTGCTTGGCGCCGGCCTTCCCGCCGGCCCGGTGCAGTCGATCGACAAGGCGCTCGCCAATGCGCACACCAAGCATCGCGGCGATGTCATCGAGAAGGACTGGTACAAGGGCGTCGCCTCGCCCGTGCGTTTCGATCGCACCAAAGCGAGCCTTCGCCGCGTGCCGCCGAAGTTTAACGAACACTTCGACGAGATCCTCACCGAGTTCGGTTACTCGGCCGATCAGATCAAGGACCTCGTTGCCAAGGGAACCGTGAGCGGCACAGAGCGCAAGCGCTGACGATCAACATCAACTGTCGCCGCCCGGCTTGACCGGGCGGCCCAGTAAACACTGACGGTTGTGATAAAACCGAAGAGCCGGCGTATACTGGATCCCCGCTCCGCGCGCGCAATTGCGCGCTAGGCGGAGATGACAGACTAAGTGCGGGGCAGGCCACAGAGCGCAAACCCTGTTCGACTTTTTGCGGCTTCCCAACGCCGCCCTTTCCCGCCTAGCATCCGCGCCGTCAAAATGTCGCATGCACGTCATCCGGCGCAGATTTGTTGCGGAAAGACGATGACGGCACCCGGGAGAAACTGAATGAATCGCCATTACGCGCTTGCCACCCTGTTCGCCTCCACGCTGGCTTTTGCTGCACCTGCGCAGGCGGTGACCGAGATCCAGTGGTGGCACGCGATGAGTGGCGGCAACAACGACATCGTCAACAAGCTTGCCGCCGACTTCAATGCCTCGCAGAGCGACTACAAGGTGGTGCCGACCTTCAAGGGCGCCTATCCCGACACGATGAATGCCGGTATCGCCGCCTTCCGCGCCGGCACGGCACCGCATATTTTGCAGGTGTTCGAAGTGGGCACCGCGACCATGATGAGCGCCAAGGGCGCGGTGAAGCCCGTCTATCAACTGATGAAGGATGCGAACGAGCCGTTCGATCCCGCCGCCTATCTGCCGGCGATCACCGGTTACTATTCGACCTCGAAGGGCGAGATGCTGTCCTTCCCGTTCAACTCGTCGTCGATGGTGATGTGGGTCAATCTCGATGCGCTGAAGAAGGCGAACATCGCCGAGATCCCGAAGACCTGGCCCGAAGTGTTCGACAGCGCCAAGAAGCTGAAGGCCGCGGGATACACGACCTGTGGCTTCTCCAATGCCTGGGCGACCTGGGCCAATATCGAACAGTTCTCTGCCTGGCATAATGTGCCGATCGGCAGCAAGGCCAACGGGCTCGACGGCTTCGACACCGTGCTGCAATTCAACACGCCGCTGCATGTGAAGCATCTGCAGACACTGACCGAGCTGGTGAAAGACAAGACCTATGACTATTCCGGCCGCGCCAATGGCAGCGAAGCGCGCTTCGGCTCCGGTGAATGTCCGCTGTTCCTGACCTCGTCGGGCTATTACGCGACCGCCAAGAGCACCGCGAAATTCGCCTTCACCTCAGCGCCGATGCCTTACTATCCGGACGCCAAGGGCGCGCCGCAGAACTCGATCATCGGCGGCGCCTCGCTGTGGGTGATGACCGGCCGCAAGCCGGAGGAGTACAAGGGCGTGGCCCGCTTCCTCGCCTTCCTGTCGCGCACCGACGTGCAGGTGCAATGGCACACCGGTACCGGCTATGTGCC
>NZ_JBIIOT010000007.1:0-94636 GCF_044336785.1 Tardiphaga sp. | reverse complement strand
AATGCGATGCTGCGGACGTTCGAGAAGACGGTGAAGTAACTCCTCCTGTCGTCGCCCGGCTTGACCGGGCGACCCAGTAAACACTGACATGCGTGTCTACTGGATCACCCGCTTTCGCGGGTGATGACATAGGAGAATGAGGCGGCTTGGGGGCACGACACACCACATGGAAAAAACTGCGATCTTCGGCAACAAGGCGCTCCCCTATGCGCTGCTGCTACCGCAACTCGTCATCACGCTGGTGTTCTTCTACTGGCCGGCGAGCCAGGCCGTGTGGCAATCCTTCCTGCGCGAGGATGCGTTCGGTTTGAACTCTGACTTCGTCGGGCTGGAGAACTATCAGGCGCTGTTCGCACAGCCCGAATATTACAAGGCGATGGTCACCACGCTGGTGTTCTCGTCGCTGGTGGCGGCGCTGTCGCTGTCGATCGCGCTGCTGTTCGCGACCCAGGCCGACAAGAACATCAAGGCCGCGCCCGTGTTCAAGGTGATGATGATCTGGCCGTATGCCGTGGCGCCGGCCGTCGCCGGCGTACTGTGGCTGTTCATGTTCCATCCGACGCTCGGCACGCTGGCGCGGCCGATGCGCGTGCTGGGCATGAACTGGAATCCCCTGCTCAACGGCAATCACGCCATGGCGCTGATCGTCATGGCCGCGGTTTGGAAGCAGATCGCCTATAATTTCCTGTTCTTCCTCGCCGGCCTGCAATCGATCCCGCGCAGCGTGCTCGAAGCCGGCGCCATCGACGGCGCCGGGCCGCTGCGCCGGTTCTGGACCATCACCTTCCCGCTGCTGTCGCCCACCACCTTCTTCCTGCTGGTGGTGAATGTCGTCTATGTGTTCTTCGACACATTCGGCATCATCGATGCCGTCACCGGCGGCGGCCCCGCGGGATCGACCACCACCATGGTCTACAAGGTCTATGCCGATGGCCGGCTCGGCGGCGATCTCGGCGGGTCCGCGGCACAGTCGGTGGTGCTGATGGTGATCGTCATCGCATTGACGGCGATCCAGTTCCGCTATGTCGAACGCAAGGTGCAATACTGATGGTCGAGCACCGCCGCTGGAATGACATCGTCGCCTATCTGATCCTCACGCTCGGCGTGCTGCTGGTGGTCTTCCCCGTCTATGTCGCGCTGATCGCCTCGACTCACGACGCGGCCACCGTGGTCAACGGCAACATGCCGATGACGCCGGGCAGCCACACCTGGGACAATTACTATCGCGCCATCTTCGTCGGCGGATCGCGGGCCAGCCGCGAGCCGGTGGGCACCATGCTGATCAATTCCTTCATCATGGCGATGGGCATCGCGCTCGGAAAGATCTTCATCTCGATTCTGTCGGCCTATGCCGTGGTGTATTTCCGCTTCCCGTTCCGCAAGACGGCGTTCTGGATCATCTTCATCACGCTGATGCTGCCCGTCGAGGTGCGCATCTATCCGACCTACAAGGTGATCGCCGACCTGAAGATGCTGGACACCTATGGCGGGCTGATCCTGCCGCTGATCGCATCGGCCACCGGCACGCTGCTGTTCCGGCAGTTCTTCATGACGATTCCGGAAGAGCTGCTGGAAGCCTCACGCATCGATGGCGCCGGCCCCTATCGCTTCTTCAAGGATACGCTGCTGCCGCTGTCGGTGACGACCATGGCGGCGCTGTTCGTGATCCAGTTCATCTATGGCTGGAACCAGTATCTGTGGCCGCTGCTGATCACCACGCAGGATTCGATGCAGACCATCGTCACCGGTATCAAGAAGATGCTGACCACGACGGACGAACTCGCCGAGTGGCAGCTGGCGATGGCTACGGCGATCCTGGCCATGCTGCCGCCGGTGGCGGTGGTGATCTTCATGCAGCGGCTGTTCGTGCGCGGCCTGGTCGAGACGGAGAAATAACATGGCCAGCGTGACCCTGCGCGATATCAGGAAGACCTATCCCGGCGGCTTCGAAGCCATCAAGGGCATCGGCTTCGACATTCCCGACGGCCAGTTCTGCGTGCTGGTCGGACCAAGCGGCTGCGGCAAGTCAACACTGCTGCGCATGGTGGCGGGGCTGGAGACGGTGACATCCGGCGAGGTCGATATCGGTGGCCGCGTTGTCAACCAGGTGGAGCCGGCGGATCGCGACATCGCCATGGTATTCCAGAACTATGCGCTCTATCCGCATATGACCGTCTACAACAACATGGCCTATGGGCTGCGCAATCGCGGCATGGCAGCGCCCGAGATCGATACCCGCGTGCGCGAGGCGGCGCAGACGCTTGAACTTGCCACCATGCTCGACCGCAAGCCGCGGCAGCTCTCCGGTGGCCAGCGCCAGCGCGTCGCCATGGGCCGCGCCATCGTGCGGCAGCCAAAAGTGTTTCTGTTCGACGAACCGCTGTCCAATCTCGACGCCAAGCTGCGCGTGGCCATGCGCGTGGAAATTCGAAAATTGCAGCGCAGACTGAAGACCACATCGATCTATGTGACCCATGACCAGCTCGAAGCGATGACGCTCGCCGATATCCTCGTGGTGATGAACGGCGGCGTGGTCGAGCAGATCGGCAGCCCGCTCGATATCTACAGCAAGCCGAGAACGACCTTCGTCGCCTCGTTCATTGGCGCGCCACCTATGAACCTGATCAAACTGCGCGACGATGCGCTCAGCGCCGCTGTGGCAGGCACCGGCGCCGGCATTCTCGGCGTCCGCCCCGAAGATCTCGTCCTTGCGGATGCCGCTCCGGAGGGCGGCATTGCGCTGGATCTCACCGTGGAGACCATCGAGCGTGTCGGTGCCGAGACCTATGTCTACGGCTCCCGCGCGGGCCGCGAGGCGGCGGTCAGCAGCACGCCAGGCGAATTGCCCGAAGGGGAAATGATCGTCCGCATCCCTGGACTGGACGCCCCGGCCATCGGTGCCCACATCCGTGCCGTGGCCCCCCGCGGAAAACTGCACCTGTTCTCGGCCGACGGTCGGACGCGGATCGAAAGCTGATCCATTTCAACCTGTTGACACTGTTTACCCTGCAATCGGCGGGTGCTTGAACCGGACCGGCCGATCCCCATATCTTTGGCAGACCGGTTGGCACAGTGCTGATCGGCCAGGGGTGCCGTAAGGGCCCCTCAAAGTCGCTTCGAGAGGGCTTTGTACCGATGTCTCGTGTTCCTTCGTTGTCCAGTCCGTTCCTGTTGGGGTTCGACGAGATCGAGCGTGCGCTCGACCGTGTCGTCAAAGGTGCCGACGGCTATCCTCCCTACAATATCGAGCGGTGCGACCGTGAAAACGGCCAGCCGGAGAAGCTGCGGATCACGCTGGCGGTGGCCGGCTTCACCCGCGAGCAGCTCGATGTCACCACCGAGGAAAACCAGCTCGTCATCCGCGGCCGCCAGCAGGACGACAAGACCCGGCAATACATCCATCGCGGCATCGCCGCGCGCCACTTCCAGCGCACCTTCGTGCTGGCGGAGGGGATGCTGGTGCTGGGTGCGGATCTGAGGAACGGGTTGTTGTCCGTTGATCTCGCCAGGCCTGAGCCTGAAAGGGTCATTAAGACAATCGCTATCAATGAGCACGAATAATACGGAACTAGTAGCGGACTCGACCGCTTGAATCTTTGTAGGAGTCGAGACGATGACTGAAGTTGAAATTGCTGCCGTGAAGAATCCTTCCATCACCACCGAAGCGCTGGCGCATCTGGGCGAGGGTTTGATCGCTTATGTGAAGCCCGTACGCTCCGAGGACGTGCCTGGCCTGTTTCCGCAGGCGCCAGAGATTGCGCCGGGATTGCAGCTGTTCGCGCTGCACGCCGCCGATGGCACCCCGATCATGCTCACCGATAGCCGCGAGACGGCGATCGCGAATGCATGGAGCCAGGAATTGCAGGCCGTCAGCGTTCACTGACGTCATGCCAAACGCGTGGGATGGGTTGAGCGAAGGCGCGAGCCGGAGCGATACCCATCACTGCACGCTCCGTGTCTGTGGTGATGGGTATCGCTACGCTCAACCCATCCTACGACCTGCCTGCATGGGTATGTATTTAACCCACGATCAATCTTCCCGCGGCATCCTTGCTGCGCCGAATCGATCCGCCCGCGCCGATCGACATTCATAGAACTGATCCCCCCATCACATTCAATCTGAACATCGGCTGCGATGCCTCTATCGCGGTTGATTGCATCGCCTGTCAGCGCGAAGCGAATGGTGACCACGCATTCACCATGACTTGAGAAAGTCAGGTCATGACGAGATTCGAGGTCACCATGACTGAATCACTGGTTGAATCGCCACAGGCTCACATCGTGAAGATCGAGAGCCTGTTGCATAGCTTCAGCACGACGCATGCCAATGACAATGTCGCGCCATCCCGCAGCCGCCGCTTCGACGGCCGGCCGGTTGTCGCGGCCTGTCTCGCCTTCTTCGTCTTCGCGCCAGGCTGCGCCGCAGCCGCTGCTTTCCTGTTGCGCAGCGACGGCACTGTGCCGCCGCTGGTGACATCAGAGAGTATCCCTGCACTCGCGGCGAAATCCGACCGCCTGCCGCTCGAACAATGGAGCGCAGAAGCAAGCGAACGTCTCGGCGCACAGCAGGATGTCCGCGCCGCCGCTGCGATCATCGCCGAAGATGCAAGATTTCTTCAGCCCATGGTGATCCGCGGCAGCCTCGAAGACGGCACCATCACAGTCATCCCCGTAGCAGCCGTCAGCGAAACCATTGTTAGCGAAGCGCCCGCTGCCACCGAGCCAAGCGCCGCGCCTGCAAAGCCACGCGCCAAGCGACAGGCGCGACGCGCTCCTCCCATTCGCGTGGCAGAAGCCCCGCCGATACCTGAACCTCCAGAACCAACCTTCTTCGAAAAACTATTCGGGACGCGTTTCAACTAATTCTGCCAACATCCAAACAAGCGAGTACCAAAATGCAAAACACTGCAGCGATGAATTCGGACGTCAAAGCCCTCCTCACTCTCCTGGCCCTCAAGACCGGCACCACCTCGCCAGAGATCCACCACGCGCTGCAGCTCGCTGCTGCGTCGCGCGTGATGATGGCGGAAGAACATGCGAATCCCGCGCGCGGCCATGCGGATGCCACCGCCAGCAATGTCGCCAAGCTGCGCCCGAATGCGAATATGCCGGAGACCTCCGCTTCCGTGCGCCGCATGAAGCAGAGCGCAGATGCGATGAACTCCGACATCAAGGCGCTGATCACGCTGATGCTGTTGAAGAACGGCGCCGATGCGAACGAGATCCAGACCGCACTGCGCATGGCCGCCGGATCGCGCGCCGCCGCAGCAGCCGAAGAAGCCGAAGCCCAGCGCTTTGACGCACAGCAGAGCGAAGCGAATCCGGAAATGGTAGCCGAGCTGGCAAGCCTCGCCGGTTCGCGCCAGCAGGGCGGCAAGGAATTTGCGGCCTGAGCTGAGCTGTGTGTCTCGACCTGTCGTCACCCGGCTTGACCGGGTGACCCAGTCCACACGGCACGGACAGACTTTACTGGATCGCCCGGTCAAGCCGGGCGACGACAACAGAAAATTACTCGGCTCTTATCACGCCGCCGTCGCGGGCGGCAGTGCGAGCACCGAATAAATCGCCTGCGCATCGCGCGAGGCGCGGAGCTTCTTGGCGACATCCTGGTCACGCAGCAGACGTGCGATGCGCGCCAATGCCTTCAGATGATCCGCGCCCGCACCTTCCGGGGCCAGCAGCAGAAAGACGAGATCGACCGGCTGGCCATCCATCGCCTCGAAATCGATCGGACGCTCAAGCCGCGCGAACAGACCGAACAGTTTGTCGAGCTTCGGCAGCTTTCCATGCGGGATCGCCACGCCATAACCGACCGCCGTGGTGCCGAGCTTTTCACGCTGCAGCAGCACTTCGAAGATCGTGCGCTCGTTCTGTCCGGTCAACGCAGAGGCGCGCGCTGCCAGCTCCTGCAGCGCCTGCTTCTTGCTATTAACTTTCAACGCCGGGAGGATCGCCTCGGGCGCTACCAGATCGGTAATTGTCATCGACCGTTCCGAGGAAAATTGACCGTCCGCGGTGTGTTTGGACCAAGACCGGCAGCGTCAAGAAAAACTGTAAGTGGACATCGTTCCCGGTGACGGATCACGCCCCGGCGGCTTCCGCCTGAAGCGTAGTCTAGCACCGGAAACCCCCATGCGAAATCCATCGACCGGTATAACCCGTCAAAGGCGGCGGACCATATGCATGGCCCGCCGGGGCGTCAATGGCGTCAGGACGGTTTAATCACCGGGGGATCGACCCAGCCGACATTCCCGTCGGTCCGGCGATAGACGAGATTCACCCGCCCCGTGCTGCCATGCTGGAATACCACGACAGCGGCACCCGTGAAGTCGAGCTCCTCCACCGCCTGGCTCACCGAGAAGCGCTTCAGTGACTTGGTCGATTCCGCGATGATGACAGGTTCATAACCACTCGATGCTTCGTCGTCGTGATCGGGCGCTTCGATAATATAGCTCGGCGCATCCAGCGTGGGCGCTGTGAGTTCGGCGAGTTGCTCGGCTTCCGCATGCGCCTTGCGCGCGGAGCGATCCTTCAGCCGGCTCTTGTAGCGACGCAGTCGCTTCTCGATTTGCAACAGCGCCTGGTCGGCGCTCGCATAGGCATCCTGTGCGTTGGATTCGGCTTCGAGCGTCACTCCGGAATCGAGATGCAGAGAACAGTCGGTGCGGAAACCGAAGCCGTCTTTGCTCAGTGTGATGTGCCCGGAATAATTGCCATCGAAATATTTTCGGAGCACTTCATCCGTGCGCTCGGACACACGGCCGCGCAGAGCGTCGCCAACACTGATACTTTTTCCCGAGATGCGAAGGGTCATGCTGATACCTCGATTCGATCCAAGTAGAACCGACAGTATCCCGTTTCCACGGGAGCGCAATCAAGCTGATGCGGTGTCGCGGGACCGGTCGGATGACTTCTCAGAAGATGTCCTGTCGGACGGGGTGGAGGGCGCCTTGAGAGCATTGCCGAGCATGCTTTGCTTGTCACGACGGCGCTGCACCGACGACGGAATCCGCATGGCCTCGCGGTATTTCGCCACGGTACGACGCGCGATATCAATGCCGGTTGCGCGCAAGCGTTCCACGATCGTGTCGTCGGACAGGATGGCTGACGGACTTTCACCATCGATCAATTGCTTGATGTGATGCCGGACCGCTTCGGCCGAATGTGCTTCACCACCGTCGGCGGATGCGATGGACGCGGTAAAGAAGTATTTTAATTCGAAGATGCCGCGATTGGTCGCCATATATTTATTGGCGGTGACGCGAGAAACAGTCGATTCATGCATTTGAATGGCATCGGCAACAGCCTTCAAATTCAGGGGCCGCAGATGCGCGACGCCCTGTGTGAAGAAGCCGTCCTGCTGGCGGACGATCTCTGTCGATACCTTGAGAATGGTTCGCGCGCGTTGATCCAGCGCACGAACGAGCCATGTCGCATTCTGCATGCAATCGGAAAAATACGTCTTGTCGTCGCTCTTGCGGATCGTCTTCGACAATTCGGAATAGTAAGTCTGGTTGACCAGCACGCGGGGCAAAGTGTCGCTGTTCAGCTCCACATGCCAGCCGCCATCGGGGCCAGGGCGCACATAGACATCAGGCACAACTGTCTGCGCGCGCGATACGCCGAACTTCAAACCGGGTTTCGGATCGAGCCTTCGAATTTCGCCAATCATGTCGGTGATGTCGTCGTCATCGACGCCGCAGAGTTTGCGCAGTGACACGACGTCGCGCTTCGCGAGCAGATCGAGATTTTCGATCAAGGCCTGCATCGCCGGATCGTAGCGGTCCTGTTCGCGCAATTGAATCGCGAGACATTCGCTGAGATTGCGCGCGCAGACGCCTGGCGGATCGAAGGTCTGCAGTGTGGTGAGCACGAGCGCGACATCTTCCGCGGATGCACCGAGCTTGTCACCGACATCGCCGAGATCGGCCGGCAGATAGCCGGCCTCGTCGACGAGATCGATCAGGTACTGCCCGATCATGCGCTGCGCCTGCGACGTGAAAGCCACCGCAAGCTGTTCGGCGAGATGATCGCCGAGCGTCACTTCCGCAGCGACGAAGGCTTCGAGATTGTAATCATCATCATTCGACGAACCACCGCCCCATTCGGTATAGGCGGTAGGCGCCGCGTCCTGCGCATTGCGCGCAGCGGCATCAGCGGGCTCTTCGGAAAAAACATTCTCGAGACCGGTGTCGAGGGTCTGCTCGATCTCGCTGCGCGAGCCGAGATCGTTGTTGATCCAGTCGTCGGGCGCCGGCGCGTCGAACCTGCTCTCGCCGCGATCGGCGAAATCGGAACTATCGCCGCCATCCGCCCCGGAACCGTAGTCGTCGGAACGCTCATAGTCGGACCGCTCCGGCACTGGCTCGCCGGCCACCGGGGCTTCCGGCCCGTCATTGGCGCGCTCCAGCAGCGGATTGCGCTCGAGTTCATCCTCGACAAAGGTGGAGAGGTCCAGATTCGACAGCTGCAGCAGCTTGATCGCCTGCATCAGCTGCGGCGTCATCACCAGCGACTGGGTCTGCCGAAATTCGAGTCTCTGCGTCAGCGCCATTGCGGCAAAAACCGATCCAAGAAGAACTGGGCCGAAAATTGGTCCGTTTCTTGCTTAGACCTTTACTGACGTGATGTACACGTCTTGACGAAAGGGAATTTTGGGCTAGAGGCGGAATTCTTCGCCAAGGTAAAGACGGCGCACGTCCGGGTCCGCCACGATCTGTTCAGGCGTTCCTTCCGTCAGGATCTCACCAGCATAGACGATATAAGCGCGGTCCGTCAGGCCCAATGTTTCGCGGACATTATGGTCGGTGATGAGCACGCCGATGCCGCGATTGGTGAGATGGCGCACGAGATCCTGAATATCGCCGACAGCGATGGGATCGATGCCGGCGAAAGGTTCGTCCAGCAACATGTAGTTCGGTCGCGTCGCCAAAGCGCGCGCGATTTCGACGCGGCGGCGCTCGCCGCCTGACAGCGCGATAGACGGAGATTTGCGCAGCCTGGTGACGTTGAACTCGTCGAGCAGCGCATCGAGTTCGTATTCACGCTTCTTGCGGCTCGGCTCGATCACTTCGAGCACGGCGCGGATGTTCTGTTCCACCGTGAGGCCGCGAAAAATGGACGCTTCCTGCGGCAGATAGCCGATGCCGAGGCGGGCGCGCTGATACATCGGCAGCTTCGTGACATCGTGACCGTCGAGCTCGATGGCGCCGCTGTCGGCTCCGACCAGCCCGGTGATCATGTAGAACACGGTGGTCTTGCCGGCACCGTTCGGCCCGAGCAACCCGACCGCCTCGCCGCGGCGAACATAGATGCTGACGCCGCGCACGACCTGGCGCGAGCCATAGGTCTTCTTCACGCCGTGTACCGCGAGATAGCCGGAGCGCGCCTGTTTCGGCTGGGCGACGCCATTGTTGCGCTGACGCGGCGCCTGCGGCGGCGGAACGTCGGGGCGGCGGGCCTGCTGGATGGGTGACGATTGGGCCGCTTGCGGCGCAGCCGTGGCGGCGCGCGACATCGGCGGGGCATCGCGCATGGGCTGGCCGACGAGGCCGCCCATATCGTCCTGCAAAGCGGTAATATCGACCGGCTGGCGCGCAAAACCTTGCGGGCCGCGTTTCGGAGCGCGCCGACGGAACATGCCGAGGAGATCAACCATTCGCGCTACGATTTACCTTTAACGATCGTCGAGTGACACCCGACTATCCGACCCAACAATGGCGATAACGGGTTAACGGGCAGGTTTCAACGGCCGCGCGCAATGCGGGCAGGCTCACGACCTGCACTATTTTTTTGCGCCCGGAATGATGGAGGTTGGTCCGCTGCCGGATTGCCCCGAGCCGGCGGAATCAAACACCGCCTGTACCGGACCAGAGGTCGATTCCACACGCGACGTTCCTGTCGTCATGTCGACAACCAGCCGGTCGCCTCGCAGGATATTCTTCCCTTTTGTCAGCACAACCTTGCCCGACCCGCCCTGCATGGTGACGAGATTCGAGCGCGTGTCGAAAATCGCCGCGTCACCGGTCACGACCTGGTCCTTTTGCGTCACGATCACATTGCCGCGCGCTTCCAGCCGACGGATCGATGACGACCCTCCCGGCCCGGGCTCGGCTGCCTTGATCTGGTTCTTGCCAGCGCCCTTTGCAGGCGCCGCCCCGCCCGACTGTTTCGCAGAATCGCTGCCGTCGTAGAACACCACCAGCGACTTCGATTTCATCGTGGTGTCGCCCTGCACGACTTTGACATCGCCGGTGAAGGTCGCTTCCTTCTGCTTGTCGCGCACTTCCAGCGAGGCGGCCTCGATCTGGATCGGCTGATCGCGGTTCTGCGAAAAGCCCTGCATGGCATTGGGGACGCCTTGCATCGAGCTTTGCGCAATCGCAGCGCCGGCAACACCAATCGCCAGCACCGACAGACCTGCGCCGATCCACCCGCGGGCCGACAAGGAAGATTTCACAACCATCATCACATTCATTTCGTGTGAGCACGCTTGGCGCCATTGGCGCGCGGCTTATCCGGCTCTGCTGGCGCTTTTGCGGCTGGCTCAGGAGCAGGCTCCGCGCCGTTCGGCGTCGGCTGCTCCATCACCAGATTCATCGACACGCCGCCTTCGAATCGCACCACTTCACCATTGTCCGTAATCCGCATCCGCTGCCCGAGCAAAGTGCCGTTGAGCAGCTTCACATCCACCGGCTTGTTGGAATCCACCGTTCCCTTGGCGATATCGACAATGGCTTCGGTCAGCCGCGCCTCGTAGCCTGTGGTGGTCTGCAGGAAAATGTCCTTGGTCAGATGCAGCAATTGCGTCTTGGAATTAAACTGCCCGGTGCGCGCATCAAGGCTCAGCGTCGATTTGTCTTCCATCACGACTTTGGCGCGCAGGATGGACAGTTCGAGATTATCGGGGTCGGTGAGGTCCTGGGTCGCCGCCTTGGCCCAGAGTTCATAAGGCCGGCCATCCGGCGAGAAACCGGCCAGATGCGGCGTCTCCATGGTGATCTTGGTGCCGGAGACGACCAGATTGCCGATATCGACCGGCAATTTGGTGAGAATCCGGAACGGATTGAACACCGAAATGCCGACAATGACCGCCATCGACAGCAGCACGATGGCGGGGACCGCAATGCGCAGCAGGCGCACGAAGCGGCTATGGCGCGCCGCGGCTTTGAACCGCGCCTCCATGGTCACTTCGTAACGATCGACCTGAACTGAACTCACCGCTGCTCCAACGGGCCGGCTTCCATCCGCCGCCCGGCATCGGCGGATATTCTACGCTGAATTGTGCCGTTTTGCAGCCCCACGCACCCAGAACGAGGAGTTTGGCCGAAACACGGCAGCGCGATCGGCCAATGGCCGACCGGTGGCACAGTGCCGCAGGCTGGATTCAGGAATGGGCGAAGATGTCTTCTTCTTCCCAGCCCGACAGATCGAGCTTGGCCCGGCTCGGCAGAAACTCGAAACAGGCCTGCGCCAGTTCGGTCCGCCCTTCCCGCGCCAGCATCACATTCAGCTTTTCGCGCAAAGCATGGAGATGCAGCACATCCGACGCTGCATAGGCCAGCTGCGCATCGCTCAGCGTCTCGCTGCCCCAGTCGCTCGACTGCTGCTGCTTCGACAGGTCGACGCCCAGGACTTCGCGCACGAGGTCCTTGAGACCATGGCGATCCGTATAGGTGCGGCACAGGCGCGAGGCAATCTTGGTGCAATAGACCGGCTGCGGCATCACGCCGAGCGCATTATACAGCGCGGCCAGATCGAAGCGGGCGAAATGGAAGATTTTCGTCACGCCGGCATCGCCGAGCAGCTTCTTCAGGTTCGGCGCATCGGTGTGTCCCTGCGGGATCTGCACCACATCGGCACTGCCGTCGCCCGGCGAGAGCTGAACCACGCACAGCCGATCACGATGCGGATTGAGCCCCATGGTCTCGGTGTCGATGGCCACCGAATTGGTGTAGCGGCTCAAATCCGGCAGATCGCCGCGATGCAGGCGGATGGTCATGGTCTCAAAGGCCTCTGTCAGCGCCCACGATTCGAGGGCTTTGGGCGACTTTATCGCGGAAACCTGTCAGACTGAAACCTCATTGATCCGCAAGCGGAACGTGCAGAGGTCGCCTATGAACGTCGCCCAGCAGCGCCTGCCTCGCTTCGCCGTCCTGATCGATGCCGACAACACCTCTCCCCAGATCGCGGCAGGACTATTCGAGGAAATCTCCAAATTCGGGGAAGCCAGCGTTCGCCGCATTTACGGCGACTTCTCGAGCTCGCAGCTCCGCTCCTGGGCCGACATCCTGCAAAAGCACGCCATCGATCCCTATCAGCAGTTCGCTTACACGAAGGGCAAGAACGCATCTGACATCGCGCTCGTCATCGATGCGATGGACCTGCTGCACAGCGAACGCTTCGACGGATTTTGCCTGGTCTCCTCCGACAGCGACTTCACCCGCCTGGCGTCCCGGCTGCGTGAGCAGGGCGCGGATGTCTATGGCTTCGGCACGCGCAAGACACCGGAGAGTTTTCGTCAGGCTTGCCGGCGCTTCATTTATACGGAAAACCTGATGCCCGAGCGGCCGGTGGCCGCAACGGAGCAGCCGCCGGTCGTCGCAGCCTCGAAAAGCCCCACTGCGGCCATTCCCATTCTGGAACGGGTGATTGCCCAGCTCGGCAGCGAAGAAGGCTGGGTCAATCTGGATCGGCTCGGCGAGCAACTGCCCAATTTCGTCTCGGACTTCGATACGCGCACCTATGGTTTCAGGAAACTGAGCGATCTCGTGCGCAAGGCCGAAACATTCGAGGTCGAGAAGACCGATGCTGGTCGGCTGCGGGTTCGGGTCAGACCAACGGCCACGCAACCCAAGCCGTCGGCCTCGACTGCGACCGCCCCGGACCTGGAAGTGCAAAAAACAAAGCGCCGAAAGAAGACGTCGAAACGGAGCGCAAAAGCCGGCGACACAAACGGGGATGTCGCCAGCAAGAAGTGACGCCGTCCCAACGGCCCGACCTTACATGCGCCGGTCCGGCGTCAGCTGGTTGCGATTGACGCGCAGTTCGATGATGGCCGGGCCCTTCGCCGCCACCGCACGCGCAAATGCTGCGGGAAACTCCTGATGCGCATCGATGGCCTCGCCATGGGCGCCGTAGGACCGCGCCAGAGCAGCGAAATCAGGATTGAGCAGATCCGTGCCGCTGGGCCGATTCGGGAAATGCAATTCCTGATGCATCCGGATCGAGCCATACATCGTGTTGTTCACGATGATAATGACGACCGGCAACTGCTGCTGCACCAGCGTGGCAAAATCCTGCGAGGCCATCATGAAACAGCCGTCGCCGGCGAGACAAACCACCCGCCGCTCGGGATAGCGCAGCTGCGCCGCGACCGCAGCTGGCAGGCCATAGCCCATCGTGCCGGATTTCGGCGCGATCTGCGTCCCCAGCTTGCGGTAGCGATAGTAGCGGTGCAGCCAGATCGTGTAGTTGCCGGCGCCATTGGTGACGATCGCGTCATCCGGTAGCTCCGTATTCAGATGATCGATGACCGTCGCCATGTCGAAGGGTGGCGCATCGGTGCGCGGCGCCTGGTAATCAACATAGGCCTGGCGTGATTCCGCGCGCCAGTCCGCCCAGGCCTTGCTGTGGAGCGGCGCAAGTTTCGCCAGCGCCTCGGCGAAACGCGCTGAATTGGCGGGAATTCCGAGGGTCGGGACATAGACGCGGCCAAGCTCTTCCGGACCCGGAAAGACGTGGATCAGCACCTGCTGCGGCGTCGGGACATCGAACAGCGTGTAGTGATTGGTGGTGACGTCGCCGAGCCGGTCGCCGATCACCAGCAACAGATCCGCAGTCTTCACCCGCGCCATCAGAGGCCGGCTGCAGCCAAGGCTGATATCGCCGATATATTGATTGCTGCGATTGTCGAGCACATCCTGCGAGCGGAATCCGGCAACGACCGGCAGATCATTGCGCTCGACGAAAGTCCGGAACTGATCGACGGCCTCCGGTGTCCAGCCGCAATTGCCGACGATCACCAGCGGGCGCTGCGCTTTCTGCAGCAAGGCGTGAATGTCGGCCATCTGCGCGTCCGACGGCCCGGCCTGAATGACCGTGGTGGGGGCAGCATCGGCGACTTCACTGACGGAGCTCAGAACGTCCTCCGGAATCGACAGCACGACCGGACCCGGCCGCCCCTGCATGGCCACATGAAATGCGCGGCTCACCAGTTCCGGGATGCGATCGACTGAATCGATTTCGACTACCCATTTGGTCATGTCGTCGAAGGTGCGGACGTAATTCATTTCCTGAAACGCCTCGCGGCCGAGATGGCTGCGTGGCACCTGGCCAATGATCAGGATCATCGGCGTCGAATCCTGCCAGGCCGTGTGCAGGCCGAGTGCCGCCTGCATGGCGCCGGGACCGCGGCTGACGACACAGATGCCCGGCCTGCCGGACAGCTTGCCATCGGCTTCGGCCATGTGAGAGGCCGTGGTTTCGTGCCGGCAAACGATGAAGCGGATACCGGCATCCGGCTCGTAAAGCGCGTCAAAGATCGGCAACGCGCTCTCGCCGGGGACACCGAACATCCGGTCGGCGCCGTTGCGGCGCAGGGCGGCGACGAGAATCTGACCACCATTACGTTCGCCCGCTTTGGCGGCGACCGACCGGACCGGCTGGTGCTTGTTCATGGGATATCTCGTCCTGATTTCATCCGCGCGATCGCCAAATCGCCGGCATCACTCCTGAAACACTTCCTGCCGCCGCTTGCTGATCGACGGCATCACCATCGAGATCAGCAAGGCCGCGGACAGCAACAGCAGCACAAGGCTGATTGGCCGCTGCAGGAACACCATTGGATCGCCATGCGACGTGATCAGGCTGCGGCGGAAGTTCTCCTCCACCATCGGACCGAGCACGAAGCCCATCAGCAGCGGCGCCGGCTCGGCATCGAGCTTGCGCAGGATGTAGCCGAGGGCGGTGAAGCCGACGGTCATGTAGATGTCGAAACTCGAATTGTTGACCGAATAGACGCCAATCGCGCAGACCACCACGATGACCAGATAGAGGATGCGGTAAGGCACATTGAGCAGGCGGACCCACAGGCCGATCATCGGGAGATTGATGATCACCAGCATCGCATTGCCGATGAACATGCTGGCGATCAGGCCCCAGAACAGGTCGGGCTGACGCGAGATGATGGTGGGGCCGGGCGCAATGCCGTGCAGGGTCAATGCACCGACCAGCAAAGCCATGGTGGCGCTGGTCGGAATACCCATCGTGAGCAGCGGCACGAAGGATGTCTGTGCAGCGGCATTGTTGGCTGATTCAGGCCCGGCCACGCCTTCGATGGCGCCATTGCCGAACCGCTCCGGGGTTTTCGACACGCGCTTCTCGAGCGCATAGGACGAGAACGATGCGATGGTAGCGCCGCCGCCGGGAAGAATGCCGAACAGCGTGCCCAGCAGGGTCCCGCGCGTCACCGCACCCCAGGCGCCGCGCAGCACCTTGAGCGACGGCCAGATGCTGTTGATCTTCGAATGATTGACGATGCGGGTGAAATTGTTCTCGAGATTCGAGATTACCTCGGCAACGCCGAACAGACCCATCACCAGCGCGACAAAATTGATGCCGTCCGACAGCTCGATGAGGCCGAAGGTCATGCGCGCTTCGCCGGTATTGATGTCCATGCCGACCATGCCGAGCAGCAGGCCGAGAAAGATCATCGCCACCGCGCGGAATGGCGAGCTATTGGCCAGCACCACCGCCGAAACGAGACCGAGCACCATCAGCGAAAAATAATCCGGCGACGCGAATTTCTGCGTCATCAATGCCAGTGGCGGTCCGAGCAGCGCGATCACCACGGTGCCGAAGCAACCGGCGATAAATGAACCGATGGCGGCAATCGCCAGCGCCTCACCGGCGCGGCCCTGCTGCGCCATCTTGTAACCGTCGATGGCCGTGACGACCGAGGTGGATTCACCGGGGATGTTCACCAGGATAGCGGTGGTGGAGCCGCCATACTGGGCGCCGTAATAGATGCCGGCGAGCATGATGATGGCACCGACCGGATCGAGCGCGTAGGTGGCCGGCAACAGCAGCGAGATCGTCGCCACCGGACCAAGCCCCGGCAACACCCCGATCAGCGTGCCGCAAATCGCGCCAAGCAGGCAGAACACCAGATTCAGCGGGGTCGCGGCGACGGAGAAACCGTGACCGAGCGCAGCAAAGACATCGATCATGGCAGCACATTCACCGGAATCTTGAGGAGCCAGACAAAGATGATCGACGACGCGATCGCCAGCACCACGCCGGTGATGACGCTGGCCGGCCAGGTCGTCTCACGCGATGCGAAATGCGCGAGACCGACCTGCGCGAGGATCGCGATGATGAGGCCGGCACGCTCGACCAGAAGGCCGAATGCGGCAAAGGACAGCAGGATGAAAAACAGCGGACGCAGATGGATCGCGCCGACGGGAACACCGGCGGTGGTCAGGCCCTTCACCACCATCACGAGGCCCATGCCCAGCAGGATCAGCGCCAGACCGAGCGGGAAATAGCCCGGTCCCATATCGAGCACGGTGCCGATGGTCAGCGTGCGGATGTAGAGAAGGGCGATCGTGGCAACGACGACGAGGAGCAAGCCGGTGTAGAAGTCCGAATTGCCACGTTGTGCGAGGGATTTCATGGCGCGCTCCCGTGCCGACGATTGAAATGATGGGCGACGACACAGCAGTGGTCGCCGCCCATCCGGCTTGTTGTCAGGTCTTCTTGTCGGAGATTTCCTTCAGCAGCGTGCGCCACTGCTCGACTTCCTTGCCGATCTGCGCGGTGTATTCCTCCGGCGTGGTGAACACCGTCGATGCACCGGCGACCGCCATGTTCTTCTTCACGTCCGGATCGGCCGCCATCTTCTTGAGGGCCGCCGAAACCTTGGCGATGACTGCGTCCGGCGTCGATGCCGGCGCCATGATGCCATTCCACGATTCCACGGCGTAACCGGGCGAGACGGTTTCGGCGACCGTCGCCACCTTCGGCAGGAACTCGCTGCGGGTCGCCGAAGTCACGGCCAGTGCACGCACCGTATTGGCTTCGATCTGCGGCAGCGCATCGGTCATGTTGGTAAAGGACAGATTGACCTCACCCGAAACCACGGCGGCCGTGGCAGGCGATCCGCCCTTGAACGGCACATGGGTCATCTTGGTGCCGACGCGGGCATCGAACAGGGCCACCGAGAAATACATCAGGCCGCCGGCGCCGCTGGAGCCATAGGTCAGCTTGCCCGGATTGGCCTTCGCATATTTGACCAGGTCTTCCATCGAATTAATCGGCAGCGACGGATTCACGATCACCGTCTGCGGGATGGTACTGACCACGCTGATCGGCTTGAAGCTCTTGATCGGATCATAGGACGTGGTCTGCGCGACGGGCGCGATGGAAATTGCGCCTACGCTGCAGACGCACAGCGTGTAGCCGTCGCCGGGCGATTTCGACACCAGATCGGAGCCGACAATGCCGCCGCCACCGGGCCGGTTCTCGACGATCACGGTCTGGCTGAGTTCTTTCTCGAGGAAACGCGCCGTAATTCGGCCGACCGCATCGGTATAGCCACCAGGCGCATAGGGCACCACGAGCTTGATCGGCTTGCTCGGCCACTCCTGCGCGGACGCAACCGTGGCAGTCAGTCCAGTGCCCACCAAAAGGGCCGCTACGAGAAATCGCTTCATCGGTGTTTCCTGCTGATTGAGAAAGTAACGCGAAGGCTTCGAATGTTTTGATGTCAGAGACTATGCAATGTTCGTTCCCACCAGACCGAGCGCCAGCGTTGCCTTGTCTTCACCCGTGGTGAAATGGCTGAGCTCGATATCGGTCTTGGCGAATTCGACGCGACGGAACGTGGCCTGATCCTCGAACGGCACCGTGGCGTCGATGCCGAGCTTGGTGCGGATGCCTTCCTTGCTGACGCGGACGTATTCATGGCCGCGCGCGCCGGGAATCAGGATGAGATCGCTCGACGCTTCCATGCGCGTAGCGACGGCATATTCGACATCGACGGGATCGCGGATATCGATGTCATGATCGACCACCGTGATGAGGTCGAGATCCTTCAATGCACCGAAGGCGGCGAGAATGGCATTGCGCTGCAAACCATTATGCTGGCGACTCTGCTTCTTGACCTGGATGATCGCATGGAAGCGATGCAGGCCACCGGAGGTCATCTCCACATCGGTGACGATCGGGATCGCCGACTGCAACACCTTGAGCAAGCTCGCTTCGAGCACATATTTGCGCAGGATGATGGTTTCGCGACCGAAGCCGTTGATGACGTGATAGATCGGGCGCAGGCGATGGGTGACGGCCGTGATCTTCAGCACCGGCGCATCGGCGGCGGGCGCAGCGAAGCCGACGAATTCGCCGAACGGCCCTTCCGGCGCGACATCATCGACGGAAATCTCGCCTTCCAGCACGAATTCACATTCGGCCGGAACGATCATGTCCTGCGAAACAGCCTTCGTCACCGTCAACGGCTTGCCGGCCAGACCACCCGCAACGGCGAGCTCGTCCGCGTGCTCCGGCATCTGCGAGCCCATGGTGGCCGCCGTGAAATGCAGCGCGAGATCGGTGCCGATGCACACCGCCACCGGCAACGCCTTGCCACGGGCTTTCGCGCGATCGAAAGCGAGACGGAGATGACGACCGAAATCGAGCTTGATGGCCACGCGATCAGGTCCCAGCAGCTGCAGCCGGTGATAGGAGGCATTATAGATGCCGGTTTCAGGATCTTTCACCACCACGATGCCGGACGTGATGTAGCGACCCGCATCCCCCGGCGCATGAAACAGCGCCGGCAGCAGCTTGGCGATGTCGAAGCCGGTCTTCAACACGACCTCTTGCGACGGCGCGTTGCTGATGACTTCGGGCGGGAGCGGGCCGCCCATCGCGCGCTGCACCAGACCACGGATGCCATTGAAATCGAGGCCGAATGCCGCCTCGCAGTTTTCCTTCGAGCTGAGCAGATTTCCGATCAGCGGAACGTCGTAACCTTTGACCGATGGAAACAGCAGCGTCTGCTTGCCGTCATGCTTCTTCAGCACCGCCGCGATCTCGAGATGGGGATCGGCCGTCTTCTCGAAAGTCAGAATGCGATCGTTCTTGGCGAGACGCGCGAGCGCCGAGCGAAAGCGGGTGTCGAGAATCTGCGGCTGCGTCATTTTGTTCTTGTCTCGCGTGATCACGTAATTGCGAACAACGATAGCTAAGCAACAAAGGTAGTCAAGCTCGCTCGGTAGGCACCTCTGACTAATTTGTCAGCGTGCACTGCATCATTTACTCGGATTTATCAGCAGCTGAGAGAATTGTATCAATGGCAGATTGCATCGTCGCAACACGATGCGCATCCGCGTCACCGAGGAAATGCCGCACGACAGAACGCATCACGTCGCAGACCTCGTCGCGTGTTGTGGAGCGATCCAACGCTGTCTTGCGCTGCAACCAGCCTGCCAGCAGATCGTTTTCCAGACGCTCGGCCGCAAGCTCGCTCGCCTTGATCTGCGACCGCAACTGTTCTGTTTCGTCGGACGGCGCCGGCATCGGGCCGGATTTCAGCGTCGTGCGCAGTGCACGCAGCGGACGGATGATCTGCTCGCGCCAGGCGCGACAGGCCGTGTCCATATCTTCGATGTCGGATTGGCTGAGGCGGATGCGTCGCTCGACCGCGGCAAAACTGGCCACCAGCAGCAACATCACATCGACACCGGCATCGGCCTGCAGTTTCAGGCACGCGTCCGAAACGCCGGGCCTGGCGTAAAGCCGGAGGGCGAAAGCCCAGCTTTCGGCAGCGATTGTTCGATTATCGCCCGTCATCGGCCAGATACCGCAAATGACGGGTGCGCATTCATGCAATATCCCGCGGCTTGCCGGCGCCGAGCCCTTCCCAGCGGCTCACCACATCCGTCTGTATATCAAACAGATCGAGAACGCGGCCGAGGGTCTGATCGACCATCTGCTCGAGGCTGGCGGGTTTGGCATAAAAGGCAGGGACAGGCGGATAGACGATGGCGCCGATTTCGGT
Organism: Tardiphaga sp.; assembly: GCF_044336785.1. GTDB lineage: Bacteria > Pseudomonadota > Alphaproteobacteria > Rhizobiales > Xanthobacteraceae > Tardiphaga. The sequence continues at coordinate 74,577 of NZ_JBIIOT010000007.1, read as the reverse complement.
GACGGCCGCCATGGCCTTGAGATGCCCGAGATGCAACGGCGCCTCGCGCGCCATCAGCACAAGACGGCGCCTTTCCTTCAACACCACATCGGCGGCGCGCGTGACCAGCGACGACGTCACGCCGGTGGCGATTTCCGCCAGACTGCGCATGGAACATGGCGCGATGACCATGCCCATGGTTTTGAACGATCCGGACGATATCGTTGCGCCGATATTGTCCGCCTGATGCACGACGTCGGCGAGATCGACGACGTCGGAGACGGAGAGATCAAGTTCCTGGGTCAGCGTGATTTTCGCCGACCGACTCAGCACGAGATGCGTCTCGACATCCGTCGCCTGCAACAGCCGCAGCAGGCGGACACCATAAATGGCGCCCGACGCTCCGGTTATGGCAACGATCAGACGTCGCGGCGCGATCTCAGGCTGGATCGAAATAGTGGATCTCCATCAGCACGCAGCCGCCCACCGACTTGAACGGGCCATGGAAGACGCCCGGCGGACGAACCGCATAGGTGTTCGGCTGGAAGCTCTCACCGCCATTGCCCTGCTTGTCGTTGCCGACGATCAGATCGCCGGTGAACAGGAACACTTCTTCCCAATATTCATGCACGAAAGGCTCGGTGGTGTACACGCCCGGCTCGAAGCGAAGCAGGCGGGTGCGGCTGCCCTGCTTGTTCGGCTCGTCGAGCGCGCCGGACAGGATCTTCTGCTGGATGCCGGCGGGATAACCGGGCGGCGTTTCCCAGCCCGACGACATGTCGATGGTGCGGAATTCGTCGTGAATCTTGTTAACGGCCATGATGGTTGTCCTGACGTAGCAGATTAAGACTTCGCAGATTAAGACTCGGCAGCTTAAGCAACGGCGCGGGGTGCCGCGACGGGCTTGCCGCCGGTGGTGAGTTCATCGGCAAGGTCATAGCTCGCCAGCATCTTGTCGAGCAACGCCGTGGCCTGCGCCCAGTCATATGTGCGGAACGCATGGCCCTTGGTGACGAAGGTCGCGCCCGCGAAGAACATCTCATATTGCGAGTGGCGCGAGGCGAATTCGGAGCCGACCGCATCCCAGGCGAGCTTGTAGAATTTCACCTTGTCGACGGCGCTGGCGGCCGGCGACTGCTGGGTCTTGCCGATCAACGACGCCAGCTCCGGATTCCCAAAATCCTTCACCGAGGACGGCAGCATAATCATGCCACCGCCGGCGAGTTCACGCAGCGTGTTGATGACCTTGGCATAGAGCTGCTGGGTCAGAACCTGCGCGCCGTAAAGCAGCCCGCGATCCGGCACGAAATAGGGGCCGCGTTGGGCGCCCTTGGCTTCCATGCCGAGCACGAAGGCTTCGACCATGGACACTTCCGCGGCGAGCTGGCCGAGCATTTCCTTAACTTGCGGGAAGCCGATCACGCCATTGGTCTCGGCGGTGCGATGCGCGATGCCGATCAGGAAACGCAGTTTCACCGACAGGCGGATCATCGCCTGGTAATTCTGATAGGAATGCGCCGGCGTTGCGTGGAACTGCTTCTGGCACATCGCGATGTCCTGATCGATGAACACGCGATCCCACGGCACCTTCACATCGTCGAAATACAGGACGGCGTCGTTCTCGTCGAAGCGGCTGGCCAGCGGGTTGTCGAACACCGACGTCGCCGACGCCTCGTACGACTTACGCGACAGGATCTTGAGACCCTTCGTGTTCATCGGAATCGCGAAGGACACCGCATATTTCTCGTCGCCGGGCTGCAGTGGCTGGATGCAGGTGACGAACACTTCATTGGCCATGATGCCGCCGGTGGCCAGCATCTTGGCGCCGCGGATCACGAGGCCATCGGCATCGCGCGAAAGTACGCCAGCCGACAGATAGGGATCGGCCTGCTGGGCTGCGCTCTTGGAGCGGTCGGCCTGCGGATTGATGATCACATATGTCAGATAGAGATCGTTGTCGCGGGCGTAACGATAGTAGTCGGCCAGCGCCTTGGCGCGGTCGGCATTGTAGGCCTCGAACACCTCAAGACCCATGAACATGCCGGCAATGCAGGAGGCGACGTGATCCGGCGCGCGGCCCATGAAGCCGGCATGCAACTCGGTCCAGGCTTCCAGGCCGGCACGGCGCTTCTTCAGCGCGTCATAGCTGCCGGGCAGTTCCCAGATGCGGTTGGCGCGGGTGCCGGTTTCGGTCTCGAACGTCATCAGGTCGCGATTTTCGGGTGCGCTGTGAAAATCGAACATCTTCCCCACCGAAGCGACGGCGCCGCGATAGGCGGGGTGGGTGGTAACGTCCTTGACGAGCTCGCCGTCGAGGTAAACCTCGCGGCCGTCGCGCAGGCTGGCAATGTGCTGTTCGCCGGTCTTGATCATGCTGTCCCTCGAAACTTCCGAACTTTCGTCGTGCCAACTCTTAATAGTGCATGGGGAGCGGCCATTCCGGGCTACGCTCCGTATCCTTGAGGCTGCGATAGGCCCCGCGAAAGAAGACCAGCGGCTCATTGGCCGGATAGGCCGAGAACTTCACCACGCGACCCACGAAGATGACGTGGTCGCCGCCGTCATATTGCGCATAGGGCGCGCATTCGAAATGCGCGAGCGCGCCAGCAATCAGCGGCGCCGCTTCGTGGCCCAGCGTGTGTTCCACGGCTTCCCACTTGTCGCCCAGCGCCCGCGCGAACTTGTTCGACAGATGCTCCTGGTCGCGGCCCAGGATATTCACGGCATAACCCTTGGCCTCGGTCATCGCCTTGAGGCTGAACGCCTTGCGATCGATGGAGAACAGGATCAGCGGCGGATCGATCGACACCGAGTTGAAGGAACTCATGGTCAGCCCGATCGGCTGCCCACCGGCGCCTTCGGCGGTGATGACAGCAACGCCGGTAGCGAACTGCCCGAGCGCCTGGCGGAAAGCGCGGGGATCCACGTCCGCAGTCACGCTCATGAGACCTTCTCCTGACCGGAAGCCATTAGCTTTGATACAAAGCTATATTATCGAGCGATGATGCCCTGTCAAGCATGGCAGGGCTGCTATCAAACTGTCGATGCGAACTTGTTTGCTAGTAAGCGGCCCGCTATACGACTCATAGGTGTGCGGGGACCTGATGGCGACGAAGAGCAAATCAAAGAAAATTCGAGCCGAACTGACCATTTCACGGCCACAATTGATGGTCGATGGGTCGGATCGGGCGTTTCGGCAATTCTTGCATGACACATTGGCGTTTTCGGCACGGCTGCAAGCCGTGCGGGGCCAACTGGGTGCCGTGATCGGCCTGTCAGGCACGCAATATACGGTGCTGATCGCCATTTCTCATTTGAGTAGTGGAGATGAGAAAATCGGCGTCAATCAGGTCGCCGAGCATCTGCATTTCAGCGGCGCCTTCATCACCATCGAGATCAACAAGCTGGTGGCCGCCGGCCTGGTGGAAAAGGAAACCGACGCGGACGATCGCCGCCGGGTCATCCTCACCACGACGCAGAAGGCCCGCGCACTGCTCAACGAATTGGCACCGGTGCAACGCCCAGTGAACGACATGCTGTTCCGCGCCATGTCCGCCGCCGATTTCGAACGCAACCGCAAGCTGATGTCCGACATGGTCGATGCGGCGGATGAGGCGATTCGCTTGCTGGACTACAATGCGCCGAAGGGGCCGGGCAAATCCGGCAAGTAAGCCGCCTTCACAAACTCTCCCTCATCCTGAGGAGCGGTCGTCTCCGACCGCGTCTCGAAGGATGGCGGCGCACTCCATTCATGGTTCGAGACGCGCACCAAGTGGCGCGCTCCTCACCATGAGGGCGGAGATCGGTCTCAATCCGGCGCCCGGAGCCGATAGCCAATGCCGGTTTCGGTCAGCACGAATTGGGGGCGCTCGGGGTCCAACTCGATCTTCTGGCGCAACTGGCGCACGTAGACGCGCAGATATTGCGCGTCGGTGAGCTCGTCCCACAATTCCTTCAGCAGGAACCGATGGGTCAACACCTTACCGGCATGCTGAACCAACACGCGCAATAAGTCGTACTCCTTCGGCGACAGTTTCACCTCGCGCTCGCCGACCTTGACGATGCGACGGACCAGATCGACCGACAGCTCACCGGTCTTGAACACCGGCCGCTCGCCATGCACCTGCAGCTGATGCCGCAATGCAGCGCGCAGCCGGGCCAGCAACTCATCCATCCCGAACGGCTTTGTCAGATAGTCGTCAGCCCCGAGATCCAGGGCCTGCACCTTGCCGGCCTCGTCGCCCCGGCTCGACAACACCACGATCGGCACGCTGTCATTGCGCGCCCGAATCATCTGCAGGAGATCGTGACCCTGGATATCCGGCAGACCGAGATCGAGGATGATCAGCGCCGGCTCCTCGGCCAGCCTTTCCAGCGCCAGCTTGCCATTGCTGGCTTCGATGATGTCGTAGCCCTGCGTACTCAAGCCCATCCGCAGCAATTTCCGGATCGGCGGCTCGTCATCGATGACCAGGACCTTGATAGGGGAGGCATTCATGCGGCGGTGTCCAGGGCTTCGGACGCCGGCGGGACCGGCAAGCGGATGGTGAGCACGGCACCCGAACGATCGGTGCGATTGGTTGCGGTGATGGTACCCTGCATGGCTTCGACAAAGCCACGCGAGATGGCGAGACCGAGGCCGGTGCCGGCACGGACGTGATCCCCTTTGTTGGCGCGATAAAACTTGTCGAACACCTGTTCGAGGTCGGCAGCCGGAATTCCTGCGCCTTCGTCCATGACTTGCAAGATCACGGCATCATCCTCACGCCTCGCACGGATGGTGATCGTCGTATCCGATGGCGCATATTTGGCGGCGTTATCAAGCAAATTGAACAGCACCTGCTCGAACAGCACGGCATCAAGCTTCAGCATCGGCAGATGCGGCGCCAAGTCTAGCACTACACGATGACCGCCCAGGATTTTTCCAGCCCGGCGCAGCGCGCTGCCGACGATCTCACCGGGATCGAGCAACACGGCATTCGGCACCACCGCGCCGGATTCGAGTTTTGTCATATCCAGCAGATTGGCGATAAAGCGATTGAGGCGTTCGGATTCGTCGATCACGGTCGCGAGCAGATCGGCACGCTCGGCGTCGCTGAGCTTCGGTGACAGATCGCGCAAGGTGGAGGCTGCACCAAGCACGGATGCCAGCGGTGTTTTCAGGTCATGCGAGATCGAGGTCAGCAGCGCCGCGCGCAGACGATCGGATTCGATGTTGCGCTGGGCGCGGTCCATGTCCTCGACCAGTTGCACGCGCTCGATGGCGAGCGCGCTCTGATCCACCAGTGCATCGAGCAGCCGGCGTTGATCGGGCGTCAGCAGCGGCCCGGTGCGATCGTCGTCGATGCCGATGACCCCGATCGATCCGCGCCCGGTGCGCATCGGCAGGAACAGGCGCTTGGCGCCCGGCAGCGTGTCGGAGCCGCGACCGGCGGGGCGATCATTGCTCCAGGCCCAATTGGCGGCGGCGAGATCGGCCTGGTCGAGCTGATCTTCCGGCGGATAACCGGCCTTCACCGTGATGACGCCGGCATCCGGCAGCAGCAGCACGACGCGAACGCGCAACATCAGCGCGATCTGATAGGCAGAGGCCCAGAGCACATCATCGAGCGTCGCCGTGCCCGCGAGCTTGCGGCTGAATGCATACAGCGACTCGGTCGTGCGTACGCGGCCAAAGGCGGACACGGCCTGGCTACGCACCCGCGCCGCGAGATTGGACACCAGCACCGCCACCAGCATGAAGAAGAAGAAAGCCGCGACATTGGTCGGGTCGGTGATCGTGAACGTGTAGACCGGCGGCAGGAAGAAGAAGTTGTAGGCCAGCGATCCGCTCAGGCTGGCGAGTAGCGACGGCCCGAGCCCGAAGCGGACGGCGATGCCGACCACCGCCGTCATGAAGATGAGATCGACATTCTCGACGCCGAAAACCGGATAGAGCAGCATGCCGACGCCGAGCGCTGCCGCGATAATGGCGATCGACAACGCATAAGGTTTTGGATCGAACGGCTCGGCCCGGTCACTGATCTGGGCGCGCCGGGTGCTTGGCTCCGTCGGCAACGCATCGCCGGCAACCACATAGACACCGATATTACCGGCACGGCGCACGAGATCATGCACCACCGAGCCACGCAGCAGCTCGAACCACCATGACCGCGACGCCTTGCCGATCACGATCTGGGTGACATTGTTGGCACGGGCATAGCCGAGCAGATCATCGGCGATATGCCGGGCTGCGGCAGGGATCGTCAGCGCCTCGGCGCCAAGCGCTTCGGCCAGCCGCAGCGTATCTGCGAGACGATCACGCTGTTCTTCCGAGAACTGCAGGCTGCGTCGCGTTTCGATGCTGACAGCCGTCCATGGCGCATGCAGGCGATCGGCCAGGCGCTTGGTGTAGCGGACAAGACCCGCCGAGCGCGGATCTTCGCTGATACAGACCAGAATACGCTCACCCGCCGCCCATGGGCCGGCAATGGCATTCGCCTGCATATGGGTGAGCAACTGCTCGTCCACGCGATCCGCCGTGCGGCGCAGAGCGAGTTCGCGCAGCGCCGTGAGATTGCCCGGCGAAAAGTAATGCTCGAGCGCGCGCTCGGCCTGTTTCGGGACGTAGATCTTGCCTTCCTTCAGGCGCTGGATCAGGTCGTCCGGCGTGAGATCGATCAGCTCGATGGCATCGGCGCGATCGAACACCGAATCCGGCACCGTCTCGCGCACCCGCACATGGGTGATCTGCGCGACGACATCATTCAGGCTCTCGATGTGCTGGATGTTGACGGCGGTATAGACATCGATTCCGGCGGCGAGCAGCTCGGCAACGTCGAGATAGCGTTTCGGATGACGCGAGCCCGGTGCATTGGTATGCGCGAGCTCATCGACCAGGACGAGCTTCGGACGACGCGCGAGAATGGCATCGAGGTCCATCTCGTCGAGCGTCTGCCCCTTATGCGCGATCACCCGCCGCGGGATGACGTCGAGCCCGGCGAGCAGCGCTTCGGTCTCGGCGCGGCCATGGGTCTCGACCACGCCGACCAGCACATCGACACCCGCCTTCTTCTTGGCATGGGCGCTTTGCAGCATCTCATAAGTCTTGCCGACGCCGGGGGCGGCGCCGACAAAGATTTTTAGCCGCCCGGTCACACCTTCCTCGCGCCGTGCTGTCTCCAGCAAGGCTTCCGGCGAGGGGCGTTGGTCGGGGTCGCGGCTTTGATGTGCCATGAAGCGATATATAGTCTCCGCCGGGGAACCGGCCTAGATGGCTACTTTGCGCCAGCCGCATCCAGCGCCAGATTCAGCGCGAGGACGTTAACGCGGGGTTCGCCCAGAAAGCCGAACAGCCGGCCTTCGGTTCTCTCCTGTACCAGCGCACGCACCCGATCCTCCGGCAGGCCCCGCGCCTTGGCGACACGCGGCACCTGGAACAGCGCGCCTTCCGGCGAGATGTTCGGATCGAGGCCGCTGGCTGAAGTTGTCACGAGATCGACCGGCACCGGCATCGACGGGTTTTCCGCTTTCAGCTTCTCGACGTCTTCCTTGATGCGATCCGCCAGCGCCTTGCTCGTGGGGCCGAGATTGGAGCCCATGGAGTTCACGGCATTGTAGGGCTGTGGCACCGTCTTGGTGGCATCCTGCGGATCGGCGCCTGTGGTCGCCGACGGGCGGCCCCGGAAATAGGCGTCGCCCTTGAACTCCTGACCGATCAGCGATGAGCCGATCACCTTGCCGTCCTTTTCGATCAGGCTGCCTGCGGCCTGAGCGGGGAAGATAGCGCCGCCGATGCCGGTCATCGCCAGGGGATAGGCAAGGCCGGTGATGGCGGTGAGCAGGACGAAGACGACGATGGCGGGACGCAATTCTTTCAACATGACGAATGTCCTTTGTGATCGTCATTGCGAGGAGCGAAGCGACGAAGCAATCCAGGTCTTTTTTTGCATGTAGCTCTGGATTGCTTCGCTGCGCTCGCGATGACGGAGTTAGACGAGGCGTAGAGCGGAGACCGCGAGGTCGATGACCTTGATGCCGATGAACGGAACGATGAGGCCGCCGACGCCATAGATCAGCAGATTGCGGCCGAGCAGCGCACCGGCGCCGATGGGCTTGTAGGACACGCCTTTCAGCGCCAGCGGAATCAGCGCGATGATGATGATCGCGTTGAAGATGATGGCCGACAGGATGGCGCTTTGCGGACTGGCGAGCCCCATAATGTTGAGCGCGCCCAGCTGCGGATAGAAGGCGATGAACAGCGCCGGGATGATGGCGAAGTATTTGGCCACGTCGTTCGCTATCGAGAACGTGGTCAGCGCGCCACGCGTCATCAGCAATTGTTTGCCGATCTCGACGACCTCGATCAGCTTGGTCGGATTGCTGTCGAGGTCGACCATGTTGCCGGCCTCGCGGGCCGCCTGGGTGCCGGTGTTCATGGCAACGCCGACATCGGCCTGTGCGAGCGCCGGCGCGTCATTGGTGCCGTCGCCGCACATGGCCACCAGCTTGCCCTTGGCCTGCTCGTCGCGGATCAGCTTGAGCTTGTCTTCGGGGGTTGCCTGCGCCAGGAAATCATCGACGCCCGCTTCCGCCGCAATCGCGGCGGCCGTCATCGGATTATCGCCGGTAATCATGATGGTGCGGATGCCCATCTGGCGCAGCTCCGCAAAGCGCTCGCGGATACCGCCCTTGACGATGTCCTTGAGATAGATGACGCCCAGCAGCCTGCCGTCGCGCACCACGCCGAGCGGCGTGCCGCCGGCCTTCGCCACTTCATCGGCAATGGCCTGCAATTCGCGGGCGGCCGGTGACAGGTTCGCAGGCTGCAGCGCGCGGGCCGTATTTCCCGACACCGTCGCCATGTCGGTGCCGCCGACATAAGCGAGAATCGAATCCACGGCACCCTTGCGTACCGAAACGCCGGACGTATCGATGCCGCTCATGCGCGTCTGCGCGGTGAAGGGAACGAAGGTGGCGCCAAGCTCGGCCATTTCGCGGCCGCGGATGCCGTATTTCTCCTTCGCCAGCACGACGATGGAACGGCCTTCCGGCGTCTCGTCGGCCAGCGAGGCGAGCTGGGCTGCATCAGCCAGTTCCTGCTCGGTGATCCCCCGCAGCGGACGGAACGCCGTCGCCTGGCGGTTGCCCAGCGTGATGGTGCCGGTCTTGTCGAGCAGCAACGTATCGACGTCACCCGCGGCTTCCACCGCGCGGCCGGACATCGCGAGCACATTGAAGCGCACCAGGCGATCCATGCCGGCAATGCCGATGGCCGAGAGCAGCGCACCGATGGTGGTCGGGATCAGCGTGACGAACAGCGCGACCAGCACCACCACCGAGATGGTGCCACCGGCATAGGCGGCATAGCTTGGGATCGTCACCGTCGCGAACACGAAGATGATGGTGAGGCCGAGCAGCAGGATGTTGAGCGCGATCTCGTTCGGCGTCTTCTGGCGCTCGGCGCCTTCCACAAGCTTGATCATGCGATCGATGAAGGTGGAGCCCTGCGCCGCGGTGATGCGAACGCGGATCCAGTCCGACAACACCTGCGTGCCGCCGGTGACCGCGGACCGGTCGCCGCCGGATTCACGGATGACAGGCGCGGATTCGCCGGTGATCGCAGCCTCGTTCACCGAGGCGACGCCTTCGATCACTTCACCATCGGACGGAATGAGATCGCCGGCCTCGACCAGCACGATATCGCCGACCTTCAGCGTGGTGCCCGCCACCATGCGATAGCTCCGATCGCCGGCGTCGCTACTGGTGAGCAGCTTGGCCTGACTCTCGGTGCGCGTCTTCTTCAGCGTGTCCGCCTGCGCCTTGCCGCGCCCTTCAGCAACGGCTTCGGCGAAATTGGCGAACAGCACCGTGAACCAGAGCCACAGGATGATCTGGAAGGTGAAAGCGAGATCTTCGCCGCCGGTGATCACATTCTTGATGAAGATGACCGTGGTGAGCGCGGCGACGACCTCGACCACGAACATGACCGGGTTCCTGATCATCGCCCGCGGATCGAGCTTCCTGAACGACGCGCCGATCGCGGGCAGCACGATCTTGGGATCGAGCAATGCCGAGCCCGACGCACGCTTTTGCAGTTTGAGGGTTTCCATGGGAATTGCTCCGATCAGAACAGGTTGCCGGCCAGCATCGCGAGATGCTCGACGATCGGCCCCAGCGCGAGCGCGGGGAAGAACGTAAGGCCGCCGATGATGAGGATGACGCCGATGACGAGGCCGACAAACAGGCCGCCCGTGGTTGGCAGCGTGCCAGCCGATGGCGGGATCGACTTCTTCTCGACCAGCGACCCCGCCAGTGCCATGGCCGGAATGATCATGAAGAAGCGACCGACCAGCATCGAGCAGGCGAGCGTGAGATTGTAGAAGAACGTATTGCCGGTGAGGCCGCCAAAGGCCGAGCCGTTATTGCCCGTGGCCGAGGTGAAAGCGTAGAGCACCTCCGTAAAGCCGTGAGGACCGGCATTGGCCATCGACGCGACCGCTGACGGCAACACGACGGCCACCGCCGTCCAGCCGAGATACATCAGCGGCAGGACGAGAATGGCGAGCATGGCCATCTTCACTTCGCGCGCCTCGATCTTCTTGCCGACATATTCCGGCGTGCGACCGACCATCAGGCCCGCGACGAAGATCGCCAGCACGACGAACAGCAGCATGCCGTAAAGACCTGCGCCGACGCCGCCGACAATGATCTCGCCGAGCTGCATATTGATCAGCGGGATCATGCCGCCGAGTGCGGTGAAGGAGTCGTGCATCGCATTGACCGCGCCGCAGGAGGCTGCGGTGGTGATGACGGCGAACAGCGCCGAGGCAACGATGCCAAAGCGCGTCTCCTTGCCTTCCATATTGCCGCCGCTGAGACCGAGCGTCTGCAGGGCATTGGTGCCAGAGGCTTCAGCCCAATAGGTGACGGCGACGCCGACAATGAACAACACGCCCATGACTGCCAGGATCGCCCAGCCCTGTTTGGGATTGCCGACCATGCGGCCGAACACATTGGTCAGTGCCGCACCGATGGCGAAGATCGCCAGCATCTGGACGAAGTTCGACAGCGCTGTGGGATTCTCGAATGGATGCGCGGCATTAGCATTGAAGAAGCCACCGCCATTGGTGCCGAGCATCTTGATCGCCACCTGCGAAGCGACGGGGCCGACCGCGATGGTCTGCTTGGCGCCTTCAAGCGTGGTCGCATCCACATAGGCGCCGAGCGTCTGCGGCATGCCCTGCGAGATGAGAAACAGCGTGAGGACCACGCAGAGCGGCAGCAGCACATAAAGCGTCGCGCGGGTGAGATCGACCCAGAAATTGCCGATGGTGCGCATCGACGAGCGGGCGAAGGCACGGATCAGCGCCACGGCGATCGCAATGCCTGTCGCGGCCGACACGAAATTCTGCACCGTAAGACCCAGCATCTGGGTCAGATACGACAGGGTGCTCTCACCACCGTAATTCTGCCAGTTGGTATTGGTGACGAACGACACCGCGGTGTTGAAAGCGAGATCGGGTGCTACCGCCGACTGCCCCTGCGGATTGAGCGGCAACACATCCTGCAGCCGCATCAGCGCATAGAGGAACAGCAGGCCAGCGATCTGGAACAGGATCATGCCCACCGCATAAGTGAGCCAATGCCGCTCGCGCTTGGCATCGATCCCAGCGAGCGAATAGATGCCGGCCTCGACGGGCCGCAGGACCGGCGACAGGAACGTGCCTTCGCCATTGAACACGCGCGTCATGTAGCCGCCAAGCGGCTTCGTGAGCGCCAGGATCATCACGCAGAACAGCGCGATCTGAATCCATCCGATGAGTGTCATGGTGTGTGACCTTGTGCGGCGCGCTCAGAACCGCTCGGGGCGGAGCAGCGCATAAGTGAGATAGACGAGGAGAGCGGCCGAGACGGTGCCGGCCAGCACGTAATCAAAGATCATGATCCATCTCCTCACAGCCGCTCGCAGGCATAGGTGTAGCCAAGCGTGAGAAGGAAGAAGCCAAGCCCGAGGCCCAGCATGAGAATGTCCAGCATGGAAAGCTCCTGATGCACTGGCACAGGACGCAAAGACTGCGCCCGATGCTCGATCAGGTGCCATTCACGGCGTAGGTTTTCGAGATGAGGGGAACTGCGAACTTATAGGAATCCCATAAAGACGCGGGAAGCCGGGCGGCTTGCGTTTATGGCGCAGCTATATTTTCGCCTTTGAAATCGTCTCGTTTTCAAACGGCCGGCTAAGCAAATGTCAGGTTGCGGTCGCCCGACGATCGCGCCGTTGATGGAGTTGCGCCATGCCGCGTCTCTCACTTCTTCCAAACGCTGCTTCGCATCCGACATCGGATATCGACGCCGCGTCATTCACCGCCATCTGCCTCGCATCCTGCAAACGCCTACCGACGATGCGCCGCAATGCAGAGGCCAAGCGTCTTGATAATCTCGTCGCAGCCGGCGCATGGACAGATGCTGCCCTCACCTTGATCGCCATCGAACTGCCGGACTGGCAGTTGCGCCGCCTCGCTTTTGATGAGGGTGAGTGGCATTGCGCCTTGTCCAGCGAGCGCAACATGCCGGACTGGCTCGACGATGCCGTCGAGACCCATCATGCCGACATGGCCACGGCCATTCTGGATGCGTTTCGCAGCGCCATCGCTCGCCGCGGCACACCGCATCTGACAGCCGTCCCCGCCATCGCATCACTGCGCACCGATTTCACGCCCATGCTGTGCGAGAACTACTGTTAGGCACGTCGCTTTCGGCTATGCTCGACGCCTATTCGTGCCGAGAGAGCCGGAGAAAAACGTGACTGTGAGGAAACCGGCCTTCGTCGCCGTGGATTGGGGCACCAGTAGTTTTCGCGCCTGGCTGATGGCGGCCGATGGCCATGTGCTCGCGGAAACGCGCGGCCCAGAAGGCATGCTGCATTGTGCGACGACCGGTTTTGCCCCGGTGCTCACCGATCATCTTGCAAAACTCGATGCGGCGCAGGATCTGCCCATAGTGATCTGCGGCATGGCCGGAGCCAAGCAGGGCTGGGTCGAGGCGCCCTATCTGCGCACACCGACCCGGCTCGGCGCACTGCATGACGGCGCCCAACGCGTGGATACGCCAGGTGATGTGCGCATCCTGCCTGGTATTGCACAGGTTGACCCAGCCGCGCCCGACGTCATGCGCGGCGAGGAGACGCAACTGCTCGGCGTGACCGAGCCCAACTTCACCGGCCTCGTTTGCATTCCCGGGACGCACAGCAAATGGATCAGGATCGAGAACGGCAACGTCGTTTCATTCACGACCTATATGACCGGCGAATTGTTTTCGGTCATCGCCCAGCACAGCATCCTGAAGCACGCGATTGAGCACGAAGCAGCATCGCCCGCAGCGAATGACGCGTTTCGCGACGGCCTGCAACGCGCCATTGCGAAGCCAGCAGGTTTGACAGCCTCCCTCTTCAGCCTTCGCGCTGCGCAACTGCTCGGCTTCCAGCAACGGGCAGATGGCGCAACGCGCTTGTCGGGCCTGCTGATCGGCACCGAGATCGCCGATGCCAGCGCGCGTTACGGCACGCAGTCGGTACGTTTGATCGGCGCGGGCGCACTCGGGCAGCTCTATGCCACCGCGCTCGCGCAAGCCGGCTTCGACATCAGCATTGTCGATGCCGAACGCGCATCGCAACAGGGCCTCGCCAAGGCCGCCATCCATTTGTGGGGAGCAACATTCACATGACCCAACCCGTCCCTTGGCCCAAAGTGAAACGTCCCCTTGTCGCCATCCTGCGCGGCGTGAAGCCCGATGAAGTGGAAGGCATCGTCGAGACGCTGATCGACACCGGCTTCGAGATGATCGAAGTGCCGCTGAATTCACCCGATCCGTTCGACTCCATCGCCCGCATCTGCAAGCGATTCGGCAAAGAAACGTGGATCGGCGCTGGCACTGTGCTCACGGCCGACGACTGCGCCCGCGTCGCCGACGTCGGCGGGCGGCTGATGGTGAGCCCGAATGTCGATGTGGACGTGCTGGCGATGGCCGCGCGACGCGGCATGGTCACGATGCCCGGCGTATTCTCGCCCACAGAAGCTTTCCTCGCGCTGCGCTCTGGCGCTGCCGCGCTCAAATTCTTCCCGGCGTCGATCCTTGGCCCATCGGGCATCGCCGCCATCCGCGCGGTGCTGCCGAAAGATGCCGTCATCGGAGCAGTCGGTGGCGTATCCGACAAGAATTTTGCCGACTACATCGCCGCCGGCATCCAGGCGTTCGGCCTTGGCAGCAGTCTATACAAACCCGGCATGAGCGTCGCCGAGGTCAGGGCGACCGCACAGGCATCTGTTGTGGCTTATGACAGGGCGGTTAGTTAGCCGCGATCACGTCACCCAGGGCTTTCACCATCTGCGCACGCTTGGCCGCGTGGGTGAAGTCGTGATCGGCGCCGGGGATAATCGTGATCGACGCCATGGAATAGCGACGCAGTTTTGCCCCCTTCCGCCCCATATAGCTGCGGAATTCGTTCAGCCCGTGATCGCCTTCCGAGAACAGCAGCGCCACACGCACGCCGCGGTCCTCCAGCAATTTGAAGCGACGATGACCTTCGTCATGGAGATTCGGGACGGGCGCGCCGCCTGCCGTTTCGGCAGGTTTCGGTGAGAGCTTGCTGGCAAGGCGTTTCAGCAAAGCACCAGCCGCCGTCCCGATGCGCAGGTTGCCGGACAGCAATCGCTTCAGGTTGCGCTTGCTGAGCAGCATGGTCGCGGATGCATAGATGCTGCGATGGGCCGATTGCAGCGCTTCCGCCACGCTCTCCCTGGGATCCCAGACAAAACGCTGAATGTTGATGGGGATGGCATAGCGAACCCGTGGATCCTGCACGGCGATCTGGAAGGCCCCGTAAGCGCCGCTGCAGCGACCGGCCACGGCGATCGGGCCGGCATCGCAGGTCGCGGCATAGTCGATGGCACACCGGAGATCATCGAGCTGCTCGTCGGAATACAGCACTTCGTCCGGCGCGCCGGCCGCAGCGATGCTGTCGCCGATGCCGCCGGCATCGAACCTGAATGATGCGATGCCGCGCTCGGCCAACGCCCGCGCCTGCTCAACCCCGGCGCGGCCCCAGCCGATGTGATAGTCGCGCCCGGAATTGGCGAGCACCGCGATGGCTGACGACTTGCGGCCGAGCGGCTTGCACAAAACGCCGAACAGTCGCCCATCCGGCCCGAAGCGGACGGGGAGTTCCTCATAATGCGGGCCGGCGATGGCCCGCGGAGGAGCAACGACCTTCGCAGGTGCCACGCCCTCGGCCATTGGCCCAGGCGGGAGATCATCGATCCACGACACGATGCTCCGCAGCGTCCCGAGCTGCGGCTCGGCCACCGATGGGTTCTGGAGGATGTTCTCATAACCGGCATAATCGAGATAGGAGACATCGGCGCCGAGCGTCGCCAGATGATTGCCGACCGAGTTTTCGCGCGAGGTCTGCGTGCGGTCGACCAGCAATACCCGTGGGGCCGGAGACTGCGTCGTCCGCGTCAGATCGATTGCCTTGATCCCAGCGACACGGCCGTTGGCGAGCGGAAGGCCGGCGACGCAATAGCCGTTGTCATGGACGGGGTCGGGCCCGATGCCGATCCGCTCGGTCAGCATATTCGACCAGGCCTGGAGTTCACGCAGATAGCTGCGCCCCTTGACCACCGGCGCCATCAGAACGGCCGCCGCGACGCCCTGCAATTCCGCTCCAAGCTGAGCCGCCAATGTCGCGCCAAAACCTTGCCCGACGAGAACGAGTTCCAGACCCGGATTATGCTCGCGCAAAAAGGCGATGCTCCTGCGCGCCGCATCGAGCCAATCGGCAATGCCGTCCGGCTCGCCGGCGATATCGATGGCATCGCTCGTGCCAGGATAATCGAAGCGGAGACAGGCATGGCCGGATGCTGCGATCATGTCCGCCAGCGTGCGCCAGGTCGCGCGGCTTAACAATTCCTCATAGCTGATCGGCGACAGCAGCAGGATAGCCTTGCGTCCAATCCGATCAACGCTGCCCGCGTGATACAGGCCGCCGAAAGTCTCGAACGTGACCGGAATGCCATAGCGGGAATTCATGATCTGGAAACCATTATCGTTTGACTAGTTCAGCTCGTCCGCGAAATCGGACCGCAATTGATATTTGTCGTTCAGGCCATCGCCTCTTGAGGGGCGGCGATTTCGTAACTGACGAGCGACGACGAAGTCATTCGATATCGCTTTCCATCATTAATGCCCGGTCGGGCCTGTTTTCTTTTCGGTACTTAACTGCTCGCTAAGATCAAATCTTCAATGCATTAGGCTTTACGCCGAAACGACCTGTTGTTCGGGATCCCATTTACGACTCCCGCGCCATTTATCTGATATCAGCGAACTAACCTTGTGACGCTTCCCGCTACAGAAGCCGCCCATTGCTTAATATTTCTGGAGGAATGAATGCGTGATCGCGTGCGTACCATTGTCGCATCGATGAATCTGGTCCCCGTTCCAGTCGAAGGTTTGACCGATGAGGACAACCTGTTCGATGCCGGCATGACATCGTTCGGCTCGGTTCAGCTGATGCTGAGGATCGAGGAAGATTTCGACATCGAATTCCCCAACGCGCTGTTGACCCGCAAGACATTCGCGACTTTGGGCGGATTGATCGCCGCCGTCGAGCAGCTCGTCGCGCAGAAAGCCTGAACTCATGACATCGAGCACGGTGAAGCAGGGCGTTGACGCGACGAATGCCGCGCCGTGGCGCGATGTGATGCGGAAGATCGCGACCGACGTGGCCGCCCGGCATGCTGCGCATGCGGACCAGACCGCGACATTTCCCAAGCAAACATTCGAGGCTCTGCGCGACAAGGGCATGCTCGGCCTGATGGTGCCGAAAAGCTTCGGCGGCCAGGAGCTCAGCCTGCGCCAGATCGCCGATCTCTGCGCCATTCTCGCAGGCGCCTGCGGCGCCAGCGGCATGATCTACGCCATGCATCAGATCAAGCTTTCTAGCCTGGTCGCCCATGGCATGGAGACCGACTATCACCGCGCATTGATGCGCGATGTGGCGAGCAAGCAGCTGCTGCTTGCGTCATCGACCACGGAAGCCGGCATCGGCGGCGATATGCGCGTGTCCAATTGCGCGATCGAAACCGATGGCGATCGGGTGTCGCTGACCAAGCAGGCGACTGTGCTGTCCTACGCTTTGGAAGCCGACATCATTCTCGCCACGGCGCGCCGTCATCCCAGCTCGGCCGGCTCCGATCAGGTACTGATCGCGCTGCGACGTGACGATTACCAGCTCGAACGTATCTCCGAGTGGAATACACTTGGCATGCGCGGCACCTGCTCGGAAGGTTTTGTCCTGACGGCAAAGGCTGGCACCGATCAGATCTTCCCAAAGCCGTTCCACGAGATCGCCGTGCAATCCATGCTGGCCACCGCCCATGTGTTGTGGGGCAGCGTCTGGTTCGGCATCGCCAGCGATGCGTTGGCGCGCGCCCATGCGTCGGTGCGGGCAACGGCACGGCGTGTGCCGGCCGATTTCGCAGGACCGCTGCCCGGCGCACCGCGATTGGCCGAGGCGACCGCGAAATTGCAGGCGTTCAAGGCTACGCTGGTCGCCCATATCGAGCGCTTCGAGACGGCGAAGCGCGACGATGACGATCTGAACTCGAATAACTTCACGGTCGAGATGAACAATCTCAAGGTCATGGCCTCGAACATGGCCGTCGATGTCGTCCGTGAAGCGCTGCTGGTGACCGGCATTGCCGGCTATCGCAATGACGGCCCCTTTTCGGTCGGTCGCCATCTCAGGGATGTGCTGTCGGCGCCGCTGATGGTGGCCAATGATCGCATTCTCGCCAACACCGCCGGCCTGGTGGTCGCGAGCCGATTTGACTCAGGTCTGGAGTGAGAGTGATGAACGCGCCTGCCAAAGCCGTGCAAAGCCCCGAAGCCTTCCTCGATTCCTTGTTCGACGAATCGATCCTGATCAAGACTGGCGTCGATGGCCTCTATGGCCGCGCCGGCGTGTTCGAGGAAGTGATCGATCGGTTCGAGGACGCCGTGACGAAAATGGCGGTCGGCGATAAAGCCACGCGGATTCATTTTCCGCCGGGCATGCCGCGCAAGAATCTCGAAAAGGCGGGCTACCTCAAGAGCTTTCCGCAACTCGCCGGCTGCGTCCATTCCTTCATGGGCGACAATGCCGACCACGCAAAACTCGTCGGCATGATCGAGAAGGGCGAAGACTGGACCGAGATGCAGGACGCGACGGAAGTCGCGCTGACACCCGCGGCCTGCTATCCGCTCTATCCCACGGTGGCGGCTGCAGGCCCGGTGCCCGATGGCGGCAAGCTGTTCGATCTGAAATCCTACTGCTTCCGCCATGAGCCCTCGAAAGATCCGGGCCGCATGCAGCTGTTCCGGATGCGCGAATTCGTCCGCATCGGCACGGCCGATGATGTTATCGCCTTCCGCGCCACCTGGCTGGAGCGCGGCGAACAGCTCATCAAGTCGCTGGGCCTGCCCTGCGTCATCGATCTCGCCAACGACCCGTTCTTCGGCCGTCCCGGCCGTATGCTGGCGGCGAACCAGCGCGAACAGGGTTTGAAGTTCGAACTGCTGATCCCGGTCGCCAGCGATGACAATCCGACGGCGTGCCTGTCGTTCAACTATCACCAGAACCATTTTGGCACGCTGTGGGGCATGCAATTCGCCGATGGCGAAGCCGTGCATTCCGCCTGCGTCGGCTTCGGCCTGGAGCGAACGGCACTTGCGCTGTTCCGCCATCACGGCACCAAGGTCGAAGCCTGGCCCGATGATGTCCGCCGCGTGCTGTGGGGCTGAGCATTGCCGATCGCATGTGCCATTGATGGTCTCGATCCCGCCCATTACGCGCGGCATGCGCTGCATGATCCCGCGCGGAACTGGCCCGAGACCAATTGCTATGTCGATCTCCTGATCGAGGTGCTGCACCAGCGCGGGCACGATCCCCGCGCGGCGCTGGCTTTCACCGTGGCGCAGGATTACGAGGGCGACCAGTTCACTTTCTTCAAGTATCCAGCGGCCGATCTCGCGCGTCTCTACGGTGTCGAGATCCTGGAGCTTTCGATCTTCGATGAGCTGGAAGAGCATGTGCGTGTGCAATTGACGCGCGGCCGCGTGCCGATGATCGAGGTCGATTCCTACTATCTGCCGGACACCCGCGGCATCACCTATCGCCACAGCCACGGTAAGACGACCATCGGCGTCAATGTGTTGGACTCAACCAGTCGCCGGCTCGATTACTTCCACAATGCCGGCTATTTTCGCCTCGAAGGCGAGGATTTTGACGCGCTAATGCGAACGCCGCGCGACAACGGCGCGCCACTGTTTCCCTATGTCGAATTCATCAAATTCGGTCCGGCACCATCAGCCCAGACGCAGGTCGAGATATCCCGCATGCTGCTGGCACATCATCTGCGTCGCCGCCCATCGCAGAATCCGTTCACGGCATGGGGAGATACGATCGGCGCCGACATCGCCAAACTGATGGGCCGGCCTCCCGAATGGTTTCATATCTACGCCTTCAACACCTTGCGTCAGGCCGGTGCGAATTTTGAACTGCTCGCGACCTATTTGGCTTGGCTGCAGGAGCATGTTGCCGACCCGGCGCTTGAACGCGCAAGGATCGCGGCGGAAGCCATCGCCGGCGGCACCAAGATGATGCAATTCCAGTTCGCCCGCGCCTCCGCCCGCGGCAAGGTGCCCGACGTGACGGGCGCCATCCACCAGTTGGCGAGCGACTACGACATCGCTCTCGACAGCCTCACGGATGCTTTCGCCGCACGCGGCGCTGCGGTGTGATATCTCTCAAGCCATGACCGACATCCGCACCATGACGGGGCGCCATGTTCAGCCGCTAGACAGCGGCTGGGAATTGGCGCTGTCGCCCGCGCAGGCATGGCAGGAGCCCGGCGCGCTAGGTGGTGCCGTCTGGTTGCCGGCGATCGTCCCTGGCACAGCCACTGGCGCATTGCGGGCTCTCGGCCAATGGAGTTTCGACGAGCCGCAGCCGCTCCACGACAGGGATGTCTGGTATCGCCTGAAGATCAGCGGACACGGCGAGCGCAAGCTACGCTTCGAGGGGCTCGCGACATTCGCTGAAGTCTTTCTCGACGGCGCATCGATCCTCGCCGCCAGCTCGATGTTCGAGTCTTATGAGGCCGACATCGTCCTCGACGGCGAGCATTGGCTGCATATCGTCTTCCGGAGTCTTCACCACGTGCTCGCAGCGACCAAAGGCCCGCGCGCACGCTGGAAGACCATGATGATCGCGGAACCAAAACTGCGATTCCTGCGCACCACGTTGATCGGCCATATGCCCGGCTGGTGCCCGCCGGTGGATGTGGTCGGCCCCTATCGATCCGTGCTGCTGATCGACGAGGGAGCGGTGCGCGCCAGCGCCATCGATCTGCGCAGCCGCCTCGACGACACCGACGGCGTGCTGACGCTCGCACTCGATCTGTCGGGCGTGCCTGAAGGCGTCACACCGATCCTGCACTGCGCCGGATCACAGACGCCGCTCACTGGGACGACACACTGGCAAGGCACGCTCCGCATCCCCGATGTGGATCTGTGGTGGCCGCACACCCATGGCAAGCCAACGCTCCATGCCGCGAGCATTACCATCGGCGACGCACGCATCGATCTCGGCGAAGTCGGATTTCGCCGCATCGACATCGATCGCGGACGCGACGGAAACGGATTCACGCTTCATGTGAACGGCGTCCGTGTCTTCTGCCGCGGCGCAAGCTGGACGCCCATCGACGTGGTTGGCCTGCAAGCCTCCGAAGCCGACTACGCGCGCGATCTCGGCCTGCTGCAGAGCGCCGGCCTCAACATGCTCCGCCTCAGCGGCACCATGCTCTACGAGACGCCGGAGTTTCACCGCCAGTGCGACCGGTTCGGCATCATGGTCTGGCAGGACATCATGATGGCCAATTTCGATTATCCGTCGGATCAGGCTTTTGCCGATGTCATCCGCAGCGAAGTCACGACTCTCATTCGCCGCCTGGGCGCATCGCCGTCATTGGCGATTGTGTGCAGCGGCAGCGAAGTCGCCCAGCAGGCCGCGATGATGGGTCTGCCGCGCCAGACGCGTGACGTGCCCCTGGCGGACACCGTCATTCCCGAAGTCTTGGCTGATTGGTCCGACGTCATCTATGTGCCAGGCTCGCCATCCGGCGGCGCGCTGGCTTTCGTGAATGACGCCGGCCCCTCGCATTATTTCGGCGTCGGCGCCTATATGCGCCCACTCGACGACGCCCGCCGCGCCAATGTGCGCTTCGCCTCCGAATGTCTCGCTTTCGCCAATCTGCCGGACGAGCGCCACTTCATCGATCATTCCGTCGATCCCGTCGCCAATCCCGACCGCTGGCTCAAAGGCGTGCCGCGCGATGGCGGCGCCTCCTGGGATTTTGACGATGTGCGCGAGCATTATCTCCAGGCGCTCTGGCATGAAGACGGGCGCAGCCTGCGCCACAGCGATCCCCCACGCTGGCGCCGACTCTCGCGTGCGATTGCAGCCGAAGTGATCGAACGCACCATGGACGAATGGCGCCGCCCGGCCTCCATCACCGCCGGAGCGCTGCTGTGGCTCTTGCGTGACCTCGAACCCGGCGCCGGCTGGGGCCTGCTGGATTCCGACAGCCGTCCGAAGTCGACCTTCTACGCGCTTCGCCGCGCATCACTACCGCTGCGCCTGTCGATATCAGATGAAGGCACCAACGGGCTCCATCTGCACGTCGTCAACGACACGCCACAGCCCGTCACCGGCCAGCTGAATTTGCGCTGCCTGAAAGACGGCAAGATCCCGGTGATCGAAGCCTCGCGCGACGTGGCCATCGCGCCGCATGGCGGTCTCTCCATCAGCTCCTTCGACCTCCTCGATCGCTTCTTCGACGCCGGCCACTGCTACCGCTTCGGCCCCGCCCCGCATGACACCGTGCATGCGAGCTTCACCGCAGCGAACGCCGATCAGCCGCAAGAGGCCTTCCATTTTCTGAGTCCCCCGACGTCAGTTCTCGATCACACGATCGAAGCCGCACTCGGCGAAGACGCCGCCGGCTTCTTCCTGGATCTGCAGACGTCAGCAACGACGCGCTTTATCGAAATCGCCGACGACGCATTCTTGCCCGACGACAATTATTTCCATCTGACACCCGGCCATCGCAAAATCGTGCGGCTGGCACCGCCACAACATTCGGCCAGCGATCTGCGCCCATCAGGCCGTGTCTCGGCGCTCACGCTGAAAGGCGATGTCCCATACTGAGGGGCTTATTCGGGGTGTTTCATGGACGTGCCACGACAAAGATCATGTGTGCCACCCGCGTGTACCAAGCGGCACCGCCGAGATCGATGATCCCGTTTATGTCCTTGTAAACCAATGGTTTAAAGGGGGTGTGGTGCCCAGGAAAGGACTCGAACCTTCACGGCCGTTAAGCCACTGGCACCTGAAGCCAGCGCGTCTACCAATTCCGCCACCTGGGCACGTGCGAGGCACGTGGCGCGGTGTGTAGGGGGCCGTTACGCACTTGTCAAATTGCTTTGTGCAATTCCTTTCCGCTGTACAGGCCAAGCGCGTTGGCGTATCGCGAAACGGTCTAAACTGCCGCCTTTTCACTGCCCTATCCACGCAAGGAACTGACCCCATGGCTGCCCCCCTCGACACCCTCGTGACGGTTTTCGGCGGATCCGGCTTTGTGGGTCGTCACGTCGTCCGCGCGCTGGCCAAGCGCGATTACCGGATTCGTGTCGCGGTGCGCCGTCCGGAGCTCGCAGGCTACCTGCAGCCGCTCGGCCGCGTCGGCCAGGTGCACACCGTGCAGGCCAATATCCGCAATCCCGCCTCCATCAAGGCCGCCATGCGCGATGCATCGATCGTGGTGAATCTGGTCGGCATCCTGGCCGAAGGCGGCAAGCAGAGCTTTGATGCCGTGCAGGCCGAAGGCGCCGGCGCCATCGCGCAGGCCGCGGCGGAGATCGGCGCCCGCCTGGTGCATGTCTCGGCCATCGGCGCCGACGCCAATTCCGAATCGGCCTATGGCCGCGCCAAGGCTGCCGGCGAGGCGAATGTGCTGGCTGCCGTGCCGCAGGCCTCGATCCTGCGTCCATCGCTGGTGTTCGGTCCGGAAGACAGCCTGACCAACCGCTTTGCCTCGCTGGCCCGCATGGCGCCTGTGATGCCGGTGTTCGGCGCCGAGACGAAGATGCAGCCGGTATTCGTCGGCGATGTCGCCGAAGCCGTGGCCGATGCGGCCGAGGGCAAGACCAAGCCGGGCGCCGTCTATGAACTGGGCGGGCCGGAAGTGCTGACTATGCAGGAAATCGTCGCCATCGTGCTCAAGACCATCGAGCGCGAGCGCATGATCCTGCCGGTGCCGATGGGCATCGCCAAGCTGAAGTCGTATGTCCTGCAATTCGCGCCCGGCGACTTCAAGCTGACGCCGGATCAAGTGGCGATGCTGAAGGTCGATAATGTCGTCTCGGACGCCGCCAAGGCTGCCGGCCTGACACTAGAGGGGCTGGGCATCGCGCCGGATTCGCTGGAAGCCGTGGCGCCGCAATATCTCTGGCGTTTTCGTGCCACCGGCCAGTTCGCGCATAACGGCGCGAACTAACCTCCGCTATCGACTGCCCCTCATGGTGAGGAGCGCGCCACTCGGCGCGCGTCTCGAACCATGAGCTGGCCTGGCGCGGAGACCGCCGCCATCCTGCGAGACGCCGCGCTTTGCGCGGCTCCTCAGGATGAGGGCGGAGTTTGGGAGCGCCCCCTTACGCGAGATCGAGCTTCGATTCCACCGTCGCATCCGCCTTGAGGCGATAGATGATCGGTGCGCCGGTGCCGAGTTCGCGGGCCAGAATCCCTTCGGGCGACAGTTTTTCCAGCACCATGATCAGCGCGCGCAGCGAATTGCCATGTGCGGCCACCAGCGTGCGCTCGCCACGGAGCACGCCGGGCAGGATCTCCTGCACATAGTAAGGCAGGGTGCGGGCCAGCGTGTCCTTCAGGCTCTCGCCGCCGGGCGGCGGCACGTCATAGGACCGGCGCCAGATATGGACCTGCTCCTCGCCCCACTTCTCGCGGGCATCGTCCTTGTTGAGGCCGGAGAGATCGCCGTAATCGCGCTCGTTCAGCGCGAGGTTCTTGGTCACCGGAATGCCGGTCTGGCCCATTTCCTCCAGCGCAAGACGCAGCGTGTGCTGGGCACGGGTCAGGTCTGACGTGAAGGCGCGGTCGAAAGTGAGGCCCTGGGCCTTCAGCTTGCGGCCGGCTTCCTTGGCTTCCGTGACGCCCTTCTCGGTGAGATCCGGGTCTTTCCAGCCGGTGAACAGGTTCTTCAGATTCCATTCGCTCTGGCCATGGCGGACGAGAACGAGAAGGCGGTCGGTCATCGCAGATTCCTATCCAGTTTGTTCTTACTTCTCACCAAGGCCGAGCACGTCGGCCATCGAATAATGTCCGGGCGGCTTGCCATGCGCCCACATGGCGGCCTTCAGCGCACCATGGGCGAAGATCATGCGGTCCTCGGCCTTGTGCACGAGTTCGATCCGCTCATGAGGGCCGGCGAAGATCACCGTGTGCTCACCGGCCACGGTGCCGCCACGCAGCGAGGCGAATCCGATATCGCCGGCCTTGCGCGCACCCGTGATGCCATCGCGGCCGCGGGCCGAATGCGTATCGAGCGACACCTTGCGGCCGTCGGCCGCGGCCTGGCCGAGCATGAAGGCGGTGCCCGACGGCGCGTCGATCTTGGCCTTGTGGTGCATCTCGAGCACTTCGATATCGAAACCGTCGTCAAGCGACTGGGCGACGCGCTTGACCAGAGCAGCCAAGAGATTGACGCCCAAGCTCATATTGCCGGACTGCACCACGATGGCCTGCTTGGTGACGCTCTTGATGACAGCATCATCCGACGCCGAGAGGCCCGTGGTGCCGATCACATGCACGATGCCACGCTGGGCTGCGATGGCGACATTGGCGATAGTCGCGGCCGGTACCGTGAAATCGAGGATGCCATCGGCTTCCTTCGAGATGGTCCACAGATCGGCCGAGAGTTTGACGCCGTTTTCCGGCAGGCCGGCGAGAATGCCGGCATCCTGGCCGATCAGTTCCGAGGTCGGCGCCTCCAGCGCACCGGCGAGCACGGCACCGGGCGTGTCATGGATGGTGCGGATCAGCGCGCGGCCCATACGGCCGCCGGCGCCGGCAACGATCAATCTCATATCGGACATCTGGCGTTCCTTCGTATCTCAGGCGGTATAGCGGCGCGTGCTGCCCACGGCAACACGCGCGCGTCTCGCGAAATCCCCAGATACCAATCGAATCAAAGAGATGCTTAAGCGGGTTGCGGCCCGTCATAGCCTTCGATGATCACGAGGTCGCTCTCGCCATGCGGTTTGCGCATCTCGACGAGGCGCTGGTATTCCGGCGAATTGTAGCAGGCGAGCGCCGTCGCGTAGTCAGCGAATTCGAGTACGACATTGCGCGTGCGCGAGGTGCCTTCCTTGGCCTCGAACTGGCCACCGCGGACGACGAACTTCGCGCCGAATTTGGCGAAGACCGGGCCGTTCTCGGCGACATATTGCTTATAGCCGTCCATGTTGTGCACATCGACGCGCGCGATCCAGTAGGCCTTTGGCATTGGTCTCTCCCTTTTCTTGACTCAGTCCCTCATGGTGAGGAGGCGCGAAGCGCCGTCTCGAACCATGAGCTTGTGAAACTCTGACGCCCGTGGCCATCCTTCGAGACGCGCGCGATGCGCGCTCCTCAGGATGAGGGGCGGAGTGAAGTTTCGATCTCGGCGACAATCGCTTCCGCTGCAGCTTTTGGATCAGCCGCCGCAAGAATCGGCCGTCCCACCACCAGATAATCCGAACCTGCACCGATCGCCTTCGCGGGCGTCATCACACGCTTCTGGTCGCCGATGTCGGCACCGGCGGGACGTACGCCCGGCGTCACAAGCATCATCTCCGGCTTGATCAGCTTGCGCAAATTGCCGGCTTCTTCGGGCGAACAGACAAGACCGTCGATGCCAAGTGCCTGCGCCTGTTGCGCGCGCGTCGTCACAAGATCGCTGACGCCGAGCTGATAGCCGGCGGCTTTGAGATCTTCATTATCGTAGGACGTCAGCACCGTGACCGCGAGAATGCGCAGGTCGGAGCCTTTGCTGGCATTTGCCGCGGCCTGCATGGTCTGCGGATAAGCATGAACCGTGAGGAACGTCGCGCCGAGCTTGGCAACGCTCTCCACACCACGCGCAACGGTGTTGCCGATGTCATGCATCTTCAGATCGGCAAACACCTTCTTGCCGGCATCCGCGAGCTTACGCACCAGGGGCAGGCCACCGGCATAACCGAGCTGATAGCCGATCTTGTAGAACGTCACGCTGTCGCCGAGCCGTTCGATCATCGCTTCGGCGGATGCCACATCCGGCACGTCGAGGGCGACGATCAGGCGGTCGCGAGGATCGATAATGGCGGTCATGTCAGGCTCACTTCATCTGCTGGGCGACATCGATCAATTGCCGCACCATGGATTGCATCGCCGCGATATCGGCGGGGTGTTTGAGACGGTCCATCTCGTCATAGGCGTCGTCAGCATGCGATAGCGCCAGCTGGCTCGGAATCACCAGCGCGCGGCATGCCGAGAGCACCAGCCGCAGCGCCTCAAGACAGCGCGTGCCGCCGAGACGACCATTCGATGCGGCAGCGATGGCGAAGGCACGGCCACGAAACACATGGCCCCTTGCCTCTTGCCCGTCCGTCACGCGCGATACCCAGTCGATGGTATTTTTCACCAATGGCGGCAGCGAGGAATTGTATTCGGGGGTCACGATCAGCACGCCGTGATGCGATGCGATCATGCGCTTGAGGTTCAGCGCGTGTTTCGGCACGCCGGATGACGCTTCGAGATCCCCGTCATAAATCGGCAACGGAAAATCGCCGAGCGAGATGCGGGTGACCTCGGCATCGGCACGCACCAGCTCATCGACGGCAGCAGCGGCCAGCTTCGCATTAAGCGAGCCGGTGCGCAGAGAGCCGGGAATGACGAGAATCTTGGGTGTGGGCATGGGTCAGGTCGTCACTCTCTTGTCGTCCCCGCGCAGGCGAGGACCCATAGACACTGGAGAGATCATTGGATGCCGTAGCATCGGCCTTCGCGCTTAGCCAGACTGTCAGAGGCCATGGGTCCCCGCCTGCGCGGGGACGACGAGCTCTAGCCTCAGCCCTTGCGGTACACCCAGACGCGGGCCGGCGGAAGGTTCATCCAGATCCGCTCGGAGGCTTCCGTGGACACACCGGGCAGCGACTTCGGGATCGGCGGCGCCACTGAATAGGTGAACTGCACGAAGGGCGCGCTGGGCGCGAGGGCCGCAAACGCATCGCGGATCAGCTTCAGGCGCGTCAGCATCGGTTTTGTCACAAGCGGCAGGCCGGAGACGACGGCAGCAGCCGGCTCTTTCAGCACGTCCCACAGCGTGTCACGCAGCGTATAGGCATCGCCTTGCACAACGGTCGCTTGCGGATAGCGCTCACGCAGCAGGGCACAGAATGTCGGATTGAATTCGACGAGCACCAGACGCTTCTGATCGATGCCATGCGCCACGAGCGCCGTGGTGATCGCGCCGGTGCCGGGCCCAAGTTCGATGACCGGACCGGTCCCCTTGGGATCGACATATTGCGCCATTGTGCGCGCCAACGCTTTGCCGGACGGCATCACGGCGCCCATATGCAGCGGCTTGTCGATCCATGAACGGATGAAGCGGACTTCGTCATCGAGACGAAGCGGCTTTTTCAACGGACGCGCGGACGATTGCAGAGGCATTGTGCTTCCAAGCAGACCGCGGAACGTGCGGGACGTCAGAATTTCGTCATAAAGGGGTATCGTCAACCGTAGAAACGGTCAAGCATTCTAACGTCAGGACGCGTTGCGTGTTCCGAAGAAGTCCTTGACCTTGGTGAAGAATCCCGCTGCTTCTGGTTGCGTTGCACCAGACGAAAGCTTCTCGAATTCACTGAGAAGTTCTTGCTGCTTCTTGGTCAGGTTCTGCGGCGTTTCAACCACGACCTGCACATACATGTCGCCGGACTGACGCGAGCGCAGCACAGGCATGCCCTTGCCGCCAACGCGGAAGCGACGCCCGGATTGCGTGCCGGACGGCACCTTCACCTTGTTGCGGTTGCCATCGATGGTCGGCACTTCGAATTCGCCGCCGAGTGCTGCCGTCACCATGGAGATCGGCACGCGACAATGCAGATCGGCGCCATCGCGCTGGAAAAAATCATGCGAGGCGAGCGACAGGAAGATGTAGAGGTCGCCCGCGGGACCGCCGCGCGTGCCGGCTTCGCCTTCATTGGCGAGGCGGATGCGGGTGCCATCCTCGACGCCGGCGGGAATGTTGACGGACAGCGAGCGCTCGCGCTCGACACGGCCGGCGCCGGAGCAGCTCGGGCACGGGTCCTCGATCATCTGGCCGCGGCCGTGGCAGCTCGGGCAGGTGCGCTCCAGCGTGAAGAAGCCCTGGGCCTGACGCACACGGCCCTGGCCGGCGCAGGTCGAACAGGTCTTTGGCTTGGTGCCAGCCTTGGCGCCGGTGCCGGAGCAGGCTTCGCAGGTAACGGCGACAGGAATTTCGATCTGCGCTGTCTTGCCGGAGAAGGCTTCCTCCAGCGTGATTTCCATATTGTAGCGCAGGTCGGCGCCACGCTCGCGACCGCCGCTGCGGCCACCGCCACCGCGCTGCCCGGCCATGCCGAACAGGTCTTCAAAGATGTCTGAGAAGGACGAGGCAAAGCCGGAGCCGAAGCCCGGACCACCGCCGCCACCATGCCCCTGCTCAAAGGCGGCATGGCCGAAACGGTCATAGGCGGCGCGCTTGTCGCCGTCCTTGAGAACGTCATAGGCCTCGGCGATTTCCTTGAACTTCACTTCGGCGGCGGCATCGCCCGGGTTCTTGTCCGGGTGCCACTTCATCGCAAGCTTGCGGAACGAGGTCTTGAGCGTCGCGTCATTCGCGGTGCGCTCGACTTCCAGCGTCTCGTAGTAACATTGCTTGGTGGACATTCGTCAGATCCGCCCGAAATCCCAGGTCGCCGCATCATCATGATGCGATATATGCCGATGCAAAGGCTATGCTAGCCGCACCGACCTTACAAAAAATGACCCCCATCCATCGTCAGCTGCCTTGTGCTGCTGTGGATGAGGGTCATGATTTTGCTCGTGATCAGGCCGACTTCTTCGGCTTGTCGTCGTCGACTTCCGTGAACTCGGCGTCCACGATGTCGTCCTTGGCCGCATCGCGCTTGGCGTCGGCTTCGGCCTGCTGGGTGTACATCGCCTCGCCGAGCTTCATGGAAGCCTGGGCCAGCGTGTTGGTCTTGGTCTTGATCGCCTCTGCGTCGTCGCCCTTCAGCGCTTCCTTCAGATCGGCCATGGCGTCTTCAATGGCCTTGCGTTCGTCTTCGCCGACCTTGTCGCCATGCTCGGCAATCGCCTTCTCGGTCGAATGCACCAGCGCATCGCCATGGTTCTTGGCGTCCACGGCCTCACGACGCTTCTTGTCGTCGGCCGCATTGGCTTCGGCGTCCTTGACCATCTTGTCGATGTCGGCTTCCGACAGACCACCAGATGCCTGAATGCGGATCTGCTGTTCCTTGTTGGTCGCCTTGTCCTTGGCCGAGACGTTGACGATGCCGTTGGCGTCGATATCGAAGGTCACCTCGACCTGCGGCATGCCGCGCGGCGCCGGCGGAATGCCCATCAGGTCGAACTGGCCGAGCGGCTTGTTGTCCGCAGCCATTTCGCGCTCGCCCTGGAAGACCCGGATGGTGACCGCATTCTGATTGTCTTCGGCGGTCGAGAACACCTGGCTCTTCTTGGTCGGGATCGTGGTGTTGCGATCGATGATGCGGGTGAACACGCCACCCAGCGTCTCGATGCCCAGCGACAGCGGGGTGACGTCGAGCAGCAGCACGTCCTTGACGTCGCCCTGCAGAACGCCGGCCTGGATGGCGGCGCCGATGGCCACGACTTCGTCCGGATTGACGCCCTTGTGGGGCTCCTTGCCGAAGAACTGCTTCACGACTTCCTGGATCTTCGGCATGCGGATCATGCCGCCGACCAGCACCACTTCGCCGATTTCACCGGCGGTGAGGCCGGCATCCTTCAGCGCCTTGCGGCAGGGCTCGATGGTCTTCTGCACGAGATCATCCACCAGCGCTTCGAACTTGGCGCGGGTCAGCTTCAGGGTCAGATGCTTCGGACCTGAGGCATCGGCCGTGATGAAGGGCAGGTTGATTTCGGTCTGGGTGGTGGACGACAGCTCGATCTTGGCCTTTTCAGCGGCTTCCTTCAGGCGCTGCAGGGCCAGCTTGTCGTTGCGCAGGTCAATGCCCTGCTCCTTCTTGAACTCGTCGGCGAGGTAGCCGACCAGACGCATGTCGAAGTCTTCACCGCCGAGGAAGGTGTCGCCATTGGTCGACTTCACCTCGAACACGCCATCGCCGATCTCGAGAATCGAGACGTCGAAGGTGCCGCCGCCGAGGTCGTACACCGCAATGGTGCCGGACTTGGACTTGTCGAGGCCATAGGCCAGCGCGGCAGCGGTCGGCTCGTTGATGATGCGGAGCACTTCGAGGCCGGCGATCTTGCCGGCATCCTTGGTGGCCTGACGCTGGGCGTCATTGAAGTAAGCGGGAACCGTGATGACAGCCTGATCGACCGTCTGGCCGAGATGGGCTTCAGCGGTTTCCTTCATCTTCTGCAGGGTGAAGGCGGAGATCTGTGAGGGCGAATAGGTCTTGCCGTCGACTTCGACCCATGCGTCGCCATTGCCACCCTTGGCAATCTTGTAGGGGACGAGCTTCTTGTCCTTTTCAACGGTCGGATCGTCGTAGCGGCGGCCGATGAGGCGCTTCACTGCGAAAATCGTACGCTCGGGATTGGTCACCGCCTGGCGCTTGGCCGGCTGGCCGACGAGGCGCTCGCCATCATCGGTGAAAGCGACGATCGACGGCGTCGTCCGCATACCTTCTGCGTTCTCGATCACCTTCGGCGTTTTGCCGTCCATGACGGCCACGCAGGAATTCGTCGTACCGAGGTCGATACCGATGACCTTTCCCATGCTCTCACTTCCTTCTTTTTGCGGCAGGTTGGCCGGGCCCAACGGGCGCCCCGCTCAAACCCCCAAATCAATCACATGCTCGCGATATTGCGACGCTCAGCGTCATATAGGAGGGGGCTAGGTTGCCGCAAGGCATCCCATCGCGGCTTAGGCGC
The DNA here is from genome assembly GCF_044336785.1 of Tardiphaga sp. Lineage (GTDB taxonomy): Bacteria > Pseudomonadota > Alphaproteobacteria > Rhizobiales > Xanthobacteraceae > Tardiphaga. Next base: position 43,304 of record NZ_JBIIOT010000007.1, on the reverse strand, counting down.
GGAAATCATAGGGTATTCGGGAAATTAATTAACTCTGAATGCGTGGTCGGAAACTGACAACGCGGCGGATCGGCGCGGGACCTTGCGGGAACGGATTTGTGCCTTGATCTGTTGCTGGAACAGGGCAACCTAAGCCCGTTTCGGCTGGCTGGCCGCTCTGGCCGCCCCGTCCGTCGCCCCGCCGCAACACCGAACCAAGTAAGAGCCTGATGAGACACCTCGCGCCCCTGTTCGCCCTGACTGTGTTGCTGGCCGCTTATTCCCCGGCCTCCGCGGCCGATCCCATCTATCCGCCCGGGGTCCGCATCGGGGTGACCCCGTCGGTGGGGCTGGAGCCGTCCAAGACCTTTACGGGATTCCAGACCTCGGATCAGGGCGTGAAAATGCTGATGACCGAATTGCCGGCCAGTGCCTTCACCGAGGTCGAGACGGCGTTCAGGACCAATCCGGCCAGCATGACGCTCAAGCCGGAGACCATCGAGACCGGCGCCGGCCAGGCCTTCTACACCGTCGAGCCCACCAAGGACGCCGCCGGCATTCCCGTGCGTCGCTACTCGATGATCATCAATGGCGGCACCTTCTCGGGCTATGTCGCAGTGCAAGTTCCTGAAAACGCGCAGAAAATCTATACCGACGATGCCGTCCGGCAGATGTTTGCCAGCGTCACCGTGCGCAAGGAAGTGCCCCTCGACGAGCAGCTCGGCATGATGCCGTTCAAGATTTCGGAGCTCAGCGCCTTCAAGACTGTCCGTACGCTGGCGCCGGGTGCCGCGATTCTCTTGGCGGATTCCGCCGACGAGAATGCCATCGAGCAGGGCCCGTTCATGATCCTCGGCAGCGTCGGCTCGGCGCCCGATCGGCCCGATGACCGCGGCCGTTTCGCCCAGCAGGCGGCCGCCCAGATCCCCGGCCTGCGCGACGCGCGCATCACGCTGTCCGAGCCACAGCGGATTGATGGTGCCCCGGGCTACGAGACCCGGATCGACGCCATCAGCGGCAAGGGCAACACGCCGGTGACCGTGGTGCAGTGGCTGCGCTTCGGCTCGGGCAAGACCGCCATGCGCATCATTGCCAGCGCCCCGCGCGATGACTGGTCGAAAGCCTTCCCGCGCTTCCGTGCCGTCCGCGACGGTATCGAGCCGCGCTGACTCAACCGAAAGCTTTACGGCGATCTCCCGACCTGATTTGCTGGCGCATTCCGGCGGGAGATGTTGCGATGTTTGATCGACGTCAGCTTCTTGTGGGATTTGGTGCGATGACTGCAGCCAGCATGATGCCCAACGCGCTCGAAGCTGCCGGCAAAGTGACCGCCGACCGCAATTCTGTGCTGCTCGTGGTGGACGTGCAGAACTGCTTCCTGCCCGGTGGCAGCCTGGCGGTGAAAGATGGCGACAAGGTCGTGCCCGTCATCAATGCCATCGCCAAGAAATTCACGCATGTGGTGCTGACCCAGGACTGGCATACGCCCGGCCATATCTCATTCGCCTCCAGTCACGGCGGCAAGAAGCCGTTCGACACCACCGACGTGGCTTATGGCAAGCAGGTTTTGTGGCCCGACCATTGCGTCATGGGCACCGAAGGCGCGGCGCTGTCGAAAGATCTGGCTATCCCGCACGCTCAGCTCGTTCTGCGCAAAGGCTACGAGAAGGCGGTCGATAGCTATTCGGCGTTCACCGAAGCGGATGGCAAGACCACGACCGGCCTTGCCGGCTATCTGAAAGCGCGCAAACTGCAACGCATCTTCATAGCCGGGCTGGCCACCGATTTCTGCGTGGCGTGGTCGGCATTGGACGCACGCAAGGCAGGGTTCGAGACCTATGTGATCGAGGACGCCTGTCGTGGCATCGATACGCAGGGCTCACTCGCCAAGGCGTGGAGCGATATGACCAAAGCCGGCGTGAAGCGCATCAAATCCGGCGATCTAGCTGCCTGACGCCTTCCGCGTGAAAATCCCGACTTTGTTGACGGTATCGACCAGCTCGAAATCCGTCAGCAGAGCGGCGACATCCGGGTGTGCCTTCAGCCAGTCGCTGCCATGGCCGGTGAGGTCATCCACGATCAGGATCGTCGGCGGCATATGGCGGATGTCCGCGATCAATCTTTCACGCTCGCGTTGCACATAGCGTTGAAGCATATAGTCCCGCGCCTGATCCAGCATGCCATCGCGGCGCATGACATTCAGATAGGTGTCGATCCAGAGCCCCTGCTGGCGCGACACCCAGGTGCCGCCGATGGCGCGGGTGAGTGGATGACCAATCCCTGGCTCAGCCGTGATCGCGAGAACAGCCGGATCTTTCTGGCCAAGCTGCGCGACTCGCTGCTGCAGCGGCAACGCATCGAAAGATGTGTCGAACCACAGCATCGAACGGACGAACAGCGCGAGCAGCAACAGACTGCCCCCAAGCCGCCAGATGCGCGATGCGCCGGTCTCCGAGGTCAATGCATAGCCAAGAGCAAACAGAGCCAGCGCGATCGCGGGATAGGATTGATACGGCCAGCCTTTACCCTGCAACATGAAAGCCACGGCGAAGGCGGCCGAGGTCGCCATCAGGAGAGTTAGCGACGGCGATAGCCGATGCCTGCGATGCAAGGCGACGATCGCGAGCAAGGCAATGGCCCAGAGTGAGACGGCAGGCTTTTCCAGCAGCGCCATCAAGGGCGGTTTGACCGGCACATAGACGTCGCGCAGCAGCGGCAGAATGTCGGTGAAGAATTGCGGCCAGAGGGTCGCTGTGACGATCACATAAAGAAGACCGGCAACCGCCGCCGCAACGTGTTCAGGCAAAAGCAGCACGCGCCATGACGTGCGCGTCACGCTGCCCACGACCGCAAGGGGGACATAAACGGCCAAAGCGAAATGCGGCTTGAATGCCAAGGTTACTGCCGCGCCGAATCCCGCCGCGACCGCCAGCCATCGCGGCGGCACGCCGCCCGTGATGCGGTCGATCAGCGTCGCCAGAAAAGGGAGCAAAGCGATCAGCGCTATATGTTCGCGCTGACCAAAAGTGTGGGTCGGCAGAATCGCCAGAGCGGCGAAGGCCAACAGCAGAAGCACCCAACCACGCGCGCCAGTGAAACCAGCATGTCGCCGCAGCAGAAGCGTGCAAAAGGTGAGCGATGCGAGAATGCCAAGGAAGACCAGCGCATCGACAATGGTTTCTGCGGCAAGTCCGGTCATGCGCGACAGGACGATGGCCGGCAAATACGCCAGCACGGACATCGGCGGATTGGTTTCAAGCACGTCGGTATAAAGGCGGCCACCATTGAGCACGCGTTCGCCGGCCGTGAGCAGCCAGCTCACATCCGTATTGGCCGCCAGCACTTGCCGAAGCCAGATCGCGGCGGCGAACAGGCCTGCCAATGCAAGCCAGCCGACCAGCGAGCGTCGCGCGCCCGACATCGCAGGCGTGCCGGCTTCGAGATTCATGGTCATTGCGATCGTCCGCTGATGGCGGCGACCCTAGAGCTCAGGTTTTAATAAGTTGTTTACCGACAGGACGCTTACGCGCCGAGCGCCAGCGCGATCAGGCCAAGCGTGCCGACAATCACGCGCCACCATGCAAACAGCGCGAAGCCGTGGCGGGTGACGTAATTCAGCAGGGTCTTCACGACGAAGATCGCTGTGATGAACGAGACGGCGAAACCGATGGCGATGATGACAGCGCCATCCGACGTGATGTCATTGCGGCTCTTGTAGAGATCATAGGCAAAGGCGCCGACCATGGTCGGGATCGCCAGGAAGAACGAGAACTCCGCAGCGGCGCGCTTGTCGGCGCCCATCAGCATGGCGCCCACAATCGTGGCACCCGAACGCGACACGCCGGGGATCATGGCCACGCACTGGCAGCAGCCGATCTTGAAGTAAGTGAGCAGCGGAAACTCGGTGGCATCGTGATGCACCGGCTGCAGATCGAGCTGATCGACCCAGAGCAGAATGGCTCCACCGACGATCAATGTGAAACACACGACCCAGGGATTGAACAGATAGCCCTTGATGTAGCCGCCAACGGCCGCGCCGAGCACGGCTGCCGGCAGGAAGGCAATCAGCACGCCGATCACGAAACGGCGAGCGGCTGCATCGCCCTTGAACATATCGAGCGCGATCCGCCACAGTTTGCCGAAATAGATCGAGAGAATGGCGAGAATGGCGCCAAGCTGGATCAGGATTGCAAAGCTTTTCCAGAGACCGATCTCGTCGAGTCCCAGAATGCGTTCGACGAGAAGGACATGGCCCGTGGAGGACACCGGCAGGAATTCGGTGGCGCCCTCGACAACGCCGAGAATCACCGCCCTCAACACATCAGACATCATCGACTTGCCGTCCTGATTTTTGCGGGCCTCAAAAAGCCGGGTTCTTCTCGCTTATTCCCTGCATTGCTGCAATCGCAAAAAGCGTGCAATCGCGCCTTGCCTCTCATGCGCGCTTCGCTAGTTTGGCGCGCTTCGCGCATCATTTATACCACCGCGACCGAGACGCTTTGTTAACGCCGCTTCCTTAACCAAGGCCCGCATGTACACGCTCTATCATCACGCGTTCTGTCCGCATTCGCGCTTCGTTCGTCTTGTTCTCGGCGAATATGGCCTGGACTTGACGCTGGTCGATGAGCGGCCGTGGGATCGGCGTGAGGATTTTCTGAAGCTCAATCCGGCGGGAACCACGCCGGTGCTGGTCGCCGAAGACACACCGCCGATTCCCGGTGCCAGCATCATCGCCGAATATCTCGACGAGGTGCATGGGCATGAAGCCGGTGATCGCCGGCTGCTGCCGACATCCATGGCCGAGCGCATCGAAGTGCGCCGCCTGATGGCCTGGTTTAACGAAAAGTTCTTCGAGGAGGCCTCCGGTCCTCTCGTCACCGAACGCATCTATAAGCGCTTCATGAGCGAGGATATCGGCGGTGGCGCGCCATCGATGGACGTGATTCGCGCAGCCAACGCGAATGTGCGCTATCATCTGGCCTATATCGGCTGGCTGGCGCGGACGCGAAACTTCCTGGCCGGCGACCGAATGACGTATGCGGATCTGGTCGCGGCAGCGCATCTGTCGGCGATCGATTACCTGGGCGATGTGCCATGGAGCGAGGACGACGCAGCGAAGGCCTGGTACGCACGGATCAAGTCGCGTCCGTCGTTCCGACCGCTGCTGAGCGAGTGGCTGGCGGGCGTGCCGGCCTCGCGGACCTATGTGGATCTCGATTTCTGAGCGCTGACGGCGCCACGCCACTCCCAGCCGATCTGAAGGACAGACTTGCGCGCGAGGCGCAGGCCCTGGGTTTCGAGGCGATCGGCATCACCGATCCCGCGGCCATCGATGGCGCACGCGTGAAGCTGGAGGCCTTTCTCGACGCCGGCGCGCATGGTGAGATGGAGTGGCTCGCCGACAATCCCGCCCGCCGCGCCGATCCGAAGGTGATGTGGCAGGATGTCCGCTCGGTAATCATGCTCGGCATGAATTACGGGCCCGACGAGAATCCGATGGCGATTCTCGCCGAGCGATCCAGTGCTGCGATTTCGGTCTATGCCCGCGGCGACGACTATCACGACCTCATCAAGAAGCGCCTCAAGCAACTTGCGCGCTGGCTGATCGCCGAAGCCGGCGGCGAGGTGAAAGTCTTCGTCGATACGGCGGCGGTGATGGAGAAGCCGCTGGCGTCGGCGGCGGGTCTGGGCTGGCAGGGCAAGCACACGAATATGGTGTCGCGGGAATTCGGCTCATGGCTGTTTCTCGGCGCCATCTTCACCACGCTTGACCTGCCGCGTGATGAGCCGATCACCGATCGCTGCGGCTCCTGCCGTTCATGTCTCGACAGCTGCCCGACATCGGCTTTCATCGCGCCCTACCGCCTCGATGCGCGACGCTGCATCTCCTATCTCACCATCGAGCATAAAGGCCCGATCCCGCACGAATTCCGCAAAGCCATGGGCAATCGCATCTATGGCTGCGACGACTGCCTCGCGGCGTGCCCGTGGAACAAGTTTGCGCAGGAAGGGCGTGAAGCCAGGCTCGCGGCACGCGATGAATTGCGCGCGCCGACGCTGGCCGAGTTGTCGAAGCTGGATGATGCCGCATTCCGTGCGTTGTTCACGAAATCGCCGGTGAAGCGAATCGGCCGCAATCGCTTTTTGCGAAACGTGCTGATCGCGATTGGCAATTCGGGCGATGCGGCACTGATCGATGATGCGATGCGGCTGTTGCACGACGATAACCCGCTCGTGCGTGGCGCTGCGGTTTGGGCGCTGGGCCAGCTGATGTCGGGCGATGCGTTTGCAGAACTCGGGACAACCATCGATCACGATGAAGATGTTCGTGCCGAATGGCGTAACGCGCGCGCATTGTAGGCTGCGCTTTCTTTGAACTCCGCCTTCATCCTGAGGAGCGCGAAGCGCGTCTCGAAGGATGGCCCGAAGCTCCGGCGCCCTCCATCTCATGGTTCGAGACGCGCGCAAATGCGCGCTCCTCACCATGAGGGACAGTGTATGGGCGCTCGCTCCTACAGATGCCTCTTCATCTCCTCGCGCGCCTTGAGCGCTGCGCCCTGTTTGCCGACGATTTTCGCGATCCGCTCCGGCGCGAAATTGAGATCGACAAAAGCCGGTGCCGTGTTCGCGACTTCCTGATAGCTCACGATCAGCCCATTGCGCAGCGTCATGATCGCAACACCCTCGAACATCGCGCGCTTGCCCTGCGCTTCCGGCAGTTTCGAGCGATAGCTGAACGTATAGCGCGCATAGAGCGTGACGCCGTTGCTGACGGGATCATGCATGTCCCAGCGGAAATCCTCGGCGGTCTCGTAGAAATGATGGTCGATCATGTCGGCGATTTTTGCGCGACCTGCGAAGGCACCGTAGAATACGTCGTGATAGACGCCGTCTTCAGTAAACAGGTTGGCAAAGCTCTTGCCGTCGCGCGTTTCGACGGATGAGCAGAACGTCCGCAACATGGCGGTCGTATCCATGGCGTTTCTCCGGAAGGTTTGTTGTTGACGACAAACCTACCGGAAGAGACCGTCAGCGCAATCAGAACTCCGCCACCGTCACCAGCAGCCGTCCGATATCCTGCGGCCGGGACAGGCGATGATCGCCGTCCTGGATCATGGTCAGCACCACGTCTTCACTCGGCAACCGTTCGGCCAGTCGGAATGCGTGCTGCCATGGCACGTCCGGATCCTGCCGGCCCTGCAGGATGCGCACGGGGCAACCGACATCGATGGAGCCGCCGAGCAGGAGATGATTGCGCCCCTCCTCGATCAGCCGCTTCGTGATCGGATAGGGCTCGCCGTAGTCCGACGGCCTCAGCCATTGCCCGGTGGCCTCGATCTCCGCGCGGATTTCCGGCGAAAACTGTTTCCACATCAGCTCTTCGGTAAAATCCGGCGCCGGCGCGATCAGCACCAGCGCCCGCAGCGAGGCACGGCCGGCCTTGCCGCGTTTGGCAATGGCGCGCGCCAAAAGCAGCGCCATCCAGCCCCCCATGGAGGAACCGACCACGATCTGCGGACCCTGACAGCCTGCATCAAAGGCGGCGAGACCGTCCTCGAGCCAGTCGCCGATGGTGCCATCGGCAAAGTTACCGCTGGATTCGCCATGCCCGGAATAATCGAACCGCACACAGGCGCGGCCGTGCTGCGCGGCCCATTCGTCCAGCGCCACCGCCTTGCCGCCCTGCATGTCGGATTTGAAGCCGCTCATCCAGAAAACGCCCGGCGCCGCACCTTCGCGGACCCGCATGGCGATCTGCCGGCGCGCAGCGCCGCTGCCGACGGTGATGAAACTGGGATCGGGCGCCGTCGCCGTGGTCATCGGACGATCTCCATCCTGCTGGAACTGCGGTGGTGTTTGCTGGAGCGAGGCTGGAACGTCAACGCCAGCACGGCGTTTCCGGATGGAACTGGCGCTTGCGGAACAGCGCGCGGCACTCTATGTGGGCTGCGTCCGGTTGGCGGACGATTTTGTCGGGTCCGTCGTGGCGCAAATGCTGCTGATTGAAGCGATCTGGCGCCGCGTTGCGTGAGTTTGCTTGCTCAAAACGCCTTATTCCGACAAAGTGCCGCCTTCCATCACAACCTTGGAGAATATCCCATTCGCCGTCCGAACAGAGCCCCGCCCACTGCAGCCAAAGATGGGCCGCGCACCAACGATGAAATCCGTAATGCCCAGATCCAGCTGATCGATCAGGAAGGTGTCAATCACGGCACCATCGAGACGATGCTGGCGATCAAGATGGCTGCTGAGGCCGGCATGGATCTCGTCGAGATTTCGCCGAACGTGGCGCCGCCGGTCTGCAAGATCATGGACTACGGCAAGTTCAAGTATTCGGCGCAGAAGAAGGCCGCCGAAGCGCGCAAGCGTCAGAAGACCGTCGAAATCAAGGAGATCAAGCTCCGCCCGATGATCGACGATCACGACTATGGCGTGAAGATGCGGGCGATGCAGCGGTTCTTCGAAGAAGGCGACAAGGTCAAGATCACCTTGCGCTATCGTGGCCGCGAAATGGCGCACCAGGAAATCGGTACCAAGCTGCTCGACAAGGTGAAGGCGGATGTCGCCGAATTCGCCAAGGTGGAGCAGGACGCGAAGTTCGAAGGCCGCCAGGTGGTCATGGTTCTGGCCCCGCGTTAAGCGACCGGACCAATCAAGAGTTTCGGCCCGTCAATTTGGCGGGCCTTTTCTTTTGGCGATTGCGGGATCGTAGGATGGGTTGAACGAAGGCGCGAAGCGCCGGAGTGATACCCATCACGGCCGGGCGCTAATGGTGATGGGTTTCGCTTCGCTCAACCCATCCTACGGCCGTCAGCCCAGAACGAACGAAAGCGCTCCGGCGAGAGCCGTCACAGCAGCGAGGCCAGCGGCCACGAACAGCCAGCCGGCGGCGGCTTGCGCGGCGGATTCTTGCTGGATGGCGACCGCGCGGGCGGCGGTGCGTCGATTGCGGACCATTATTGGTGTCCTTTCAATGATCGAATGCTTCGCAGCAGATAGGCATGCATAGCCGAGTCGGCCAGTCCAGAACCAGTTTTTCGGCTAAAAGTTGCGATCGCTTAAACGTTGCCAAGCTGTCGCATCTCTGCCATAAGCCCGGCTTCGTCGACCGGCTGATCAAGGGCTGCCGTGGCGACGTCCGTGACGATTGATTTCATTCCGGAAATAATCGAGCACAATCAACGCTCTAACGAGCATTTTCGGCCGATGCAGCGCCCTCCGGGGCGTTTTCTGCGTGGCTAGAGGAGAGCAAAATGCCCAAGTTGAAGACCAAGTCGGGCGCTAAAAAGCGCTTCAAAGTCACCGGCACCGGCAAAGTTGTGTCGGCCCATGCCGGTAAGCGCCACGGTATGATCAAGCGGACGAAGAAGCAGATTCGTCAGCTCCGCGGCACCCGCGTGCTGTTCAAGACCGATGGCGACAATATCAAGCAGTACTTCCTGCCAAACGCCTGATCCCCTGCCACTGCGCCCTGTGCGCGGTGCATTCACCCCCTTTTGTTATTTCAGATGAAGGAGATCAGTCATGGCTCGCGTTAAACGCGGTGTGACGGCTCATGCCAAGCACAAGAAAGTCTACAAGCTCGCCAAGGGTTTTCGCGGTCGCCGCAAGAACACCATCCGCGCCGCCAAGGCCGCCGTCGACAAGGCCGGCCAATATGCGTTCCGCGATCGCAAGCGCAAGAAGCGTACGTTCCGCGCCCTCTGGATCCAGCGCCTCAACGCTGCCGTCCGTCCGCTCGGCATGACCTACAGCGTGTTTATCAACGGTCTTGCCAAGTCCGGCATCACTGTCGACCGCAAGGTTCTGTCTGATCTCGCGATCAACGAACCGGCGGCGTTCAACGCGATCGCTGAGAAGGCCAAGGCTGCTCTCGCAGCCTAAACCTCTCCGCTTCTCGCGGATCTATCGACATTGTCATGGCCGGGCAGAGGCGCTTCAAGCGCCCCTGTTCCGGCCATTGGCGTCTTAAATCCCTGCAAAACCGTGCTGTAGAACGGCGCACCCGAACTCCTTCGGGGACGACGACAGCAAGAGGCGCATGCCTCTTTGATCGAGGTTGCCGATGTCCGACCTGACGACGCTCCAACAACAAATTCTGGCCGATATCGCCGGTGCATCCGACGAAGCCGCACTCGAAGCCGTGCGCGTCGGCGCGCTCGGCAAGAAGGGCTCGATCTCCGCGCTGCTCGCGACGCTCGGCAAGATGACGCCGGACGAACGCAAGACCGAGGGTGCTGCGATCAACCTCGCGAAGGATGCCGTCTCGCAGGCGCTGACCGCGCGCCGCGACGTGCTGAAGAGCGCAGCCCTTGATGCACGCCTCGCGTCCGAAACCATCGACGTCACGCTGCCGCTGCGCGAGAATCCGGCCGAGCTTGGCCGCGTGCATCCGCTGAGCCAGACCTGGGACGAGCTGACCACGATCTTCGCCGATATGGGCTTTGCCGTCGCCGAAGGTCCGGATATCGAGACCGACGACTACAACTTCACCAAGCTGAATTTCCCCGAGGGCCATCCGGCCCGCGAGATGCACGACACCTTCTACTTCAATCCGAAGGAAGACGGCTCGCGCCTGCTGCTGCGTACGCACACCTCACCCGTGCAGGTGCGCACCATGCTGAGCCAGAAACCGCCGATCCGCGTGATCTGTCCGGGCCGCACCTATCGCAGCGACAGCGACCAGACGCACACGCCGATGTTCCATCAGGTCGAAGGCCTGGTCATCGACAAGACCTCGCATCTCGGCCACCTCAAATGGATTTTGCAGGAATTCTGCAAGGCGTTCTTCGAGGTCGATCACGTCAATATGCGCTTCCGCCCGTCCTTCTTCCCGTTCACCGAGCCTTCGCTGGAAGTCGATATCCAGTGCCGCCGCGACAAGAACGAGATCCGTTTCGGAGAAGGCGAGGATTGGCTCGAGATTCTCGGCTGCGGCATGGTGCATCCGAATGTGCTGCGCGCCTGCGACATCGATCCCGATGTGTATCAGGGCTTCGCCTGGGGCATGGGTATCGACCGTATCGCGATGCTGAAATACGGCATGGCTGACCTTCGTCAGCTTTTCGAGGGCGATGTGCGCTGGCTCAACCATTACGGCTTCAAGCCGCTCGACATGCCGACTCTGGCCGGAGGACTGAGCACGTGAAATTCTCCCTCTCCTGGCTGAAGGACCATCTCGACACCGACGCAACGCTGGATCAGCTGAGCGAAAAGCTCACCATGATCGGGCTCGAGGTCGAGCATATCGAGGACAAGGCAAAACTGCTGGCGCCGTTCACGATCGCCGAGATCGTGGAAGCCGTGCAGCATCCCAATGCCGATCGCCTGCGCGTCTGCACCGTCAATGTCGGTGAAGCCCAGCCGCTGCAGATCGTCTGCGGTGCGCCGAATGCACGTGCCGGACTGAAGACCGTACTGGCCCGCCCCGGCACCTATATTCCGGGCAAGGATTTCACCATCGGCCTCGGCAATATCCGCGGCGTCGAAAGCCAGGGCATGCTGTGCTCGGCCGGCGAACTCGGCCTGCCCGATGCCATCGACGGCATCATCGAGCTGCCGGCCGATGCGCCGGTCGGCGCGGTGTATCCGGACTGGGCCAAGCTCGGCGATCCCGTCATCGAGATCAATCTCACGCCGAACCGCCAGGATTGCACCGGCGTTGCCGGCATCGCGCGCGATCTGGCGGCCGCCGATATGGGCGTGTTCAAGAATCCCGGCATCAAGCCGATCAAGGGTGAATTCCCGTGCCCGGTGAAGGTGACGGTCGAGGACGCAAAACTGTGTCCGGGCTTTGCGTTGCGCCTCGTGCGCGGCGTCAAGAACGGCCCATCGCCGGAATGGCTGCAGAAGAAGCTGACCTCCATCGGCCTGCGCCCGATCAACGCGCTGGTGGACATCACCAACTACCTGACCTTCGATCGCGCCCGGCCGCTGCATGTGTTCGACGCGGCCAAGGTGAAGGGCGATCTCGTCGTGCGTCGCGCCAAAGACGGCGAGACGCTGCTGGCACTCGACGGCAAGACCTACAAGCTCGACGACAAGATCTGCGTCATCGCGGACGAGTACGGCGTCGAATCGCTGGCCGGCATCATGGGCGGCGAAGCATCGGGCTGTTCGGACGACACCACCGATGTGCTGATCGAGTCCGCGCTGTGGAACGAGATCAACATCGCCCAGACCGGTCGCAAGCTCGGCATCAATTCGGATGCGCGCTATCGCTTCGAGCGCGGCGTCGATCCTGTCTTCATGGTGCCAGGCCTCGAACTCGCCACCAAGCTGGTGATGGAGCTCTGCGGCGGCACGCCGTCTGAGAGCATTGTCGTCGGCAAGAGCTATGGCGAAGATCGCCTGATCGACTTCCCGATCGCGGAAGTGAAGCGCCTCGCCGCCATCGATGTGCCGTTCCCGGAAATGCGGATCATCCTCAACCGGCTCGGCTTCTCGGTCGCCGGCAATGGTCCCGTGGTGAAGGTCGCGGTGCCGTCGTGGCGCATGGACGTCACGGGGAAGGCGGACATCGTCGAAGAGATCATGCGCATTGTCGGCGTCGATAAGGTGCCGCTGACGCCGTTCCCGCGTGGCGATGCCCAGCGCAAGCCGGTGCTGACCCAGATCCAGCAGCGCACCCGTCGTGCCAAGCGCGGGCTGGCTGCGCGTGGTCTCGTGGAAGCTGTCACCTGGTCGTTCATCTCGAAGCCGCATGCCGAAGTTTTTGGCGGCGGTAAGCCGGAGCTCGCGCTCGCCAATCCGATCGCGGCCGATCTCTCGGACATGCGCCCGAGCCTGCTGCCGGGCCTGATCGCGGTGGCCCAGGCCAACGCCCATCGCGGGTCATCCGATCTCGCGCTGTTCGAAGTCGGCCAGATCTTCAAGGGCGACCGCCCGCAGGATCAGTTCATCGCGGCGAGCGGCGTCCGTCGCGGTCTGGCTTCGTCGAATGGCACTGGCCGTCACTGGACCGGCGCCAGCGCAGCCAATGCGCTCGATGCCAAGGCTGACGCCTTCGCCGTGCTCGCGGCCGCGGGCGCACCAATGCAGGCGCTGCAGATCGTTCCCGGCGGCGCCGACTGGCTGCATCCGGGCCGTTCGGGCACGATCCAGATCGGGCCGCAGAACATTCTCGGTCATTTCGGCGAGTTGCATCCGCGCACGCTGGAAGCGCTCGGCGCCGATGGCCCGCTGCTGGCTTTTGAGGTGATCCTCGATCGCATCCCCGATGCCAAGCAGAAGGCGACACGCGCGAAACCGCTGCTGGAGCTCTCGGCCTTCCAGCCGGTGTCCCGCGATTTCGCCTTCATCGTCGATCGCAAGGTGAAGTCCGGCGATATCGTCAAGGCGGCAGCCGGCGTGGACAAGAAGCTGGTCACTGGTGTGACCGTGTTCGACATCTATGAAGGCAAGGGCATCGACGACGACAAGAAGTCGGTGGCCATCGCCGTGACCATCCAGCCGCGTGAAAAGACCCTCACCGATCAGGAGATCGATGCGGTGGCGGCCAAGATCGTGGCTGAGGTGACCAAGAAGACGGGCGGCACGTTGCGCGCATGATCAATGGACTGGGCCTCGCGCAATATTCGACAGCGTCGCTCACCGTCATCGCCGTGACCGCCTTCATCGCCGGGCTCGCACGCGGATTTTCCGGGTTCGGCTCGGCGCTGATCTTCATCCCGCTCGCCTCCAGCGTCGTTGGCGCAATCGTGGCATCGCCGCTGCTGTTGCTGATCGACTTTCTCACCACGCTGACGCTGATCCCAAATGCGGCGCGGCGCGCCGACAAGCGCGACGTCAGCATCATCTCGCTCGGCGCGCTGATTGGCGTGCCGCTCGGCACCATGGCGCTTGCGTGGGCTGATCCGCTCACGGTGCGTTGGGGAATCGTTGTCCTGATCGTCGCGTTGCTCGCATTGCTGATCTCGGGCTGGCGCTATCCGGGCAAGCCGACTGTGCCGGTCACGATCAGCGTGGGCGGCCTCGCCGGCTTCTTTGGCGGACTGGCGCAGCTCGGCGGTCCGCCTGTGGTGCTTTACTGGCTGCGCGATGCCGCCGTCGCCGCAGTCGTCCGCGCCAATATCATTCTTTATTTCGCGATTGCCGACGTGCTGATCATCATCAGCTACACGATCGGCGGCCTGTGGAGTTCGGCGGTCCTTGGACTTGCAGCAATCACCGGCCCGCTTTTCGGCCTCGGCCTCTGGATCGGCTCAAAACTGTTCGGCAAGGCCAGCGACGAGCTGTTTCGCAAGATCTGCTACACGCTGATTGCAGTATCTGCGCTGGTCAGCCTGCCGCTGTTCGACGGGCTGTTTCGCTAATTCGTACCAAATCCACCCGCACTGCTCGATTGCGGCGGCGCGCGGCGTTTCTGCTTCTTCGCAGGCTTTGGCTCGGCCTCCGGATCCTTCACTCCGCCGATCCGCTTCAGTGCTGCATCCGCTGCGCGTTCGCCGGTTTCCCAGGCGCCATCGACGGTGCCATACAAGGTCTCATGCGTCGCTTCGCCGGCGATGAAGAGATTGCCTATCGGCTCGGCCAATACGCGCCGCGACGCCTGGCCGCCAGGCACTGCTGCAGACATGGCGCCGAGAATGAAGGGCGACGCATTCCAGCGCGTGACCTTGCTGCGCTGGATCGCAGCCTTCACATCGCTGCCGAACAGTTTTGTCAGCCACTCCGTCGCAAAGCCCGTCATCGCGGCTTCGCCTTGCGCCGCAAGGGTGCGGCCGAATGAGCCGGCGACATCGACCGTGCATAGCGATGAGCCGTTGATATTGGCAAACAGCGCGCCGGTGCGCGTGCTCGTGCTCTGCTCGATCATCAATTCATCGCGACCGAGGCCGAGCGGATTGCCCTTCAGCTCGAGCGCGATGCGATCGTAACTGCCAAGCGTGAGTTTGGACGCCGCATCGAGCTGGCGCTTCGGCAATTCCGGCGTGAACTTGATCGCCCCCGCATTCAGCACATTGCTCGACACGGTGACGATCACCGCGCGGGCCGCAACGCGCCCTGCTGCCGTCTCCACGCCGATATCGCGGCCGCTCCAGGTGACCCGCGACACCGGCGTCGACAGCACGACCGGCACGCTCTCGCCGAGCTTCGCCATCAACGCACCGAGCCCTTGCCGCGTCGCGACCGAGATGGCGCGGTCTTCGGCGCGCGACTGATCCAGGGTCGAGAGGTCCTTGAGATCCTTGCCGGTGGCATAGGCGCCAAGCCCGAAATCGACGGTGCCGGCCCAATCACCGAAATCCTTCGGCAGCACGGCCGCGCAGGAGATATCGCCACGGCGTGCAGCATCGTCGATCGCGCGGGTGGCGCGCACGAAAGTCGCAAGCAGCTCCTCGGTTTCCGCCGCACGCGCATTGCGGCGGCCGATGCGCAGTTTCTGGCTTGGCGAGGGGGCGACATCGATACCGGCACCGCGCGCGAGCTTCACCAGCACATTGGTCTCCGGCGTGTGCAGCCAGCGGGCGCCGAGATCGAGCGGAACATCGAAAGTTGAACTGTCGGTCGCGCAGCGGCCGCCGATCTGTGCCGAGGCTTCCAGCACGATGACCTTGCGCCCTGCCGCCTGAACGCGGCGTGCCGCTGCAAGCCCGGCAGCACCCGCGCCTATCACAACCACGTCAGCGTCGCGCGGCAATGTCGCAGCCTGTGCCCTTGCGCTGAACCATGGCGCAAGCGTCAATCCAGCCGACGCTGAGAGAAATGCGCGGCGAGAGAAAGTCATGACATGGTTTCCGAAAGTGCAACTGGCATGAGAACGTCCCGCGAACTTTGCAGTATTCGCCTGCGCACAGCAACCCTCATGGTAAATCCCGCGTTGATGTCGCTGCTCACGCATGAACCAAATGGCAATGGCTGGCGTCCATGATGAAGGCAGGGACAAAGCGGTCGATACGAACCGCAACCGGGGTCAGCGTCATGGGCATCATGCTCGATACGGTCGGGAAACTGATCGCCAGATATCTGCAGAAGGAAGTGCCGGGTTACGAACCGTTTACGCCCAGCGATCCCGAGCGTCTGCATGATGTCATCCAGGAAGGCGACGTGCTGCTCGTCGAGGGCAACAACCGCGTCTCCGGCATCATCAAATATCTCACCCAATCGACCTGGTCGCATGCAGCACTCTATGTCGGGCCGATCGACGGCGCCGTGGAGCCCAATGGCGAGCCGCATGTGCTGATCGAGGCGAATATCGGCGAGGGCGTCACCACCGCGCCGCTATCAAAATACTTTGCGTTCCACACGCGGCTTTGTCGCCCGGTCGGCCTGTCCTATGAGGATCGCACCACGGTCTGTCGCTACGCCATCAACCGCGTCGGCTTCGGCTACGACACCAAGAATATTCTGGACCTGATGCGCTTCCTGATCCCGCTGCCGATCCCGCAGCGCTGGCGACGGCGGATGATTGCGATCGGCTCCGGCGACCCGACCAAGATCATCTGTTCGGCCCTGATCGCCCAGGCTTTCGAAGCGGTGCGCTATCCGATCCTGCCAAAAATCACCCGCGCCGGCAGCCGGCAGGCGCGGCGCGAGATCCTGCATATTCGCCATTCATCGCTCTATATGCCGCGCGATTTCGACATCTCGCCCTATTTCGAGGTGGTGAAGCCCACCATCGAGCTTGGCTTCGACTACACAGCCTTGCACTGGGCCGACAAACCAAAGCCGCTCCGGGAGGTGGCGGGCTCGGTCGATCCGTTTCCAGGACCTGTCGAAGCACCGGGATTCGCGGCGGAAGCCGCGAGCAACGAAGCGATGGTTCCGCAAGCGATGAGGCAGGTGGCGGCGTGAAACCGTAGGGCGGATTAGCGAAGCGCAATCCGCCGCGGCGTTTCCACCATGCATTCGGCCGGCGGATTACGGCTTCGCCTGATCCGCCCTACATCACTGGATCACGACTTGACCGCACCCGCGGTGAGCCCGCCCACCATGTAGCGGCGGAACGCGTAATACACCGCGGCCGGCGGCAACGCGTAGATGAAGCCGGTGGTCATCAGCAATTCCCACGGCGAGTCGTCGGCAGCCAGAAAGTTGCCGAGCGCGACGGGCAGTGTGATCTCGGTGTCTTTCGAGAGCAGCAGGAACGCATAGAGATACTCATTCCAGGCTAGCAGCAGCGCATAGGTGCCGACGGCCACCAGCGATGGCAGCATCAGCGGCACATAGACCATGCGAAACAGCTGCAGCGGCGTGGCGCCGTCCATGATGGCGGCTTCATCCAGCTCGACGGGCAGTTTGTCGGAGGCCTGTTTCAGCACCCAGATCGCATAGGGGGAGGCGATGGTGACCATCGCCAGGATCAGCGACCAGTGATTGTTGAGCAGGCCGTAATTGCCCATGGTGCGATACATCGGCACCGCGAGGAATGCAGCCGGAATGAAATAGGTGAACAGCGCGAGATTCATCACGGTGCGGCCGCCGCGCACGCGCAGGCGCGAAATGGCGAAAGCTGCCAATGTGGCGATGATCAGCGTCAGCACGCCGGCGGCGATCGCAATCACCACCGAATTGCCGAACTGGACCCAGAAGTCGCGCAAGAAATAATGCTGCTGATTGAAGACGATGCGGAAATTCTGCAGCGTCGGATGATCGGGCCACAGCTTGCCGGCAAAGGCATCCTGCTTCGGCGAAATCGCGAACAGGAACATGTGATAGATCGGGATCAGCGTCCAGATCAGCACGGGAATTCCGATCAGCAGCAGTTTGGCTTCATTGCCGATCTCACGCAGCGTGGGCATACGCATCGTCGAGGCTTTGATCGCTTGGGCCTTCATCGCGAGAGCCTCTTCATCATGAAATAGACCAGCGGCAGCACCAGCGGCATCGCGCAGACGATGGACGCCATTGCGAGATCGAGCTGGTCGAGCCGGAGATAGCGGATACCGAGCGTCGCCAGCACATGGGTGAGATCGGCGGGCCCGCCACCCGTGAGCAGATAGACGCTGTTGAAATCACCGAGCGTCCAGATCATCGAGAGCAGGGTGCAGGTCAGATATAGCGTCTGCATCGACGGCCAGGTGATGAAGCGGAATTTCTGCCACCAGCTGGCGCCGTCCACATCGGCCGCCTCGAACATGTCGGTGGAGATGGCGAGCCGCCCGGTCATCAGGATCAGCGTCCAGAACGGCAGCGACTTCCAGATATGGACCATGATCGCCAGCGTCAGGCCGATGGCGGGATCGTTGAGCCAGTTGGGGCCGTCATCGCCGGTGAACTTGAAGATCAGGTTATTGATCACGCCCCATTCCGGATTGAACATGAAGCGCACCGACAGGATGGTCGGGATCGACGGCACCGCCCAGGGCAGGATGAACAGCACCGACAGCCAGCGGATCCAGGTGCGCGTCTGCACGAAGAAGCCGGACAGGAAGAGGGCGATCAGCATTTTCACATTGATGCCGATGATCAGGAAGATCAGCGTGTTGACGACCGCGCGCGCGAAAACGGGATCGTTGTAGAGCGCGACATAGCTGGCGGGATGGCGTGCGAGCCAGAGGCCATAGCTGATCGGATAGACCACGAAAGCGAGGAAGACGAGGATATAGGGCGCGAGCATGAGAATGCCCCAGACCTGCGGGGTCGAGAACCGCGCGGAGAGGGGACGGGAGGTGGTGGAAGGCGTGGTGTAGGTGATCGCCGTCATGGGATTTGCCTGTCATTCCGGGGCGGGATCGACGCCGGAGGCGTCGAAACAGAGCCCGGAATCTCGAAGTGATGGAGCTCTGATACTGGCTCCGGCAGGTGATAGAGCGGCATGAGGTTCCGGGTTCGCGCGACGCGCGCCCCGGAACGACGCGTATGATGCGGCTTAGCCCGCGATTTCCTTGATCCGTGCGATCAGCTCATCCACGGCCTTCTCCACCGGCACCTTCTCGCTGACCACGCGGTTCATGGCCTTGGCCCACACATTCTCGTTGTTGAGCATGGTGAACTTGTAGTTCTTGGTGAAATCGAACGGCGTGGTGCCGCCCAT
Source organism: Tardiphaga sp. (assembly GCF_044336785.1). Taxonomy (GTDB): domain Bacteria; phylum Pseudomonadota; class Alphaproteobacteria; order Rhizobiales; family Xanthobacteraceae; genus Tardiphaga. Next base: position 24,346 of record NZ_JBIIOT010000007.1, on the reverse strand, counting down.
GAACTGGGTGTAGACCGCCTTGCGATGCTTGTCGGCCTGCCAGAAAGGCGAGGCCTGACCCGCCTTGGTCACCGGAAACCAGCGGCCCAGCGCGCCTTCCACATAAGGCTGCAGGTTCTCTTCCTCGAGCAGGAACTTGACGAATTCGCGCGCGCCGGCCTTGTTCTTCGATTGCGAGAAGATCATGCCGGTCTTCACATCCGAGCGATATTTGATCGGCGTGCCGTCCGGCTTCAGCGGGAAAGATGCGGTGATGATCGTGTCTTCATACGCCTTCTTGCCGGCCGCGCGCTGCTCGGGCGTCAGCGTCTGGTTCTGCGAATCCTCGAACCACTTTGCCGCGATCGAGATCGTGAAATTGTGGGTCATGATGATGCTGCGATTGTGGAAGGCGACATTGTTGTCGGGATCCTTCCACGTGGTCGAGGACGGTGGCGTACAGCCCTTGACATAAGTATCGGTGTAATCGCGCAGCGCCCCGATCAGGCCCTCCTTCACCTTCGGATCGTCCACCGTCAGCTTGCCGTCGTCGTCCACCAGCTTGACGTTATAGGCATCGATGAAGGTGTAGAACGACTGCAGCGAGTCCGTGGACTCCACGCCCATCGGCTGGCCGACACCATAGGCGCGGCTGCCCGAGGCCTTGCGATAGGCCGGCTGCACCTTGTCGCACCAGAATGACCAATAGCCCTTCCAGTCCTTGGGAATATCCTCGACCTTGAAGCCTGCCTGCTGGAGCATGTCGCTCCAGATCTCCACATGCATGGATTGCTGCTTCAGCGGAAAGCCGTAATAGCCCTTCTTCTTGGTCTGTCCGTTCATCAGCAACGCGGTTTCCACCGTGTTGGGCGCGAACTTGTCCATCATCGGCTTGAGAACATCCGTGATGTCCTCAAGCTTGCCTTCAAAAGCCCATTTGCCGGAGGCCTGAACGTCATAGGTGTCGGCATAGGCGACATCGGGCGGCGTGCCGGAATCCAGCGCGGCCACCGTTTTCGGGATCATGTCCTGAATGGCGTATTGGGAGAGCTCGACCTTGATCTTGGTCTTCTCTTCGAACTTCTTGATTGCCGCCAGCAGCGATTCATCTTCGGATTTGTAAAAGCCCTTGCTGAACCAGACGGTGATGCTCTGCTGGGCGAAGGCAGGCGCCGCGCTCAGGAAAAATCCGGAAGCGGCAGTCGCAAACAAAAGCGCACGGGTACCCTTGGTGATCAAGACATCGTCCTCCCTGGTGATCTTTTTTGGGGAGACTACCCCTTTCTATTTATCCGTCCAGTGAAGAAGTGGATGTTGCGCTGCACTTGTCTGACAACTTTGCAGTTGTTACGTGTTCGTGATTGCAAGGAGAAAAATCGAATGCTCGCTGCGGCCTTCAAGGCGCTCTCGCAAATTTTGTCGCCACCGATGCGCAGCATCCTGTGGAAGTCGATCGGCATGGCACTGGTGTTCATCACCGTGCTGGCGATCGGCATGCAGCGTTTCCTGAACTGGGCCGCCACCGCCGGTGGCGTCTGGGCCGAGGGTATGGTGGGCTCGGACTATCACAGCATGGTCTCGGTGCTGACCTGGATCCTGTCCATCGCGGCCGGGCTCAGCGTGGTTGCCGGCGCGATCTTCCTGATGCCGGCGATCACTTCATTGGTGGCCAGCATTTTTGTCGATGATGTCGCCGATATCGTCGAGCGCGAGCATCATCCGGCCGAACGCGCAGGCACCGCGCTGCCGCTCGGCAACGCAATCTTCGAGGGCGGCAAGACGGCATTGCTGACGATCGGCGTCTATCTGATCGCATTGCCCTTCGTGTTGTTTGCCGGCATCGGCTTTCTCATCTTCTTCATTGCCACCGCGTGGCTGCTTGGCCGTGAATATTTCGAACTGGCCGCGATGCGCTTCCGCTCGCCTGCGGAAGCCAAGGCAATGCGCCGGCAGCATTCAGCCACCGTGTTCACGGCCGGACTGTTCATCGCCGCCTTCGTGTCGATCCCGATCGTCAATCTTGCCACGCCGCTCTTCGGCATGGCGTTCATGGTTCACATGCACAAGAAGCTCAGCGGGCCACGGCCGGAGCTGATCGAGCCGGGGCGGGTGAAGGCGCCTGTTGCGTAGAATTTCAGTACTCCTCCCTCATCCTGAGGAGCGCGCAGCGCGCGCGTCTCGAAGGATGGCCGCATACTCCTGAGCCAAGCGATCTCATGGTTCGAGACGGCGCTATGCGCGCCTCCTCACCATGAGGGGCAGAGCTTACTACTTCGCCGCCACGAAGTAAAAATCCTGCCGCCCCGAAATCGAGCCATAGCTGAACGGCTTCTGCTTGCGTTTGGTCAGGTCCATCACATCGTCGCGGACGTAGTCGAACAGCCGGCGCACCTCGAGGCCGGGCGTCGGCAGGTTCTTCACCAGTGCCGTGGCGAACGGGCTGTTGGCACCGGCGCCATCGAGCGCAACTTCGCCATCCTTGGCGGCATAGACGACCATCGTACCGGCTTCCGGCTCGACCGCAGCCAACCCCTGCGAGGTCGAGCGCGAGGCCACTTCCAGCGTGCGCTTCATCTTGTTGGCGAACGGATTATTGCGACAGGCATCAAGGATGACGAGGCGCAGTTTCTTGGCGCGCTCGGCGGCATTGAGGATCTGCCCGAGCGGCACCGCCTCGAATTCGATGTCGCGATCGACAGCGATGCGCGCATCGACGGGAATGAGATAGTTCACGCCACCGACTTCCATGCCATGGCCGGCATAATAGACGACCGCCCAGTCCGCCGCCTCGGCCTGCACGGCGAATTCGCGCAGCGCCGTCATCAGCGCATCCTTGCGCAGGTCGGTGAGGACGGTGACCGTGGAGAAGCCGGTTTTCTTCAGCGTATCCGCCACCAGCGCGGCGTCGCGCCTTGGATTGGTCAGGGCCGACACGCTGCTATAGGCGGAATTGCCGATCACCAGCGCGATACGGCGATCACGCGGCCCCAGCGGCAATGTTGCCGTCGGTGCTGCAGCGGCGATCACCGGCGCGACCGCAGCCGGTCCGCTGGCGCCGGGCGGCGCTGCCGAAGGCGCAGTCGGCACGGTGGATGCGATCGAGGGAATTTTGATCGACGATGGCGGTGTTGAGGTCGATGGGACAGCGGACGGCGCAGTGCTGGTGCCCTCCAGTGCTGCCAGCCGCTCGCGTGCCTTGTCGCGCGCCCATTTTCCGTTGGCATATTTCTCCGGCAAGGTCAGCGCGACGGTGAAGTCGTTGCGTGCCAATGCCGGCTTGCCGAGCGCCTCCTGCGCCAACCCGCGATTGGCATAAGCAGCGCCAAATGACGGATCGAGCTTGATGGCTTCGGAGAGATCCGTGATGGCGCGATCAAACTGCTTCTTTTTCAGCAGGATGTTGCCGCGATTGTTGCGAGCCAGCGCATCGCGCGGATCGATACGAATGGCGTCGCCATAATCAGCGATGGCCCGATCGTCATCGCCTTTGACGCCGTAGACAAAGCCGCGATTGCGATAGGCAAAACCATTCTTCGCATCAAGGCGGATCGCATCACTGAAATCGGCGATGGCGCGGTCGCCGTCGCCGCGGACGCGATGGAGATCACCGCGGCTGGTGAAGCCCGCGACATTGCGCGGATCGATGCGTATCGCTTCGCTGTAGTCGGACAGAGCGAGATCGAGATCATTCTTGGCCGCATAGGCCTTGCCGCGGCTGACATAGGCATCCGCATAGCGCGGATTGAATTCGATCGCTCGGCTGAAATCGGTCAGCGCGAGCGCGACGTCGGAAGGCGCAACGCTGCGGCTCCAGCGGTTCATGAACTTGATGCCGCGATTGCGATAGACGATGGCGCGGTCATTGCCGCGATAGCGACCGGATGTAACCTGCCGATCGCAGGCAGCAATCTCGCCGTCAAAATCCTGGCCGGGATAGATGCAGGCGCGCTTGTCGCTCTCGAAATCGGCGTAAGCGGGTGTGATCGACGGGCCGGCAATGACGAAAGACGCAATCAGCAGCAATATGGCCTTGAACATCCATTTCTCCCAATTGCCGCATTGTGGGTTTGGCAATGTGATGAAAATGGGTCGAAAGCGGGTGAGGGCCGGGTTCCATCATGCCATGCTCGGTCCCTCATGGTGAGGAGGCGCGCAGCGCCGTCTCGAACCATGAGATGGCGTGGCTCTGAGTCCGCGGCCATCCTTCGAGACGCGCGCTTTGCGCGCTCCTCAGGATGAGGGGTAGCGTGTGTCGCAGCAGGTCAGACCACCGTCTTCTCCGGCCACCGGCACAGATCATTGATCAAGCACACCTCGCAACGCGGTTTCCGTGCCAGGCACGTGTAGCGGCCGTGCAGGATCAGCCAGTGATGCGCATGCAGCATGAACTCGTCGGGAATGACCCGCTCAAGCTCCAACTCCACATCCAGCACATTCTTGCCCGGTGCCATATTGGTGCGGTTGCCGACGCGAAACACATGCGTGTCCACCGCCATCGTATGTTCGCCAAACGCCATGTTGAGCACGACATTGGCCGTCTTGCGCCCCGCCCCCGGCAGCGACTCCAGTTCGGCACGGGTGCGCGGCACCACGCCACCGAAGTCGCGGATCAGCTTCTCCGACAGCGCGATGACGTTCTTTGCCTTGGTGCGATAGAGGCCGATGGTCTTGATGTATTCGCGGACCGTCTCCTCGCCGAGATCGATCATCTTCTGCGGCGTATCGGCGATCGGAAACAGCGCGCGCGTGGCCTTGTTGACGCCGGCATCGGTGGCCTGCGCCGACAGCACCACGGCGACCAGCAGCGTATAGGGATTGAGATGTTCGAGCTCGCCCTTGGGCTCGGGGTTGGACGTCTGGAAGCGTGAAAAAGCTTCATGAATCTCGGCAGCCGTCCAGCGCTTCAGCTTGGTCGTCTTCGGCTTGGCTGCCTTTTTAACGACTTTGGCTTTCGCCACCGCTTTCTTCGCCACAGCGGCTTTTGCAACGGGGGTCTTCGCGCGGGCGGCAGGCTGGCGGGTGATTTTCGGCATCAGGGGGATATAGTGGGCGCCGATGACACAGGGCAACGACTTTCACGAAGCCGAGCCGAAGCTGTTCACCGCGCTGCTGCGTCCGCACCGCGCGCTGAGCCGCAAGGGCTTTCTCGTGCTGATGGCCTGCGTCAGCGTCGTGTCATTTGGCGCCGGCATGATGTTTCTCTGGATGGGTGCCTGGCCGGTATTCGGCTTTTTCGGCCTCGACGTGCTGGCAATCTATGTGGCGTTCAGGATCTACGACCGCCGCGCCAGGGCGACGGAGGAGATCACCGTCACCCTTTCGGAAATCCGTGTCCGCCGCGTCTCCCCGCGCGGCGATGTGGTGGAATGGGCGTTCAATCCGCTCTGGGTGCAGGTGGATCGCGTCGAGCACGCTGAATTCGGCATCGAACAGCTGTTCCTGGTCTCGCGCGGCCGCCGCGTGTCGATTGCGCGGTTCCTAGGCGCCGAGGAAAAGGCGAGTTTCCTCAGTGCGTTGCTGGACGCCCTGCAGGACGCCCGGCGCGGCCCGAGCTACAATCCGGTGACATGATGGCTGATCTGGAATCGGGTGGTTTGCAGGGGCTGCGAGGCCTAGATCCGCAGCATGATGAATTTTGCCAGAGACGTTGCGATGAATGACCATCGCCCCATCAAGCCGGGCCTGCGGGATGCGGCCCTGCGTGATTACGACAGTGTTCGCCGCGCCATCGGCTTCATGCACGGGCAGTGGAAACACCAGCCCAGCATCGAGGACGTCGCCGATGCCGCCAGCGTGACGCCGGACGAGCTGCATCACCTGTTCCGCCGCTGGGCTGGCCTCACGCCAAAGGCCTTCATGCAGGCGCTGACCCTGGACCACGCCAAGGGCCTGCTGCGCGATTCCGCCAGTGTGCTGGATGCGGCGCTGGATTCCGGCCTGTCAGGACCGAGCCGGTTGCACGACCTGTTCGTGACCCACGAGGCGATGTCGCCGGGTGAATGGAAGACCGGCGGCGCCGGCATGGAGCTGCGCTATGGCTTCCATCCCTCGCCCTTCGGCACCGCCATCGTCATCGCCAGCGATCGCGGCCTTGCGGGGCTGGCCTTTGCCGACGCCGGCGAGGAGCAGGCCGGCTTTGCCGACATGGCACGCCGTTGGCCGGCCGCGCGGATGATCGAGGATATGGAGGCCACGGCGCCCTTGGCGCGGCGCATCTTCGACAACAAACTCTGGCGCCCCGATCAGCCGTTGCGCGTGGTGCTGATCGGCACGGATTTCGAGGTCCGGGTCTGGGAGACGCTGCTGAAAATCCCGATGGGTCGCGCCGTCAGCTATTCGGACATCGCCTGCAAGATCGAGAAGCCCACAGCTTCGCGCGCCGTCGGCGGCGCGGTAGGGCGCAACCCGATCTCCTTCGTGGTCCCGTGCCACCGCGCCATGGGCAAATCCGGCGCGCTGACAGGCTATCACTGGGGGATTACGCGCAAACAGGCGATGATCGGCTGGGAAGCCGGGCAGGTGGGCTCGAACAGCTAAGCTCTTTCTGTCGTCACCCGACTTGATCGGGTGACCCAATACACACTGCACGGACTGAGTTTGCTGGATCGCCCGGTCGAGCCGGGCGATGACAGATGGAGCGTTACTCGCTCGCAGCCGGCGCCGCCTTGGCGCCGCCCTTCGACACGCCGACCAGCGCCGGGCGCAAAACGCGTTCGCCGATGGTGTAGCCGGCCTGCACGACCTGCACCACAGTGCCCGAAATCACCGACGCATCCGGCACTTCGTACATCGCCTGATGGAAGTTCGGATCGAACTTCTCGCCGGTCGGATCGATCTTCTTCACGCCATGCTTTTCCAGCGCGCTGAGCAGCGAGCGCTCGGTGAGCTCGACGCCTTCGATAAATGCCTTGAGGCCAGCGTCAGCCGATTCCTTCGCATCCGCCGGCACGGCATCGATGGCGCGCTGCAGGTTGTCGGCGATATCGACGATGTCGCCGGCAAATTTCGAGACGCCATAGACGCGCGCGTCGGCGACTTCCTTCTGGGTCCGCTTGCGGAGATTTTCCATCTCGGCCAGCGTACGCAACGTGCGGTCGCGCGCATCCGCGGCTTCCTTCTGCAGGGCCTCGACGGAATTCGGTTCCGGATCGTCGGGCATGACATAGGGCTTCGAGACCACCGGCTCGGCGGCCGCGGCCGTCTTGTCGTGGTTGTCGTTCTGCCCGTTGGACTCAGTCATGACTCTGCCTTCTCGAAACACGCTCAATGGGGTGGGGTTGCTGACCCCGGATATGTTGGTTTACTGGGCAAAAATCAAGCTGAACCGGGCCGATCAGCCGCCCAGCATGCGGCTGACGATGCGGGCTGCGTAATCCACCATGGGAATGACGCGGGCATAATTCAGCCGCGTCGGCCCGATCACGCCCAACACACCCACAATATGGCCTGCACCGTCACTATAAGGCGCAATAATGGTGGACGAGCCGGACAGCGAGAACAGCTTGTTCTCGGAACCGATAAAGATGCGGACGCCCTCGGCGCTCTCCGCGCGGCCGAGCAGATCGACCACCTCGCGCTTGGTTTCCAGATCCTCGAACAGCAGGCGGACGCGTTCCAGATCCTCCAGCGCGTGCAGATCTTCCAGCAGATTGGCCTGCCCGCGCACGATCAGCTGGCGATCGTCGCCATTGCCGCCGGACCACGAAGCAAGGCCAGCTGCGATGACTTTCTGCGTCAGCTGGTCGAGCTCGGCCTGGTTCTGCTTGAGCGTGGTTTCGAGTTCGAGCCGCGCTTCGGCAAGGGTGCGACCGCGAATGCGGGCATTGAGGAAATTCGAGGCTTCGGTGAGCGCGGAAGAAGGCACGCCGGGCTGCAGCGTCAGCACGCGGTTTTCGACCTGGCCGTCTTCGGAGACCAGCACGACCAGCGCCTTTTCCGGCTCCAGACGCACGAATTCGATGTGTTTCAGCCGCGCATTCGACTTGGCGGTGAGCACCACCGCGGCGGCACGGCTGAGGCCGGAGAGATGCGTCAGCGCCTCGCCGATGGCGGCTTCGACGGATTGCGAGCGACCAACCGAAGAGAGCTGTTGCTGGATCGACTGCCGTTCCGGCTCCGTGAGATCGCCGACCTGCATCAGGGCATCGACGAAGAAGCGCAGGCCCAGTTCGGTCGGCAAACGTCCGGCCGAGGTATGCGGCGCATAGATCAGGCCGAGCTGCTCCAGATCCGACATCACATTGCGGACCGAGGCCGGCGACAGCGGCACGGTGATCAGCCGCGAAATGTTGCGCGACCCGACCGGCTCGCCGGTGGCCAGATAGCTCTCGACGATCTGGCGAAAAATCTCGCGCGACCGCTCATTGAGCTGGGCAAGCCCGGCTCGTGGCGAAATCAGGCCGATGGGATCGTGATGCGCCAATGGAGCACTCCTTCCGTCCCAATTTGTCGTCGCGGGCGCCCGGATACAAGCACCTTCGCGCCTGCGGAACCCCGGCTGCCCTTGCCGCTGCCGCCCGGCCCCCCTAAAAGCTCGGCCAACAGACATTATCGGAACATTTGGAAGGATTTTTCTCATGCGGCCAAGCCGTCGTGCGCCCGATGAATTGCGCGCTGTGTCGCTGGAACGCGGCGTCGTCAAATATGCCGAAGGCTCCTGCATGGTGAAATTCGGCGACACCCATGTGCTGGTCACCGCCACGCTGGAAGAACGCCTGCCGCCATGGCTCAAGGGCCAGGGCCGCGGCTGGGTCACGGCCGAATACGGCATGCTGCCCCGTGCCACTTTGGAACGTACCCGCCGTGAAGCCGCCGCCGGCAAGCAGGGCGGCCGCACCGTCGAGATCCAGCGCCTGATCGGCCGCTCGCTGCGCGCCGCGGTGGACCTCGAAGCGCTCGGCGAGCGCCAGATCACCATCGATTGCGACGTGATCCAGGCCGATGGTGGCACCCGCACGGCGTCGATTACCGGCGCCTGGGTGGCGCTGGCCGATTGCATCGCCTGGATGAAAAGCCGCAACATGTTCAAGAAGGACACCGCGGACAAGGTGCTGCGCACCAATATCGCGGCGATCTCCTGCGGCATCTACCAAGGTACTCCGGTGCTCGATCTCGATTACGCCGAGGATTCCGAGGCCGATACCGATGCGAATTTCGTCATGACCGGCGACGGCCGCATCATCGAGATCCAGGGAACCGCGGAGAAGGAGCCGTTCACCCAGGACGAGCTGATAAAGCTGCTGGCGCTGGCCCAGCAGGGCGTCGGCAAGCTGGTGGATTTGCAGAAGATGGCGGTGGCGTAAAACTCTGTCGTTCCGGGGCGCGCGCAGCGCGAACCCGGAACCTTGTATTGAGATTCTCCACTTCGAGATTCGGGGTTCGCGCGATGCGCGCCCCGGAATGACAGTTTCGAGCTATAGTATCCCATGACTCAACATCGTCGAATCACCGGCAAGCTCGTGATCGCCACGCATAATCCCGGCAAACTCGCCGAGATGCGCGATCTGCTGGCGCCCTATGGCATCGAGGCGGTGTCGGCCGGCGAACTCGGCCTCGCAGAACCCGATGAGACCGGCGACACGTTCAAGGCCAATGCCGCGATCAAGGCGATTGCCGCCGCCAATGTCGCGCAGCTGCCCGCTTTCGCCGATGATTCCGGCCTGGTCGTCGATGCACTCGACGGCGCACCCGGCATCTATTCGGCGCGCTGGGCCGGCGAAACAAAAGACTTTAACGCGGCGATGACGCGGATCGAGCGCCTGTTGCAGGAGCGCGGCGCGACCACGCCCGACAAGCGCACCGCGCATTTCGTCTCCGCACTCTGCGTCGCGTGGCCCGACGGCCACCTTGAAGAGGTCGAGGCCCATGCCCATGGCACCCTGGTCTGGCCACCGCGCGGCACCGCCGGCTTCGGCTATGATCCGACCTTTCTGCCCGATGGCCATGAACGCACTTACGGCGAAATGACTGCGGTGGAGAAACACGGCCTGCCGCCGCTCGGCCAGGGTCTGTCGCATCGTGCAAAAGCCTTCGTGAAACTCGCGGAGATCTGCCTTGAGCAACGCTAACGCACAGCAGGACGCCTTCGGCGTTTATGTGCATTGGCCGTTTTGCCTGTCGAAGTGCCCGTATTGCGACTTCAACAGTCATGTGCGGCACCAGCAAATCGACGAAGAACGTTTTGCCCGCGCTTTTGCGCGCGAGATCGAGACCACTGCGGCGCGTATTCCGAACCGCACGGTGACATCTATCTTTCTCGGTGGCGGCACGCCGTCGCTGATGAAGCCGCAGACCGTCGGTTCAATCCTCGATTCGATCGCGAAATACTGGAACGTGGATTCCGCCGTCGAGGTCTCGATGGAAGCGAACCCGACTTCCGTCGATGCGACGCGTTTTCACGGCTATCGCGCGGCCGGCGTCAATCGTGTGTCGCTCGGCGTGCAGGCACTTGACGATGCCTCGCTGAAATCGCTGGGACGCTTGCATAGCGCGCGCGAAGCGCTCGATGCCGTCGCCATCGCGCGCAGCGCGTTCGATCGCTACTCGTTCGATCTTATTTATGCACGACCGGACCAGACGCCGGAGATGTGGACGAGCGAGCTCAAGCTCGCCATCTCGGAAGCTGCCGAACATCTCTCGCTGTATCAGCTGACCATCGAGGAAGGCACGCCGTTCTTCGGCCTGCATGCCGCCGGCAAGTTGAAGACGCCGGAAGAGGGCCTCTCGCGCATTCTGTATGACGTGACGCAGGAGGTCTGCGCGCAACACGGCCTGCCCACCTACGAGATTTCAAACCACGCGCGGCCGGGCGCCGAGTGCAAACACAATCTCGTCTACTGGCGTGGCCAGGAATATGCCGGCATCGGTCCGGGCGCCCATGGCCGCATCGATATCGACGGCATTCGTCATGCGACTTCGACGGAGAAGCGCCCGGAGACGTGGCTGATGCGTGTCGAGGCCACCGGTCACGGTGTGACACTGGATGAAAGCCTCAACAGCGAGGAACGCGCCGACGAATATCTGCTGATGGGGCTGCGGCTGGTCGAAGGCATCGATCCCGCGCGTTATGAAGCGCTGTCGGGCCGTCCGTTCGATCCCAAGCGGGTGGAGAATCTCTGCGAAGAGGGCGCCATCGTGATCGAGAACGGTCGCCTGCGCGTGACGCAGGAGGGATTTCCAGTGCTCGATGCGGTGGTCGCGGATCTCGCGGCGTAACAAGTCGTCCCCGCGAAGGCGGGGACCCATACACGCTGGAGAATTTGGACGGCACCGTCGTCGCTTCTATGCCGTTTCAATCATAGGCTCGGAGGCTATGGGTCCCCGCCTTCGCGGGGACGACATCGGAATTACGTCCCGAAACTCTTCGGCGAACCCGCCACCGGCTGACCACCACCCGACGCCACCTTCATGACAGCCAGCCCGCGATCATTGCCGCCGTCCTGACGGAAACGGAACAGCCCATCGATTCCGGCAAAGCCGGATTGATTGGTGAGCACCTCCGGCGTGAAGCGCTGACCACCTTGCGTCCGGGCGAGGGCCGCGACCAGCGCCACCGCATCATAGGCCAGCGTGGCCGTGCGGACGGGATCATTGCCATACTTCGTCCGATAGCGACCGGAGAACGCGCGAAACCCGGCCGGATCAGGCGCGGCATACAAACCACCCTGCATCGACGCGCTGTTGAACACCCGCGGATTGTCCCACAAGCCGGTGCCGAGCAACTGCACATTGCGGAGATTGGCGCCAGCGGTGACCAGCGCATCCGCCGTGGCCACCACCGCATCGCCGTCATCGGCGAGCAGCAGCGCATCGGCCCCCGTCAGTTGCGCGGCAATGTTCTTCGCCGCATTGCTGCGGTCGCTGCCATAGCGCTCGAATGCGACGACGCGCGCACCCTTGCGTGCCACCGCCTGCTTGAATGCGACCTCGACCACGTTGCCATAGGCATTTTCCGGCAGCATCGCCGCAAAGGAGCGCTTGCCGGTGCTGACGGCATAATCGACGATCCGATTGACGTCGGATTCGGGCAGGAAACTCAGCAGATAGACGCCGCGCCCCGCCACGCTCGAATCGGTGGAAAATGCGATCACCGGAATGTTGCGCGCCCGCGTGAGCTGCGCCACCGCCGGCACCGACACCGCAAATAGCGGCCCGAGAATGATCTCTGCGCCTTCGTTCAGCAACTGCTGGGCCGCCTGCTGCGCGCCGGCGGCGCTGCCCGCATCGTCCTTGATCAGAAGCTGGATATTCGGGTTCTGGAATTCGGCATAGGCCATCTCCGCCGCATTCTTCATCGACTGCGCGGCGAGGCCGGCATTGCCGGCCGCCGATTGCGGCAGGATGACCCCGACCTTGACGCCCCCGGTGCCGATCGCCTGCGGCTGCTGCGCGGGCCCGGCGGGACCCGGCGGCTGCTCGTTGGCGGGCCCTGTGCTGTAATTATTGGTGAGCGTTTGCTGCAGGCCCGAACAGGCTGCCAGCAAGGGCGAACCGAGCAGGAGACCGAGGCCTGCTTTCACGGCCGTTCGCCGGGAGGGGCCCGGACGTGCAGTTTTCGGATCGAACGGATCGGCCATCGCTTCTCTTCTTCTCGGCCGGCATGCCGGCGCACTCCCCTGTCTATATCGGGAGCGTGGATTCAGACATACTGTTCGGGATTAGTTAACCGAAACAAAAGGTTTATATTTGGCGCAGCGCCAGACAAGGTCTCCGGTAACGGGGAACGACGGCCGAAAAACGACTGTCCCTCTTTGCCGCGTTTCCCTCTAGATTGCTCCCATGCGTGCTGACCCAATAACCTCCGAATCCAATGTCCCGAAACGGACTTTTACGGTGTCCGGCCATGTGCTGACGGCGCCGAAAGCCGCGCCGGGCCTGCATCTGGTGGCGACGCCGATCGGCAATCTCGGCGACATCACCCTTCGCGCGCTCGAAGTGCTTGCGGGGGCTGATGTGATCGCCTGCGAGGACACCCGCATTTCGCGCCGTTTGATGGAGCGCTACGGGATCGCCGCCGATCTCAAGCAGTATCACGAGCATAACGCCGAAGCGGCGCGGCCAAAAATTCTCGCCAAACTTGCGGAAGGCGGATCGATCGCGCTGATCTCGGACGCCGGCACCCCGCTGATTTCCGATCCCGGTTTCAAGCTGGTGCGCGAAGTGACCACGGCCGGCTTCGACGTGTTTGCGCTGCCGGGCCCATCCTCGGTGCTGACGGCGCTTGCCGTCTCGGCACTGCCGACGGATCGTTTTTTCTTCGAGGGTTTTTTGCCCTCGAAGCAGGTGGCGCGTCGCACCCGGATCGAGGAACTGTCCCGCATCGACGCCACCATCGTGATGTTCGAATCCGGCAACCGCGTGCAGGAGATGCTCGGCGACCTCGCCGACATCGTGGGCCAGCGCGACGTGGCGATCTGCCGCGAGCTGACCAAGCTGCATGAAGAAATTTCACGCGGCCCTGTTGCTGAACTCGCGCGGACTGCGGATCAGCTGGAAACGCGCGGCGAATTCGTTGTCGTGCTCGGGCCGCCTGCAGCCGATGCGCAGGCGATGACCGATGACGATCTCGACGCCTTGCTGCGCACATCTCTGCAGCGCGACAGCGTCAAGGATGCCGTCGCGCATGCGGTCGAATTGTCCGGCCGGCAGCGCCGCGCCGTCTATGCCCGCGCGCTCGAACTCGCCAGGGAGACCGGCGATGGTTAAGCCCAGGGAGATGTCGGCGCCCGGCCGCAGCAAGGCGCCGTCGCCCCAGCGCGTGGCTGCTTTCGCCACAGGTCTTTCTGCGGAAAGCCGCGCCAGCGCGATGCTGCTCGCAAAAGGCTATCGCATCCTCGCCCGCCGCTTCCGCACGCCCCATGGCGAGATCGATATCGTGGCGCGCAAGCGCAACCTGATCGCCTTTGTCGAGGTGAAGGCGCGTGAGACCCTCAATGACGCCGCCTATGCCGTTACCCCGCAGCAGCAGGTGCGCATCAGCAATGCCGCCCAAGGCTGGCTGATGACGCATCCCGAACATGCGGATTTCGACATGCGTTTCGACGTCATCCTGATTGCGCCAAAGCATCTGCCACGCCATCTGTTAGCGGCATTCGACGCCGCCTCCTGACGCTTCACTCCGGAATGATCCCATGACCCTGAACATCGCCGTCCAGATGGACCCCATCGCCCGCATCAACCACAAGGGCGATTCCACCTTTGCGATGCTGCTGGAGGCGCAGAAGCGCGGCCACCGCCTGTCCTATTACACGCCGGACAAGCTCTCTTTGCGCGGCAATGACGTGGTGGCGCCGGTGCAGCCGCTGGAAGTCCGCGACGTCGAGGGCGATTACTTCACGCTCGGCGACCCCGAGCGCGTCAACATGGAAAGCTTTGACGTCGTATTGCTGCGGCAGGACCCGCCCTTCGATCTCGCTTACATCACATCCACGCATCTGCTCGAACGCATTCATCCGAAGACGCTGGTGGTGAACGACCCCGCCTCGGTGCGCAACGCGCCGGAAAAGATCTTTGTCATGGGCTTCAACGACCTGATGCCACCGACGCTGATCTCGCGCGACAAGGACGAGATCAACGCGTTCCGCGCCGAGCATGGCGCCGTCGTGATGAAGCCGCTGCACGGTCATGGCGGCGCCGCCGTCTTCCGCGTGCTGCCGCAGGACATGAATTTCGGCTCGCTCTATGACCTGTTCTCGGTGACCTTCAAGGAGCAGTGGGTGATCCAGCGCTTCCTTCCCGAAGTGAAGCACGGCGACAAGCGCATCATTCTGGTGGACGGCGAATTCGCCGGCGCCGTCAACCGCGTGCCGGCCGAAGACGACCTGCGCTCCAACATGGTGCGCGGCGGTGCGGCGAAATCCACCGAACTGTCGCCACGCGAACGCGAGATCTGCGAGCGCGTCGGCCCGGCACTCCGCGAGCGCGGGTTGCTGTTCGTCGGCATCGACGTGATCGATGGTAACCTCACCGAAATCAATGTGACCTCGCCCACGGGCATCCGCGCGATCGCGAAACTCGGCGGGCCTGATGTCGCGGCGCGCATCTGGGATGTGGTCGAGGCGAAGCGGAAGTAATACGCTGTCCTGTAGGATGGGTTGAGCGCAGCGATACCCATCACCACCAGCGCCAGATCCGATGGGTATCGCTACGCTCAACCCATCCTACGATTTCATCGCAACTGCGAGATATGTCCTCCACGCTTTTGCTTGCCAGTCCGCACCGACGGGCGCAGCATGGCCGCGCACGCTCATCCAATCGAGCGGCCCGTCACCATGACGGCTAACAAAAGCATAGTTGGAGGAACGCATGACTTCAGACGTCTCGCGACGTTCGCTGCTCGCGCTCGGTGCAGGGCTCGGCGCAAACCTCATCGCTCCCGGCCTGATCGGCAGCGCATCGGCGAAAGCGCCGAAGCTCGGCACCCAGGCGCCCTACTTCCACCGCTTCACCTTCGGCGACGCCGAAGTCTCTGTCGTCTCCGACGGGCCGCTACCGCTCGGCGATCCCTCGGGCACCTTTGTCGGCGTGCCCAAGGAAGACGTGCAGAAAATGCTGACGGACAATTTCCTGTCGCCCAGCAATGTCATCCTCGAGCAGAACGTGCCGATCGTGAACATGAATGACAAGCTCATCATGTTCGACACCGGCATGGGCACATCGAAACTGTTCGGGCCCACCACCGGCCGCCTGCAGAAGAGCATTGCCGAAGCCGGGATCAAACCGGCGGATATCGACGCCATCGTCTGCTCGCATGCGCATATCGATCATATCGGCGGCATCGTCGATGAGAACGACAAGCCTCTATTTCCGAATGCACAGGTCTATATCAGCGAGGAGGACTTCAAGTTCTGGACCGACGAAGGCAAGCTGGGCTCGCCGCTGAAGGATTTCGTCGTCCATGCGCGCAAGAACCTGATGCCGGTGAAGGACCGTCTCGTCTTCTTCAAGGATAATCAGGAATTCCTGCCCGGCGTCACCGCCATGCATGCGCCCGGCCACACCTTCGGCCACCACATGTTCATGATCACCTCGGCAGGCAAGTCATTCGCCTTCCTCGGCGATCTCACCCATCATCAGGTCTTGCTGCTCGAAAAACCACGGATGGAATTCTCGTATGATTCCGATCCGAAGATGGCGGCAGTCTCGCGCGTGAAAATGCTGGACATGCTGGCGGCGAACAAGACCGCCGTGATGTCCTATCACTTCGCCTGGCCAGGCTATGGCCACGTGGTGAAGGCCGGCGATGGCTTCCGCTATATCGCGGAGCCAATGATCATGAACCTGTAAGCGCACGAAACGCCGGCGACAATCCTGCGGCGGTGGACGCCGCGGGATTGTCCAGCAATCGGTCCGCGCCTGCGGGTAATCCACCGGTCAGCGCGGAAATGCCGGCCTTGTGGATGCGGAATGTATTGCGGCCGGCTTTCTTGGCCGCATAGAGCGCGGCATCTGCCATGATATTGAGCTGCGCCGACGGCGTGTGATTGTCCGCCAATGCGATGCCCACGGACGCACCGATCTTCAGCTGATGCCCGCGATACTCCATGGGATAACCGAGATGCGCGATGATCGCACGCGCGGCGTCTGATGCTTCCGCAAGCCGCGCGTCAGGGCCGAGGAGCACGGCGAATTCATCGCCGCCGATCCGTGCGACGAGTTCGGCATCCGGACAGACATCGCGGATGCGCTCTGCCGCGTGCTTCAGGCATTCGTCACCGGCAGCATGGCCGAGGCTGTCATTGACCGGCTTGAATTCATCGAGGTCGATCAGCAGCAATGCGCCGAACGGGCGTTGCGACGATGCATGATCCAGCACGGACAACCGCGTCTGAAACTGGCTGCGATTGGCGAGACCAGTGAGAACATCGAATTCAGCGAGATAGCGTGTGCGATCGGCCAGGATCTTCTCGTCCGTGATGTCTTGCTTCATGCCGAAAATGCGAACAGGGACGCCATCGACGGACTCGACGGTCGCCGTGATCCTGATCCAGCGCCGGATGCCCTTGAAGCTGATGATTTCGGCGTCGAGCGTGAAGCCGGTGCGATCCTCGATCGCCTTGTTGCGCCGCTTGGTCAGTTCGCGAACGGATTCTTCCGGGTAACATTTCAGTGTCGCGCCACGTTCCGGCATCACGCCGCGCGGCAGATCGAAAATGTCATAAACCACATCGGTCCATGTCAGCGTTTCGCTCGGCAATTCGCATTCCCAGACGCCGATGCGCGCGGCGGCCGAGGCACGGTCGAAGATCTTCTGGCTATGGGCGAGTTTAGCAGCCTGCTGCGCGAGTTCGGCGTCCTGAGCCGCAATCTTCGCCCGCAAAGCGGCGAGCTGCTCGGCGTCGTCGGAAACAATGGTTTGCCTGGACGGGCACTCTGACATGCGGCGGAGACTCGGACTTCATCGTCACTTGATTCTTGTCATGCTTCGCATGGCGGAGTTTATGATTTGCTGCAAGCCGATCAATAACCCTCGCGACGATGTGCAACACCGCTGTCTAACGTTCTTGTCATCATCCAAAACCATTGCTACCTTAAATAGAATATCAGGGTGGCATCATGCAGCATGTCGCGACGGTCGCATTCGAGGGGATCGAGGCCCGCGCGGTGGACGTGCAGGTGCAAGTGGTGCCCGGCCTGCCGAATTTCATTATCGTCGGCCTGCCCGACAAGGCCGTTTCCGAAGCGCGCGAGCGGGTTCGCGCGGCACTCACGGCGTCCGGTCTCGCGCTACCGGCACGGCGGATCATCGTCAACCTTGCGCCGGCTGATCTGCCGAAGGAAGGCAGCCATTACGATCTGCCGATCGCACTCGGCCTGATGGCGACCATCGGCGCGATCCCGCATGACGCGCTCGCAGGCTTCACCGTGCTCGGCGAACTTGGCCTCGATGGCTCGCTCGCACCGGTCGCCGGGGTGTTGCCGGCAGCGATCGGCGCCAATGTCCGCGACGAGGGGCTGATCTGTCCGGTCGCTTGCGGCGCCGAGGCAGCCTGGGCCAGCCCGGATATCCAGATCATCGCGGCACAATCGCTGATCCAGATCGCCAATCACTTCAAAGGCACCCAGGTGCTATCGCGGCCGCAGCCGAGGGTGCAGACCCGCGAGGACTCACGGCTCGATCTCCGGGACATCAAGGGCCAGGAGAGCGCCAAGCGTGCATTGGAAATTGCAGCGGCTGGAGGTCATCATCTCCTGATGATGGGATCGCCCGGTTCCGGCAAATCCATGCTCGCCGCGCGGCTGCCATCGATCCTGCCGCCGCTGGCGCCGGCTGAATTGCTCGAAGTCTCGATGATCGCCTCGGTCGCCGGGATGATCCGCGACGGTGCGCTGACGGCGCAGCGGCCGTTCCGCGCCCCGCATCATTCGGCCAGCATGGCGGCGCTTACCGGCGGCGGGCTGCGTGCCAGGCCCGGCGAGATCTCGCTGGCGCATCAGGGCGTGCTGTTTCTCGACGAACTGCCGGAATTCGACCCACGCGTGCTCGATTCCCTGCGCGCGCCGCTGGAGAATGGCGAGGTGTCGGTGTCCCGCGCCAATCATCGCGTCACCTATCCCGCGCGCTTCATGCTGGTGGCGGCGATGAACCCATGCCGTTGCGGCCATGCCTTCGAGCCCGGCTTTGCCTGCAAACGCGGGCGGATCGATCGCTGCACGTCGGACTACCAGACCCGGATCTCCGGCCCGTTGATGGATCGCATCGACCTGCGCATCGAAGTTCCCGCCGTGACGGCCGCCGACCTGATCCTGCCGCCACCATCGGAGGGATCAGCGGAAGTCGCAGCACGGGTGGCGGCCGCACGCAGCCTGCAGACCGCGCGCTACAAGAATGCGGGACTGATCGGCACGCACACCAATGCATCTGCACCAGCATCCGTTCTCGAAACGGTGTCGCAGCCCGACAAGCAGGGCCTCGCGCTGCTGAAAGAAGCCGCCGAGACCATGCGGCTTAGCGCCCGCGGCTATCATCGCGTGCTGCGCGTGGCGCGGACCCTGGCCGATCTCGATGGCATCGAAAAGATCGGCCGGCTGCATCTGGCAGAAGCGCTCTCCTATCGTGCATTGGCCGACGAGGTGAGGAGCGCAGCTTGAGACCACAACGAATGCGCGTATCGTCAACCCCGCAGTAACCAGTCTCGTTTACGCTTCGCTCACCATACCCCGCATTACGGGGTGAAGGGGCGAGTGCGTATCATGCTGCGTTTCAAGATTTTGGCCTCCACGATTCCGTTGGCGATTGCCGCTTTCCTCGCGCGCGGGGAGCTGTTTGCGTCCGTACGTCCCTGTATCGCCGCGGGCGACAGCACGGTCCAGCTCGCCTCCATGCCATGGCAAGCACAGAGCCATGTCAGCTTCACCGACGATCCCGACCGCGCCACTGTGCGGGTACAGATCGTCGATAATGCCGAAAGCGCCGATTTCGCCGTGATCGATGACGAAGATACCGATGAGCCCGGTGTCTGCGCCACCAATGCCGCGACGCGTTTCGTCGGTATTACGGCATCGGCTGCCAGCACGGATCCGATCATCTATCTGTCGGAAAGCGGTGAGGCCGATTATCGCATTTTCGTGCGCTCGCGGAGTTTCACGGTGCGGGACGCTGCAGCCCTGATCGTCGCAGCACGGAATGCGCCGCCGGCGCGCATGGCGGCCGCGAGCTTCTGACGCCCGTTAAGGCTTCATCAACCATAACGAGACCGCTTCGGTATCATCGCCGCGCGCGCAACGCCTTGGCAATCTGATCGGGACATCATCGCCACAACACCGCATCGAGCCGGAGTGGCGCCGTGGCTAAACGCATTTTCCGGATCAAGGTCATGTTCCGGCGCTTTGCGCGTCGCTTTCCATGGCTGTCTTTCGCCATCCGCTCCTTCGTGATGTTCTCCGCGGCATTCGGTGGCGCCTATGGCTTCATCTCCGCCGCGGCCTCGCCGACCTCGGGTTACGATCCTCACGCCTTTGCGATCGGCGCCAGCTTTCTGTTCGCCGTCGCCTGCGTCGCCCTTGTCAGCATGAGCATCCGCATGCGCTTCCTGCACAAGCGCATGTGCAAGGTCAGTGCCCTCAACGAGGCGCTGGTCGATCGTAACTGGGAACTGAAGGAAGCCGAGGAACGCGCGCGCCATCTGTTCGAGGCGCAGGACGATCTCATCGTCATCCGCGATCAGGACGGCCGCATCACTTATGTCAACGATGCCTATTGCACATTGGCGGAAACTCCGCGTGATGCGCTGGTCGGCAGCCATTTTGAATTGAAAGTGCTGGAGCAGGGCGACAGTGCCAATGAGTCGAACGGCACCAGCATCCACGATCAATGTATCGCCGCCGCCACCGGCCCGCGCTGGATCGCCTGGCGCGAAGGCATGGTGCGCATCGATGCGAATCGTCCGGCCGAGTTGCAAAGTGTCGGTCGCGACGTCACCGATCGTACCGAGACCGAACGCGCACTGTCCGACGCCCGCGACAATGCCAATGCCGCCAATCGCGCAAAATCGCGTTTTCTCGCCATGGCCTCGCATGAGATCCGCACGCCGTTGAATGGCATTCTGGGCATGAGCGGCCTCTTGCTCGATACCCAGCTGTCACCGGAGCAAACGACTTATGCCCGCGCTGTGAAGACATCGGGCGAATCGCTGTTGTCGCTGATCGAGGAGTTGCTCGACTATTCCAAGATCGAAGCTGGCAAGATCGACCTCGATTATCGTCCCTTCGCACTGTCATCATTGATCGAGGACATCACGGAACTCCTGGCCCCGCGCGCGCAGGCGCGCGACCTCGAAATCGCCGCCTATATCGATGAGCGGCTGCCGCTGGAGGTGATCGGCGATGCCGCACGCCTGCGGCAGGTGCTGCTCAATCTCGCCGGCAATGCGATCAAATTCACCTCCACCGGCGGCGTGGCGCTGATCGTCGAGCCCGGCATCTGGCCCAATGAAGTCAGCTTCATCGTGCGCGACACCGGCATCGGCATCGCGCCGGATGCCCAGCAGCGCATCTTCCGCGAATTCGAACAGGCGGATGAACGCACGGCGCGGAATTTTGGCGGCACAGGCCTCGGGCTCTCCATCAGCGAGCGCATCGTCAAGCGCATGAACGGCCGCATCGCGCTGCAGAGCCAGCCCGGTGTCGGCTCCACCTTTGAAGTCGCGATCCCGCTGGTCGCCTCCAATGACCGCGCCGAAGCTTTCGTGCCGCCGGATCTCAGCGGCCAGTCTGTGATGCTGGTGGCGCCGCAAAGCATCGAGGCCTCGCTGATTGCCCGGCGCCTGGAGCGCTGGGGTGCGCAGACCTGCATGGTCTCCGATACAGATGTCGCGCTGGCGCTGCTGCCGCAGCGGCCATGGCGCGCCGTGCTGATCGACCGCGCGCTTGGTGCCAGCGAATTCGAACGGCTGTCTGAGCGCGCTGTTTCGCATGCCACGCAGCGCATCGGCCTGTTCACGCCCGCCATGCGACACGAATTGCAGCCGACGGCGACAGAAGGCCTTACCGGCTATCTGATCAAGCCACTGCGCGCGGCATCGCTGGCGAAGCTATTGGGTTTGCAGACGGATGATCCGGCGCCGGTGATGGAAGACGCGGCCCTTGCGTCAAATGACGCCACAGCGAGTGACGGCCTCTCGATCCTTGTCGCCGAAGATAACGAGATCAATGCGCTGCTGATGCGCTCGCTGCTGACACGGCTCGGCCACCGCACTGTGGTCACGACCAATGGCGAACAGGCGCTGGAATCCTGGATGGCGTCGGATGCGGCCGGCACGCCATTCGATCTCGTGCTGATGGATATCCAGATGCCGAAACTCGACGGCATCGCCGCCGCCAAGCGCATCCGCGCATTGGAAGCCGGCCAGCGCGTCCGTCGCACGCCGATCCTGGCGCTGACCGCCAATACGCTGGTGGAAGATCGCTATGCCTGTTTTGAAGCGGGCATGGATGGCTTCCTGCTCAAGCCGCTGGACCGCGACAAGCTGGAAGAGGCGCTGAAGCATCTGGCCGCGGGCCGGCATATCGCTGCTTAGACTCCGTCCTCATGGTGAGGAGGCGCGAAGCGCCGTCTCGAACCATGAATGGCTGGGCTCAAAGCGTGTAGCCCATCCTGCGAGACGCCGCTGCGCGGCTCCTCAGGATAAGGGGCGTGTTTGTCGCTCTCTTTCCCCAACCTGTCCTGTCACACCTTCGCAATACACCCGTCACACCTCTGTCGATCACCCGTGATGTCTGGTGTCGATGGGCCGCGTCGATTCGCGTGGGGCTCATCGCGGCCTGGGGTAAGTCGGGGATTGGCTATGCACGGCAACGAACTCGTTCGACCGAAGCCAGGCATCATCAAGCCAGGCCTTGTTAAATCAGGCCTTGTTAAACCAGGCATGATGCAGATGTTGCGGCCGCAGAACATGGCGCTTGCGGCACAGACCGCCATCACCTGGTTCAAGCCACCCTTCAATTTCGATCCCGCCAATTTCAATCCGCAAAACCTGAACTCAAAAGGCGCGCCATCGCTTGGCCGCATGGGCCCGCTGGAAGTGCGGCTCGCCCAGGACAAGCGCGACGTGAAGCGCGCGCAGCGCCTACGCTACAAGGTGTTCTACAAGAACGGCACCGCCATCGCCGACGCCGCCACCATGCTGGCACGCCGCGACAAGGATGCGTTCGATAAGATCTGCGATCACTTGCTCGTCGTCGATCATGCGGCCAAGCCGACGCTATCGGGCCGGCAGCCGGTGGTCGGCACCTATCGCCTGCTGCGCCATGAGATGGCGATGAAGAATGGCGGCTTCTATACCGAGAACGAGTTCGATCTCGATGGCATCCTGCACAACCATCCAGGACTGCGCTTCCTCGAACTGGGTCGCTCCTGCGTGCAGGAACGTTATCGCACCAAGCGCACCGTCGAGCTGCTGTGGCAGGGCATCTGGAGCTATGTGAAGCAGAACCGTTTTGACGTGATGATCGGCTGTGCCAGCTTTGAAGGCACCGATCCGGACGCACTCGCACTGCCGTTGTCGTTCTTGCATCACAATGCCCGCGCACCCGAAGAATGGCGCGCCCGCGCGCATGGTTCACGCTATGTCGAGATGAACCGGATGCCGAAAGACGCCATCGACCAGAAGGCCGCGCTCCGTGCATTGCCGCCGCTGATCAAGGGCTATCTGCGCATCGGCGCGATGATCGGCGATGGTGCCGTCATCGATCATCAGTTCGGCACCACGGATGTGCTGATCGTGATGCCGGTGTCGGCGATCGGCGCGCGATATATCGAGCATTTTGGTGGGGAAGCGAAGGCGGCGTAAGCGCTTCGGAGCGGCGCCTCCCTCCGCTTGTCATCGCCCGCGAAAGCGGGCGATCCAGTAAACTCTGCCGTCTCAGAAACGCGTCAGCAGCCGTGCGTACTGGATCGCCCCGTCGAGCCGGGCGATGACAGTAAGAGCATGGACTACAGCCGCCGCAGCGCCACGTTTTCAATCACGTGATCCGCGCCCTTCTTCAGGATCAACGTCGCCCGCGGCCGCGTCGGCAAGATGTTGTCCTCGAGATTGGCGAGGTTCGTCCGCTCCCAGATCGCCAGCGCGGTTGCCGTTGCTTCTTCATCCGACAGCAGCGCATAGCGATTGAAATAGGAGCGCTTGTCGTGGAACGCCGTATCGCGCAGCGCCAGGAAGCGCTTCACATACCATTCGCGCAGCACCGGCTCATCGGCATCGATATAGACCGAGAAATCGAAGAAGTCGGACACCACAGGCACCGCCTTGCCATCGCGCGGCAGGCGGCCGGCCTGAAGCACATTGACGCCTTCGACGATCAGAATGTCGGGCTGATCGACCTCGACGAATTTGTCCGGGACGATGTCGTAAGTGAGATGCGAATAGACGGGCGCGCGGACATTGGTGCGGCCCGCCTTGATGTCACTGAGAAACTGCAGCAGCAGCGGCAGATCATAGCTCTCCGGAAAACCCTTCTTCTGCATGATGCCGTTGCGCTCGAGCACCGCATTGGGAAACAGGAAACCGTCGGTGGTGACGAGATCGACCTTCGGCTTCGGCGACCAGCGCGCCAGGAGCGCCTGCAGCACACGCGCTGTGGTGGATTTTCCTACCGCGACCGAGCCGGCGACGCCGATGATGTAAGGCATCTTGCGATCTTCGATGCCGAGAAACTTGCGCTGCGCCACATAGAGCCGCTGATGCGCAGTGACATACATCGAGAGCAGGCGCGACAGCGGCAGATAGATCTCCTCCACCTCGCGCAGATCGAGGCGATCATGCATCGAGCGCAGTGCCGCGATCTCCTCGGCATTCAATGCCATCGGCATGTCGTCGCGCAGCTTGGCCCACTTCTCGCGGGGATAGTTGCGATACGGATCGTATTTCTG
>NZ_JBIIOT010000182.1:0-3894 GCF_044336785.1 Tardiphaga sp. | reverse complement strand
TTGATGACTTTTGACCCTGGATCGTCAGTCGCTCTTGCGTGACGCCTTTTCCTGCAATCCCGATTGATGCGTGCGGGCAGCAAGAGCTGCCTCCACATCCTGAATGGTGACACCGCGTGATTTCAGCACCACCAAAAGGTGGAACAGCACATCGGCACTTTCATTGATCAGATTGGTGCGGTCGTCCTCGACCGTCGCGATGACGAGCTCGACCGCCTCTTCGCCGAATTTCTTGGCGCAATGCACGGCGCCCTTGTCGAGCAGCTTCTTCGTATAGGACGACTCACCATCCGCCGCGGCTGCGCGGGCGTCGATGGTGGCGGCGAGATCATGCAGCGTGAAGGACATCGATCAAACTCGTTATGGGGCGAGGGCCCCTAGGGGTCGAGCCGCATCGGCAAGCCGGCGCGCGTCATGTGGTCCTTGGCCTGGCGGATGGTAAATTCACCGAAGTGAAAAATCGAGGCTGCCAGCACCGCTGTGGCGTGGCCGGACCTGATACCTTCGACCAAGTGATCGAGATTGCCGACACCGCCCGAGGCGATCACCGGTACGGCGACACTGTCGGCAATGGCGCGGGTCAGTTCGATATCGAAGCCGGTGCGGGTGCCGTCGCGGTCCATCGAGGTCAGCAGGATCTCGCCGGCGCCGAGCGAGACCACTTCCTGCGCGAACTCGATGGCGTCAATGCCGGTCGATTTGCGGCCGCCATGGGTAAAGATCTCCCAGCGTGAGCCCGCGCGCTTGGCGTCGATGGCCACCACGATGCACTGGTCACCGAACTTTTCCGCGGCTTCCTTGACGAACAGCTTGTTCGCCACCGCGGCGGAATTGATCGACACCTTGTCGGCACCGGCACGCAGCAGCGCCTTGATGTCATCCACGGTGCGGACGCCACCGCCGACGGTCAGCGGCATGAAGCAGGCTTCCGCCGTGCGGCGGACCACATCCATCATGGTGCCGCGATTTTCATGCGTGGCGTTGATGTCGAGAAAGGTCAGTTCGTCCGCGCCGGCGGCGTCATAGGCAATCGCCGCCTCGACGGGATCGCCGGCGTCGCGCAGATCGACGAAATTGACGCCCTTCACCACGCGGCCGTCCTTGACGTCGAGGCAGGGGATGACGCGGACCTTGAACATGGTGTTGTCCTATGCGGCCTTGATCAGGGCGAGCGCTTCAGCCGGATCGATGCGGCCGTCATAGAGCGCACGACCGGAAATGGCGCCTTCGAGCTTTTTCGCACGCGGCTCCAGCATCGCCTTGATGTCGGCGATGGAGGCGAGGCCACCTGATGCGATGACGGGGATCGAGATGGCATCGGCGAGCGCGATGGTCGCGTCCCAATTGATGCCCTTGAGCATGCCGTCGCGGGCGATGTCGGTGAAGATGATGGCGGCAACGCCGGCATCTTCAAAACGCTGCGCGATGTCGAGCGCGGTGACGGTGGACACGTCCGCCCAGCCTTCCACTGCGACCTTGCCATCACGCGCATCGAGACCGACCGCGACGCGGCCGGGGAATGTCTTCGCGGCCTGCTTCACCAGTTCGGGATCGCGCACCGCGGCAGTGCCGATGATGACGCGGCTGATGCCTTTCGACAGCCACGCTTCGATGGTCGCGAGATCGCGGATGCCGCCGCCGAGCTGCACCGGGAATTTGACGAGCTTGAGCATCGCCTCGACGGCCTGTGCATTCACCGGCTTGCCGGCAAAGGCGCCGTCGAGATCGACCACATGGAGATATTCAAACCCCTGATCCTCGAACGATTTCGCCTGCGCGGCAGGGTCGAGATTGAACACGGTGGCACGCGCCATGTCGCCTTGTTCGAGGCGGACGCACTGGCCGTTTTTCAGGTCGATGGCAGGAAAGAGGATCATGATGTTGTATTCCAGAAGCCAAGAGCGCTGTGACTCCCTCCCCCCCGTGCGAAGCGAAGCTTCGCTAGGCGGGGGAGGGCTGGGGAGGGGGGTCCACACGTGACGTCGGAGTTTGTGGCTCCCCCATCCCCGGCCCTTCCCCGCAAGGGGGAAGGGGGCGCACTGCCGGTGATAAACTTCATCACGGCTTCCATTTCAGAAAGTTGGAGATCAAAGCCAGGCCGAAGCGCTGGCTTTTTTCGGGATGAAATTGCGTACCAATGGCGGTGTCGCGGCCGACAATGGCAGTGATCGGCCCGCCATACTCGGCGCGCGCGAGCACTTCCTTCTCGTTCACTGCATTGAGGTGATAGGAGTGCACGAAATAAGCGTGGCGGCCCTTCGGCCCGAGCGGCAGGCCGTTCAGCACCGGATGCTCCTGCAACAGCTCCAGCGTATTCCAGCCCATATGCGGGATCTTCAGGCTCTCGTCGCGCGGCGTGATCTTCTCGACATCGCCGGCAATCCAGTTGAGCCCATCCGTGGTGACATGCTCCTTGCCGCGCGTCGCCATCAGCTGCATGCCGACGCAGATGCCGAAGAACGGCCGCGCCTTGTCGCGCACGGCTTCGGTCATCGCCTGCACCATGCCGTCGAGCTCGTTCAGCCCACGGCGGCAATCGGCGAAGGCACCGACACCGGGCAGCACGATGCGATCGGCGCGAAACACCTGGTCGGGATCGCGGGTGACCACGATCTTCTCGGGGTTCTCCATGCCGCGCGTCGCGCGCTCGAAGGCTTTAGCAGCGGAGTGCAGATTGCCGGAGCCGTAATCGATAATGGCGACGGTCACCGTGTCACTCCCGGTTGCGGAAACAGCCCGATCACGTCCTCAGGCCCGCGCGAAAACGGCTGGGCAGGGACATGACGGGTCGGCGGCGGCGCGCCGCGATCAGTCGAATACGAATCAGAACGCTGGCTGGCCGCCCAGCGATCGAAGAAGCGCCGCTCGGCGGCTTCCGGATTATCAGCCACGACCACATCGAGCTGCCGCCACTTGCCGCGCGAATACGACCAGCGTCGCAGGCTCGACGCCTCGAACCCCATCAGCAGCGCGATGAAGAACATCGCCAGCATCCGCGGCCCAGCCGGCACGCCGAGCTTCGACAGCGCGATCTCACCGACAAAAGACAGCACGAGATAGCCGATCAGCGCCAGCCACAGCCGGTGAAACAGGAGCCAGAACGGACCTGCGATAAACGCCCAGACATGAAAGCCATCGCGCACGAAGACGAACTTGTCCGTCGCCGCCAATGGCGATGTCTCGGCGCTTTTCGGCGCATGAACTGTATAAACCGGCATTAGAGCTCCGTCTTCTCAACCGTCATTGCGAGGAGCGAAGCGACGAAGCAATCCAGTCTCTGGCTTTCTGGATTGCTTCGCTGCGCTCGCAATGACGAGCGTATTATCCGCCGAGCTGCCCCTTGGAGGACGGCACTTCGCCGGCATTGCGCGGATCGATGGCCACTGCCGTGCGAAGCGCCCGCGCCAGACCCTTGAAGCAGGATTCGGCAATGTGATGGCTATTGTCGCCATATAGGGTTTCGACGTGCAAAGTCACGCCCGCCTGCATGGCGAAAGCGGTGAACCATTCGCGCACCAGCTCGGTGTCGAATTCGCCGATCTTGTGGGTCGGGAAGGCGGATTTGAACACCAGGAACGGGCGGCCGGAAATATCCAGCGCCACCCGGGTCAGGGTCTCGTCCATGGGCATATAGACCGAGGCATAGCGGGTGATGCCGGCCATGTCGCCGAGCGCCTGCTTCACGGCCTGGCCGAGGGCGATGCCGACATCTTCCGTGGTGTGGTGGAAATCGACATGGAGATCGCCCACCGCCTTCACGGTGATGTCGATCTTCGAATGGCGGGCGAGCAGGTCAAGCATATGGTCAAAGAACCCGATGCCGGTGGTCGAATTGGACGCACCGGTGCCATCGAGATTCACGGAGACCTCGATCTGGGTCTCCGTGGTGGCGCG
>NZ_JBIIOT010000144.1:0-9247 GCF_044336785.1 Tardiphaga sp. | reverse complement strand
CGAAGCAAGCCGGGTGAGGGGTGCCGCAAGCGCGTCGCTTGGAGAAGCGCCCTCACCCACCACGCTTCGCGTGTCGACCTCTCCCCGGTGGGGAGAGGTGAAGAAATCTTACGGCTGCTTGAATGCCGCGCGCTTCGACTTCAACGCATCACCCAGCAACTCGATCCGGTCCTGGCCCCAGAACACCTCGCCATTCAGCACATAGGCCGGCGAGCCGAACACGTCGCTCGCCTGCGCGTCCTTCTGGTTCTGCTCATACTGTGCCGTGATCTCCGCCGACGGCGAACGCTCGACGAGTTGCTTGCCGGGCAGCCCGGCCTGGTCGGCGAGGCGCACCAGCACAGCGGCGTCGCCGACATTTTCCTCGTTCTCCCAGGCCGCAGGAAAAGCGAGATGCAAGAAGGGATTCGGATCGAGTCCCGCTTCCAGCGCGGCGAGCACGACGCCATCGGCAAGCCGGCCGTCGAACGGCCAGTTCTTCGGCTTCAGATGAAAATCCAGTCCGCGCTTCTCGCGCCAGCGTTGCAGTTCGAGGAAACGATAGCGCTGCCGCACCGGATGCCGCTTGCCGAGCGGCAGGCCACCGGTCTCGGCGAACAATTCGCCCAGGAAAACCGGCTTGTAATTGACCTTCAGATCATAGGTTTTCACCAGATCCATGAACGGCTTATGGCCGATATAGGCCCAGGGCGACGGCAGCGAGAAATAGTAGTCGATGGATTGGGACATGGAGGCTCCGGCAAATGAATACGAACGCGGCGCGGAGCGTATCAAACGCCGACACGAGGACCAGCCCTCTCGAACGGCCGCCCCCCCACTCCGCCCTCATGGTGAGGAGGCGCGCAGCGCCGTCTCGAACCATGACGGGCCAGGCCCAGGGCGCGCGGCCATCCCTCGAGACGCGCGCAACAGCGCGCTCCTCGGGATGAGGGGCAAAGAATTCAGGATGAGGATACAGCCGCGCCCTAGATCATGTTGAAAGTCGCTCTCGCGCTGCGTCACCGGCGCGCAGCGGGATTCGAATTTCGCCAATAAAATCAAGCGAATCAAAGCACTAAACAGCGATCAGCGAATCTTGACTTGGCAGAACACGCTAAGTATGGTCCGCGCGGCTTTAGAGGGCGACGGGGCGTTATTTTCCGGGAATTGCAGCGTTTTTCGGGTGTCGGAATATGAGTGACGGCACACAAAACAACGGCAGCAATCGCGGGAGCAACAGCTCACCCGACCCCGACGAGGCTGCGCTTTCCGCACGGCTCGGAAGCCTCAATGACCGACTGTCCAAGACCTTGGGCGATCGCAAATTGCAGGCTGATCAGTCCAACAGCGAAAGCGGAAGCGCGCAGCACAGGGCGTCCGCCATGGCTGTGGGTCTCCGCCTCTCTTCGGAACTGGTTGCCGGTGTCATCGTCGGGACGATCTTGGGCTGGGTCTTCGATCGTCTGCTGTCGACATCACCCTGGGGGCTGATCGTGTTCTTGCTGCTCGGCTTCACGGCCGGCGTGATGAATGTGATGCGGTCGGCCGGCGTCGGGAAGAAGTCATAAGTTTCATGCGCCTCACGGCGCAAATCGATCGATTGCCGGGCTCCCCGGCGGGGAAACGCCGGACTCTCCGGCTGAGATGAAAGACCGAGCTGGATGGCCGATCCGATCCACCAATTTGAGATCCAGAAGATCTTCACCCTGGGCCATATCGGCAACCAGGAAATCGCCTTCACCAATTCCTCGGCTTACATGTTCGGCGCCGTCGCCGTCATTTCGATCCTGATGCTCGGCGGCAGCGCCGGTCGTCATCTGATCCCGAACCGCTTCCAGTCGATGGCGGAACTCTCCTACGAATTCGTCGCCAATACGCTGAAAAGCAGCATCGGCGAAGAAGGCATGCGCTTCTTCCCGCTCGTCTTCTCGCTCTTCATGTTCATCCTCACCGCGAACATGATCGGCATCATTCCCTACACCTTCACCACCACCAGCCACCTGATCGTCACGGTCGCGCTGGCGCTGCTGGTGTTCCTCACGGTGTTCATCTACGGCATCTACAAGAACGGCCTGAAGTTCTTCAAACTCTTCGTCCCGCACGGCATTCCGATCTACATCCTGCCGCTGATCATGGTGATCGAAGTCATTTCCTTCCTGTCCCGTCCGGTTTCGCATTCGGTGCGTCTGTTCGCGAACATGCTGGCCGGCCACATCACCCTGAAGGTGTTCGCGGGCTTTGTGACCTCGCTCAGTGCGCTCGGTGCCGTCGGCGCCGCAGGCGCCCTGCTGCCGCTGGCCATGACCACGGCGCTGACCGGCCTCGAACTGCTCGTTGCCTTCCTGCAGGCTTACGTCTTCACGATCCTGACCTGCATTTATCTCAACGACGCCCTTCACCCCGGCCACTAAGGCCGGGCGCGAAATCCACCCTCAACCGACTTTCTCAAATCTACCTAATCCAAGAAGGAGTTTTACCATGGATCCCATCGCAGCTAAGTACATCGGCGCCGGTATCGCTTGCCTCGGCATGGGCGGCGCAGGCATCGGCGTCGGCATGATCTTCTCGCAGTTCCTGAACGGCGCGCTGCGCAATCCGTCGGCTTCGCAGGGCCAGTTCGCGAACCTGATCTTCGGCTTCGCCGTGACCGAAGCGCTCGGCATCTTCTCGCTGCTGATCGCTCTGCTGCTGCTGTTCGCCGTCTAAGCTGACCCCTGATCTGGCTGCGCGCTCTCCAATCCCGGAGGCGCGTTGTCGATCGAGAAGGAGACTGCTGTGGCGCAAGGTCAGAGCACATCCCATACCCAGGCTGATGGCGGGCACAAGGCTTCGTTCCCGCCCTTCGAGAGCAGCACCTTCGCTTCACAGCTGGTGTCGCTCGCGATCGCTTTCGGCCTGCTTTATCTGATCGTCTCGCGTCTGGCGCTGCCCCGCGTCGGCGGCATTCTCGCTGCCCGCAAGCAGGTTCTCGACAACGACCTGGCCGAAGCTGCCAAGCTGAAGGCCGATTCCGACGCCGCCTTGAAGGCTTACGAGACCGAACTCGCCAATGCCCGCGCCAAGGCGCAGGCGATGGCCAGCGAAGTCCGTGAGAAACTCAATGCGGAACAGGACGCGGCCAAGGCCAAGCTGGAAGAGAGCCTCAACGCCAAGCTGGCAACGGCGGAGCAGACCATCGCTTCGACCCGCGCAACGGCGATGAGCAATGTTCGCGGCATCGCGTCAGAAACGGCTTCTGCGATCGTCGAACGTCTCACCGGCATCACGCCGGATGCAGGCGCCGTCAACGCCGCGCTCGACGCGTCGCTGAAAGGATAAACGATGTTCGGTTTGCAAGCTGAATTCTGGGTAGCCGTCGCATTCTTTCTGCTGCTCGCGCTGTTCGGTTACATGGGCGTTCACCGCACCATCCTGACCGCGCTCGATCATCGCCGTGACCGTATCAAGCAGGATCTCGACGATGCTCGTCGCCTGCGCGATGAGGCCGCTGCTCTGCTCGCCGACTACAAGAAGCGTCATGCTTCGGCGGAACGCGAAGCGCAGGAGATCATCACCTCCGCCAAGGAAGAAGCCGAACGTATCGCGGCTGAAGCCAAGGTGAAGATGGAAGATTTCGTCGCCCGTCGCACCAAGGCTGCCGAAAGCAAGATCGCTTTTGCGGAAGCCCAGGCCGTCGCCGACGTCCGCGCTGCTGCTGCCGAAGCCGCCGTGACTGCTGCAACGCAGGTGTTGTCGCAGTCGGTGAAGGGCAACGTTGCAGATGGCCTGATCGAAAAGGGCATTGGCGAAGTTCGCGCGAAGCTGAACTAAGCGAAGCGATTACAAAACAAAAAGCCGGCGCGAGATCATCGCGCCGGCTTTTTTTGTTTTGTCTCATTGCTCTCTGCTGTCGTCGCCCGGCTTGACCGGGCGATCCAGTAATCGGCATCGATCCAGCTTAAACATCACCGCCAGTGTCTACTGGATCACCCGCTTTCGCGGGTGATGACATGAAGAGCATGTTGCCAGCCCTTACCTTCGCTTCCTCGCCGGCTGCGGCTTCAGCGCCTGCGGATCGAAGCCGATATAGAAGACGTAGGAATCATTCGCCGCCGCCGACGGCGCGGGATAGCTGAAGTCCTCACCAACCAGGCTGTATTCCACATTCAGCTGACCGCCCATCGACACCGTGGTCGTGAACACCTTGGTGGCGATCGGCTTCGGATTGACGCCTTCCTGCACCACGGCCACACGCAGTGGCACTTCCACCGTCTCCGGCGCACCCGCCGGTCCAACGATGATGCGGCCCTGGATGCCGATCTTGATCGACACCTGGCCGTTGGCGAGATCGCAGGAGCGCGCAGTGCGCGTGATGGTCGCCTGATAGGCCAGGTCATTGCCGACGCCCGGCTTGCCCTGCGCGCCGACGGCATAGGTCGCGGCCCCCGGACGGATGCTGACCATCGGGCAGGTCAGCTCGCTGTCCGCACCACCGCCCGTGGTCGTCGCCTGGGCCGACTGCGTGCCGCCGACTTCGGTCGACTTGCCGCCGAACAGCTGGCTGAAGCGGTCGCCGAGGGACGGGCTGCTGCCGCCCGACGAGCCGCCGCTGAACAGGGCGCCGCCGCCGCAGCTGGCGAGAAAAACGCTGGAAACGGTGACAAAAAGCACGTTTTTCAGCACGCGAAAATCGCGCGCGGACTTGCGACCGAATTGTGGCATTGTGAGAATATCCCCGGATCGTCAGATAGTTAGCGCCGCCTCACCCCCAAGGCCGTGCGCCGGCGTTATAGCAGGCGACTTGCGGCAAACCAAAGGCCGTTGCGGCCGCAGGGCGGCATCACAGCGCAATTCTTGCGATAACTAACCCCTAAAGTCTTCGTGCAGCATCCCGAACAGCAGGTGATCCTGCCAGACCCCATTGATGCAAAGGTATCTTCGGGCCAGTCCTTCGCGGGTGAAACCGCATTTTTCCAGCACCCGCACCGACGGCGTATTGGTCGGAATGCAAGCCGCTTCAATGCGATGCAGGCTGAGCTCGCCGAACAAGGTCGGCAGCAAAACCCGCAGCGCGGTCGTCATCATCCCCTGCCCGGTGAATTGCTGACCGACCCAATACCCAATGGTCCCAGCCTGCACGATCCCGCGCCGAACATTGGCCAGCGTGATTCCGCCAACCAAAGCATCGTCAGATTCCCTAAATACAAGAAAGGGATAGGCCCGATCCGCCGATGTATCCTCGGCATAGCGCCGCAGCCGCCGACGAAAGCCCGACCGCGTGAGATCGTCGGACGGCCAGATCGGCTCCCATGGCGTGAGATAGGCCCGGCTGCGCTCGCGCAGATCCGCCCATTGCGGAAAGTCGCCCATCACAGGCGCACGCAACGACAGCCCATAGCCGCGCGGCGCCAACGCCGCCGGGGCACTCATGGGAAGCCGAAACAGAGCCATCAGGTCACTCTCCGACGCGTCGCTGCGAGGCAGACTCAATGCAGCAGGGTCTTGTCCCGGACGCCGGTCAATCCTTCCGCAAAAGCCACCGCCGTGTCCAGCCCCCGGCCACCGCCAAGCGCGGCCACCGCAGGCCGGCTGCGCGTGAGCAGGCCGCGCGCAGCATCGCGGGTCGACTCAACGCTGACGGCATCGATGCGCTGGATGAGTTCTTCTGCCGTGAGCGGACGGCCGTAAGCAAGCATGTGACGCGCGAGCTGTTCGGCGCGCGAGCTGCAGCTTTCCAGCGCCATCAGGAGACCCGCCTTCATCTGCGCCTTGGCGCGGGCGATCTCGGCTTCGGTCAGCGTCTCCACGGATTCGCGGATCACATCGACGATGACTTCCATCATCTCCGACGCATCATTCGGATCGGTGCCGGTATAGAGGCCGAAGAATCCGGTGTCGCTATAGGGCGCGTGGAATGAATAGATGGAATAGCACAGGCCGCGCTTTTCGCGGACTTCCTGGAACAGCCGTGAGGACATGCCGCCACCCAGGATGTTCGTGAACACCTGCAGGCTGAACAATTCCGGATGCGCCTGCGGCAGGCCTTCCAGCGCCAGAGTCAGATGCGCCTGTTCGAGATCGCGATGCACGACCTTGGAGCCGCCTTTGCCGAATGTGGCCGGCTGCGGCTTCGGGCCCTGCGTGCCCTCGAAGCTCGCGAAATGCTTGTGCGCTTCGGCGACGACCTGACGATGGTTCACGGCACCCGTTGCCGCCACAACCATCTCCGGACCGCGATAATGCGTCGAGAGATAATCCTGCAGCATGTCGCGATCAAAGCCCTGCAGGGTCTTGGCGGTGCCAAGCAACGAACGGCCCATGGGCTGATCGGGATAGCAGAGCTCATTGAGATGCTCGAACACGACATCGTCCGGCGTATCCTGCGCCGCGCCGATCTCCTGCACGATAACGCTCTTCTCGCGCTCCAGCTCGTCGGGATCGAAAGTCGGATTGGCCAGAATGTCACTGAGCACTTCGAGGCCAAGCGGCACGTCGGCTTTCAGCACGCGCGCATAGAAGGCCGTGGTCTCGGTGGACGTCGCCGCGTTGAGATCGCCGCCGACAGCCTCGATCTCTTCCACGATCTGACGCGACGAGCGCGTCTTGGTGCCCTTGAAGGCCATGTGTTCGAGAAGATGCGAGATGCCATGCTCGTTGGTCTTCTCGTCACGGCCACCGACACCGGCCCAGACGCCGAGCGCCGCGGTTTCGAGATGCGGCATGGAATCGGTGACGACAGTGAGACCCGACGGCAGTTTTGTAACCTCGACGGCCATCAGGCGGCTCCCTGCTTTGCGGCGCGGCTGACAGACCGCACGAACTGCTCGATTTCGCTCTGATCGTTCTTCACGACCTTGATGTGCTCGACCTTGGTCATGAGTTCACCGAGATAGGCCGGCAGATCCGGCCGCTTGCCGCAGGCGGCTTCCACCGCATCCGGAAATTTCGCAGCATGCGCGGTGGAGAGCACAATATTTGGCACATGCAATTCGGTCGTATCGCGATCGGCGACAGCAAGCGCCACAGCGGTATGCGGATCGATGAGATCGCCGCTCTCACGCCAGGCGGTGCGGATGGTGGCGGCGGTCTCGTCTTCATCGGCGCGGCCGGATTCGAAATCGGCACGGATCGCAGTGAGCAGTTTCTCCGGCAGGACGAAGCGGCCGGATTGCTTGAGCGAGTCCATCAGCCCGCGCACCAATGCGGCATCGCGACCCGAGGCTTCGAACAGCAAGCGCTCGAAATTCGACGACACCTGGATGTCCATGGATGGTGACGACGAGGCGTGAACCTCGCGCACTTCATAGATGCCGGTCTTCAGCGTGCGGTCGAGGATGTCGTTGACGTTGGCCGCCACACGCAGCTTGCGCACCGGCAGGCCCATGCGCTTGGCCACATAGCCCGCAAAGATGTCGCCGAAATTGCCCGTCGGCACGGTGAAATCGACCGCCCGGCCGGGCGCACCGACGGCAACCGCCGAGGTGAAGTAGTAGACCACCTGCGCGACGATGCGCGCCCAGTTGATCGAGTTGACGCCCGACAGCGAGACGGCGTCGCGGAAACTGTGGTGATTGAACAGGCCCTTCACGATGGCCTGGCAATCGTCGAAGTGACCTTCGACGGCGAGCGCATGGACGTTCGATGCGCCGGTCGTGGTCATCATCCGGCGCTGCACGTCAGAGATGCGGCCATTCGGAAACAGCACGATGAGATCGACATTGTCGCGACCGGCAAAGGCGTCGACCGCGGCGCCGCCGGTGTCACCCGACGTTGCAACGACAATGGTCGTGCGCTGATTGCGCTTGGCGAGGACATGATCCATCAGCCGCGCGATCAGCTGCATCGCAACGTCCTTGAACGCCAGCGTCGGACCATGGAACATCTCGAGCACGAACTGGTTCGGCGCGCTCTGGTCGAGCGGCACCACAGCCGGATGGCGGAAGGTGGCATAGGCCTCATTCGCCATGCGGCCGAGATCCTCGTCGGAAATCTCGCCGGCCACAAACGGGCGGATCACCTCGACCGCGACTTCCCAATAGGGCCGGCCGAACAGCGACGCGATGGTGTCGGCAGAGAGCTGCGGCCAGACCTCGGGAATGTAGAGACCGCCGTCACGGGCAAGCCCGGTCAGCATGACATCGCAAAAGCCGAGTTTCGGGGCCTCACCCCGCGTCGAGATATAGGTCGTCAAGGCGTCCTCCAAAGGCGCGGGCTACCCGCCAAGCCTTTGATCTGAAAGAGGTTAACACTTCGGTCGGATGAAAACGAAGGCGCACCATAGGCTTTTTGGGCGCATGGGGAAACCGCGATTCTGGGCCGTTTAGCTCCGTTTCTGGCCTCGCGTCCACACCCCAAACGCGATCACCACCGCCGCGGCCAGGCTGAACCAGGTGATGGCGTATTGCATGTGGTCGTCTTTCAGGCGGACGACCAAGGGACCGGGCTTGGGGATGCCGTTGGCCGGCACTGGGGTTTCGAGATCAACATAAAACGGCGCGACAGCACCCCAACCGAGGGCGCTCGCCATGGCGCGCTGGTCACGATTGAACCAGAGGCGCTTGGCGACATCATCATGGGGGGTCAGCGTGCCAGCCGTCTCGGGATAGCGGAGGTAGCCGGTCATCGTCACCGATGCGCCGGTCAGCAGGGTTTTGACCACGCGGTCCTGCTGGGCGCGATCCTGCATCGTGTTCTGCACGAAGCCCGCATTAATCACGACGGTCGCGCCATTCGGGAGTGCGGCAGGCAGGAAGGCCCAGGTGACAGCACCAGGCACATCCGGTCGCACACCGGAGCCGGAGCTGTAGACCATGGCGTCGGGCAGCGCCTTGTAGGTGGCGGTAAAGGTGACGCGGCGGAATTCGTCACTCGCGGCGCTCATCGTACTCCAGCGGTCGGAGGATGGCAGCGCGACCGGCGCCTCCGTGATCCGCGCGTCGAGGGCGGCGATCAACGCATGTTTTTCGCCGCGGCGCTGCAACTGCCAGAAACCGAGGCTGAGCAAGGTGGCGACGATGATCAGGGTGGCGATGCCGAAACCGATAATGCCCGGCCGGCGCGTGGTGACGGTGTTCATTCTGGCTTCCGCGCGACTAACTGGCCCTCGGACGCCTTGTGGTGGAATTGCAGGGCGATCAGCAGCGACTTCATGGAGCGCAGCGGTAGCAGCGTTGTCGCGAGAATCAATGGCAACCAAAGGGCGGCGTGCAGCCAGAATGGCGGTTGGTACTTCACTTCAACAATCAGCGCGGCGCCGACCACGATGGCGCCGGCGATCATGATGATGAAG
>NZ_JBIIOT010000059.1:0-33436 GCF_044336785.1 Tardiphaga sp. | reverse complement strand
ACTCGGGAGGCCGGGGGTCACCGTCCGCCCCCATTAAGAGGGGCTGCCGATAGTTCGGCTGAGACGGCACAGGCGAACGGCGGAGAAATCCGTCGGGATCAGCGAAACCGAAACCTGCTACGGCAGCGAGTAAGGGACGCGCCGGTGCATAAAAAGAATGGTCCTCCAGCCAAAAGTCCCGTGATGGCGCGCCGAGAGGCGTTGCGATGGGCGGAGGCTGACGTTTCAGCCCGAGCACATCGCATGGACTACCCAAAATTGCGCTTCTTGGCGCGTCATCTCCCCTCACTCTTCGAGGGGGAAACCAGGGACCTCCACCTCGCGCCGCGGACGCGACAAGGACGGCGCGTGCGCGCAAGAAATCTCCAGGACGTGGCTGTTTGACATGGTGACATGGACAAGCGGCAAAGCTCGGTGCCGTAGGATGGGTTAAGCGCAGGCGCGCCAGCGCCGAAGCGAAAACCCATCGGCAGAGCTTGCCACATCGTTCGGCCGATGGGTTTCGCGAAGCCGCTCAACCCATCCTACGATCTTGCACTACCAATATTTGCGACGCCAGACACGACGGCGCCAGACGCGGCGGCGACGCCAGGCCCGCGGGCGCCAGTAGCGGCGACGCCATGCGCGCCTGCGCCAGCCATAGCGCCGCCGACGCCACTGCACCTGCTCCGGCTGCAGGCGATTCACATCGTCCTGCGTCGCCACCGCGGGCTGCGGCTCGTTATCCTGCTTGCGATCACCAGCCGGTCCGACAGGCGGCAGTGGTGCAGCCTCTGCGGTGGCGAGCGTCTTCGCAACCAGCATACCGCTCGCAGCGAAAGCCAGCCCGAGCTTCAGAAAATGACGGCGTTCCATCGCGATCCCTCCCTGAGATATCGAGGAAGAGCTTCGCGTTGGCGGGATGAATGAGCGCTGAACGGAGAGTATCGGCTATCGCGAGCGAACGCCCTTCAACATACCCGCGATACTGAGATCCTCATCGAGATCTGGCCAATGAACTCCCATTGCCATGATCT
The DNA here is from genome assembly GCF_044336785.1 of Tardiphaga sp. Classification (GTDB taxonomy): domain Bacteria; phylum Pseudomonadota; class Alphaproteobacteria; order Rhizobiales; family Xanthobacteraceae; genus Tardiphaga. Next base: position 32,420 of record NZ_JBIIOT010000059.1, on the reverse strand, counting down.
CGAAATTCTTCCGCTGAGTTGAGCTGGCACCCAACAGACGCGGATACCATTCAAGCGGTGTCACGATGCGCCGACCGTCGATCAGCGTAACAACGAGTTCGGCATCGGTGAAATCCACCGAGCGCGCGCGAAGATCACCAACGTCAATTTCCAAAGTGCTCATGCCATGCCGCCAATAGTTCATCGCGGTTAGAGCGCAGATGTCGAATAATATCGTTGATTTCGTGAAACGGAAAGCCGGCATTCGCAGCGATGGAAAGATCGCGAAGCCAGAATTTTACTTCGCGATCTTCTCGTCTGACATGGATATGAGCGGGCTCAATTCCTTCATTTGAATAAAAGAAGGCCCTGTATGGTCCCCATCGCAAGACTGTCGGCATTCCCACCTCCAGTCGATCAATAAGGTCGTTAAGGGCGGATGGCGCATCGCCCGTCCGCCCAATGATCCCTCACAACGGCATATTGTCGTGCTTCTTCATCGGCACTTCCACATGCTTGTCCTTTAGCATCGCCAGCGCACGCGCAATGCGCTTGCGGGTGGAGTGCGGCATGATCACGTCGTCGATATAACCGCGCTCGGCGGCCACGAACGGCGACAGGAAACGGTCCTCGTATTCCTTGGTGCGCGCGGCGATCTTCTCGGCATCGCCGATGTCCTGGCGGAAGATGATTTCCACCGCGCCCTTGGCGCCCATCACGGCGATCTGCGCGGTCGGCCAGGCATAGTTCATGTCGGCGCCGATTTCCTTCGAGGCCATCACGTCGAACGCGCCGCCATAGGCCTTGCGCGTGATGACGGTGACCAGCGGCACGGTGCACTGGCTGTAGGCGAACAGCAGCTTTGCGCCGTGCTTGATCAGGCCGCCATATTCCTGCGCGGTGCCCGGCAAAAAGCCCGGCACGTCCACGAAGGTGACGATCGGAATGTTGAAGGCATCGCAGAAGCGCACGAAGCGCGCGGCTTTTCGCGAGGCATCGCTGTCAAGCACGCCGGCCAGCACCATCGGCTGGTTGGCCACAAAGCCCACCGTCTTGCCAGCAATGCGGCCGAAACCGGTGACGATGTTCTTGGCAAAGGTGTCCGCGAGTTCGAAGAAGTCGCCCTCGTCCACGACCTTCAGGATCAGCTCCTTGATGTCATAGGGCTTGTTCGGATTGTCGGGGATCAACGTATCGAGCGAGTCGTCGGTGCGCTCGATATCGTCGAAGCTCGGCCAGTCCGGCGCGCCGGCGGTGTTGTTCGACGGCAGGAAGTCGATCAGCCGGCGCATCTGCAAGAGCGTCTCGACATCGTTCTCGAACGCGCCGTCGGCGATCGAGGACTTCGTTGCATGCACGCTGGCGCCGCCGAGTTCCTCGGCAGTGACGACCTCGTTGGTGACGGTCTTCACCACGTCCGGGCCGGTGACGAACATGTAGCTGGTGTTTTTCACCATGAAGATGAAGTCGGTCATGGCCGGCGAATAGACGTCGCCGCCGGCGCATGGGCCCATGATGACGGAGATCTGCGGGATCACGCCCGAGGCCTGCACGTTGCGGCGGAACACGTAGGAGTAACCGGCGAGCGCGGCGACACCTTCCTGGATGCGCGCGCCACCGGCGTCATAGAGGCCGATGATCGGCGCTCGCGCCTTCATGGCCATGTCCTGGATCTTGGTAATCTTCAGCGCATGGGTTTCAGACAGCGAACCGCCGAACACGGTGAAATCCTTGGCGAAGACGAAGATCTTGCGGCCGTTGACGGTTCCCCAGCCGGTGACAACACCGTCACCCGGAATTTTGGATTTCTCCATGCCAAATTCCACGGAGCGGTGTTCGACGAACATGTCGAACTCCTCGAAGGATCCCTTGTCCAGCAGCAGCTCGATGCGCTCGCGGGCGGTCAGCTTTCCCTTGGAGTGCTGCGACTCGATGCGCTTCTCGCCACCGCCGAGTTTGGCGCCGGCGCGGCGCGCTTCGAGGGTATCCAGGATCTCTTTCATGTGCTCCAGCCCGTCAAATTCGCGTGTTTTCGCCCGCTTTGGCGGCGGGATTTGGACGTCGTTCTAGCATGGGGTTTTCGGGTCTGGAAACGCCCATCCGCATGGCTGGAAATCGTCGGAAATGCATGGCAACGCGGCCCGCGCTGCCTATATCCGTCTCAGTCAGGGAGGCCGAGATGTCGAATATCACGATCAACGCGAACAGCGGCGCAGCCACCGGCGGCGTGCGGGATTTGCTGCGCTGGGAGGGCGTCGCCCTCTTTATCGGCATGACGCTGTTCTACTGGATTTCGGGTGCGTCTTGGCTGCATTACGCGCTGGGCTTCTTCGTGCCGGATCTTGCTTTGCTGGCCTATCTGGCCGGCCCGCGGATCGGCGCCGGTGTCTACAACGCCACCCACGCCACCATTGGCCCGCTCCTGCTGGTTCTGTTCGGCCTCGTCACCGCCGAGCCACTGCCCGGCGCCCTTGCCATGATCTGGCTGGCCCATATCGGCTTCGACCGCACGCTCGGCTACGGCCTGAAATACGAGACCGGCTTCCGCTTCACCCATCTCGGTCGCATCGGCAAGGACGCAGAGGTTGCCAAGACCACTGCGACCAATCCAACCACTGGCAACCAGATCAAGGCTGCGTGACGGCGTCTATGGTTCGCCCGGCTTGAACGGCGGCTCCTTGCCGGGCGGCGTCGATTCCTCGGCCATCGCCAGCAGCATCGCGACCATCACATAATTGCCGGACACCGCGGTGAGATCGACGATCTGCTGATCGCTAAAAATCTTCTTGGCGCGCGCATAGGTCTCGTCCGAGACCTTCTTGGTGGTCGTGAGTTCAGTGACGAAGTCATACACCACCGCTTCATCCTCAGCCATGTTGGCTGGCCGCTTGTTGGCCTTGAGATCAGCGATGATCTGCGGTGACAGACCTGCCTTCTGCGCCAGCGGCGCATGCGCGAACCACTCCACCTGCGAACGCCATTGCCGTCCGATGATGATGATTGCGAACTCGTTGAGCTTTGCGGGAACGCTCGTATCCCAGCGCAGATAGGCGAACAGATCGAACAGCTTTTGTCCGAGCACGGGGCTGCGCATCATCGGATTGTAGGGACCTGCGAGTCCCACGCTCGACACTTTCATCACCTGTTCGCCCAGCGGCTTCTGCTTGGCGTCGAGCTGATCCATGGTGAGTTGCGGAAAGCGCGGCTCCTTGCTGACCGCAGGTGGCGCAAATAGCGTGGCGGCAAACCAGCCGCTCGCCGCAGCAGCGGCCAGCGACGACATCCAGAGCGACATCGACTTCATGGGATTTCCTCCGTGACGTTTTTAGTTGTCACGGATGCTAGTCCCGCGCGGCCTGCAGCGCCAGAGGTGCAAATGCTATCGCCCGCGCCCAGACATGCGCAGGACGAAGACCAGGACCTCGGCAACGGCCTTGTAAAGTTCTTCCGGGATTTCGTCGCCGAGCTCGATATTGGAGAGCGCGCCGGCGAGCACCTCGTTCTCCTCGATCGGAATGTCGTGTGCTTTCGCGACCTCGATGATCTTCTCGCCGACAGCGCCACGTCCTTTGGCGGTGACACGCGGCGCACCAGTCTTGTCGTAATGGAGCGCGACGGCGAGCGCGCGTTTCGGCTGCACGATCATAGCGCCATATCCAGAAAATGACCGGCCAAAGCCGGCGTGGCCTGCTGCGGTGCGCCTTCGCGCACGACGATGTCGCCGGGCTGCAGATTGGCGCGGATCAAAGCCTGGGTCAGTTGCCCTGCACCTGCCTGTAGCTGCTGCGCAGTCGCAGGTCGCTCCGCCCACATGCGAACGGAGGTCTTCTCGCCGGTCAGCGAAATCACCGCGTGAATGGGACCTGTCGGCTCGACATCGAGCGAGAAACGCGCGCACCAGACTTTCTTGGCTGAATCGGCCTCGCTGCCCTGCCCGCCATCGCGCGAAATCTCGAACTGCGCGACGGCTGTCCCATGCGGCACGGCGAATGGAATTTCAAAACTCCAGCGCGGCGTCGCCTGATCCAGGCGCTGCGCGACAGCTGCATCGACGCGTTCCGGCAGCGATGCGACCTGATGCAATGTCTGCCTTGCGATCGCAGCATCTGTGTCGGCAAGCAGATGTTGCACGGTCTCGCCAAGCGGTGCGTTCGATACAAGCGTCGGCTGCGCCATCGGCTGTGGCGTCGGCAAGGCGCCACGCAACGGAGGTGGTGGCAGCGGCGAGCGCAAGCCCTGCGCATCAACGTAAGCACCCGGCTGGCCCTTGCCCGTCGCTGCCTGTTGCAGCAACGCACTCTCATCGGGAAGCAGTTTTGCGATCATCTCGGCGATCTTGGCGCCGGACTGCTGCGCGCCGTTATTCGCCATCGCGCCAGCGGCCCTCGCCGTGGCGGCAGCGACCTGCGGGCGAATATCCGCTTCAGCGCCTTCGTCGGGCGTCGCCGAAACAGCCGCCTGGGATGCCTCGTCTTTCACAGCAGCCTTTGACAGCATTGCCGGCACCAGCGTTGCTGCGGCGGCCTGCACCTGCGCGGCTGTCGTCATCGGCGTTGCGACGGCCTGCTGCTGCGCTGGTGCAGCCTGTGGCGGAGCTGGCGTCGTCACTGCAGCTTTGCCGCTTGCATCATTGGCCAGCACCGTCGTCAGTGCTTGCTTGAGCACGACCAGCGCTGCTTTCATGTCGGGCATGGCGACCGAAGCTGGCGTGCCCTTTGCCAGCGACGCTTCGAGAAACAGGCCGGAGTTCTGGAACGCCGTTTTCACCTCACCGCCCGTGAGCTTCGCATCGAGCGGCGGCCGCTGCGCCAGCACCTGCGCGATGGCTTGCTGCAGTTTCGGCGGCAGGTTCTCGAGCGAGGCTGCAGCGCCGAGATTGGCGAACAGCGCCGAGAGGCTCGCCTGCTTGGTCACAGCGCCAAGGGCTGCTTGCGACACGGCCACAGCTTCCGGCGCGGTGAGCTGCGCTTTGGAGGCAGCCAACGTCGTTAGCAGCGTGGCGGAAAGATCAGAGGACGATGCCAGAGCGGCGCCATTCGCGGCCGCCTGCTGCGGCAGCACCGCGAGGCGAATGCCATCGGCGGTCTGCGACACGGAAAGTTGCAACGTCTCCCCAGCCTGCAACGGGACCTGGGTCTGAACGTCGATCGCCTGGCCGGCAATCGAAATGCGCGCCTGGTTGTTAGCCCCGACCTCGATCACCCGTGCGGCAACGACGCTGCCGGGCTGAAACGCGACATCGCGCGCCACGCCTTGCGCGGCGACGAGGGATGGAATCGCATTGACGAGAACCGACATGGCTGCACCCGAGTCTGGTGCAGCACGTTAGGTGAAGTGGCGTTAACTTCCGATTAACTGCCGAGCGCCCGCAGCACGGCGACGGCGCCCTCGAAATCGACCTTGCGGGCGGCCCGGCGTGCCGCGGCTTCCTCGTCGAGGCCCCATTTTTCAGCGTTCCAGTCCTCGTCTACAAAGGCCGCGGCCCAGACCTCGTCGGCGCTCAGCCGGCCGCGCAGCAGCGCCAGCGCCAGCAGCGCAGAGCCGGTGATCGTGGTCACCATATGCAGCGCCGCGACACGCCATGAATCGGTCGGCAACGCTGCCTGCGCAGCAGCGAGCGCCTGCGCCGGCTGGCCCACATGCATGACGCCCTCGGCAAGGATGAAATGCGCGTTGAGCTCTTCGGCAACCCAGAACAGCACGGGGTCCCATGCGGCTGCCTCGCGCTCGATCAGCGCGTCCGGATGCGACGCACGATAGAACAGCAGGTCGGAGCCGAAATATTTTGCGATGTCGTCGCGCACCGCCGCGATCTGTTCTTCGGTCGAGATGGCATCGAGCACGCTATTGGCAAGACGCGTGATCGGCATCGACAGCGGATCAATGAACTCCTGCTGCGCGTCCCATTCGGCAGCCATCAGGTCAGCGACCGCGCGCGACGGCACTGCAAGCGCATTGCGCGACGGCGTCCGGATCGTCTTGTCGTCGAGCGTAACGGAATGGCCCTCGTCAGCCGCACTGACGCCGACCTTGGTATAGAAACGCTTGCGGCGCGTGCCCGTCGATTTCTCGCGCGATTCCTGCACGGTGAAGCCGGGCTTGCCATAGACGTCGTCGAACAGTTCACGCATCGGTCATCTCGATCCAGTTTCTGGCCGCAGTTTACGCGATGCCGAGACGCTAGGCGAGGCCATCAGCGATTGGCGCAGGACCGCGAATACGCAGCACGATCATTGGGACCGAGCCCTGCCGCGGCGCCATCCTGCAGGCAGTTGGTGATCCGGTCGCCGAATGATGGCCGCGCCTGCGGCACGTAGTTCTGCCGAGGCAGATCGCCCATCTTTGGCACCACGGGTACTTCGATCTTGGGCGGCGGCGGCGCAGGTGGCGGAGGCACGGTCAGCGCGCTGCTTCCCGGCGGCAGAAACTGAGCAAATGCGGGCGCCTCGCTCGACAACAGGAGCAGAGCCACGGCAAGACATCTGGAAAGTCGAAACATGCAGGCCATATCGTTACGATCTCCGGCGCTCGCAAGCGCGACTGCATTAACGCCGGAGGATGTGATCCGTTGCAGCGCGGCGGTGCTCCCAGCCTTCACGTTCCAGTTCAGGGCGATCGTCCTCGCCTTCGGGATAGCCGATACAGAAATAGCCGATCAGCCGCCAGTCGCGGGGAATGTCGAGCGCATCGGCAACGACAGAAGGATCGAGGATGGACACCCATCCCATGCCGATACCTTCCGCACGCGCGGCGAACCACATGGTGGTCACCGCCGTCACCACCGAATATTCCGCCATTTCCGGCATGGTGCGACGGCCGACACCATGTCCGACATCGGTGCCGCGATCTGCAAATACGGCCAGATGTCCCGGCGCTTCGCGCAGGCCCGCAAGCTTCAATCGCGCATAAAGTTGCGCACGCTCGCCATGATACGCGTCGAGCGCCTCCGCATTGCAGGCGGAGAAGTTATCAAGCACGGTCTGGCGCCGCGCGGGATCATCGACGATGACGAAACGCCACGGCTGACTGAGCCCTACCGATGGCGCGAGACACGCGGTTTCGATCAACCGCTCCAACGCGCCCGCCGGCAAAGGATCGCTGCGAAAACGCCGGACGTCGCGACGCCACGCAAACAGGTCATGCAGGCGTGCGCGAAACTGATCGTCGAACTCTGGCAACGCCCTAGTCTTCCGGCGCGTGTTCGATGGGATCGAACCGATCATGCTCGAGCGCCAGCAGATTCCACGACTGCAGCATGTGCGGCGGCAGTGGCGCGGTCGCGTCGATCATGCCGCCACGCGGATGCGGGATGACGATGCGGCGCGCCAGCAGATGCAGGCGGTTCTGCAGGCCGCCCGGCAACTGCCAGTTCTCGATGTTGAAATATTTGGGATCGCCCACAATGGCGTGGCCGATATGGGCCATATGCGCCCGGAGCTGATGCGTACGCCCGGTCACCGGCTTCAATGATACCCAGGCGAGCTTCTGGCCCGACGTCTCGACGACAGCGTAATAGGTCACCGCATGGCTGGCACCATCATCGCCGTGCTTGGCGACGCGCATGATGGTGTCTTCCTCGTTCTCTTCCTTGGCGAGATAGGTCGAGATACGCCCCTGCTTCGGCTTCGGCACGCCGGCAACCAGCGCCCAGTAGAATTTTCGCGCCGAACGCTCGCGAAACGCCCCGGTCAGGAAAGAAGCTGCAAACCGCGTCTTGGCGATCAAGAGACAGCCCGAGGTCTCGCGATCGAGACGATGCACGAGGCGCGGCTTCTGGCCCTTGGAGTCGCGCATCACCTCCAGCATCATATCGACGTGACGCGTCATGCCGGAGCCGCCCTGCACCGCAAGGCCGGCCGGCTTGTTCAGCACCATCACGTCGGCGTCCTCGAAGATCGTCATCTCCTTCAATGCATCGAGCGTTTTCTGAGCGGCTTCCGAGAGCACACCGACGGTCTTCGGCGCGTCGAGCTTGAGCGGCGGGATGCGAACGGTCTGCCCGGCTTCCAGGCGATCCTTGCTGTCGGCACGCTTGCCGTTCACGCGCAGCTCGCCTTTGCGGACGATGCGCTGGATATGGGAGAATGACAGGCCCGGGAAACGCGCTTCGAGGAAGCGATCGACGCGCATGTCGTTCTCGTCAGGCGTGACAATGACAGTCTGCACGCTGGTCGGCATCACGACCGGTTCGGCTTCCGGCTTGGCCGGTGCCTCGATGACGGGTTCTGGTTTTCGCGTGCGCGTCACAGCACCGGCAAAACGCGGCGCGGGCTTACTGCCGGTGCGCGGACGGGATGGACGTTCGCCCTGCTCCGGCCGTTCCGATCTTTCACTTCGCTCGCTCCGCTCATAGCGCTGCGGACGTTCCGCGCGCTCGGGACGCTCCGATCGCTCAAAACGCTGCGGGCGTTCCGATCGTTCGGGACGCTCCGAGCGCTCGAACCGTTCAGGTCGCTCGGCTGCACGCGCACGCGGCGGACGCGCACTGGTCGGGCGTTCCGCATCGCCGCGCTCGGCCCGGAAGCGATCGCCCTTCGCTGCGGCGCTCTTCGGAGGGGTTCTGGCTGGCCCCTTGGCAGCCTTCTTCGCTGCCGCCTTGGCCATCGTGGCGCCCGGCTTGGCGCGTCCCGAACGGCCAGCGCCTCCGGTGCCACGGTTGGCGGGGGATCTCGTGTCGCGGCGGCTCATCTGTAACTCCAGGGGGAAAGTCCGTCCGTAGCGCATCTACCGACTTGGGTCACGGTCAAATCGCCCATTGGCGCAAACCTTCGGGTTCCGCCCGCGCTAGCGGCGGAAACCGCCATACGGGGACTGACCGGACAGCAGGCGTGATGTGGCGGTGCCATCGTCCAATTGATTTTGGGTGAAGCTGCCCTCGAGCGACAAAGTGACATTCGGAGCCGGCTGAAACGCAATGCCTGCGCGGGCCCTGTATCCGGTCGCGATGCTGGTATCGGAACTGAACGGCGCCAGCGCCGTGCCGATGCCCGGACGGTAGTTCAGGGTGTCGAAGCCGGCAAAGACCGTGACGGGCAGATCTCCGGCGCCCTTGAATGCGTAGCCGGCCAGCGTGCTCTGCGCGGTGAGCCCGCCGAAATCACTGGTGGTGCCGGCCCAGCCGAGGCCCATGCGGCTAAAACTGGCGGCCTCGCTGCGCACATAGGCACCGGTCTTGAAACTGGACTTCCAGTCGCCGTCAACCGCAGCCCCGGCGTCGAAACCTGGGAAATTGCCATAGCTCGTGATGCCGGCATCAGACCAACCGCCGAGGCCGAACGGCCCATTCGGCACCCAGTATTGCACCGGCGCCGCCTGCTGGGCCGAAGCCGCCTGAGCGATCAGGCAAAACGCTGCACCGATGACTGCGGTGCGCAGCGGTTGAGACGAGACAATCGACATCGGCCTCTACGCCTCCGTGCTTTTGGCGGCGCGCAGCTTGGCCCAGTAATCCAGCCGCTTGCGAATCTCGCGCTCGAAACCGCGTTCGGGGGGATCATAGAAGGTCTGGCGGCCCAAGGCCTCCGGGAAATAGTCCTGGCCGGAAAAGGCATCCGGCGTGTCGTGGTCGTATTGATAGCCGTCGCCATAGCCTTCGGACTTCATCAGCTTGGTCGGCGAATTCAGGATGTGCTTTGGCGGCAGCAGCGAGCCGCCCTCCTTGGCGACCCGCATCGCGGTTTTATAGGCGGTATAGGCGGCATTCGACTTGGGCGCGGTGGCGATGTAGATCACGGCCTGCGCGATGGCGAGTTCGCCTTCGGGATGACCGAGGAAATCATAGGCATCCTTGGCGGCGTTGCAAATCACCAGCGCCTGCGGATCGGCGAGGCCGATATCCTCGACGGCCATCCGCACCACGCGGCGCGCGAGGAACAGCGGGTCCTCGCCAGCATCCAGCATCCGGCACAGGTAATACAGCGCCGCATCGGGATCGCTGCCGCGCACGGATTTATGCAGCGCCGAGATCAGATTGTAGTGGCCATCGGCCGACTTGTCATAAATCGGCGCGCGACGTTGCAGGATGTCCTGCAACTGCGCGGCATCGAAAACCTCATTGGCGCGTGCTGCGCGCCAGACCTCTTCGGCGAGCGTCAACGCAGCGCGGCCATCGCCATCGGCCATGCGCACCAGCACGGCGCGCGCTTCGGCATCCAGCGGCAGCTTGCGGTCTTCGATCTTCTCCGCATTGGCGAACAGTTTTTCGATCGCTTCGGCATCATGCGACTGAAACACAAGTACGCGCGCACGGGACAGAAGCGCCGCGTTGAGTTCAAAGGACGGGTTCTCGGTGGTGGCACCGACCAGCACGACAGTGCCGTCTTCCATCACCGGCAAGAACGAGTCCTGCTGCGCCTTGTTGAAGCGATGCACCTCGTCGACGAACAGCAGCGTGCCCCTGCCCATCTGGCGGCGGGCGCGCGCGGCGTCGAACACCTTCTTCAGATCCGCAACGCCGGAGAACACTGCGGAGATCTGCTCGAAATGCAGTTCGGTCGCATCCGCCAACAGCCTTGCGACGGTGGTCTTGCCAGTGCCCGGCGGACCCCAGAAGATCAGCGAGCCGAGCGTGCGCGTTTCCAGCATGCGCGTCAGCGCGCCGTCTGGGCCGAGGATGTGGTCCTGGCCCACGACATCGGCAAGCACGCGCGGCCGCAGCCGCTCGGGCAGCGGACGCGGTGCGTCCTGCTCCATCCCGGCGGCAGCGAACAGGTTGGCTGATGGTTGCTTCTGGCTCATCCGCCGAGTGTGACGTTGATCTGCTGGCCGCCGCGTACAACGACGATACGCCACAGCCGCGCGCCTTCGCCGGTGATCTTTTCGAGATCGCTGGTCTTGCCGATCTTGACGCCGTTCACCGCCAGAATGAGGTCGCCCTTCTGGAAGCCGACGCCAGCGGCCGTCGCGGTATCGGTGAGATCAGTGATGACGACACCTTCAGTGCTGGAATCGAGCCGCAACTCATCGGCCAGTGCCGGCGAGATGTTGGCGACCTTGGCGCCCTGGAACGGCGAGCGCCCCTTGAGGACAATTTCATCACGCCCCGTATCCGGCGCCGCTTCGAGCGCAACGGTGAGCTTGACCGGCTTGCCGCCACGCTGTGCATCAAGCTGCGTGGTGCCGCCGAGCGGACGGGTCGCAAAGCGATATTCGAAAGCGTTGGGATCCTCGATCACCGTGCCATCGATGGCGGTGACCAGATCGGAAACCTTCAGGCCGGCCTTAGCCGCCGGACTGTTCGGCGTGACATTGACGACCAACGCCCCCGATGGCGTCTTCAAGCCGAGTGTTTCGGCGATCTCAGGCGTGATGTTCTGCAGCCGCGCGCCAAGCCATGGACGCTTTACGGCCTTGCCGCCTGATTTGGCGGAAGCGACAACGACGCGGACCATGTTGGCGGGAATGGCGAATCCGATGCCCTGCGAGCCGCCCGAGCGCGAGAAGATCGCGGTGTTCACGCCGACCAACTTGCCGGTCATATCCACCAATGCGCCGCCGGAATTACCGGGATTGATCGCGGCATCGGTCTGGATGAAGAACTGATAGTCGGTGATGCCGACCTGCGTACGCGCCAGCGCCGAGATGATGCCGTGGGTCACGGTCTGGCCGACGCCGAACGGATTGCCGATGGCAAGCACGACGTCGCCGACCAGCAGATCATCGGAATTGGCAAAATCGAGAGTCGGGAATTTTTCCTTGGCGTCCTTGATGCGCAGCACTGCAAGATCGGTGCGGCTGTCCTTGAGCACGATCTCCGCTTCGAACTCGCGCTTGTCGGAGAGCGAGATCTTCACCTGATCCGCGCCTTCGATGACGTGGTTGTTGGTGACCACGAGACCTGATGCATCGACCATCACACCCGAGCCGAGCGAGCGCTGCATCTGCTCCGGCTGCATGCCCTGCCCGCCGAAGAAACGGCGGAACACGGGATCGTCGAGCAGCGGATTGCGGTTCTGCACCGTCTTGGCCGCATAGACATTCACGACCGCCGGCTGCACCCGCTGCACGATCGGCGCGTAGGACAGCTTCAGCTCGGTGGGCGACGTCGGCACCTGCCGGTTCTGGGCCGAGGCGAGGCTCAGAGACAGGGCGCTCAGGGACAGGACAATGGCGCACAGGGCAGAAACGGTCGCAACCTTGCGGGAAAATGGAATCATCTGGGCCTCTTTGCGGAAATTACCGCGGATATAAGCCTCTCAGCAGGGCAATAGAAGGGCAAGGAACCCGCAAAGCTTGCAATCCGCCCGATCCGGGGACAGCTAGAGGTAACAAACCATGCCGCTTTCCAAGGAGCCCCCATGAAGGCCGTCGGCTACACCAAATCCCTCCCCATCGATGACCCGCAAGCGCTGGTCGATTTCGACGCCCCCAAGCCGGAGCCGACCGGGCGCGACATCCGGGTGGCGGTGAAGGCCATCTCGGTCAATCCGGTGGATTTCAAGGTGCGCAAGCGCGCGGAGCCGAAGGCTGGCGAGACCAAGATCCTCGGCTATGACGCGGTCGGCGTGGTCGATGCCGTCGGTTCCGATGTCAGCCTGTTCAAGGTCGGCGATGAGGTCTTCTATGCTGGCTCGATCCAGCGCCAGGGCACCAATGCCGAGTTCCATCTGGTCGATGAGCGCATCGTCGGCCGAAAGCCGGCCTCGCTCTCCAATGCCGAAGCAGCGGCGCTGCCGCTGACGGCCATCACGGCCTGGGAGCTCCTGTTCGACCGTCTCGGTGTTGCGCCGGGCAAGAGCCTCGATCCTCGCACCCTTCTCATCATCGGCGGCGCCGGCGGTGTCGGCTCGATGCTGATCCAGCTCGCGCGCCGGCTCACCGGCCTCACGGTGGTCGCGACCGCGTCGAGGCCAGAGACGTTCAAATGGTGCGAAGATCTTGGCGCTCATGCCGTGATCGATCACAGCAAGCCTCTGAAGCCGCAAATCGAGGCGCTGAAGCTTCCGCCGGTTGCCCTCATCGCCAGCCTGACCGCGACGGACCATCACTACAAGGCACTTGCGGACCTGATTGCGCCACAGGGCAAGTTTGGCCTGATCGATGATCCCGCCGAATTCAACGTGTCTGCCTTCAAGGGCAAGGCGGTGTCGGTGCATTGGGAATCCATGTTCACCCGCTCGTCGTTCCAGACGCCGGACATGATCGCGCAACATCATCTTCTCAATGACGTCGCCGATCTCATCGACAAGGGCGTCTTGCGCACGACGCTCGATAAAACCTTCGGCACCATCAATGCAGCGAATCTCAAGCGCGCGCATGCACTGCTCGAGTCCGGTAAGTCGCACGGCAAGATCGTGCTCGAAGGCTGGTAACGGCCGAGTTGTCGCCGGCACATTCCCGCCGAGCGATACCCACTCGCGGCAAGCGCATCTGCGGGTGCGCTTTAATCGCTTAATTAGCTATTTAAGATAGCTAATCTGCAAAATAACCTGTGCTTGAAAAGCGACACTGTCGCCTCGTCACCGCAATGCGTTGCGGGTTTTGCAGAACTGTCACAGAGCGAAACTAGGTTGCCCCCGAGCTCAACAGTGGCTCGCTTGTAACAAGTCGGACAGCCCGCTCGGCGGCAACTCTCCTTCTACAAGTCCACAAACACAGATCAGCACGCGTCACCACCTGCGAAGCAATTCGCGGGGCGTGTCGGATTTTGTCTTCTACAGGGGTTATCCATGTCTTCCACGACACACAAATTCTTGGGCACCGTCGCCGTGCTCGGCGCGATGGCGATGTCCGGCCACGCACATGCACAGGCCACCAGTGATGACGTCGCAGCTTTGAAGGCGCAGCTCCGCGCGCTGGAAAAGAAGCTCGACAACGTTCAGAAGCAGGCCACCGCCACGCAGAAGCAGCAGGCCGTGACGCAGGCGAGCTTCGCCAATGCCAACGCTGCCATGCACAAGAAGGCCGTGCCGTTCATCGACGCCACGCTGACCATGCCGGGCAACCGCCCGACTTTCTGCACCGGCGACGGCATGAATTGCGTCGCCATCACCGGCCGTATCCACTTCGACGCCGGCGCCTACTCGTTCTCGCCGAAATCCGCTGCCACCTCGCCGCAGAGCGTCAATGACGGCATCAATGCCCGCCGCGCGCGCCTCGGCCTGATCGGCACCTACAACAAGGATTGGGAATACGGCCTCATCATCGACGCCGGCGGCACCACCGATGGCTCTGCCGTGCTCAACAACGCCTATGTCGCCTATAAGGGCATCAAGGGCATGATCATCCAGGGCGGCTATATCGACGTGCCGTACACGCTGGATGAATCGATCAGCTCGAACAACACCTTCTTCATGGAGCGTGCAGCCTCGCAGGTGCTCGCGACCAACCTCGCCGCCGGCGACTTCCGCTCCGCCTTCGGTGGTCAGGTGTTCGACAAGCATTACTGGGTCGGCGCTTACGTCACCGGTCCGACCACGGGCGCTGGCGTGAATCATTCGATCCCGCAGCCGCTCGGCGCCACCTTCCGCGCCGTTGCCGTGCCGATCAACAACGAAGTCTCGACCGTGCTGCTCGGCTTCGACGCCCTGTATCTTGCCGAGACCGGCGGCGCGACCAACAACACGCTGCGCATGAACGACCGCATCGAAGTCCGCATCGATCCGGCCACCAATGCGCTGCTCGACACCGGCACCATGAACTTCGTCAACAGCGCGCACGTGCTGAGCGGTGAAGGCGCTGTCCGTTACGGCAGCTTCCTGGCAACCGGCGAATACTTCAACTACAGCGTCCAGCGCACCAACGGCCTCGGCGACCTCAACTTCGAGGGCGGCTACGGTCAGGCGGCTTACGTGCTGACCGGCGAATCCCGCAAGTACAGCACCTCGGCCGGCGCCTTCGGCGGCGTCTCTCCTGCCCGTCCGGTCAACTTCGCGACCGGCGATCTCGGCGCCTGGGAACTGGCCGTGCGCTACAGCTATGCCAGCCTCAACGACCTCACGGTCCGCGGTGGTGAGCTGAAGAACACCACGGTCGGCCTGAACTGGTACGTCAACAACAACACGCGCTTCATGTTCAACTGGATCCACGGCACCGTGGACAAGGTGAACACCGCCGGCCTGAACGCTGGCGCCGACTACGACGTGTTCGCGATGCGCACCCAGGTTGCTTGGTAATCAAGCCCGCCTGGTAAGCGCGAGGCGCTTCGGTAACCTCCAGGCTAAGTGGCTGAATGCCCTCGGCCCCATCATGAATGAAGGCGGCGCTCCGGCGCCGCCTTTTGTGTTACGATGATGCAGCGGGCTAGCGCGGCGGCAGTGTCCGCAAGAACGCAACGATCGCATCCTGATCCTGCCGCGTCATCTTTGCATATGAAGCGTACCCCATCGGCGGCTTCAGCTTGCGCCCGTCACGTGAAATACCTTCGGTGATTGCTCGACGAATTTCATCGTCACGCCATTGGCCAAGACCATCGGCCGGACTCGATGTGATATTCGCAGAGATGACCTGTCCCCACGGCCCTTTGAACAATTTGCCGCCCTTGCCTGCAGCGCCTGCATAGTCGTGCCCGCCTGGGGTTCGAGGTGTATGACATTCCAGGCAATGCGCGATGGCGACGAGATAGCGGCCCCGCTTGAGCGGATCGGTCATGTCCGCATCCCGCATCTGCGCCCCGACATATGGCGGCTTTTCCCGCTCGAGCTTCACGCGATATTCAGGCGTCGGCATCTCGCGGCGAATAGCAGGGACCGAACGCAAATAGGCGACAAGCGCGTCCAGATCGCGCGGCGTCAGCACCGGATAGAACGCCGTCGGCATGATCGGTGCGGCGTCGATTCCGTCGGGCTTCGTACCAGTGACCAGGAATGTCTTGAGCTGGGCATCGGTCCAATGACCGATGCCTGTTTCCTTGTCCGGCGTGATATTCGCTCCGGAGACCTTGAAGGCCGGTTCATCGAATAGTTGCTGACCACCTGACAGCACGCGCGAGACGTCGAACCCGCTTGCTCCGCGCGGCGTATGGCAATTGTGGCAGGTCATGACGTCGGCAAGATAGGCGCCGCGCTCGACCAGCGTCTCCGCCGTCGCAGTTGTCGCCCAGAGCGCCAGCAGCGCTCCCATGATCCGTCTCCGCACACATGCCCCCAAGGTCGAATTCCAGCCGATAGACGACCAGAAAATCATACCCTCAACTGCAGGAGAAGCGGCGGAGACAGACGTATTGCAAATTTCAGAAAATGATCAGCGCGCCTTCAGAGAACGCGCGCTGATGTGTCAAGCGATCGTCTGCACGATGCCGCCTTCGGCCCGCAGCGCGGCGCCATTGGTGACCGACGCTTCCTTCGAACTCACGAAGACGACCATGTTGGCGATCTCATCCACGCTGGCAAAACGCTGGATCAGCGAGGTCGGACGGTTTTGTTTGACGAAATTCGTTGCGGCTTCCTCGACCGACTCGCCCTTCTGCTTGGCAAGATCCTTCACGAACGTCTCGACGCCTTCCGACATGGTCGGCCCTGGCAGCACCGAGTTCACGGTCACCGCCGTGCCTTTGGTGAGTTCGGCTAGACCGCGTGAGATCGACAGCTGCGCCGTCTTCGACATGCCGTAATGGATCATCTCGCTCGGAATGTTGAGGCCGGACTCCGACGAGATGAAAACGATACGCCCCCAATTGCGCTTCAACATGCCCTGCATATAAGCGCGCGACAGCCGGACGCCCGACATCACATTGACGTCGAAGAAGCGCGTCCAGTCTTCATCCGGAATATCGAAGAAGCCCTTGGGCTCGAAGATGCCGGCATTGTTGATGAGGATATCGACGTCAGGCAGCGCGGCAACCAGAGCCTTGCAGCCTTCGGCGGTCGAGACGTCAGCCGCAACGCCCTTCACCTTGGCGCCGGGGACCGCCTTCGCGATCGTGGCGATGGCAGCATCGACCTTGGCCTGGCTGCGGCCGTTGACCACGACATCAGCGCCGGTGCCAGCGAGGCCCTTTGCAATGGCAAGGCCAATGCCTGCGGTGGAGCCTGTGACGAGTGCAGTCTTGCCGGTGAGATCGATCTTCATTGGATGCTCCATGAGTGAGGGTGGAGCTGATATCGGAACTGGGATGTGGAGTCGCAATGACGGTCACGCGGCGGTGAGCGACTGTAGGGTGGGCAAAGCGCAGCGGGCCCACCCTACAAACAAAAACGGCGCCCGAAGGCGCCGCTTTCAAAACTCTTATCTATCCGCAGCTTATGCCGCTTCGGCTTCGCCGCCCTGCACCGGGCCCGAATCCTTGCCCTTGGCGTCTTCGTCGCGATCGACGAATTCGATCACGGCCATCGGGGCGTTGTCGCCGTAGCGGAAGCCGGCCTTGATGATGCGGGTGTAACCGCCCTGACGATCAGCGTAGCGCTTGGCCAGCACGTCGAACAGCTTGCGGACCTGATCCAGATCCTTCATCTCGCTGATGGCCTGGCGGCGCTTGTCGAGGCCACCCTTCTTGCCGAGGGTGACCAGCTTCTCCACGATCGGGCGGAGCTCCTTGGCCTTCGGCAGCGTGGTGACGATCTGCTCGTGCTTGATCAGCGACGCGCACATATTGGCGAACATCGCCTTGCGGTGTTCTGCGGTGCGGTTGAGTTTGCGATGAACCTTGCCGTGACGCATGGAAGTAGTCCTCTATTCAATTGCCGCGACGGTTCGTCGGACATCATGTTGCAGGTGGGCTGCCTGCGTTCGCCCTCACCTTACGGTCATTCCGGACGCTGCAAAGCAGCGATCCGGAATTTCGTCGAGGTGATCGTAAAGCAAAACACTTCGAGATCCCGGGTTCGCCTTCGGCGCCCCAGGATGACGAGAGCGGGTCTCAGTAGTGGTCTTCGAAGCGCTTGGCCAGCTCGTCGATATTCTCCGGCGGCCAACCGGGCACTTCCATGCCGAGATGCAGACCCATCTGGGCCAGCACTTCCTTGATTTCGTTCAGCGACTTGCGGCCGAAGTTCGGGGTACGGAGCATTTCCGCTTCCGACTTCTGCACGAGGTCGCCGATGTAAACGATGTTGTCGTTCTTCAGGCAGTTTGCCGAACGCACCGAGAGCTCGAGCTCGTCCACCTTCTTGAGGAAGGCCGGGTTGAAAGCGAGATCCGGGATAACTTCCTGAGCAACTTCCTTGCGGGGCTCTTCGAAGTTCACGAACACGTTGAGCTGGTCCTGCAGAATGCGAGCCGAATAGGCAACCGCGTCCTCAGGCGTCAGCGCGCCGTTGGTCTCGATGGTCATGGTGAGCTTGTCGTAATCGAGGATCTGGCCCTCACGGGTGTTCTCGACCTTGTAGCTGACCTTGCGGACCGGCGAGTACAGGCTGTCGACCGGGATCAGGCCGATCGGCGCGTCTTCCGGACGGTTATGCTCGGCAGCGACATAGCCCTTGCCGCCGGCAACGGTGAATTCCATGCGGATTTCAGCGCCATCGTCGAGGGTGCAGAGCTGCAGGTCGGGATTGAGGACGGTGACGTCGCCGACGGTCTGGATGTCGCCAGCGGTGACGGCGCCCGGACCCTGCTTCTTCACGACCATACGCTTCGGGCCTTCGCCCTGCATCTTGATCGCGATGTCCTTCACGTTCAGCACGATGTCGGTGACGTCTTCACGCACGCCGGCGATCGACGAGAACTCGTGCAGCACGCCATCGATGTGCACGGCCTGCACGGCAGCGCCCTGCAGCGACGACAGAAGAATGCGGCGCAGCGCGTTGCCGAGGGTCTGGCCGAAACCACGCTCGAGCGGCTCAGCGACGAGGGTCGCAAAACGGGTCGGATCGCTGCCAGGGGTAACCTGCAGCTTGTTGGGGCGGATAAGCTCTTGCCAATTTTTCTGAATCGTCACTGGGTCACCCATGGCCATCGAACTCTCTGGCTTGGAGATCGCGGAATAAGTCCGCGTAAAGATACGGCAAACGCAATTGCGGGCGGCCGAGCCACCCGCAATTCAAATCGGTATTAGACGCGGCGACGCTTGCGCGGGCGGCAGCCGTTGTGCGGCACCGAGGTCACGTCACGGATCGAGGTGACGGTGAAGCCGGCGGCCTGCAGCGCGCGGAGCGCCGATTCACGACCCGAACCCGGACCGCCAACCTCGACTTCGAGGGTGCGCATGCCGTGTTCCTGCGCCTTCTTGGACGCGTCTTCAGCAGCGACCTGCGCGGCATACGGGGTCGACTTGCGCGAGCCCTTGAAGCCCATCGTGCCAGCCGAGGACCAGGCAATGGTGTTGCCCTGCGCGTCGGTGATGGTGATGGTGGTGTTGTTGAACGACGAGTTGACGTGAGCGACGCCCGACGCGATGTTCTTGCGTTCGCGACGACGGACGCGGGTGGCTTCCTTTGCCATGGTAGACCTTTCTAGAGATATCAACGCCGCCGTATTGCCAGCGGCTACACCGAAAAATGCAAACGACGAACAGGGAGCGGCGACGTGATCGCCACTCCCTGCCCGCGGTCAGCGCTAAATTACTTCTTCTTGCCTGCGATGGCCTTGGCCGGACCCTTGCGGGTGCGCGCATTGGTATGCGTGCGCTGGCCACGAACCGGCAGACCGCGACGATGGCGCAGGCCGCGATAGCAGCCGAGGTCCATCAGACGCTTGATGTTCATGCCCGTCTCGCGACGGAGATCGCCCTCGACCAGATAGTCGCGGTCGATGACTTCACGGATCTGAAGCACTTCAGCGTCGCTCAGCTGATTGACGCGACGATCCTCAGCGATCTTCACCTTCTCGATGATGTCGGCAGCGTTCTTCTGGCCGATACCATGAATGTACTGCAGCGCGATCAGGACGCGCTTGTTGGTCGGGATGTTTACACCGGCGATACGGGCCACAACTTCTCTCCTGTCACCAGCCGATCATGAACTGGCATTATCTTCATTTTGTCGGGCGGGCATTCACAATGCGCGAATACGACGCCCGTCCCTCATTTCAGTGGGGCCCGGCATCGTCTGGAATCTTCCGACTGGATGAGGGCCGTATTTAGAGACACAACTCAGGTACGTCAACCGCCCCTAGCGCTTCGCTCGCTTTTTCGCGAGCTTTCGCACGGACTTGGCTGATTTCTTGGCGACTTTCGCGACCGCCTTTTTGACCGTCTTTTTCACCGTTTTGGCCGCCTTTTTGACGGTTTTCTTGGTGGATTTCGTCGTTTTGGCCTTGGACGCGGCCTTGCCGGCCTTCTTTGGCGCTTTCACGGCCTTTTTGGCGGCCTTCTTGACCACCTTCTTGGCCGCCTTTTTAGCGACCTTGGCCTTCTTTGCCGGAGCCTTCACAGCCTTCTTTGCCGGGGCCTTGGCCGCCTTGGCTTTGGCGGCCTTTTTCGGCGCAGCCGACTTCTTGGCCGGCACCTTCTTGGCAGCCTTGCGAGCAGGCTTGGCCGAACCGCTATCGTCGCGAATCGCAGCGAGCACGCGGTCGATTTCCAGCGTCACCTCGTCGATGGACATCATGCCATTGATGGTGATCAGCTTGCGCTTCTCGGAATAGTAATCGATCAGCGGCTCGGTGGACGCGCGATAGGCAGCCAGGCGCTTCGACAGCACGTCCGGCGTGTCGTCCGCACGAACGGCCTCGCCACGCGCCATCATTTCGGCGACGCGCGTTTCCACGCGCTCAAGCAGCGCGCTCTCATTGACCCGCAGCTCGACCGCGGCGTCCAGATTGAGGCCCTTGGACTTCAGCAACACATCCAGCGCTTCGGCCTGCGGCACGGTGCGCGGGAAGCCGTCGAGGATGAAGCCATTGGAGGCATCCGCCTGCTCGATGCGATCCGAAATGATTCCGATCACCACCTCGTCGGGCACCAGACCGCCAGCGGCCATGATATCCTTTGCCTTGAGACCGATCTCGGTCTCGGCAGCCACGGCTGCACGGAGCATGTCGCCCGTCGAGAGCTGCACGATCCCGTGGCGCGTCACGAGACGCTGTGCCTGTGTTCCCTTGCCCGCCCCCGGCGGCCCGAGAAGAATCAGTCTCATTTACGGCGGCCCTTCAGCTTCGACTTACGGATCAAACCTTCATACTGGTGCGCCAGCAAGTGGCCCTGCACCTGGGCGACCGTATCCATGGTCACGCTGACCACGATCAGCAGCGAGGTGCCGCCAAAGTAGAACGGGACTGCAGCATAGGAGATCATGATTTCCGGGATCAAGCAGACGATCGCGAGATAGGCAGCGCCGACCACAGTGATACGCGACAGCACGTAGTCGATATATTCCGCGGTCCGCTCACCGGGACGGATGCCCGGAATGAAACCGCCATGCTTCTTCAGATTGTCGGCGGTCTCGGTCGGATTGAACACGATCGCCGTATAGAAGAACGCGAAGAACACGATCAGCGAGACATACAGCACCAGGAACAGCGGACGGCCGTGGCTGAGCTGCGTGGTGATCATCTGGAACCATTCCGGTCCCTTGCCTGCATTGAAGCTGGCAATGGTGGCGGGCAGCAGCAGCAGCGACGATGCGAAGATCGGCGGAATCACGCCCGATGTGTTCAGCTTCAGCGGCAGATGCGAGGACTGGCCTTCGAACATCTTGTTGCCGACCTGACGCTTCGGATACTGGATCAACAGGCGGCGCTGGGCGCGTTCCACGAAGACGATGAAGGCGATCACGACGACGGCCATCACGATCACGACCAGGATCAGGCCGGTCGACAATGCGCCCTGACGGCCGAGTTCGAGCATGTTGGCGATCGCCGCCGGCAGTTCGGCCACGATGCCGGCCAGGATGATCAGCGAGATGCCGTTGCCGATGCCGCGGGAGGTGATCTGCTCACCCAGCCACATCAGGAACATGGTGCCGCCGGTCAGCGTCACCGACGCCGAGATCAGGAAGAAGATGCCGGGCTCGCTGACGACATTGCCGGCGCTCTGCAGCCCCGCCGCGATGGCGTAGGACTGGAAGGCAGCCAGGATGACGGTCAGGTAGCGGGTATACTGGTTCAGCGTCTTGCGGCCGGCTTCACCCTCTTTCTTGAGGGCTTCGAGCTGTGGCGACACGGTGGTCAGAAGCTGGATGATGATCGATGCCGAGATATACGGCATGATATTCAGCGCAAAAATCGCCATGCGATTGATGCCGCCACCCGCGAACATGTTGAACATGCCGAGGATGCCGCCGGCCTGCTGGCGGAACACCTGCTCCCATGCCGACGGATCGATGCCGGGCAGCGGAATATAGGTACCAAGCCGATAAACAAGCAGCGCACCCAGTGTGAACCAGATGCGCTTCTTCAGTTCTTCGGCCTTGCCGAGCGCGGCAAAGTTGAGATTGGAGGCGAGTTGCTCTGCTGCGGAGGCCATGTCGGACTTTCTCCCGCACCTCAAGAACCGCGGTGTCAGCGTGATCGCGACACCGGTCGAGGCCGGACGTTATTTGATGCTCGGTAGTGATAGAATCTAGCGGAGATAAAATCTACCCGAACACCGCGCAAGGCCGCCTGCTGACGCAGGCGGCGCGCAGGCATCAGGCGGCTTCGCCGTCTTCCTTCTTGGCGGGCGCAAGGATGGTCACCTTGCCGCCGGCCTTCTCGATCGCTTCGATCGCGGACTTCGACGCACCGGCAACTTCAAGAACCAGCTTGGCCTTGATTTCGCCACGGCCGAGCACGCGCACGCCGTCCTTGACGCGGCGGATCACGCCGGCTTCGACCAGCGAGGCTGCGGTGATCGTACCCGACGCATCGAGCTTCTTGCTCTCGATCGCATCCTGGAGACGATCCAGGTTGATCTCGGTGAAGTCGAGACGGAAGATATTGTTGAAACCGCGCTTCGGCAGACGCCGATGCAACGGCATCTGACCGCCTTCGAAGCCCTTGATGCGCACGCCCGAACGTGCGGTCTGGCCCTTGCCGCCACGGCCGCCGGTCTTGCCCTTGCCGGAGCCAATGCCGCGGCCGATGCGCATACGCTTCTTACGGGAGCCGGCGTTATCGGCGATATCGCTGAGCTTCATCGTTCTGTTTCCTGTTGCGTCCTGCCCTTCCGGAGCGGCCTGAAAGGCCATTTCTGCCGAAAAACCAGTGTCATCCTTGCGGCAACCGTGTGGCCGGCTTGAGACGACGTGAAAGTCCTTAGTCCTCGACCACGCGGACGAGGTGCTGCACCTTGGCGATCATGCCGCGCACTTCAGGAGAGTCCTGAAGTTCGGTCACGCGGCCGATCTTGTTGAGCTTCAGGCCGACCAGGGTCGAGCGCTGCGAGTGGTGACGGCGGATCGCGCTGGCGATCTGCTCCACCTTGATTGTCTTTGTAGCGGCCTTGGCCATCGTCATACTCCGAAGAAAGCTTAAGTCGGCATGATCCCGACGGAAAACCGGAAAACCACTTTTCCGGGATCAGGCCACTTACTCGGCAACCACTTCCGCATCGGTGCCAACGCGGCGCGACTGCAGAGTAGAAACCTTGAGGTTACGACGAGCGGCGACCGAACGCGGCGAATCCTGATGCTTCAGCGCGTCGAAAGTGGCGCGAACCATGTTGTACGGATTCGACGAGCCGACCGACTTGGCGACAACGTCCTGGATGCCGAGCGTCTCGAACACGGCGCGCATCGGGCCACCAGCGATGATGCCGGTACCGGCCGGCGCTGCACGCAGATAGACGCGGCCCGCACCGTGGCGGCCAGCAATATCGTGATGCAGCGTGCGGCCTTCGCGCAGAGCGACGCGCGTCAGGTTGCGCTTGGCGCTGTCGGTTGCCTTGCGGATCGCTTCCGGGACTTCACGGGCCTTACCGTGACCGAAACCAACCCGACCCTTCTGATCGCCGATGACGACCAGCGCGGCGAAGCCGAAACGCTTACCGCCCTTAACGACCTTCGCCACACGGTTGATGTGGACGAGCTTGTCGACGAATTCGCTATCACGCTCTTCCCGGGGGCCCCGGTCGCGTCCGCCGCGTTCGCGTTCACCTGCCATGGTGTTTTCCAATCTTTGCGAAGCTTTCGCTTCTGTGTCCGTTCAATTCGTTGAATACAAAACGCTTAGAAGCTCAGCCCGCCTTCGCGAGCGGCATCTGCCAGCGCCTTGACGCGACCGTGGTACAGATACTGCCCACGATCGAAGATCACTTCCTTGACGCCATTCTTGACGGCGCGCTCGGCGAGGAGCTTGCCGACGGCCTGCGCCGCATCGACATCCGCACCGGTCTTGCCACCATCGCGGAGACCCTTCTCCAGCGAAGAAGCCGAAGCCAGCGTCTCGCCCTTCAGGTCATCGATGACCTGCGCATAGATGTGCTTCGACGAACGGAACACCGACAGACGCGGACGACCATTGGCATTGCGGCGAATGGCCAGACGGACGCGCTGCTTGCGCCGGGCATTCGTAATCTTGAGTTTCGACATGACCCGCTCCGTTACTTCTTCTTGCCTTCCTTGCGGAAGATAAATTCGTCGGAATAACGAACGCCCTTGCCCTTATAGGGCTCTGGCGGACGATAGCTGCGGATCTCAGCAGCAACCTGACCGACGCGTTGCGAGTCGATACCGGCGACATTGATCTCGGTCGGCTTGGGAACCGTGATCGTGATGCCTTCCGGGATCTGGTAGACCACGTCGTGGCTGTAGCCGAGCGCGAGCTGCAGGTTCTTGCCCTGGAGCGCGGCGCGGTAACCGACGCCGGTGATCTCGAGCTTCTTCTCGAAGCCCTTGGTGACGCCTTCGAGCAGATTCGAGATCTGCGCGCGGGCGGTACCATAGAGTGAACGCGCGCGCTTGGTTTCCGCACGCGGAGCGACGGTGATCTTGCCGTCCTTCAATTCGACCGAGACGTCGTCGTGGACGACGAACTGAAGAGCGCCCTTCGGGCCCTTCATCTTGACGGTCTGCCCTTCGATATTCGCGGTAACGCCAGCGGCGATCGCGACGGGCTTCTTGCCTACACGGGACATGAGCTATCCTTCCTCAGAACACCGTGAAGAGAACTTCGCCGCCCACATTCGCGTCTCGCGCGGCGTGGTCAGCCATAATTCCCTTCGGCGTCGACAGAACCGAAATGCCAAGCCCGTTACGAACGCGCGGCAGGTTCTTCACGGAGACGTAAACGCGGCGGCCCGGCTTGGACACGCGCGAGATCTCGCGAATGACCGGCTCGCCATCGAAATACTTCAGTTCGATTTCGAGCTCGGAGCGGCCATTGGCATGCTCGATCGAAGCGAAGTCACGGATGTAACCTTCGGTCTTCAGAACTTCGAGCACGTTGGCGCGCATCTTGGAGCCCGGGGTCGAAACCTTGGACTTGGTGCGCATCTGCGCATTGCGGATGCGGGTGATGAGATCGCTGATCGGATCGTGTGTGGACATGTGCGACCCTCCCCTTACCAGCTCGACTTGACCAGGCCGGGAACCAGGCCCTTGGAGCCGAGTTCACGCAGCGCGATACGGCTGAGCTTGTTGAGACGATAGACCGAGTGCGGACGACCGGTCACTTCGCAGCGGTTCATGACGCGAACCACGGACGAATTGCGGGGCATCTCGGCAAGCTTCAGGGTCGCGGCGAACCGCTCTTCCATCGGCTTTTCCTTGTCGGCGATGATGGCCTTGAGACGCGCGCGCTTCGGCGCAGCGTTCGCGGACATCTTCTTCCGACGGTTGTTCTTTTCGATTGAACTCTTCTTTGCCATGCTTGGCTCCTGGGTTACCGCGTTTGAGAAGCTGTGAAGCTGCTCACTGCCGGAACGGGAAATTGAAAGCGGTCAACAAAGCGCGGGCTTCGTCATCCGTGCGTGCGGTCGTGCACACCGTGATGTCCATGCCCAACGGCGAATCCCCGGCTTTATCGAAATCGATTTCCGGGAAAATGATGTGCTCCTTGAGGCCGAGCGAGTAGTTGCCACGGCCGTCGAAGCTCTTGCCATTGAGGCCGCGGAAGTCGCGGACGCGCGGCAGGGCGACGTTCACCAAACGATCGATGAACTCGTACATCTTTGCCTTACGCAACGTCACCTTGGCGCCGATCGGCTGGTTTTCACGCAGCTTGAAGGTCGCGATAGCAACGCGCGAATAGGTCACCACAGCCTTCTGACCCGCGATGAGCGAGAGGTCGGCAGCGGCGGTTTCGGCCTTCTTGCGGTCGTTGACGGCTTCGCCAACGCCCATGTTGAGGACGATCTTGTCCAGGCGCGGAACCTGCATGACGTTCTCGTAGCCGAACTGTTCGATCAGCTTGGCGCGAATGCTCTCGTCATACTGTGCGCGCAGGCGCGGAGTGTATGCGGTCTCAGACATCAGATCTCTGCTCCCGAACGCTTGGCGACACGCACCTTGGTGCCGTCTGCCTGAATCTTGAAACCGACGCGGGTCGGCTTGCCGTCCGCGCCAACGATAGCGATGTTCGACAGCTGGATCGGCGCCTCTTTCGAGATGATGCCGCCTTCCTGGGTCTGCGACTGCTTCTGGTGACGCTTCACCAGGTTGACGCCGCGCACCAGCGCCTTGCCTTCGGTCGGGCGCACTTCGAACACCTCACCGGTGCGACCCTTGTCACGACCGGTCAGAACGATGACTTTGTCACCCTTGCGGATCTTGGCAGCCATTACAGCACCTCCGGCGCAAGCGAAATGATCTTCATGTGGTTCTTGGCGCGCAGCTCGCGCGGCACGGGCCCAAAGATACGGGTCCCGATCGGCTCGGACTGATTGTTGATCAGCACGGCTGCGTTGCGATCGAAGCGGATGACGGATCCGTCCGGACGGCGGATGTCCTTGCGGACACGCACCACGACGGCCTTCATGACGTCGCCCTTCTTCACCTTCCCGCGCGGGATGGCTTCCTTGATCGATACGACAATAACGTCGCCAACGGATGCATAACGGCGCTTGGATCCCCCAATCACCTTGATGCACATGACACGGCGTGCGCCTGAATTATCGGCCACGTCGAGGTTGGTCTGCATCTGAATCATTGATGCACCTCGTCCTCTGATTATGCGCTAAGCGCGGATTAAGCAGTTTTCTGTTCGCCCCGGACAACCGTCCAGCGCTTCAACTTCGAGATCGGCTTGCTCTCTTCGATCCACACGGTGTCGCCTGGCTTGAACTGATTGTTCTCGTCATGCGCGTGGTAGTTCTTCGAGCGGCGAATGGTCTTCTTGTAGATCGGGTGTGTGAAGCGACGGTCAACGCGGACCACGATGGTCTTCGCCTGCTTGTCGCTGACGACCACGCCCTGCAGAGTACGTTTCGGCATGTGCGGCCCCTTACTTCGACTTGCCGTCGCGCTTCTGCGCGGCGATGGTCTTGATACGTGCGATGTCGCGGCGAGCTTCACGCAGGCGCGAGGTGTTTTCCAGCTGCCCGGTGGCGCGCTGGAAACGCAGGTTGAAGCGCTCTTTCTTCAGGTTGAGGACGGCATCGTCCATCTGGTCCTGGCTCATAGCGCGGATATCGCTGGTCTTCATTTCAGCCATGGCTCAATCCTTACTCGGCAATACGCTGCACAAAGCGCGTCTTGATCGGAAGCTTGGCGGCCGCAAGGGTCATGGCTTCCTTTGCGATCTGCGGCGTGACGCCGTCGATCTCGAAAATCAGCTTGCCCGGCTTCACGCGCGCCACCCACAATTCCGGCGAACCCTTGCCGGAGCCCATGCGGACTTCAGCAGGCTTCTTCGACACCGGCAGATCCGGGAAAATCCGGATCCAAACGCGACCGGCGCGCTTCATGTGACGGGTCAGTGCACGACGGGCAGCTTCGATCTGACGGGCGGTGATCCGCTCAGGGGCCATCGCCTTCAGGCCGAACTGGCCGTAAGCCAGTGTCGCGCCAGACGACGCAACGCCGTGGATACGGCCTTTGTGCGCCTTGCGGAACTTGGTCTTCTTTGGTTGCATCATGGCTGTAACGCCTCAATCCCTAAATTTGTACGCTCAGGCAGCGTCGCGGCGCGGGCGCGAATTGTCGCCTTCAGCCATACGCTTGTCCTGGGCCATCGGATCGTGCTCGAGGATCTCACCCTTGAAGATCCAGACCTTCACGCCACAAGTGCCGAAGGTCGTGAACGCGGTACCCACACCGTAATCGATGTCGGCGCGCAGCGTGTGCAACGGCACGCGACCTTCGCGATACCATTCCATACGTGCGATTTCTGCACCACCCAGACGACCCGAGCAGTTGATACGAATGCCCTCGGCGCCGAGACGCATCGCCGACTGAACGGCGCGCTTCATGGCGCGGCGGAACGCAACGCGGCGCTCGAGCTGCTGCGCGATGGACTCTGCAACCAGGGTTGCGTCGAGTTCCGGCTTGCGGATTTCGACGATGTTGATCACGACGTCCGACGCGGTGATGTCGGCAACCTTCTTGCGAAGCTTGTCGATGTCGGCGCCCTTCTTGCCGATCACGACACCCGGACGAGCCGACTGGATCGTGACGCGGCACTTCTTGTGCGGGCGCTCGATGATGATCTTGGCGACGGCCGCCTGCTTGAGCTCCTTGTGCAGGATCTCACGGATCTTGATGTCTTCGTGCAGCAGCTTGCCGTACTCGTTCTTGCCGGCGTACCAGCGAGAATCCCAGGTCCGGTTGATGCCGAGGCGCAGACCGATTGGATTGATCTTTTGACCCATCTTACTCTCCTGCCTGCTTACGCGGCTTCAGCTTCGACCTGACGAACGACGATCGTCAGCTGCGCAAACGGCTTAAAGATACGACCCGAACGACCACGGCCGCGCGGTGAGAAACGCTTCATAACGATGCCCTTGCCAACATGCGCCTCGGAGACGATCAGCGCGTCAACATCGAGGTCATGATTGTTCTCGGCGTTTGCAATCGCCGATTCGAGGCACTTCTTTACATCAACTGCGATCCGCTTGCGCGAAAATTGCAGATCTGCGAGGGCTGCCGAGGCCTTTCGACCGCGGATCATCTGCGCCACCAAGTTCAACTTCTGCGGGCTGACGCGCAGCATGCGGGCGATTGCCTTGGCTTCGTTATCCGGGAGAACCCGTTCGCGCTTTGGTTTGCTCATAGCTGTGCGCCTTACTTCTTGGACTTCTTGTCGCCGGCGTGGCCATGGAAGGTACGGGTCGGCGAGAACTCGCCGAACTTGTGACCAACCATTTCCTCGTTGATGGCAACAGGAACGTGCTTCTGACCATTGTAGACGCCGAAGGTCAGTCCGACGAACTGTGGCAGGATCGTCGAGCGACGGCTCCAGATCTTGATCACTTCATGACGGCCAGACGAACGTGCGGCATCTGCCTTCTTGAGCAGAGAACCCTCAACGAACGGGCCTTTCCAGACTGAACGAACCATGTCCGGCGATCCTTACTTCTTCCGCTTGTGGCGGCTGATGAGAATGAACTTGTCTGTCGACTTGTTCGAACGGGTCTTCTTACCCTTGGTCGGCTTGCCCCAGGGCGTAACCGGGTGACGACCACCCGAGGTACGACCTTCACCACCACCATGCGGATGGTCGATCGGGTTCATGACGACGCCGCGGTTATGCGGACGCCAGCCGAGCCAGCGGGTACGACCGGCCTTGCCGATCGAGGTGTTCATGTGATCCGGGTTCGAGACAGCGCCGATGGTGGCGGTGCAACGACCGTGAACCAGGCGCTGTTCGCCCGAATTCAGACGGATGATCACGTAGTCATGGTCACGGCCGACCAGCTGGGCATAGGTGCCAGCCGAACGGGCGATCTGACCGCCCTTGCCGATCTTCATCTCGACGTTATGTACGATCGTGCCGATCGGCATGTTGCCGAGCGGCATGACATTGCCCGGCTTCACGTCGACATAGTTGCCGGCGATCACGGTGTCGCCGACGGCCAGACGCTGCGGCGCCAGGATGTAGGCGAGCTCACCGTCTTCGTACTTGATCAGCGCGATGAACGCGGTGCGGTTCGGATCGTATTCAAGACGCTCGACCTTCGCCGGCACGTCAAGCTTGGTGCGTTTGAAGTCGACGATACGGTAGGTCTTCTTGTGACCACCGCCGCGGAAGCGGACAGTGATACGACCGGTATTGTTACGACCGCCTGCCGAGTGCTTGCCTTCGGTCAGAGTCTTGACCGGCTTGCCCTTGTACAGCGCCGAACGATCGACCATGACCAGCTGGCGCTGGCCCGGCGTCGTGGGATTGAATGTCTTCAGTGCCATTGTCTATCCGCCTTATAGACCGGTCGTAACGTCGATGCGGTGGCCCTCTTCGAGGGTAACCACTGCACGCTTGACGTCAGACTGCGAACCGAAAGTGCCGCGGAAAGCCTTGGACTTGCCCTTGCGCACCAGCGTGTTCACGCTCTTCACCTTGACGTCGAAAAGCTTTTCGACGGCTTCCTTAATCTGCGGCTTGCTAGCCTTGCTCGCGACCTTGAACACGACCTTGTTGAACTCGGACGCAGTGGTCGCCTTCTCGGTGATCACCGGGGCCACGATCACGTCGTAGTGGCGCGGATCGATATTCTTCGTCATTTGAAGCGCGCCTCCAACGCATCGAGCGCCGCCTTGGTCAGGACCAGCTTCTGACGACGCAGAATGTCATAGACGTTGATGCCCTGGATCGGCAGCACGTCGATGTTCGGGATGTTACGGGCCGCCTGAGCGAAACCGACATGAACCTCGGCGCCATCAATGATCAGCGCATTGGTCAGGCCGAGACCCGAGAAGTGACCGAGCAGAGCCTTGGTCTTGGCTGCCTCGAGGGTCGCGTTCTCGATCACGATCAGCGAGCCGTCCTTGGCCTTGGCCGAGAGAGCATGCTTGAGCGCGAGCGCGCGGACCTTCTTCGGCAGGTCGGTCGCGTGCGAACGCACGACCGGACCGAAGGCGCGACCACCGCCACGGAACTGCGGCACGCGGGCCGAGCCGTGACGAGCACCGCCGGTGCCCTTCTGCTTGTACATCTTCTTGCCGGTCCGTGCGATTTCCGCGCGGCCCTTGGCCTTGTGAGTGCCGGCCTGGCGCTTGGCCAGCTGCCAGTTGACGCAACGCTGGATCAGATCGGTGCGCGGATCGAGACCGAAGATGGCCTCGTTCAGCTCGATCGAACCGGCGTCCTTGCCCTCAAGCGTGGTGACGTTCAGTTTCATCTCACGCTCCTTCCTGCTCAGCGGCCGGGGCTTCGACAGCACCCTCACCTGCCAGCTTGAACTTGCCGGGCTTCGGCGCGTCCTTCGGCAGTTCCTTCTTCACGGCGTCGCGGACCGAGATCCAGCCGCCCTTGGAGCCGGGAACGGCGCCTTCGACGAGGATCAGGCCACGCTCGACATCGAGTTGCACGACGCGCAGGTTCAATGTGGTGATCTTGTCGACGCCCATGTGACCGGGCATCTTCTTGTTCTTGAAGGTCTTGCCCGGGTCCTGACGGCCACCGGTCGAACCGATCGAACGATGCGACACCGACACACCGTGCGTGGCGCGAAGACCGCCGAAGTTCCAGCGCTTCATACCGCCGGCAAAACCCTTACCGACCGAGGTGCCGGTGACGTCGACGAACTGGCCGACGACGAAGTGGTCGGCCTGGATCTCGGCGCCGACCGGGAGCAGCGCGTCTTCCGACACGCGAAACTCGGCGACCTTGCGCTTCGGCTCGACATTGGCGACCGCGAACTGTCCGCGCTCGGCCTTGGGCATATAGACGGTCTTACGCGAACCCGAACCGAGCTGCAGAGCGACATAGCCGTTCTTCTCGGTGGTGCGATGACCCAGCACCTGGCAATTGCCAAGCTTCAGAACGGTCACGGGGATATGTTCGCCGGCCTCTGTAAAGACCCGCGTCATTCCGACCTTCTGTGCGATCACTCCGGAGCGCATCGGCGTGCTTCCTGTTCTTTCTGTCCGTTTGACCGGACGGGACCTAAAAAATTCTTAGAGCTTGATTTCGACGTCGACACCGGCGGCCAGATCGAGCTTCATCAAAGCATCGACGGTCTGCGGGGTCGGATCGACGATGTCGAGGAGGCGCTTGTGGGTGCGCATCTCGAACTGCTCGCGGCTCTTCTTGTCGACGTGCGGCGAACGGTTGACCGTGAACTTCTCGATGCGCGTGGGCAGCGGGATCGGTCCGCGGACCTGTGCACCCGTGCGCTTCGCCGTGCTCACGATCTCGCGGGTCGACGCATCGAGGATGCGATGGTCGAACGCCTTGAGTCGAATGCGGATATTCTGGCCGTTCATTGCCGTGTCTTCCTTAGAATGCGATTGGTGAGTGGCGAGTAGCGAATGAACTCCATTCGCCACCCCCTATTCGCTATTCGCTATTACTCGATGATCGAAGCGACGACGCCTGCACCGACGGTGCGGCCGCCTTCACGAATGGCGAAGCGCAGCTTCTCTTCCATCGCGATCGGCACGATCAGGTGCACTTCCATGGCGATGTTGTCGCCCGGCATCACCATTTCGGTGCCTTCCGGCAGATGCACCACACCGGTCACGTCGGTGGTGCGGAAGTAGAACTGCGGACGGTAGTTGGTGAAGAACGGGGTGTGACGGCCACCTTCGTCCTTGGTCAGAATGTAAGCTTCT
>NZ_JBIIOT010000143.1:0-9330 GCF_044336785.1 Tardiphaga sp. | reverse complement strand
TCCCCGGCGGGGAGAGGTGAAGGAAAAACATTTCAATCCAGCGGCACATGCGCATCACTGCCATCCTGCGGCGGCGGGCCGATGGTGAGGCGTTCGATGACGAAGAGCAGCATCATCGCGCCGGACACCGGGATCGGTAGATAGGTGATGCCCACCGACAGCCAGGGGAATTCATCGACCGAATTGCCCCAGGTCGTCTCCACCAGCGCCCCGCCCCAGACCAGCATGAACAGCGCCATCGCGGCCATCAGCAACTCGCTGATGAAGGCTGCGACCACGCGCGCTTTCGGCGGCAGCAGATTGGTGCCCACCGTCATGTTCATGTGAATGCGCTGGCGATAGCAGTTCGCGGCACCGATGAAGGTGACGGCGACGGTGAGCAGCACCGCAAGCGGCTCCGGCCAGGACGCCGCGCTGTTGAGGATGTAGCGGGTGTAGACCGCCCAGGGAATGATGAAGGAGATCAGCACCAGCGCGATGCAGGAGATGACCGCGCCGGTCCAGTAGAGGCCGTTCATGGCGCCGCGAAAGGCGAGCGCGGGACCGCGCGCCGTGTCGGCGCGATCACCGATCATTCTTTTGGAGACGACATCAGACATTCAGACCTGTCCACACTCTCCACTGTCGTCGCCCGGCTTGACCGGGCGATCCAGTAGACTCGGAATCTGCGGTGCTTACTGGGTCACCCGGTCAAGCCGGGTGACGACAAATGTGCCTACTCAACTCACCGCCGCAATGCGCTTCGTCATGTCCGCATATTTGGCGCCATACTTGTCCCACACCGGCTTCACCACCTCGCGGAACGGCGCCTTGTCGACGGAGGTGACGATGTCGGTGCCGACTTCCTTCATCTTCTCCAGCGCCTTGGCTTCCGCCTCGTACCAGAGCGCGCGCTGTTCGAGCTGCGCCTCGCGGCCGACCTTCTTCAGCAGCGCCTGATCCTCCGGCGTCAGCTTCATCCACGATGCCTTCGAAAACACCAGCAGTTCCGGAATGATAAGATGCTCGGTCATCGAGAAATATTTGGCGACCTGATAGTGGTTCTGCGCCACGAAGGACGGCAGATTGTTCTCGGCGCCATCGACCACGCCGGTCTGCATGGCGCTGAACACCTGGTCGAAGCCCATGGCGACACCATTGCCGCCCAGCGCATTCATCGTGTCGATGAACAGCGGATTGCCGATCATGCGGATCTTGAGACCCTTCAAGTCCGCCAACGCCTTTACCGGGCGCTTGCTGTTATAGATGTTGCGCGAGCCCGCATTCATCCAGCCGAGCGCGACGAGCTTGGTCTTGTCATTCGCCGTGATCTTGTTGAGCAGCTCGTCGCCGATCTCGCCGTCGAGCACGGCTTCCATATGTTTGGAGTCGCGGAACACGAACGGCATATTGAAGACATTGACGTCGTCCACCACGGGACCCACCGCGCCGACCGAGATGCGCGCGATCTGCAGCGCGCCGACCTGGGCCTGCTCGATGGCTTCCTTCTCGCCGCCGAGCTGCATGGAGGGAAACATCTGGATGCTGAGCCGGCCATTGGTGGCAGTCTCGAGCTTCTTGCCCATGCGGACCACGGATTCCACCGTGGGATAGCCGAGCGGGTGAACGTCGGACGCCTTGAGCACCATCTTGCTCTGCGCCAGTGCGGGCGCTGCGCCGCCGATTCCCACGGTGCCAGCCGCGAGCGCGGCCAGGCCACCTTTGACGACCTCTCTTCTATTCATGGACGAAATCCTCCCTGATTTCCCGATGGTCTTTTTAGATCGGCAGTTGCGCCGTTATTCTTGGTCGCCCCGTTTTCGAGGTCGATTGTGCCGTGCCGCCTCCCGGCGCGCGGCCGGAAAGTTGTACGATGACCTGACATCTAGCATCAGGATGCGACTGCGACAAGCGGACACATGCAAGCGCAGGTCGAACCAAAGTGCAATGCGCGTGCGCTGCGAAGGGAGGAGGAATTTGAGAAGGTGGGCCGAATTCTATTCGTCGTCACCCGGCTTGACCGGGTGACCGAGTATACACAGCGGCTTCTGAGTTTACTGGATCGCCCGGTCAAGCCGGGCGACGACAGGAGAGGTGAAGCGCCCTACTTCACCACCGCGCAAAAACTCTGCTGCACGGGCTCGGGCACCGTTCCGCCGCGGCTGGAGACTTTCAGCCACCAGGCATCCAGCGCCTCGCGCGCGCATGGCAGTTTCACGCTCATGCCATCGGCAAAGGCGATCCATTCATTGAACCGATGCGCCGGGACGGCGATCACCACGGGGATATCGCCGGACAGAGCGCGCTCGATCAGATAAGCGAGGCCTTTGCCTTCGCGCTCCTGCTTGCCGAAGCGGTTGATGATAACGAGATCGGCGCCGGCATCGATGGCATCGGCCACCCGGCTGCCGGCATCGAGCAACTGGCCGACATCGAGCTTGCAGCCCCTTGCGCCCGGACCGAGATCCTGAAACAGCCGCACCTGCTCGCCGCTATGCAGCATCACGGCATTGAGCTTGGGCACATCGACTTCGCGATGGCCGAGCTGGACCAGGCCGACAGCACGGATGCCCTGCCGGCCGAGACTGGCCGCAAAATCATGCAGCACGGTGTCGGGGTCCTGGTCGGTCTCATAGACCAGAGCAGCCAGATCGCATTGGGAGTCGAACATCGGGACATCCTGCACGGGATTGGATGATCCTATTGCAGAATGGCGGCATTCAAAAGGCCGATTGCTAGCACGGATCGGTATATCTGACAGGATATAGCGGCCGTAGGGCGGATGAGGCGAAGCCGTCATCCGCCGGCCGGTTGCGTAACTGAAACTCCGCGGCGGATGAAGCTGCGCTCATCCGCCCTACGGTCAGCGCGCCTTGCGCTTGATGTCCTTCTTGAGCGCCAGCAGTTCCTTGCGCGCTGCCACTGCTGCGGCTTTTTCGATCGCGCGGTAACGGCTGACGAGATTTTCGCCGAATGGCGTGAGGATCGCGCCGCCACCATTCTTGCCGCCGGTCTGGCGCTCCACGGCGGCCTGGCCGCAGATGCGGTTGAGCTCGTCCACCAGATCCCAGGCGCGCTTGTAGGACATCTCCATGGCGCGCCCGGCGGCGGAGATCGACCCCGTCGCCTGGATGTTTTCGAGAAGCTGGATCTTGCCCGGCCCGATGCGGCCCTCGGGATCGAGGTCGATGCGGATGCTAAGGGCTGGCACGGGGCTGGCGGATGTCGACATGGCCCGACGTTACGTCGGACGCCGCGCGCTTTCCAGAGAAAGCGCGCGGTGAAGGTGTTGGACGCGTAGGATGGGTTGAGCGGAGCGAAAACCCATCAGTCCGTCGATGCGGCAGGCTCCGCTGATGGGTTATCGCTGCGGCGCTTCGCGCCTTCGCTCAACCCATCCTACAAAATCAGCCGTGCAGCTTCTTCGCGGCTTCGGCGATCGCCTTGCCCTGATAGCGGGCGCCGGCGAGTTCGTTCTCGCTCGGCTGGCGGCTGCCGTCGCCGCCGGTCAGGGTCGTCGCGCCATAGGGCGAGCCGCCGGTGACTTCGTCGAGCTTCATCTGGCCCTGGAAGCCGTAATTGAGGCCCACGATCGTGATGCCGAAATGCAGGAGGTTGGTGATGATGCTGAACAGCGTCGTCTCCTGGCCGCCATGCTGGGTCGCGGTCGAGGTGAACGCGCCACCGACCTTGCCGTTCAATGCGCCCTTGGCCCAGAGACCGCCGGCCTGATCGAGGAAGTTCGCCATCTGCGAGGCCATGCGGCCGAAGCGGGTGCCGGTGCCGACAATGATCGCGTCGTAATTGGCGAGATCGTCGATGGTTGCGATCGGGGCGGCCTGATCGAGCTTGTAATAGGATGCCTTGGCGACGTCGGCGGGCACCAGTTCGGGCACGCGCTTGATGTCGACAGTGGCGCCGGCTTCGCGGGCACCTTCGGCCACGGCATTGGCCATGGTTTCGATATGGCCGTAGGCGGAATAATAAAGGACGAGCACTTTGGTCATGGGAAGTCTCCTGTGTGATCCCGAACCGTCATTGCGAGGGGCCGTTGCTTCGTAGAGCTGTTGGCGCCTGACAATGACGGCGGATTGGCATCTAGATACGCCTGCCGATTTGATGCATAAATAGAAACGATCGAAACTCATCGTTTCCGGATTTGATGTCAAAACTCCCCGATTTCGAAGCACTGGCGATTTTCGCCAAAGTCGTCGAGCTGCAGTCCTTCGCTGCGGCAGCGACCGAGCTGACCCTGTCCAAGGCGACGGTCTCCAAGGCCGTGAGCCGGCTCGAGGAGCGTCTGGGTGCACGGCTGTTCAACCGCACCTCGCGGCGGCTGGCGCTGACCGATGCGGGCCGGACCCTGGCGATCAAGGCCACGCAATTGCTGGCCGATGGCGAGGCGCTGGAGAACGAGGCGCTGGCGCAATCATCCAGCCCGCGCGGGCTGGTGCGGCTGGCGGCGCCGATGACCTATGGCACCGGCACCATTGCGCCGCTCTTGCCGGAATTTCTCGCCCGCTATCCCGATGTCTCCATCGACCTCAATCTCAGCGATGCCACAGTGGACCTGATCGGTGAAGGCTATGACGCCGCGATCCGCATCGCATCCTTGCCGGACTCCTCGCTGATCGCGCGGCGGCTCTGCGGCGTGAAGCGCCATGTGGTGGCGGCGCCATCGTATTTCGCCAGATATGGCCGACCGACGCATCCGTCCGAACTCGCCGACCACAAATGCTTTGGCTACACCTATCTCACCACGCCCGGCGTCTGGCATTTCACCAACGACGCCGGTGATCTCGTGAGCGTGCGGCCCTCGGGCCCGCTGCACGTGAATAATGGCGAGGCCGTGATGCCGGCGCTGATCGCAGGCCTCGGCATCGGCGGCCTGCCGGATTTCATCGTCGGCGAGGCGATCGCGCGTGGCGAGCTGGAAACCGTGCTCGACGACTGGTCGCAAACCCTGAGCGGCGTCTATCTGGTGACGCCGCCGGGCGGCCCGCGTCCCGCGCGTGTCGAGGTATTGCTGGATTTCCTGGCGGAGAAACTATCAGACGGCGGCAAGCGGGCGCGGAAGGGGGAACGTGGCGATTGAGGGACGGGGATAGTGCCTGGCCTGCATGGTTCGAGACGCCCGCTATGCGGGCTCCTTACCATGAGGGTCTTCTAGAGCGTTCTACTCTCCCCTCATCCCGAGGAGCCGCGCAGCGGCGTCTCGCAGGATGGCCGCGGTCCTTCCCACGCTTCCTATGCGACGTCAGCTTACTTTCATCATCTGCGCATAGATCGCGAAATACTGATCGCGCATATTGGCGATGTCGAATTCGGTGACGAAATTTCGCCCGGTCGCCGCCAGCCGCGTGGCCACATCGGGCCGCACGGCCAGCGCCATGATCTTGTCGGCGAGATCCTGCACATCGCCGACCGCGAATTTGACGCCGTTGGCGCCGTCCACCAGCAATTCGGCGGGGCCATCGACATCGGCGGCGATCACCGGCAAGCCCGCGGCCATGGCCTCCAGCAGCACGAGGCCAAAACCTTCGAAGCGCGATGGCAATACGAACATATCCGCTTCAGCCAGCGGCCCGCGCACATCGGTGCGGCCGCAGAGAAAGCGGATGCGATCGGATACGCCCTCGGCAATGGTCAGCGCCTTCAGGCTGCCTATCGTGGCGCTATCGCCTTCCGGCGGACTACCGACGAAATCGCAACGGACATCAAGACCGCGCGCCACACAGATCGCCAGCGCCTTGATCAGGATGTCCTGCCCCTTCTGCTTCGGATAGATGCGCGCGACATTGACGAGACGCAGCGGCGTGCCGACCACCCGCTCGCGATCGATGGCGCGGAAGGGCTGCAGCGGAATGCCGTTATGCACCTTGAACAACCGCTTGAGATGGACGCTGGCGCATTCGCGCTCGACGGCCGCGGAAATCGCGATATTCCAGTCGACAAAGCGCTGATGCAACCGCAGCTTGACCCGGTCCCATGTCTGCACGATGCCCGTATTGTGGATCGTGGTGCCGACACTCATCGGCCGATACAGCTTGCTCAGCATCGCAAAATGCTTGGCGCCGCTGTCATGGGCATGGATGGCGCGGATATCGTGGCGGCGAATGATGTTCAGCAGCGTCAGGATGATGCGGGGATTGCGATTGCCGGGCGCGCGGCGGAGGAAATAGACGGGGTGGCCTGACGCCGTGAGCTCGGCCTCGAAATCCGGATGAATGCGATCATTGATGATGACGAAGACCTGCGGAACGCCTGCTCCCGGCGTGCAGCTGGCCGCGAAATTGATCAGCAGGCGCTCGGCGCCGCCGACGGTCAGCGACGAAATCAACTGAAGTACCGACGCCACGTGAAAATGCTCCCGGCCCGGCTGCCGGGCAACTACAAATTTATCGATCTCATCAGACCGATGCTCGCCTCATTTCGCCTCACAGAGATGGCTATTTGACGACGCGGAACAATGCGCCGCCGGCGCCAGAACGGGCCGCAAACGCATTCCTTCCAAAACCTGCCGAGACGGCGATAGGTTCCTTGCCTGATCGCGCGATCATTCAGCCAGCCATTTCATTGACTGGCGCGGGCCCGGTCGTAGCTTTGACGCGATTGTCGCAGCAGAGAAAAGCACCGCCGCCATGACCGACGCTTCCATGACCCGCCGCCTGTTTTCCACCCTCATCGCCACCGCGTTCAGCGCAACACTGGCTGGCTCCGCCTTCGCCGCCGACCCGATCGTGCTGCGCATCGGCGACCAGAAGGGCGGCAACCGCTCGCTGCTGGAATTCTCCGGCCAGGCCAAGGACCTGCCCTACAAGATTCAGTGGTCGGAATTCCCTGCCGCGGCACCGATCCTCGAAGCCATCAATGCCGGTGCGCTCGATGTCGGCCATACCGGCGACCTGTCGTTCCTGACGGTGTACGCCAATGGCTCGCCGATCAAGGCGATCGGCGGCGTGCGCGCCAATGCGAACACGCAGGCGATCCTTGTGCGCAATGACTCACCGATCAAGACACTCGACGACCTCAAGGGCAAGCGCCTCGCCGGCACGCGCGGCGGCTGGGGTCAGTTCCTGATCAATGCGACTTTGGAGAAAGGCGGTTACAAGACCACCGACGCCACCTTCGCGCCGCTCGGCCCGGTCGATGCGAAGATCGCATTGGTGGCCGGTTCGATCGATGGCTGGGCCGTCTGGGAGCCCTATATTTCCTATGCAGTCCTGAAGGACAATGCGCGCGTGGTGACCGACGGCGCGGGACTGACACCGACGCTTACGTTCATCGTGGCATCCGATCAGGCCATCGCAACCAAGCGCGAAGCCATCGCGGACTTCCTCAACCGGCTGAACAAGGCGCGCGAGTGGTCGCGTTCACGCCTGCCGGACTATGCCAAGAGCACGGCCGAACTGACCAAGCTGCCGGAAGACGTGCTGCTGCGCGCCTATCAGCAACAGGACACCCGGCCGATCGCCATCGATGACGGGGTGGTGAAGGAGTTTCAGGAGGCATCGGATCGCGCGACGCGCTACGGCATCGTGAGCAAGCAGATCGACGTCAGCAAGGCAGTGGATCGGAGTTTCACAAAGGACCTGGCGGTGTCGAACTAGGGGGGATCGTAGGATGGGTTGAGTGCAGGCGCGA
This sequence comes from Tardiphaga sp., assembly GCF_044336785.1. Taxonomy (GTDB): domain Bacteria; phylum Pseudomonadota; class Alphaproteobacteria; order Rhizobiales; family Xanthobacteraceae; genus Tardiphaga. Next base: position 1,707 of record NZ_JBIIOT010000143.1, on the reverse strand, counting down.
TAGCGCCGGAGCGATACCCATCACCGCGTGCTCCGGCGCTCGTCGTGATGGGTATCGCTGCGCTCAACCCATCCTACGCGCTACGCGCCAAGATCCGCATCGTCGCCACCGCCGCGACCAGCGACAGCACCGTGGCGACGCTGAACAGCGTGCCATAGCCGAGGAGATCGGCGATGCGGCCGGACAGCATCGAGCCGATGAAATAGATGATGAGCTGGGCACAAGCGAGAATGGTGAAATCGGTGCCCGGCTGCTCTTTCGATGCCGCCGACATGAACAGGCTGTAGAGCGCAACGATCTCCATATAGCGGATCAGCGTCTGGAAGCCGGCCGCGCCAAAGATCGGCAGGATGCCGGTGATGATGCCGAGGGCATGCGCGGTGAACAGCGCGAAACAGATCGTGCGCAGGATGCCCAGCAATCCCAGCGTCCAGCCGCTGCCGAAACGATGCAGCAGCCAGGCGGCGCCCGCCGCGCCGGCCAAGCCGGCTGTCGTCGCAGCGCCGCCGGAGAGATAGCCGATCTGCGCCAGCGGCACGCCGGCATCGACGAGATAGCTGCCCTCCATCGTCTTCACGAGGCCTTCGCTCATCCGGTAGATCAGCGCGATCCAGAGAATGTTGCGCACCTCGCGCCGGCGCAGGAACGCCATGATCGACGGGCGTGGCTTGGCGGGATCGATGACGTCAGCTTCGCTCTCCTGCATGGCAAAGGCGGCGAAGAGCGGGATTAGCGAGAAAGCCGCGATGGTCAGCAGCATGCCGGTCCAGCCGATATACGAATACAGCACCAGCCCGAGCGTGCCGCCGATGACGACGCCGAAGGCCACCGAGCCGCCCTGGATCGCATTGCCGATCGGGCGATCTTCCGGCGCCAGATATTTCGCCGCATAGCCGTCGGTGGCGATGTCCTGGGTGGAGATCAGGAACGAGCCGACAAGGCCGACCGCGATGATGCCCCAGACATTGGTTGAGCCGAGCGGGATCAGGCACAGCAGGCTGAGAATGACGCCGGTCTGGGTGACGATCACCCAGCCGGCACGATGCGCGCGTGCGAAGGGACGGATGCGATCGACCCAGGGCGCCCAGAAGAACTTCAGCAGCAGCGGCAGGAACCAGAGGCTGAGATAGCCGATCTCACTGCGCGACACGCCGGCTTCGCGCATGATCGGCGGCAGCGCCGCGGCAAACAGATAGGATGGAATCGCCTGCGCGAGATAGAGCCCACCGAGCACGACAAACAGCCGCCTGCGCCCGATCACAGGCGCGGCAGCCGGCGCGTCGATCACGACTGTGCTCATGCGACGCCGCCATGTACGGCGAGGAAGGCACGCGCGGCGGCCTCGTCTTCCATCGCCACCAGCGGCATTGGCCACAGCTTGCGAAAGGTCTCTTGCATTTTCTCATTGGCTCCCGGACGCACGATCGCAACCGCGCGGCAATGCGCCGACACATGTTTGCGCGTGGCTTTGAACCACAGCGCCTGCTCGCGCTCACCGGCCACGGACAGCTTGCGCCCGCCACCGCCGAACAGAATGAGGAATTCGAACGGCTGCGCATGCTCGCCGACCCGCACCAGCGCGGCCAGATAGTCGCGCTCGTCGGTGTCGGCATAGGGTGGCAGAAAACGTAGCGTCAGCAGGCTGCCTGCTAATTCAAGATCGACCATGACAGCAATTCGAACTCCCTGGGAAGTGGCCTTGGGGGA
>NZ_JBIIOT010000058.1:0-34073 GCF_044336785.1 Tardiphaga sp. | reverse complement strand
GCAGCTTCAGGAGGTGATGGCAATCGGCGACGACGTGTTCGAGCGAGACGGCTTCTTCGTTGAGCTCGTAGCGGCCGGCCTCGATGCGCGAGAGATCGAGAATCTCGTTGATGAGATTGAGCAGGTGCACGCCCGAGTTATGGATGTCACCGGAATAGTCTTTGTAGACCGCGACCGCATGCGCGCCGAAAATCTCGCTCTTCATCACTTCCGAGAAGCCGAGAATGGCATTCAGCGGCGTGCGGAGTTCATGGCTCATCTGGGCCAGGAAGCGGGACTTGGCGACGTTCGCAGCTTCGGCGCGGTGGCGCGCTTCGTCCGAGATCGCCTTGGCCTGTTCGAGCTCGCCGATCAGGGCGTCTTTCTCGGCGCGCGCTTCGAGGGCGGCAAGCGTCGTCGAATGCAGGCGCTGGGCGAGCAGGATGAAATAGCCCTCGGCCGCGACGGCGAGTGCCGCGAGGACGTAATTGTCGAAATTGCCGCGCACGATGAAGCTCATGGCGACGCCGAAGGTCACCGGGGCCGTGGCGGCGATGGCAGCGATGGGCAGGCTCGATGCGAGCATGCTGGAGACGGCCACCACCAGCAGCATCAGGAACATCATCAGCGAATTGGAGACGACGTCGGCGCCGGTGGGATGCACCAGGATGGTGGTCCATGCGAGGCCGTAGAGCAGATCGAGCGCCATGAAGCGCGTCCGCCATTGTCGCGTGGTGTTCGGGCCCGGCGGTTCGGCGAGATAGCGGTTGCAGGCGCGCAGGATGACGGCATGGATGCACAGCATGCCGCAGGCCCAGGCGGCGGCGGGCAGCGGCTGCAGCCAGACGCCGAACACGATGCCGGTGCCGACCACCAGCAGCGTGACCACCAGCGAGGCGGAGAGGCGGGTCTGGGCGTATTGGCGGAGCAGCTCGCGGTCGAAAGCGGGGCGGGTGCCGGAGGTCGAGGTCAGGCGGTCGCGGGCCTCGCGCACACGCTGCTGGGCCGCCCGCCGGTTGCGCGGCGCAGCGACTGGCTCTTCAGCCGGAAGCTGGACGACCTCGGGCCTGGCGGCGGGCTCACTCATCACGCTTACACAAATCCTGCACGCAACTGCGGGCGGTTTTCACAGATCATTATCTGTGCCGCACAATCCTTAAAGGGCGCCTTAAAGAACGCGCCAATCCGGTTAATTTACTGTGAAAACGAGAGCGGCCGGGGACGCGCGTTGCGCTTCGCCCGGCCGCGGATTCGTTTGTATTGTGAAGTGCTTACTTCTCGAAACGAGCGAGCAGGCTGGACGTGTCCCAGCGCTTGCCTCCGATCTTTTCCACTTCTGCGTAGAAGTTATCGACCAGCGCCGTGACGGGCAGGCTGGCGCCGTTGCGGCGGGCTTCCGCGAGGCAGATCGACAGGTCCTTGCGCATCCACTCGACGGCAAAGCCGAAGTCGAACTTGCCCTCATTCATGGTCTTGTGGCGGTTCTCCATCTGCCACGATTGGGCGGCGCCCTTGGAGATCACCTCGACCACCGAGTTCACGTCGAGCCCAGCTTTTTTGGCGAAGTGGATGCCTTCCGACAGCGCCTCGACGAGGCCCGCGATGCAGATCTGGTTGACCATCTTGGTTAGCTGGCCGGAACCGGCCGGGCCGAGCAGCTTCTGCATCTTGGCATAGGCGGCGATGATCGGATCGACCTTGGCATAGACCGAGGCCTCGCCACCGCACATCACGGTCAGCGCGCCGTTCTCGGCACCGGCCTGGCCGCCGGAGACGGGGGCGTCGATGAAGTGGAAGCCGGCCTTGGTGGCGGCTGCATCGAGCTCGCGGGCAACTTCGGCGGAGGCGGTGGTGTGATCGACGAAGATCTTGCCCTTGCCCATGCCGCTGAAGGCGCCGTCGGCACCGGTGGTGACCGAACGGAGGTCGTCGTCATTGCCGACGCAGGCCATCACGAAATCCTGGCCCTCGGCAGCAGCCTTCGGGGTCGGCGCCGACTTGCCGCCGAACTTCTCCGCCCATGCTTTCGACTTGGCTGCATTGCGATTGTAGACGGTGACCTCGTGGCCGCCTTTGGTGGCGAGATGACCGGCCATGGGGAAGCCCATGACGCCGAGACCGATGAAAGCAACTTTGGCCATATCCGAACCCTTATGTGCTGCCGGCTTACGCGCCGGCTATCGACTGTTGGGAGGTGAGTATCCCGTGCGGGCGACGGGAACGCGAAGCGGGCGCAGCATAGTCACTGGATAAGGCGGGGCAAGGGCCACCAGGCCGTCCCTTGATTGCGAAAATGGTGCGTGACCACCTTTGCGATTGTCGTCGTTTCGTCTATCATTCGCTACTTGCATTGAACGAAAGCTGTACCGCATGAGCGAGACCGACAGCGATCAGGGCAATATCACCATCTTTATGATGGCACAGTTGCGTGCAATGAATCGCAAGCTCGATCTGGCGCTCGACACCCAACAGCAACATGGTGAGCGGTTCGGGCGGATCGAGCGTGATGTGAGCGAGGGCTTCGGGCGGATCGAGCGCGATACGAGTGAGGGGTTCTCGAATTTGCGCGACGATATTCGCTCCCTCAGGCGCGACATTCACGATGTGAAAAGCGACATCATCCTGCTCGAGAACAAGGTTCTGACGACTCAATCCGAAATTCTCGCGATCCTGCATCGCGTGGGCGATGGCGGCCGAAACCTGGACGATCCACCGGCTGATCCCCTGGCCGGACGCTGAGCGGTGCAGCGCACCGATCTGCATTTTCTCAAATTCGTCATGGACACCCGCCCGAATGCGACTATCTCTGCGGTCTGACTTGCGCCGACCGGGAGAGAGCATTTGAGCGTTTCGAAACAACAGGTTCTCGATGGCCTGGCCAAAGTGGCGTCGCCGCGTGGCGTGCCGCTGGCGCATGCCAATGTGTTGTCCGAAATCGCCGTCACGGACGGTCGGGTGATGTTCTCCATCAACGTGGATGCCGCCGAGGCGCGGGCCTGGGAAAGCGTGCGTGCGCAGGCGGAAGCCGCCGTGCGCGCCATTCCCGGCGTCACTGGCGCGATGGTGGCGCTGACGGCGGAGCGCAAGCCGGGCTCGGCGCCATCGGCGCCGGCACCGCATCGCCACGGTCCTGGCGGCCATTCGCATGGCGTGCAGCCGGTCTCGGCCCATCGGCCGCATCAGCCGCCCGGCGCGCCGTCGGCGATGGGCAAGCAGGCCGAGATTCCCGGCGTGAAAGCGGTGATCGCCGTCGCGTCGGGCAAGGGTGGCGTCGGCAAATCCACGACGTCGCTGAATGTGGCGCTGGGCCTGCGCGCTCTCGGACTCAAGGTCGGGCTGCTCGATGCCGACATCTACGGACCGTCGGTGCCGCGCCTGACCGGCATCAACGAAAAGCCGACCCTCGACGACAACAAGAAGATGATCCCGATCGAGCGCTTCGGTCTGTCGATCATGTCGATCGGCTTCCTTGTTGAGGAAGAGACCGCCATGATCTGGCGCGGGCCGATGGTGATGTCGGCCATCACCCAGATGCTGCGCGATGTCGCCTGGGGACAGCTCGACGTCCTCGTCGTCGATATGCCGCCCGGCACCGGCGATGCCCAGCTCACGCTGGCGCAGAACGTGCCGCTGAAGGGCGCCGTCATCGTCTCGACGCCGCAGGACCTGGCGCTGATCGATGCCCGCCGCGGCCTCGCGATGTTCACCAAGGTCAATGTCCCCGTACTCGGCATCATCGAGAATATGAGCTATTTCCAGTGCCCGGAATGCGGCACCCGTTCGGACATCTTTGGCCATGGCGGTGCGCGCCACGAGGCCGAGCGGCTCGGTGTGCCGTTCCTCGGCGAGGTGCCGCTGCACATGTCCATTCGCGCGATGTCCGATGCCGGCACGCCGGTGGTGGTCAGCGAGCCCGATGGGCCTCATGCGGCGATCTATCGAAACATCGGCCAGCAGGTCCGGGACAGCCTGAAGGCCGTGCTGGCCTGATTGCGCTGCGCCTGCGAAGCGGGCGCAGAATGCCGCATAGTACTTTCGTCCAATCGGGCGAACTACGACACTCGTCTCATTTTCCGCCGCTTCATAACCGTGTTACATCAGCGCCGAACCAAGGGTTTTGGCGGCTGAATCGCGATGCGACAGGGCCGCCAAAAGGCCCAAAGGATTTCTGGGGAAACGCTTTAAAAGGAGAGCTTGAATGAAGCGTCGTGAGTTTTTGAAGGTCTCGGCAGCAGGCGCTGCAGCGACCGCCGCTGTTGCGGCACCGGCCATCGCGCAGTCCACGCCGGAAATTAAGTGGCGCCTCGCGTCGTCCTTCCCGAAGTCGCTCGACACCATCTATGGCGGCGCCGAGATGATGGCGAAGCAGGTGTCGGAAATGACCGACGGCAAATTCCAGATCCAGGTGTTCGCGGCCGGCGAACTGGTGCCGGGCCTGCAGGTGCTCGACGCCACCTCGAATGGCACCGTCGAAATGTGCCACACGGTGTCCTACTACTATGTCGGCAAGGATCCGACCTTCGCGATCTACGCGTCGGTGCCGTTCGGCCTCAATGCGCGCCAGCAGAATTCCTGGTGGTATCAGGGCGGCGGTGAGCAGCTCGGCAACGAGTTCTACAAGAAGTTCGGCGTTATCGGTCATCCCTGCGGCAACACCGGCACGCAGATGGGCGGCTGGTTCCGCAAGGAGATCAAGACCGTTGCCGATCTGAACGGCCTGAAGATGCGCATCGGCGGCATTGCCGGCCAGGTGCTGCAGAAGGTCGGCGTGGTGCCGCAGCAGCTCGCAGGCGGCGACATCTATCCGTCGCTGGAAAAAGGCACCATCGATGCGGCCGAGTGGGTCGGTCCCTATGACGACCAGAAGCTCGGCTTCCAGAAGGTCGCCAAGTACTATTACTATCCAGGTTTCTGGGAAGGCGGCCCGACGGTGCATGCCTTCACCAATCTCGACAAGTTCAATGCGCTGCCGAAGAACTATCAGGCGATCCTTGCGAATGCCTGTGCGAATGCCAACACCTGGATGGCGGCACGCTACGACATGCAGAACCCGCAGGCGCTGAAGCAGCTCGTGGCATCGGGCACGCAGCTGCGTCCGTTCACCAACGAAGTGCTCGATGCCTGCCTCAAGGCGACCAACGAGCTCTGGGCCGACATCTCGTCGAAGAATCCCGACTTCAAGAAGTCGATCGATGCGATGCAGGCCTATCGTTCCGACGAATATCTGTGGTGGCAGGTCGCCGAATATACCTTCGACAGCTTCATGATCCGCTCGCGCACGCGCGGCTGATCTGAACGGATCGCCTCATCAGGAAGCCCGGTCTCCGCGAGGAGGCCGGGCTTTTTGCTGACCTCTGCCGTCCCTCATGGTGAGGAGGCGCGTAGCGCCGTCTCGAACCATGAGCTGTGAGGCACCGGCGCGTGCGGCCATCCTTCGAGACACATGCCTTCGGCATGTTCCTCAGGATGAGGGAGACGTGTGTGGTGTCGTGAATTTTCTTGGCTTCTCGCGCGATTGCTTCATCATCGAGTCATGCCTCCGGCAGAGGGGCGAGCAGGTGAGGGAGAAACACATGAAGCGTCGTGAATTCATCCGCATGGCAGGGCTTGGTGCCGCTGGCGCAACCGCAGCCGTCGCGTCACCCGCCATTGCGCAGTCGATGCCGGAAATCAAATGGCGGCTGACATCGAGCTTTCCGAAGTCGCTTGATACGATCTATGGCGCCACGGACCTGTTCGCCAAGGCCGTTGCCGAAGCGACCGACAACAAGTTTCAGATTCAGGTCTTTGCAGCAGGTGAAATCGTGCCGGCCCTGCAGGCACTCGACGCGGCATCCAACGGCACCGTCGAGATGGCGCAGACTGCCGGCTACTACTATGTCGGCAAGGATCCGACTTTTGCGATCGGCACGTCGATGCCGTTCGGCCTGAACAGCCGCATGCAAACGGCGTGGCTGCAATCCGGTGGCGGTGGTGAACTCTTCAATGAGTTCCTGAAAAACTACAATCTGATCGCGTTTGCGGCTGGCAATACCGGATGTCAGATGGGTGGCTGGTTTCGCAAGGAGATCAAGGAGGTCGCCGATCTCAACGGCCTCAAGATGCGCATCGGCGGCATCGCCGGCAATGTCCTCGCGAAGATCGGCGTCGTGCCGCAGCAAGTCGGTGCCGGCGACATCTATGCATCGCTGGAGAAGGGCACGGTGGATGCCGCGGAATTCGTCGGCCCCTATGACGACGAGAAGCTCGGATTCCAGAAGGTCGCGAAATACTATTATTACCCCGGTTTCTGGGATGGCGGGCCGACCATCCATCACATGGTCAATATCGCGAAATGGGAGCAACTGCCCCCGGCCTACAAGTCGCTGATCAAGACGGCATCGTCGATGGCCAACGAGGCGATGCAGGCGCGCTACGATGCGTATAATCCGCCGGCGATCAAGCGACTGGTCGCAAGCGGGACCCAGTTGCGTGCGTTCTCGCCCGCGATCCTGGATGCGTCGCTCAAGGCGGCGAACGATCTCTATAGCGAGATCGCCGCCAAGAATGCGAATTTCAAGAAGCTGTACGACCACATGGTCGCGTTCCGTGCCGATCAATATGCGTGGTGGCAGGTCGCGGAATTTTCCTACGACAACTACATGATCCGCTCACGCCCGCGGGGGTGATAGGCGGCAACTCCCGCCCCTCATCCTGAGGAGCGGCGCTCTTGCGCCGCGTCTCGAAGGATGGCGACATGCTCGGAGCCTGCAGCCATGGTTCGAGACGGCACCTAACAGGCGCCTCCTCACCATGAGGGGCGGAGTGTGCAACGCGTGTTGCCCGCGGATGAAAACAGCTAGGGTCGGTCTCAACCTGATTCACGGGACCGACCACCATGACCGAAGCCGAGATTGAAGCCGCCGCTGTGTTGCTTGCTGACGCCCGCCGCAGTGGGACGCAGATCGACCGGCTTCCGGTGACGCCATCCTCCGTGGCAGAGGGTCATGAGATCCAGGATCGCGTGGCGGTGCTGGTCGGCGAACCCGTCGGTGCATTCAAGGCAGGCGCACCACCCGATGCCGAGCCGACCCGCGGTCTGATCGAGGCGCGCATGGTGCGCGCGAGCCCGGCACATATGGCCGTCGCCGAAGCGCCCCATCTCGGCGTCGAGGGCGAAACCGCCTTCAGGTTCACCCGCGACCTACCGGCGCGCAGCGCGCCTTACACGTGCGAGGAGATCGCCAGCGCCGTAACGGTGCTGCCGGTCATCGAGATTGTCTCAAGCCGCTTTCGCGAGCCACTCAGCCGGCCGAAGCTCGAACAACTCGCCGATTGTGGGATCAATGCGGGCCTGGTGATCGGACCGGAGACGGCTGACTGGTCGCATCTCGATCTGGCCAGACTCCGCATGACCTTCATCGTCAATGGTGAGGTGCAGATTGATCGCGAGGGCGGCCATCCAACGAACGACCCGATTGCCGGCGCGGTCGCGCTGGCCAACATGATGCCGGGTGGGGTGAAAGCGGGTCACATCGTGACGACGGGAAGCTGGACCGGGCTGCCATTCCTGCAGCCCGGCGATCGCTGCGTCGTTCGCTTTGAAGGATTGGGCGAGGCCGAAGTGGTGTTCGACGGCTAGCCCAATCGCTCGGCTACTTCGGTTGCCCGAAATCCGGCATCGCCGGCATTTCGATCTGCGGGATCTCGATCTTCACGTTGCTCGTATCGATCACCGTGTTGTCGATCCAGTAGGTCACGAGGCCCGGCCACATGATCACGATGATCACCAGCAGGATCTGCATACCGACCCAAGGGATGGCGCCGAGATAGATGTCGCGGCTCTTCACTTCCGGCGGCGCGATGCCGCGCAGATAGAACAGCGCGAAGCCGAACGGCGGATGCATGAACGAGGTCTGCATGTTGACGCAGAGCAGCACGCCGAACCAGACGAGATCGATGCCGAGCTTGGCCGCCACCGGCGCCAGCAGCGGGATGATGATGAAGGCGATCTCGAAGAAGTCGAGGAAGAACGCCAGGAAGAACACGAAGATGTTCACGAACACCAGGAAGCCGACGGCGCCGCCGGGCAGGCCCGTGAGCAGATGTTCGATCCAGTGCGAGCCGTCCATGCCCTGGAAGACAAGGCTGAAGCAGGTCGAGCCGATCAGGATGAACACCACCATCGAGGTGAGGCGCATGGTCGAGGTCATCGCCTGTTCGACCAGCGGCCAGGTGAGGCGGCGGTGGATCGCGGCCAGCACGATGGCGCCGACAGCGCCCATGGCGCCAGCTTCAGTGGGGGTTGCGAGGCCGAGACCGATGGTGCCGAGCACGAGGAAGATCAGCACCAGCGACGGGATCATGCCCCACAGCACGCGGCTGATCAGCTTCCAGCCCATCGGCTCGCGCGCATGTTCCGGAATCGGCGGCATCGAGGTCGGACGCAGGATCGACATCACGACGATGAACAGCAGGAAGATCACGACCTGCAGAATCGAGGGGCCGATGGCGCCGAGATACATGTCGCCGACGGAGCGGCCGAGCTGGTCGGCCAGCACGATCAGCACCAGCGAAGGCGGGATCAGCTGCGTGATGGTGCCGGATGCCGCGATGACGCCGGTGGCGAGCTTCATGTCATAGCCATAGCGCATCATGATCGGCAGCGAGATCACGCCCATGGCGATCACCGATGCCGCGACAGTGCCGGTGATGGCGCCGAGCACGGCGCCGACCAGGATCACGGCGTAAGCGAGGCCGCCGGGAATCTTGCCGAACAGCTGGCCGGTGCCTTCGAGCAGATCTTCAGCGAGGCCGCAGCGCTCGAGGATGGCGCCCATGAAGGTGAAGAACGGGATCGACAGCAGCAGGTCATTCGAGATCGTGCCGTAGAAACGGAACGGCAGTGCCTGCAGGAATGATGGATCGAAATGCCCGGAGAAAATACCGAGAATGCCGAAGAACAGGCCGACAGCGGCGAGCGAGAAGGCGACCGGGAAGCCGAACACCATGAAACAGATCATGGTGCCGAACATCAGCGGAGGAAACACGCCGTAGGAGAACATCGGGTATACCTGACTATCGATTATCGGGTCGAAACGCGAAGAGCTGAAAAAGCAAACGCCGCTATTGCAGCGGCGCTTCGTAATGGGTGTCGATCTTGACGATGCCGGCCAGTGCCGCGATGCGCTTGATCAGTTCGGCGACGCCCTGCAGCACCAGCAGGCCGAAGCCGACCGGCAGCACGAGTTTCACCGGCCACAGGATCAGGCCGCCGGCATTGCTGGAATATTCCTGCGAATTCCATGAATTCAGGAAGAACGGCGTGGTCATGTAGGTGAGATAGATCATCGCCGGCAGCAGGAAGACGCAGATGCCGATGATATCGATCCACAGCCGCACGCGGTCGGAGACGGCTGAGTAGAGCAGATCGACGCGCACATGTTCATTGAGGCGCAATGTCTGCGAGGCACCGAAGAACACGATGCCCGCGAACATGTACCACTGGATTTCGAGCCAGCCATTCGACGAGTAATGGAAGAGATAGCGGATGGTCGCGTTGCCGGCGCTGATCAGGCAGGCGAACAGCACCAGCCATTTGGCGACGAAGCCGAAGGCATCGCTCAGCCGATCGATGGCATTCGTGAATTTAAGTACGTCCACGGTTTCCCCCGAAACTCGCCCGACCTCTCGCGGATCACGTCTTTCTCACTGAGAAAGCGGAGCTTTTTCCGCTGGGCGATCAAAATTTGCGGCACCATTTCAGCGCGTCATGCAATCGTCAATCAGAAATTGACGGTTCAAAACAGGCCATTGGTCGGGGGGTCTGTGGAAGGGTAAGGCAGTAGGAGGGTCAGCCGCCGGTCACGCTCATATGCCGGCTGACGCTCGGCCGGTTGTGGCGGCGATCGATAATGAAATCGTGGCCTTTCGGCTTCAGACCGATGGCACGGTCGATGGTCGCGTTCAGCAGCTGGTTGTCGGCGGAGGCGCGCAGCGGCTTGCGCAGGTCGGACGCATCCTCGTGCCCCAGGCACGTATGAATCGTGCCGGTGCATGTGATGCGGACGCGGTTGCAGCTCTCGCAGAAATTATGCGTCATCGGCGTGATGAAGCCGAGCTTGCCGCCGGTCTCGGCGACACGCACGTAGCGGGCGGGGCCGCCTGTGTCGTCGGGCAGGTCGGTGAGCGTGTAATTGTTGGCAAGGCGCGAGCGCAGCAGCGACAGCGGCAGATACTGGTCGATGCGGCCTTCGCCGATATCGCCCATCGGCATCACCTCGATCAGCGTCAGCGCCATGTCGCGGCCATGCGCCCATTCCATCAGTGCCGGGATCTCGTCCTCGTTGAGGTTTTTCAACGCCACCGCATTGATCTTCACGGCAAGGCCTGCGGCCTGTGCAGCGTCGATGCCCGCCATCACCTTGGCAAGATCGCCCCAGCGCGTGATGGTCTTGAATTTGGTGGCATCCAGCGTGTCGAGCGACACATTGATGCGCTTCACGCCGCAATCGGCGAGCTCATCGGCATATTTCGAGAGCAGGGATCCGTTGGTGGTGAGCGTCAGCTCCTGTAGCGCGCCGGTCTTGAGGTGCCGCGACAGCGAGCGCACCAGCCCCATCACGTTACGGCGTACCAGCGGCTCGCCGCCGGTGAGGCGCAGCTTCGTCACGCCCTTGGCGATGAACGCCGAGCACAGGCGGTCGAGCTCTTCCAGCGTCAGCAGATCGGCTTTCGGCAGGAAGGTCATGTCTTCCGACATGCAATAGAAGCAGCGGAGATCGCAGCGATCCGTCACCGAGACGCGCAGATAGCTGATCCGCCGACCGAATGGATCGGTCATGGCGGAGGAGGACTGGGCGGGGATGAGTTCGGATACCGACATTCAAACGCCTTGCTGCATGCAACTGGCGGCGCGTGGGCCGCTCGTCACAATGTAATCATGCAATGCGCAGGGCACAATTGCGATACGGCAACGTGTAGCGAATGAGATCATTCCGAGAGCTTATCGGCGGATTGCGTTTCGCTATCCGCCGATGCCCGGACTTAGCGCGGATTCGGGAAGGGCGTGCTTGCGGCAGGCGCGGCCTGTTCGGCTGCCGGAGCAGCAGCGCGCTTCTTGGCAGCCTTGCGGGCCTTGCGCGGCGACACTGCCGGCTGCAGCTCGACGGCAACCGGGCTCGGATCGACAACCGTGCGCGCAGGCGAAGCGAATTCGGCCGGAACGCGGGTGACGGTCACCGGCACGGTGGCGGGCTGGAACTTGGGCAGCGTGAAGGTCACGCTGAAATCGCCTTCGGTCACGATCGGCAGCGAGCACGGGGTCGTACAGGCAGGACCGACCGACGTCTTCGCTTCGGCGCCGGGGGGCGTCGATTCGAATTGAACGGTAACCGGCTCCGGTGCCGACTTGAAGGCATCCATGGAGAAGGAGGAGCAGCCAGCGAGGCTCAGGCCTGCTGCCGTCAATAGGAGTACTCGACGCATAGTTGTATCCGTTACTTTCGCGGCTTGCCGCAGTCCCCAGACGCCGACAATAAGAGCGTGGGTCTAATGACGCAACCAGCCGACGCGTGATAGTAAATAAATGGTTAATCCGTTCGTGGAGAAACCAGAAAAGCGTAACAGCCTGAGCAGGCTATGCACACTTGGCTGGAATCAGGCGCGCAACCGTGGCGGGTAGATCGCGGAAGTGCTCGATCACCACGTCAGGCTTTAACTCGGCGATCGGGGTGTCCGTATAGCCAAAAGTGACGCCGATCACCGGTACATTGGCGCGACGGGCAACGCCCACATCCGGACCGGCATCGCCGACCATGACCACTGCCGACATGGTGCCGCCTGCCTGTGCGACGGTCTGTTGCAGGATCACCGGATCGGGCTTCGAGACGCCAAATGTGTCGGCGCCGCAGATGGCGGCGAATCGGGCGGTGAGGCCGAGTTTCTCCAGCAGCAGCTTCGACAGCCATTCGAGCTTGTTGGTACAGACCGCGAAACGGTATCCCTTTGCTTCCAGCGTATCCAGTGCCTCGATCAGCCCGTCGAACGGGCGCGACTCATCGGCGATGTGTTCGGCATAGAAGTCGATGAAATCCGCGGTCAGGCGGGTCACTTCATCCGGTGTCATCTCGCGGCCTTCGGCCTCGAGCCCGCGCTCGATCAGTTTTCGCGCGCCTTGGCCGATCATTTTGCGCGCCGAGGCCAGCGGCACGGGGGCCAGGCCTTCGCGGGCCAGCACATGGTTGAGGGCGCTGATCAGGTCAGGGGCGGTATCGACGAGGGTGCCGTCGCGGTCGAAAACGACGAGGGGGGCTGTGGTCATGGGCCGATCGCTAGCGGTCCGGGGCCGATCCTGCAAGGGGCTGGATCGCCTGCTGGGGATGCAGACCGGCATCCCCCGGGAATGCACGCCTTGCACCCTGTTCCTCACCCCCAAACGTCGCTAGATATGCCGCGCCTCCCGCTTGCGGGACGATGCCCAACAAGGACCGCCGCTGCGATGAATATGGACGAGCTGAAACGACAGGCTGCCGCCAAGGCGCTGGAGCAGGTTCAGGACGGCATGAAGCTCGGCCTCGGCACCGGCTCGACCGCCAAGCATTTCGTCGATCTGCTCGGCGAGCGCGTGAAAGCAGGCCTGAAGGTCATCGGCGTCCCGACTTCGGAAGCGACCCGCATCCAGGCCGAAGCCTGTGGCGTGCCACTGACCACGCTCGATGCCATCGATCATCTCGACCTCACCGTTGACGGCGCCGACGAGGCCGATCCCGATCTCAACCTCATCAAGGGTGGCGGCGGCGCATTGCTGCGTGAAAAGATCGTCGCGGCGGCGTCCGACCGCATGATCGTCATCGCCGACGAGACAAAGTGGGTGCCGAAGCTCGGCCGTTTCCCGCTGCCCATCGAAGTCATCCCGTTCGGCCTTGGCGCCACCCGCCGCGCCATCGAGAGCGTCTTCGCGCAACGCGGGCTAAGCGGCGAGATGACGATCCGCCAGGGCAAGGACGGCCATGCTTTCGTCACCGATGGCAGCCACTGGATCCTGGATGCCAAGCTCGGAACCATCACCGACGCGCCGCGCCTTGCGGGTCTGCTCGCCGGCATTCCGGGCGTTGTCGAACATGGACTGTTTATCGGCCTGGCGCGCACCATCGTGCTCGCCGGCTCGGATGGAATTCGCGTTGTTGAGCGGCCCTAAGGCTGCGATCTCAAGGAGACTGCCATGAAGATTCTCTCGAAACTGCTGTTGTCCGCCAGCCTCGTGGTCGGCGCTGTGGCCGTGACCTTGCCGGCCTCCGCCCAGCAGGGCGCGCCCGCTGCCGAGCGCCCGATCAAGCCGGCATCGCCGGCTGCCATCGGCTACGCCAAGGAAATCCTGCAGATGAAGAATGCGAGCGCCATGTATGCGAACGCCATTCCGAACATGGTCCAGCGCGTCAAGGACTCGCTGCTGCAGAGCAATCTGAACTATCAGAAGGATCTCGGCGAGGTCGCCGTCGTCGTCGCGCAGGCCAATGCCGGCCGCGACAAGGAGATCGGCGAGCAGATGGCGAAGATCTATGCCAGCGATTTCACCGAAGCCGAACTAAAGGATCTCGCGGCATTCTACAAGTCGCCGCTCGGCCAGAAGCTGTTGCAGATGGAGCCGCAGTCGATTTCCGCCAGCGTGAACTATATGCAGCAGTGGGCGCAGCAATTTGCCGAGCAGGTGAACGGCCAGTTCCGCGCCGAAATGCGCAAGCGCGGCAAGGAAATCTAAGCCTATCCGTCATTGCGAGCGAAGCGAAGCAATTCAGAAAGCCAGGAGCTGGATTGCTTCGTCGCTTCGCTCCTCGCAATGACGGCTGACATCATCTCGTGGCGGCGGAGTAATTCATGTCCAGCAAGTCTGACTTCGACGTCGATCTGTTCGTCATTGGTGGTGGCTCGGGCGGTGTCCGCGCCGCGCGGATCGCTGCCGGCTACGGCGCCAGCGTCATGGTCGCCGAGGAATATCGCTTCGGCGGCACCTGCGTGATCCGCGGCTGCGTGCCGAAGAAGCTGATGGTCTATGCCTCGCATGTCGCCCGCGAGATCGACGACGCCCGCGGCTTCGGCTGGACCATTCCATCAGCCACCTTCGACTGGCCGACCTTCATCGCCGCCAAGGACAAGGAAATCGCCCGGCTCGAAGGCATCTACACCACCAATGTGGAGAAGCCCGGCGCCAAGGCGATCAAAGCGCGCGCGGTGTTCGAGGACCCGCACACGCTGAAACTCAGCACTGGCGAGACGGTTCGCGCCAAGCATATTCTGATCGCCACCGGCGGCACGCCCAGCCACGGGCCCGCGATCCCCGGCATCGAGCACGTCATTTCGTCGAACGAAGTCTTTCATCTGCCCGAGCAGCCCAAGCGCATCGTGATTCAGGGCGGCGGCTATATCGCGCTGGAATTCGCCAGCATTTTTGCCGGCCTCGGCTCGGCAGTCACCGTGGTTTATCGCGGTGACAACATCCTGCGTGGCTTCGACGAAGACGTCCGCGCCCATGTCCGTAAGGAGATGGAGAAGCAGGGCATCACCCTCGTCACCGGCTGCACCATCAAGGCGATCGACAAGCACCGCCACGAACTCACCGCGCATCTGTCCGGCGGCGCCAGCATTGCCGCGGATCAGGTGCTGTTCGCCATCGGCCGTCACGCCAACACGCATGGTCTCGGCTTGGAGAAGGCCGGCGTCGCCATCAAGCACAGCGATGGCGCGGTGATCGTCAACGAGTTCTCGCAGACCAATGTCCCGCATATCTATGCGGTGGGCGACGTCACCAATCGCGTGAACCTCACGCCGGTGGCGATCCGCGAAGGCCATGCCTTTGCCGACACCGTCTTCGGCGGCAAGACCGTGAAGGTCGATCACGGCAATATCCCGACAGCCGTCTTCACCCAGCCGGAAGTCGGCACCGTCGGCCTGACCGAGGACGAGGCCCGCGCGAAATTCAGCCATGTCGATATCTACAAGACCGATTTCCGCGGCATCAAATCCACGATCTCCGGCAGCGACAGCCGTGTGCTGATGAAGCTGGTCGTCGACGGCTCCACCGATGTGGTGGTCGGCTGTCACATCGTGGGCCCGGAAGCGGCTGAACTGATCCAGATCCTCGGCATCTGCATCAAGCTGAAGGCGACCAAGGCTGATTTCGACGCAACGGTGGCCGTGCATCCGAGTGCTGCCGAAGAGCTGGTGACCATGCGCACGCCAAGCGCACGCTATGTGCGCGAGGCGGCGGAGTAGGCCTCAATTGTCATCGCCCGACTTGATCGGGCGATCCAGTAAACTGAGGCCTCAATGTTAACCACTCAGTACGGCGTCTACTGGATCACCCGCTTTCGCGGGTGATGACAGTGAGAGACTGCGTTGCTCAGAAATTCCCGATCGCACTGATCCGGAACGTCCGCGGCTGGCCCGGCGACAGGTTGTTGTTGCCGTCGGCCGACGCCCAATAGCCCTTGTTGAAGATGTTTTCGATATTGAGCTGCAGCTTCCAGTTCTGGTTGATCTTCGCATAGAGCGCCGCATCGAAGCGGACGAATCCGGGCAGGCGGACGCTGTCGTCCGACGAGGCATACGAGTTCGAGAAGTAGATCATGCCGACGGCGGCGGCCCAGATCGGATCGATCTGCACCTTGTTCCACCAGGAGAACTGATTGTACGGCACCAGCTGCACGCGATTGCCGGCAAGGATCGTCGCCGATGTATCGCTGGTCACCCGTGCGTCCGTATAGGCATAGCCCACCGTTGATTGCCAGATGTCGGTGACATAGCCGTTCAACGTGGTCTCGAAGCCGCGGATGCGGTTCTTGCCGGACAGGAAGAAGGTGCCGTCGCCATTCGGATTGGCCAGCGGCACATTGCTGCGATCGAGCTGATACACGGCTGCAGTGTATTGCAGGCGCGGCAGGATGTTATACTTGACGCCCACTTCCTTGTTGTCGAACTTCTGCGGATCGAGCAGCACGGTGGACGATGACAGCGCGCTGAACTGGTCGCCCGACGCCGGCAGATACGAGATGCTGTAGCTGCCATAGACCGACAGGTTATCGATCGGCTTCACGATGACCGCCGCGCGCGGCGAGAATTTTGCGTCGGTGCGGCTGCGTGTGATTCCGGTGTTCTGGTCGGTCGCCTGCAGATCGAAATTGTCATAGCGGACGCCCGCAATGATCTGCAGCCAGCGCGTGATGTCGATCTGGTCCTGCACATAGCCCGATGCGATGTTGAGCCGATACTTGCTGTTGGCGTCGGTGGCGATGTGCTGGAACGTGACCGGGCCGAGATAGGCGGAGTCGAAAGGATTGGCGGCGATGGTGTTGCTCAAGCCGCCCGTGCCGTTCGGGAAGAAGCCGGTATTGCGGAAGGAGAGGCCGCTTTGGCGGCCAAACTCTGTGCCGAAAGCGAGGGTGTGGAAGACCGGACCGGTCCAGGTCTTGTAGGTGAAATCGGTCTGGTTGAAGATGTTTTCGCGGTCGGTGGTGTTGTTATAGGCCGCGCGGTTGAACGACGTATCCGTCGTATTCACGGCCCCCGACAGCGTGCCATTGCCGGGATAGATGTTCTGATAGCCGCGCTTGAAGTTCGCATACATGGTGGCGTTGCGCACCGTCAGCCCGTTTTCGAAGTCGTGGTCGATCACGCCCGACACGCGATTGAGATCGACATAGGACTGGTTCAGGCCGGGTGCGCCGTAGAATGCGGTGAGGTCGCCGCCGGGCGCGAAGGGCAGGGCCGGGTTGAAGCGTGTCGATGAGGGTGCGGTATTGCTCAGCGCCTGCGAGGGATTACCGCGATCGGCGGTGCGCTCGTCGTGATAGAGCTCGTAGTCGAGCTTGATCTTGGTGGTATCATTCGGCGTGAAGGCCACGCTCGGATTGAGGCCATAGCGCTCCAGCTTGCCGTATTGCCGGAACGTATCCGAGCCTTCATACATCGCGTTCAGGCGCACGGCGACGTCGGGGTTGACGGCCTGGCCGGCATCCAGCGTGAAGCGGCGATCGCCATAGGAGCCTGACTGCAGCGTGGTCTGATAGACGCGCTGGCCATCGGCTTCTTTCAGCGTGCGATTGACAAGGCCGCCACCGGCGCCGCGGCCGAAGATCAGTGCGCTCGGCCCCTTCAGCACTTCGATGCTCTGCGTGTTGTAGAGATCGCGAAAGTACTGCACGTCATCGCGAAAGCCGTTGACGAAGAAATTGGCACTGGAATCGACGCCGCGGATCACCAGCTCGTCGCGATTGCCTTCGCCCTGATGGATGGCGACGCCGGGCACATAGCGCGTCACGTCGGTCATGCCCTGGAAATTCTGGTCCTGGATGTAGTCCTTGGTCAGCACGCTGATCGACTGCGGGATGTTCAGCAGTGGTGTGTTGGTCTTGGTCGCGGTGGACGTCGAATTGGCGTAGATACCGACGGTGCCGGTGCGGACATCATGCGGCTGGTTGAAAGCCGGCACCGGCTTGGCGGGCGCCTCGGCCTGCCGTGCGGCGGCGGTGCGACGGCGTGCGGCTGGCGTGGCGCGCTGTGTCGCAGCAGTGCGGCGAGAGCGGCGCACGGTATTCGGTGCATCCACGGTCACCGGCGGCAATGGCGAGGCGCCCTGGCGTTGCGCAGCAGCGTTTTGTGCTTGTGCATGCGGTGCGGCCAGCAGCGTCAGCGCGAGCGTGCTCGCGGATAGCAATGTCGCGCGTGCGAACAGCCGGGCCAATGATGGTGTTGAAGGATCCTGGTGCATGCGTCGCTCCCCACGTTGCGCACGATTGATGTCGTTCGCTCATGGGGGAGGCGGCGTTCTGACGCAGCACAACTTAATTTGCTTTTGGGCAGGGGAATAAAACGCGATGTGCGGATTACGGAAAATGCACGCGCCCGCGAAATGAAAATGCCCTGAAAAACAGCTGGTTTTCAATCGGCCCAATCGTCGCAGCGTCCCGTGCGGCGCGGAAATGCTTTGAGATATTCTAACATCAGGAGAAACACGGTGGCGGTTTTCGACAGTCGCGCACTCCTCTGTCCCTCATCCTGAGGAGTGCGCGCAGCGCACGTCTCGAAGGATGGCCGCACGCGCGGAGCCTTGCGGCGCATGGTTCGAGACGCGCGCAAAAGCGCGCTCCTCACCATGAGGGCGGAGCGGGCGCAAGCGCCTCAATCATCCATTTGCAGCCATTCCGCTGCGCCGCGCCACAGCGTGTCGCGATGCTCGGGCCTGAAAAATCCGAAATGTCCGATCTTCTCCGAGCCCGCTTCGATGGGACGGATGCTATCGATATCCGGCTTGATGGATGTAAAACCCGCGCAAAGCATGTCCACCGCCGCGCGCGTCGCCCAGGGATCGTCCGTAAAACTCAACGCCCGCAGCGCGCCGCGATAGCGGGGGAAGTTCACCAGCGCGCGCAGTTTGCGGTCGTCGAAGAAATAGTTGTCGCTGGTGACCCATTTGGCCCATTCGAGAAACACGTTCTTCGGCAGATCGAGGCCTAGTCCGATCTTGCCCGGCGCATAGCCCATCATCTCCGCCAGCGTGGGGCCGATGAATTTCATCAGCGCATAGATGCGGTAGTTCTCCGGCGGCGTCATCAGCCGCCATGTGCCGGCCTGCGCAGCCACCAGCAGCGCGCGCGAGACTTCCGTATTGTTCGGGATCAAGCCCAGCGCCTGGCCGCCGAAGGAATGGCCGACATAGCCGAGTGGCAGCTTGTAGCGCTCGCGCATCCAGTCCACTGCGGCCACCACATCGAGCGCGGCCCAATCAGCCATGGAGGCCCGGAAGCCGCGTAGCGAGGTCGTGCCCTTGGGGCGGGAATCGCCGGTGCCGCGATAATCATAGGTCAGCACCGCACAGCCACGGCTCGCCAGATAGCCGGCGAAGCCCTTGTAGATTTTCCGCGGCACGGCAGTGGCGGAATTGATCAGGACCGCATGGGTCCGGGCGCCGCGCGGTAGATAGAGCGTCGCCCCCAGCGCAAACCCGTCCCCCGCCACGATCGTGATGTCATCGGAAAATGCGTCGTCAGGCGCCGCGTCCGGCAGTCTCATCCTTTAGTTCCCCAGTCAGCACCTGCAGCAAATGCGAATTCGATTGCCGGTGCAAGGGCTTGGCGTGCATGGCCGGGACCGGGGCGATTGGATTTCCAACTGGCGATCCCCATATGGGCCATGTATAACGCGGCCTCCGTCGCCACCTAAGGCGCGGTTTTCAGGAGACAATTTCATGTCCGAGCGGTGGACACCCGAGAGCTGGCGGGGCAAGCCCGTCATGCAGATGCCGGAATATCCGGATGCGAAGGCCCTAGGCGACGTCGAGGCGCAGCTCGCCACGTTTCCGCCGCTGGTTTTTGCGGGTGAGGCCCGTAACCTGAAGAAGCAGCTCGCCCGCGTGGCCAACGGCGAGGCTTTCCTCCTGCAGGGCGGCGATTGCGCCGAGTCCTTCGCCGAGCATGGCGCGAACAACATTCGCGACTTCTTCCGCGCGTTCCTGCAGATGTCGGTCGTCCTCACTTATGCCGGCGCGCTGCCGGTGGTGAAGGTCGGCCGCATCGCCGGCCAGTTCGCCAAGCCGCGGTCGTCGCCGATGGAAAAGGCGGATGGCGTGGAGCTGCCGAGCTATCGCGGCGACATCATCAACGACATCGCCTTCACGGCGGAATCCCGCGTGCCGGATCCGCAGCGCCAGCTGATGGCCTATCGCCAGTCGGCGGCGACGCTGAACCTGCTGCGCGCATTCGCGACGGGCGGCTTCGCCAATCTCGGCAGCGTGCATCAGTGGATGCTCGGCTTCCTCAAGGATTCGCAACAGTCGCGTCGCTACAAGGAACTGGCCGACCGTATCTCCGATGCGCTGAACTTCATGCGCGCCTGCGGCCTCAATCTCGAGAGCCATCCGGAGCTGCGCTCGACCGATTTCTACACCAGCCACGAAGCGCTGCTGCTCGGCTACGAGCAGGCCTTCACCCGCGTCGATTCGACCACGGGCGACTGGTACGCGACCTCCGGCCACATGCTGTGGATCGGCGACCGCACGCGCCAGCTCGATCACGCCCATGTCGAGTACTTCCGCGGCATCAAGAATCCGATCGGCCTCAAATGCGGTCCGTCGCTGAAGGCCGATGAGCTCTTGAAGCTGATCGATATCCTGAACCCGGACAACGAGCCCGGCCGTCTCACGCTGATCAACCGCTTCGGTCACGAGAAGGTCGGCGAGCATCTGCCGGGCTTCATCCGCGCGGTGCAGAAGGAAGGCCGCAAGGTGGTGTGGTCGTGCGATCCGATGCATGGCAACACGATCACGTCGAATTCGGGCTACAAGACCCGCCCGTTCGACCGCATCCTGTCCGAGGTGAAGTCGTTCTTCCAGATTCATGCGGCCGAAGGCACCCATGCCGGCGGCGTGCATCTGGAAATGACCGGCCAGAACGTCACCGAATGCACCGGCGGCGCCCGCGCGATCTCCGACGAGGACCTCAACGACCGCTATCACACGGTCTGCGATCCCCGCCTGAACGCCGAGCAGTCCATCGACATGGCATTCCTGATCGCGGAGCTGCTGAAGACCTCCCGCACGGGCAAGGAGCAGCCGCTCCCGGTTGCTTCGGGTCTGTAAGTGGCAGGCCTTTAGGTGGCGGGCCTTTAGATGAACCGGCTCTGGCGAGCAACCATCAACTCCTGGAATGGGCTTCGCTCCGGCTTCACGTCGGAGCGGGCCATTCGCGAGGAGGTGGTGGCGCTTTTGCTGTCGTTGCCTTTGGCTGTCCTGATCGGCAGCACCATGGCCCGCCGCATCGAGATGGTCGCGGTGGTGATGCTCGTCCTGACCGTCGAACTCCTCAACACCGCCATCGAGAAACTGGCCGACCGGGTCACGATGGAGCATGATTCACAGATTGGTCGTGTGAAAGATCTAGGCTCGGCCGCAGTCGCCATCGCGCTGCTGATCGCCGGGATGGTGTGGCTGTTTGCGCTCGGCGAGCGGGTGGGGTTGTTTTGAGCATAGCCGAAGCATCGAAACTCCGTCTGTCATCGCCCGCGAAAGCGGGCGATCCCGTATGCGATGACGTCTCGGTTCTAATCCGTCCGACAGTGTTGACTGGATCGCCCGGTCAAGCCGGGCGATGACAGTGGAGGTGCGTTGCGATCTCAGGCGGTTGCAACGCTCTAGCCTAAAGGCTTCAATATCCCCATGACAAATTCGACCCGCTTCACCATCACGCTGGCCCAGCTCAATCCGACCGTCGGCGACATCACCGGCAATGCCGAGAAGGCGCGAAAAGCCCGCGCCCAGGCGGCCGCCGACGGCGCCGATGTCGTCGTGCTGCCCGAACTCTTCATCGCCGGCTATCCGCCCGAAGACCTCGTGCTGAAGCCGGCCTTCCAGGCCACCTGCCGCGCCGCCGTCGAAGAGCTCGCCCGCGAAACCGCCGATGGCGGCCCGGCGATGCTGGTCGGCTCGCCCTGGGTCGAGGGGGGCAAGCTCTACAATGCCTGCGCGCTGCTCGATGGCGGCCGCATCGCGGCGATCCGCTTCAAGGTCAACCTGCCGAATTACGGCGTGTTCGACGAGAAGCGCGTGTTTTCACGTGGCTCGGTCTCCGGGCCCGTCACCATCCGCGGCCTGCGCATCGGCGTGCCGATCTGCGAAGATACCTGGATGGAAGAGTCGGCCGACTACGAGGATGTGGTCGAGACGCTCGCCGAGACCGGCGCCGAAATCCTCATCGTGCCGAATGGCTCGCCCTATGCCCGCGGCAAGAACGATCTGCGCCTCAACGTGCAGGTCGCCCGCGTCACCGAGAGCCATCTGCCCCTGGTTTATCTCAATCAGGTCGGCGGCCAGGATGAACTCGTCTTCGACGGTGCGAGTTTTGTGCTCAACGGCGATCGCTCGCTCGGCGTGCAGCTGCCGTCTTTCGTGGAAAACATCACCACCATCACGTTCGAGAAGACGGATGGCGCGTGGCGCTGCAACGGGCCGATCGCAAAGCTGCCGGAAGGCGACGAGGGCGACTACGCCGCCTGCGTGCTCGGCTTGCGCGACTATGTGAACAAGAACGGTTTCCCCGGCGTGCTGATGGGCATTTCCGGCGGCATCGATAGCGCACTCTGCGCCGCCATTGCGGTGGATGCGCTCGGCGCCGATCGCGTGCGTGGCATCATGCTGCCATTCCGCTACACCGCGCAGGTCTCGCTCGATGATGCCGACAAGCTCGCGAAAGCGCTCGGCTTCCGCTACGAGATCCTCCCCATCGCGGAGGCCGTGAACGGCTTCGAAAACATTCTGGCCGACACCTTCAAGGGCCTTGAGCGCGATATCACCGAAGAGAACCTGCAGGCGCGCACCCGCGGCACGCTGCTGATGGCCGTCTCCAACAAGACCGGCGCCATGGTCGTCACCACCGGCAACAAGTCGGAAATGTCGGTGGGCTACGCCACGCTCTATGGCGACATGAATGGCGGCTTCAATCCGATCAAGGATCTCTACAAGACCCAGGTGTTCCGGATCTCGACGCTGCGCAATTCCTGGAAGCCCGAAGGCGCCATGGGGCCGGACGGTGAGGTGATCCCGAACAACATCATCATCCGTCCGCCCACCGCGGAGCTGCGCGAAAACCAGACCGACCAGGACTCGCTGCCGCCTTACGACATTCTCGATGCGATCCTCGAACGCCTCGTCGAGCGCGAGCAGCCTTTGTCGGAGATCGTCGCCGATGGTTTCGAGAAGGACGTGGTGACGCGCATCGATCGCCTGCTCAACATTGCCGAATACAAGCGCCGCCAGGCAGCCCCCGGCGTGAAGGTGACGCGCAAGAATTTCGGCCGGGATCGCCGCTATCCCATCACCAACCGTTTTCGCGATCTGGCGCAGCCGCTGCCGAAGCCGGATGAGGATCTGGTGACGCGGCCGGGCAAGGGCACCAGCGAAGCGTTCGAGCCGTGATACTCCGCTGGATCGCCCGGCTCGACCGGGCGATCCAGTAAACACCGGCGTTGATGATCGAACCGCAGGTTCGTGTTGACTGGATCGCCCGCTTGCGCGGGTGATGACAAAGCGAGAGGGCCGATGTCCCATACGGTCACCACTGGCGCCTTTGCCATCGTGCCGAGCAACGACCTGAAAGCTGCCATCGCATTCTGGGAGCGGCTCGGCTTCGCACGCACCGGCGGAGAGGGCGATTACGTCATCATGACCGGCTGGCAGTGCGAAGTGCATGTGACCCAGGCCGGTGACGGCCCTTGGCGCGTGCCCGATGCCAACCCGTTCGGCGTGTTCATCCGCACGCCCGATGTCGATGCCATCGCTGCACGCGTGGATGATCTGATCATCCGTCCCGGCGGCATTTTGCGTCACCGCGAATGGGGCATGTATGAGGTCGGGATCAACGGCCCCGATGGCCTGCTGGTCCGGATTGGCTGGCCATCCCGATTGATGGACAACGACTAACCGCTGCTACGCGCCGCGCGCCATCGCGGCAAAGGTCGTATCGCTCAGCAATCCGCCACCCTGATACAGCGTCACGATCGGGGACGACGCGATGCTGGTGCCGTTCTTGATGTCATATAGCGCCGAGAACCGGTTCAGCAGTTTGGCGAGCTTGGCGGGATCGGCGAGATCGGTCAGGTCGAGATGCCTCTCCACCACCTTGGCCTGCTGGTCGATATCCATCGCGCCGACTTCATCGGGCAGGTTGAAGGTGGTGCGGAAGACTTCCGCCAGCGCCTTGTCGGCCAGAAGATCATAGGCCGAGGTGATGGTCTGTGCCTTGCGCTCGAAATAGAGCGCAAGCCGCACACCCGGATTGGTTTCGCCCTGCTGCGTTTCCAGCGTCTGCTGCAGATAGCGGCGCTGGGTCTCCATGAACTGGTCGCGGGTCTGCGGTCCGAATTTCGGCAGCCGCGCCATCTCGCCGTCATCGTCGAAATTGAATGAGGCGACGAGTTCCGCGAAGCGCGGATCGGTCTGCGTGTTGACGAAGCTCTTAGGATCGTTGAGATCGGACTCGAACATCTGGCGCAGGTCGGCGGTGGTCACCTCGGTTGGGTCGAGGCCCCTGGCAGTCAGCGCGATGTCGAGTAGCTTGCGATCGGCCAGCAGGTCTTTCACGCTCTCGATATTGGCGATCGTGTTCTGATAATAGACCGCGTCCTTGTCGGCAGTTTCGCGCAGCGCTTCCTGCTCCTTGCCTTTGGTGAAGCGCGTCTTGCTGATGATGTAGTCCTTCATCACCTGCGTCACTTCAGTTGCATCCTGCGCCACCACTGGGGTCGTGATGTTGCCGCTGCTGTCGAAATTGAAGGCGCTGGCGAGCTGGACGAAGCGATCGTCCTTCAGCTTGTTCGCGTAGCTGCGGGGATCGTCCAGATCGCTCATCAGCACGTTCTTGATGGTGGTCGGCGAGACCGTTTCGGGATCGATACCAAATGATTTCAGCGCGAAATTGTACACATTCGGCGTCTTCAGGAAGTTGTCGATTGTCTTCACATTGGCGAGGCCGGAGCGATATTGCCGGATCAGCGAGGCCGAATAGGTCTCGTCTGCGGCGAGATAGACGGCGCCCTGGCTGTTGACATATTTGGAGTGGGTGGTGGTCAACTGGGCCGCGGTCTGCGCCGGGGTGCCGGCGGGCAATGTGCCATCTGCCGAGAATTCAAAGGCGCCGGCCAGCGCGACATAGCTGTCGATGGTCTCGAGCGCCTTGCGGTAGCTGACGACGCTGATCTCGTTCATCGACCCGCGCGCGCGTTCCAGCTCGATCTTGCGGCGGAGATCCGCCATGTCGGCGCCCGGCTGTTTCAGCTGCGCCGTATAGGCGTCGATCTTGGCGGCCGCGTCCAGCATCGCTGCCTGCGCCTTGCTGACATTGGCGTTGATGTCGGCCTTCTGCGAGACCCAGACGGAATTGACATAGCTGTTCGGATCCGCGGGGTCGCTGCCCAGCACCTTGCTGATCGTGTCGTGAGACCAGAGAGCCTTGTCGATCCCGTAGGCCGAGAAAACATAGTCGCGCAGCTTCTCGTCAGCGAGCAGGCCGTTGACATTGGTGACCTTGCCGATGGTGAGATTGTAGTAGCTCTTGTTGGCATCGAGCGCCTCGACGCCGCTTTTGGCCACCGCCGTATAGAGGCCGATCATGTCGTCGGTCTGGTTAGCGGATTGGGCGGCCTTGGTGTCGGTGCTGGTGGTGCCGAACGCGAAGGCGGCAGCGAAGTCGCGATAGCGTTTGTCGCTCAGCTTGTTGGCAAAGCTGTTGGCGTCGGAGAGGTCGCTTTCCAGTACCTTGCGCAGAAAGGCTTTTGCGTAGGCCATGTCTTCGAGGCCATAGGCCTTGGTCGCGTAGCTATAGAGGCGGAAATCATTCAGGAGATCATCGACGCTTGTCACATTGCCGATGTTCTCCTTGTAGTAGGCGGAGTCCTTGCTCACATCGGCCTGCTGCGAAATCTTCTGCATCGATTTCTGCAGGTCGCGCGACACCAGATTGTAGTTCAGATAGGTGGAGACCATCGGACCAGCCTTTCGGATTCATCCGATGATACCGGCAGGAGGTTATCCGAAGCTTGCGCGGTTCCGGCGCAATTTTAGCGATGCGTAGTCCGCAGGGCGAACGGACCGCGTCGTGACGTGGTCACTCCACGACACCCGCTTCGCGAAGCCGCGCGATGTCATCGCTGCTGCGTCCGATCCCCGCCAGCACCTCATCCGTATGCGCACCCAGCGCCGGTCCCTGCCATTTCACTTCGCCCGGCGTCTCCGACAATTTCGGCGAGATGCCCGGCATCTTCACCTCGGCGCCGCCCGGCAATGTCGCCGGCAGGATCATGTCGCGGGCGATGAAATGCGGATCGCTGACAATATCGGCGACCGAATAGATGCGGCCCGACGGCACGTCGGCAGCTTCCAGCGCGGCGAGCACATCGTCCATGCCGAGCTTGCCGGTCCAATCGGAGATCGCCTGATCGATCATCGCGGTCTGCGGCACGCGCCCATCATTATGGGCGAGGCTGGGATCGTCGGCGAGATCCGGCCGGCCGATCACATTCATCAAACGCTTGAAGATCGCATTGCTGTTGCCGGCGATGACGGCATATTGGCCGTCCGCCGTCTCATAGGTGTTCGATGGCGTGATGCCCGGCAGCGAGCCGCCGCTGCGCGTGCGGATCTGGCCGTCCAGCGCATATTCCGGCACCGTGCTTTCCATCATGTTGAACACGCTCTCATAGAGCGAGACATCGACGATCTGGCCGCCGCCTTGTCCGGTTTTCACACGCAGCAGCGACATCAGCGCGCCCATCACGCCATGCAGTGATGCGAGGCTGTCGCCGATGGAGACGCCGACGCGGGCAGGGGGCGCATCGGGGCTGCCGGTGGTGTAGCGCAACCCGCCCATGGCTTCGCCGATGGCGCCGAAGCCGGACTTGTCGCGATAGGGGCCGGTCTGGCCGAAGCCGGAAATCCGCACCAGCGTGAGATTGGGATTGAGCTTCGAGAGCACATCCCAGCCGAGCCCGAGCTTCTCCATGCCGCCCGGCTTGAAATTCTCGATGACCACATCGGCGGATGCCGCGAGGTCACGCGCAATGGCCAGGCCTTCGGGCGATTTGAGATCGAGCGCGATCGACTTCTTGTTGCGCGACTGCAGATACCACCAGACGGAGGTGCCTTCGTGCAGCTTGCGCCAGGTGCGCAACGGATCGCCTGACCCCGGCTGTTCGATCTTGATGACCTCGGCACCGAATTCCGCAAACAGCCTTGCTGCAAAAGGTGCCGCGATCAGTGTGCCGAATTCGACGACGCGAATGCCTGCGAGTGGTCCGCTCACCTTGGTGTCTCCCGACGATCTTGTTTTCGCCCGGCGCGACCGGGCGATCCAGTAAACACTGATGTTTGTAATGAAGTCGAGACGCCCCGGTGGACGGACGCACCCGCATTCGCGGGCGACGACAAACGGAGTGCCGCGCAGTGATGCGCGACTTACTGCTTCGTATTGTTCGGCAGGAACTGCGGTCCCACCTGCCTGATCTGCCCGGGCGTGCCCTGCGCAGCTGGTGGCTGCGCCGGTGCGGGCGCTGCTTCCGGCGCTGCGTTCTTCTTCAGCGCGGCGGGCGTGCCCTTCTGCTGCTGTGGCTGCGACATCCGCTTGGCGCGTTCTTCGGTGACGATGATGTCGCCATTCTGCGCGGCAGCGCTGTCATCGATGGTTTTCAGCGCGTCGGCCCAGGTCTGGCCCTGTGCCTTGCACGAGCAGGATGGATTGAACTCGGTGCGATACTTGAACGCGTTCGGTGACGACGAATAAGGCTGGCCGGCGATCGACACCGCCGCATTCATGTCCTCGCCGGGATTGCGATAGGTGTAGAGATTGGCGTCGGTCGCCGGGCACTGTGCCTTGCAGGCGCGCTCGTCATCGGCGAAGCGTCCGGGGACGGTGGTAAACGAGATCGGGAAGTAGAAGCCGTCGCAGGTGCGCACGCAGACGGTGCGATAGGTGCCCTGCGGCACGCTCGACATCATGTCGCCGCCGGGCGGGATGTCGCCGGGGCTGGATTCGTTGTTGCCGAACAGATTGCTGAGAAATCCGCCGGGGCCGGAATTCTGCTGCTGGCGCGCGGCGGCCGCATATTGCGGGCCGCACTGGTTCTGCGCCAATGCCATCAGCACCGAGCGGCGCTGGCTGTCGCGATCCGACGAGCCCGGCGTGCCGACGCGCAGGCGCTCGAGATTGGTGGTCATCTGATCCAGGTTGCCGCGCATCTGCTGGATCTGGTTGTTCACCGGTCCGCATTGCGCCGACTGGCCGGAGAACAGCGAGAAGAAGCCGGACGAGTCGCAGCCCATGCGTTTGGCCTGCTGCGACACGCGATCGAGTTCGTTCTGCTGCTTGCTGACCGCTTCTTCAAAGCGCCGGATCTGTTCGGCGCGCGCGGGATCGAGGCCGTTGCCGCGATCGATGGTGGCGAGCTGCGCTTCGAGCCGGCCGCACATCGGATTGGCCGATTGCTGCTGCTGCGCCTGGCTCGGCGGATAGACCTGCGCGGGATAACCTTGCGCGCGTGCTTCGCCATGGAATGCAGAGACGCCGATCAGCGCGGCGCAGGCGAGGGCCCCGAAGGTCCAACGCGAAAAAGTGGCAGTCACAGGTACAGACATATCCGGCCGATGAACGAGGAACGGGCGGGTGCGCGATCAGACCGCGCGCCCGAGCCGTCATTGCCATATGCACGCGATGAAATTGCGGCGATGAAAGCGTCTCATAGCCGCTTCCGGGGGCGCGGTCACGCCGATTCCGGTGCCTCCGTGTTGCCGCAAGCCAGCCGCCGTGATGCCGCACCGAACCGGGGCTGACGCTGCGAGAACCGTCTCAGCGATTGCAGGTGATGGCGACAAATTCGTCGCACTTGCCGGACTTGCAGGCGCCGCCGCTGGACGAAATCGAGCCGGTCACTTCATCGGGATCGACCCGGCGATAGGCTACCGCCTGCTTGAATTCCCGCGACTTGCAATAGGATAGCGCCGCCGACGCGCCGCACTTCTCGCTTTTGGCGAGGCACTGGTCGATGCCATAGCCATCCGGCTGGTTGGCGATGATGAAGACACGGGAATCGGCCCACGCGGCCGAGGAAGCGACCGCGAAAACGGCGGTGAGAGCAGCGATAATGATTTTCATGACCCACCAAGCAAATGAGGAACCGGGTTCCACCTCGATAAACCTCAATGGTTAACGATGCTTAACCATGGCGGCCCGGTACGCAGCGATTACGGCCGAAATGTGCCGTGGTTGCGTTCTCCCAGCGGGGGCTTGCGGCAGACTTGCGGCGCTTGACGGTGAAATCGTGCTGCCGCATGGTGCCGGCATGAACGGTTTCCTCGCCATTTGTACGATTTGCCGCGAGATTATGCGCTAGCGATTCGCTGGCTGAGGCCGTCTTTTTCTCACTCGAGATCACCGGACGCCCGGCCGCCCAGCCGACGGACATCCCATGGAACTGCGCCTCTACGACACCCTGACCCGCGAAAAACGGGTCTTTACGCCGATCGATGCCAGCAATGTCCGGATGTATGTCTGCGGCCCCACGGTCTATGATTTCGCCCATATCGGCAATGCGCGGCCCGTGATCGTATTCGACGTGCTGTTCCGCCTGCTGCGGCACATCTATGGCGACAGTCACGTCACCTATGTGCGCAACATCACCGACGTCGATGACAAGATCAACGACCGCGCGCTGCGCGATTATCCCGGCCTGCCGCTCAACGAGGCGATCCGCAAGGTCACCGAGAAGACCGCCGATCAATTCCAGGCGGACGTGAAAGCGCTTGGCTGCCTGCCGCCGACCGTGCAGCCGCGCGCGACTGAATTCGTGCTGCCGCGGTCAGACGGCAAGACCGACATGGTGACGCTGATCAAGGAATTGATCGCGCGCGGCCATGCCTATGAAGCCGAAGGCGAGGTGCTGTTCGACACGCAGTCGATGCCGGACTACGGCGCGCTGTCCGGCCGCAAGCTCGAGGACCAGCAGGCCGGCGCACGCGTGGCCGTCGATGCGCACAAGAAGCATCCGACCGATTTCGTGCTGTGGAAGGAGTCCTCCCCGGAAGAACCCGGCTGGGAGTCGCCATGGGGCAGGGGACGCCCGGGCTGGCACATCGAATGCTCGGCGATGTCGGCGGCCTATCTCGGCACGACCTTCGACATTCACGGCGGCGGTCTCGACCTGATCTTCCCGCATCATGAAAACGAGATCGCGCAATCGCGCTGCGCCCACGGCACGCATGCGATGGCGAATTACTGGATGCATAACGGCTTCCTGCAGGTCGAAGGCGAGAAGATGTCGAAGAGCCTCGGCAACTTCTTCACCATTCGCGAGCTGCTCGATGATTGGCCGGGCGAAGTGCTGCGCCTGAATATGCTCAAGACGCATTACCGTTCGCCGGTCGATTGGACGGTGAAGGGACTTGAGGAGAGCGCCAGGACGCTCGACGACTGGTACTGGGTCGCGGCTGATACGGCCCGCGGCGCGATTTCCGATAAAGTCAGTGAAACGCTGTTCGACGATCTGAACACGCCGCAACTCGTTGCTGCCTTGCACGGCCTGCGCAACAGCGCAGCCGCTGGAAACGAGTCCGATCGGGCAACATTTGCGGCATCGCTGCGCGTACTTGGCTTCCTGTCCGAGAGTGCAGCCGACTGGAAAAATCGCAAGCAGCAGGCGAGCGGTGTCGATGCCGCGAAGGTCGATGGATTGATCGCCGAACGCACAGCTGCCCGTGCACGAAAAGACTTCAAGGAATCCGACCGCCTCCGCGATGAGCTCGCCGCGATGGGCGTCGTGATCAAGGATTCCAAGGAAGGCACCACTTGGGAGATCGCGCGATGAGCCGTCCTGACACGCCGTTTCCAAAACACTGGAAATATTACATCGCCATCAAATGGGCGCTGATCATCGGCGCGATCGCGCTGGCACTGAAACTGGTGGGCTACTGGTAAGAGTGATGGCGAGTTCGAAAGCAAAACCGGGCCTGCGTCCGTTCCTCCCCGAGGACACAGCCATCGCGGCGGCGATCTATGTGGCGTCCATCGCCGATCTCACCGGCGACGATTACAGCGAGGCGCAGCAGGAAGCCTGGGCACAGGCGGGTGATGACGAGGCAACATTCGGCAAGCGCCTCGGCTCGCAGCTCACTTTGATCGCGACGCTCGATAGCATTCCGGTTGGATTTGCGTCACTGAAAGGCGCGGATCACATCGATCTGCTCTACGTGCATCCGAATGCGGTGCTGCAGGGCGTCGCCTCGACGCTGGTCGATGCGCTGGAGAAACTTGCCGGCGCCCGCGGCGCGACAGGGCTCACGGTGGATGCCAGCGATACCGCGCTCGAATTCTTCATGAAGCGCGGCTACATCGCGACCCAGCGCAACAGCGTGCCGCTGCATGACGAGTGGCTGGCGAACACGACGATGAAGAAGGCGCTGGCTGCGAATTCGTAGGATGGGTTGAGCGTCTTCGCGAAAACCCATCGGCGGAGTCTGCGGCAACGACGGAATGATGGGTTATCGCTCCGGCGCTGCGCGCCTTCGCTCAACCCATCCTACGTCACAGCCTTGTCGCGACATCCGGCGCGAGCTTCTTGCCCTCGCTTGGCGCTTTCGCAGCCGCAGAACGCAGGCGGGGCAGGATGTCCTCGGTGCGATCGGCGGTCAGCACGTCCAGCGGCAGTGTCGGGCGAATGAAAGCTGTCGTGCGCATATGCGTGAGCAGCGTCAGCAATGGCTCCCAGAACCCATCGATATTCGCCATCAGGATCGGCTTCGAGTGCCGGCCAAGCTGCTGCCAGGTGAGCTGTTCGACCAGCTCCTCCAGCGTGCCGATGCCGCCAGGTAGCGCGACGAAGGCGTCGGAGCGCTCGAACATCAACCGTTTGCGCTCATGCATGTCGTGGGTGACGATCAGCTCTTGCGCGCCGACCAGGGCGTTTTCGCGCTTGGTCAGGAATTCCGGGATGATGCCGGTGACATGGCCGCCATGGTCCAGAACCGACTTCGCAACTGCACCCATCAAACCGATGGAGCCGCCGCCATAGACCAGCCCGATACCGTTCTCGGCCATGGCCTTGCCGAGGCCGACTGCCGATTCGATGAATTGGGGATTGGTGCCGGGGCCGGAGCCGCAATAGACGCAGATTGTTTTAAGAGTGCTCATGATTTGGCATGTGGCATCGCCTCGTGACACGGTCAAGACGCGGTTGATCGCATGGCGGGAAATTCATGCCGGGGACAGCTTCCGGACAGTGAAATGTTTCCCCGGAAGGGTGCGACAACCCGTCAAAGCTCCTATATGAGCGTGATGCGAAAGACGTTTCCTGCGCGGCCCGGCGCCGCTGCTTGTTTGCTGCCGGGCGCGATTGATGACTGACACCCATTCCAAGACACATGAGAACAAGGTTCCGCTGCACGCGCTGGAGCGTGCAACGCTCTTTGGCACGCTCACGCATCTGTGGCCGTATATCTGGCCGAGCGATCGCGCCGACCTGAAGGCCCGCGTCGCCTGGTCGATGGTGCTGTTGCTGATCGCAAAAGTCGCGACCCTGATCGTACCCTTTACCTTCAAATGGGCGACGGATGCGCTGAGCGGTACCGGCTCGGCGCCCATCGCGCCATCGAACTGGATGCTGTGGGCGATTGCATCGCCGATCGCGATGACGGCGAGTTACGGACTCGTGCGCGTGCTGATGGCGGTATTCACGCAATGGCGCGACGGCATCTTTGCCAGCGTTGCCATGCATGCGGTGCGCAAGCTCGCTTATCTCACTTTCGTGCATATGCACGAGCTGTCGCTGCGCTTCCATCTGGAGCGCAAGACCGGCGGGCTCACGCGCGTGCTCGAGCGCGGGCGCGAGGGCATCGAGGTCATCGTCCGCATGGTGATCCTGCAGGCGATCCCCACCGTGGTCGAACTGGCGCTGGTCATGGCGGTGCTGGTCTGGCAATTCGACTGGCGCTATGCCGCCGTGGTGGCGCTGACCGTGATCCTCTATTGCTGGTTCACCTATATCGCGACCGAATGGCGGATCGAGATCCGCCGCAAGATGAACGAGTCCGATAGCGACGCCAATACCAAGGCAATCGACTCGCTGCTGAATTACGAGACGGTGAAATATTTCAGCGCCGAGGCCCGCGAGGCCGAGCGCTATGATCGCAGCGTTGCGCGGTTCGAACGCGCCAGCGTTAAAACCTATACGTCGCTGGCAGTGTTGAATGCCGGGCAGGCGGTGATCTTCACCATTGGCCTGACGCTGACCATGATGCTGTGCGTCACCGGCATCCGCAGCGGTACGCATACGGTCGGTGATTTCGTCATGGTCAATGCCATGATGATCCAGCTGTATCAGCCGCTCAATCTCGTCGGCATGATGTATCGCGAGATCAAGCAGGCGATCATCGATATCGAAAAACTGTTCGGCGTATTGAACCGCGATGCCGAGGTGAAGGATCGTCCGGGCGTTCTGCCGCTGGCGGTGAGCGACGGCGCGATCCGTTTCGACGACGTGCGATTCTCGTATGATCCCGAACGACCGATCCTGAAAGGGCTGAGTTTTGAAGTGCCGGCCGGCAAGACGGTCGCGGTGGTCGGGCCGTCGGGCGCTGGCAAATCCACGATCTCGCGCTTGCTGTATCGGCTTTACGATGTTTCGGGCGGTCGCATCACCATTGACGGGCAGGATATCCGCGACGTCACGCAATCGTCGCTGCGTGCCTCCATCGGCATGGTGCCGCAGGACACCGTGCTGTTCAACGACACCATCCGTTACAATATCCGCTACGGCCGCTGGGATGCTTCCGATGAGGAAGTGGAAGAGGCGGCCCGGATGGCACAGATCGATCCGTTCATCCGCATGGCGCCGAGGGGCTACGAAACCGAAGTCGGCGAGCGCGGCCTGAAGCTCTCCGGCGGCGAGAAGCAGCGCGTGGCGATCGCGCGCACGGTGCTGAAGGCGCCGCCGATCCTGTTGCTGGACGAAGCGACGTCGGCGCTCGACAGTCACACCGAGCAGGAGATCCAGGACGCGCTGGAAAAGGTCTCCAAGGGCCGCACCTCGCTGGTGATCGCGCATCGGCTCTCCACCATCGTGGGTGCGGACGAGATCATCGTGCTGGAGCAGGGCCGCATCGCCGAGCGCGGCACGCACGCGCAGCTGCTGGTCGCCGGCGGGCTCTATGCCAGCATGTGGAACAGGCAGCGCGAAGCGGAAGCGGCGCGCGAGAAGCTGGCCCAGATCGGCGAGGATGGCACCAGCGCGCCGAATCGGCGGCCACCGCTGGTCGAAGAGGGCGGCGAAGAGCCGGTCGTAAGGCCTGACGCGGCGGAGTAGTGCTTGTCCCCTCGCCACCGCGCAGCGCAGCTGCGTGGGGGAGAGGGTGGATCGACCGCGTGAGCGGGCGAGACGGGAGAGGGGGCGCCCCACGGGATGAAGCCGATGGCTTGTGCACGGGCCTCTGTGACAACGAGTATTTAGGAGTAGACGGCCCCTCTCCCGGCGCAGCGCTTCGCGCGCGCCACCCTCTCCCCAAAGGGGAGAGGGGACGAAAGACCGACGCGGCG
>NZ_JBIIOT010000141.1:0-9554 GCF_044336785.1 Tardiphaga sp. | reverse complement strand
TCAAGCCGGCGATCGCATAGAGGACATCAGCGCCGGTGGAGTCTGAAGCGCTCCTCCGCTTCCAGATGCGCCATATCGAGGAGATAGGCGAGCATGTCGAGGTGATGCCGCCGGGCCAGCCGGGCCAGATCATGGACCGCACCCTTTATGTAATGCGCGGCCTCTGCCGGCCCGCCATCGCCCGGGGGCTGGTCATTGTCGTTGTCGGATGCCATGCACCGTCCGCCCTGGATTCAACCATCATGAGACGCCTCAAAATAACACTCATAGGTTGAAAAATACAACCAAAAGTCCGGTCTGGCGTGTATTTGGGGCCAGCCTGTCACAATCCCCGATTTGACACGGGACCCCTTCGCACCCATGTTCGCCGCGAAACGGACGGCGCGACTCCTGCGCGCAGCCGCCGATTTCCCCCTTTAAGCTATTGGAAAATCATGAATCTCGTCATCGTGGAGTCGCCTTCCAAGGCCAAGACGATCAACAAGTATCTGGGCAAGGACTATGAGGTCCTGGCGTCCTTCGGCCATGTCCGCGACCTCCCCGCCAAGAATGGCTCGGTCGATCCCGACGCCGATTTCCAGATGATCTGGGAAGTGGACCCCAAGGCGAACAGCCGGCTCAACGATATCGCCAAGGCCTGCAAGGGCGCCGACAAGCTCATTCTGGCGACCGACCCTGACCGCGAGGGCGAAGCGATCTCCTGGCACGTGCTGGAGGTCTTGAAGCAGAAGCGCGCGCTGAAGGACCAGAAGATCGAGCGCGTGGTGTTCAATGCGATCACCAAGCAGGCCGTCACCGAGGCCATGAACAATCCGCGCGAGATCGATGGCGCGCTGGTGGACGCCTATATGGCGCGCCGCGCCCTCGATTATCTCGTCGGCTTCACCCTCTCCCCGGTTCTGTGGCGCAAGCTGCCAGGTGCCCGCTCGGCCGGCCGCGTACAGTCGGTGGCGCTGCGCCTGGTCTGCGACCGCGAGCAGGAAATCGAAAAATTCATCCCGCGCGAATACTGGTCGCTGGTGACCACGCTGGCGACGCCGCGCGGCGAAAGCTTTGAAGCGCGTCTGGTCGGCGCCGACGGCAAGAAGATCCAGCGCCTCGATATCGGCACCGGCGCCGAAGCCGAGGACTTCAAGAAGGCGATCGACGCGGCAGCCTTCTCGGTCACCACCGTCGATGCCAAGCCGGCGCGCCGCAATCCGCAGGCGCCATTCACCACCTCGACGCTGCAGCAGGAAGCCAGCCGTAAGCTTGGCTTTGCGCCGGCGCATACGATGCGCATCGCGCAGCGTCTCTATGAAGGCATCGATATCGGCGGCGAGACCACCGGCCTCATCACCTATATGCGAACCGACGGCGTGACCATCGACGGCTCGGCCATCACCCAGGCGCGCTCGGTGATCGGCGAGGATTACGGCAAGCAATATGTGCCGGATGCGCCGCGCCAATATACGAGCAAGGCGAAGAATGCGCAGGAAGCGCATGAAGCGATCCGTCCCACCGATATGTCGCGTCGTCCGGCCAGCCTGAAAGCGCGGCTCGATAGCGATCAATTCCGCCTCTATGAACTCGTCTGGATGCGCACCGTCGCCAGCCAGATGGAATCCGCGGAGATGGAGCGCACCACCGTGGACATCACCGCCAAGGCGGGCGCGCGCATACTGGAGCTGCGCGCCACCGGTCAGGTGGTGAAGTTCGACGGCTTCCTGGCCGTGTATCAGGAAGGCAAGGACGACGACGCGGATGATGAGGATTCTCGCCGCCTGCCCGCCATGAGCGTGGGCGAAGCGCTGAAGAAAGAGAACCTTGCCGTCACCCAGCATTTTACGGAACCGCCACCGCGGTTCTCGGAAGCATCGCTGGTGAAGCGGATGGAAGAGCTCGGCATCGGCCGGCCCTCCACCTATGCATCGATCCTGGATGTGCTCAAGGCGCGCGGCTATGTGAAGCTCGAGAAGAAGCGCCTCTATGGCGAGGACAAGGGCCGAGTCGTCGTGGCCTTCCTCGAAAACTTCTTCGCGCGTTATGTCGAATACGACTTCACCGCATCGCTGGAAGAGAATCTCGACAAGATCTCCAACAACGAGATCTCCTGGAAAGAGGTGCTGCGCGAATTCTGGACCGGCTTCATCGGCGCCGTCGATGACATCAAGGAGCTGCGTGTCGCGCAGGTGCTCGATGTGCTCGACGACATGCTCGGCCCGCACATCTATCCGGCCCGCGAGGATGGCGGCGATCCGCGCCAGTGCCCGACCTGCGGCACCGGACGCCTGAATCTGAAGGCCGGCAAGTTCGGCGCCTTTGTCGGCTGCTCGAATTATCCGGAATGCCGTCACACGCGTCCCCTCGCCGCGGATAGTGCAGCGACAGCGGATCGCGTGCTGGGCGAAGATCCGAAGACGGGTTTTGAAGTTGCCGTGAAGGCCGGACGTTTCGGGCCTTACATCCAGCTTGGCGATGCCAAGAATTACGAAGAAGGCGAGAAGCCGAAGCGCGCCGGCATTCCGAAGAACACATCGCCCGGCGATGTCGAACTCGACATGGCGCTCAAGCTGCTGTCACTGCCGCGCGAGATCGGCAAGCATCCGGAGACCGGCGAGCCGATCACGGCCGGCCTCGGTCGCTTCGGGCCGTTCGTGAAGCATGAGAAGACCTATGCGAGCCTGGAATCCGGCGACGAGGTGTTCGATATCGGCCTCAACCGCGCGGTCACGCTGATCGCCGAGAAGATCGCCAAGGGTCCGTCGGGTCGCCGCTTCGGCGCCGATCCCGGCAAGCCGCTCGGCGAGCATCCGGCCCTTGGCGGCATTGCCGTCAAGAACGGCCGCTATGGCGCCTATGTCACCGCGGGCGGCGTCAATGCGACGATCCCGAACGACAAGACGCCGGACACCATCACGGTGGCCGAAGCCATCGCGCTGCTCGACGAGCGCGCGGCCAAGGGCGGCGGCAAGGTGAAGAAGGTTGCCAAGAAGAAGGCCGCGCCGAAGAAGGCTGCGAAGTCTGCTGACGGTGACGACAAGCCGGCCAAGAAGGCTGTTGCCAAGAAGGCCGCCAAGCCGAAGGCCGACACGGCTGCGGCCAGCAAGGCGCGCGCGCCGGTGACCAAGAAGACCGTGGCGAAGAAGGCCGCACCAAAGAAAACTGCCGCCAAGAAGGCCGCGAGCAAGAACGGGTAGTTGTGGCCAAGATACGCGACAAATCACGCGACACCGGCTTTCCGTCGAGGGACGCCATCGTCGCGTTCATTCGCGCCTATCCCGGCAAGATCGGCACCCGCGAGATCGCGCGGGAATTCGGCCTCAAGAATGCAGCCCGCGTCGAACTCAAGCGCGTGCTGCGCGAACTCATTGCCGAAGGCGCCATCGCCAAGAAAGGCAAGGAAGTCCGCGAGCCCAAAGGCCTGCCATCGACCGTGCTGGTGGACATCGCAACACGCGATGCCGATGGCGAGTTGATCGCCACGCCCGTCGAATGGGACGAGGCCGACGGCAAGGCCCCGCGCATCCGCATTCATACCGCGCGCCGTCCCCTGCCCGGCACCGCGGCCGGCGTCGGCGACCGCGCGCTGGTGCGTATCGAGAAGATCGAGGACGAGGAGGACTCGTTCTATCGCGGGCGTGTCATCAAGGTGCTCGACGGCGCGCGCACGCGCCTGCTCGGCATCTATCGCGCGCTGCCGAATGGCGGCGGGCGCATGATCCCCGTCGACAAGAAACAGGCCGGGCGCGAACTCAACATCGCCGCCTCCGACGCCAACGGCGCCGAGGATGGCGATCTCGTCAGCGTCGATCTGATCCGCACCCGTGGCTATGGCCTCGGCTCCGGCAAGGTGAAGGAGCGGCTCGGCTCGCTGTCGTCGGAAAAAGCGGTCAGCATGATCGCCATTCATTCCCACGACATCCCGCAGGCCTTTTCACGCAACGCCTTGCAGGAAGCTGAAGCCGCCAAGCCTGCTGCCCTCAAGGGCCGCGAGGACTGGCGCGAACTGCCGCTGGTCACCATCGATCCGCCGGACGCCAAGGATCACGACGACGCCGTCTATGCGGAAGTCGATCCCGACAACGACGGCGGCATGATCGTCACCGTCGCCATCGCCGATGTCGCCTTCTATGTGCGGCCGGGCTCGGCGCTCGACAGCGATGCGCTCCAGCGCGGCAACTCCGTCTATTTCCCCGACCGCGTCGTGCCGATGCTGCCGGAGCGGATCTCCAATGATCTCTGCTCGCTGGTGCCCGGCGAGCCGCGCGGCGCGCTCGCAGTGCGCATGGTCATCGACGAGGACGGCAAGAAGGTCTCGCATTCCTTCCATCGCATCCTGATGCGCTCGGCGGCAAAGCTCTCCTACGCGCAGGCGCAGGCGGCGATTGACGGCAAGCCCGATGATATCACCGGCCCCATTCTCGATCCGATCCTGAAGCCGCTTTACGCGGCCTATGCGCTGGTCAAGAAGGCGCGCGACGAACGCAATCCGCTCGAGCTGGAAATTCCCGAGCGCAAGATCCTGCTCAAGAAGGACGGCACCGTCGATCGCGTCATCGTGCCGGAGCGGCTCGATGCGCACAAGCTGATCGAGGAGTTCATGATCCTCGCCAATGTCGCGGCGGCGGAGATGCTTGAAAAGAAGGGCCTGCCGCTTATCTATCGCGTGCATGACGAGCCGACCGTCGAGAAGGTTCACAATCTCGCGGAATTCCTCAAGACCCTCGATACGCCGTTCACGAAAGCGGGCAGCCTGCGGCCTTCGGTGTTCAACCGGGTGCTTGCGCAGTTCAAGGGCCATGACTCCGAGCCGCTGGTGAATGAAGTGGTGCTGCGCTCGCAGGCCCAGGCGGAATACACCTCCGAGAATTACGGGCATTTCGGCCTGAACCTGCGGCGCTACGCACATTTCACGTCGCCGATCAGGCGATACGCGGATCTGATCGTGCATCGTGCGCTGATCCGCGCGCTCGGCCTTGGCGAAGGCGCGTTGCCCGAGACCGAAACGCCGGAAACGCTGGCGGAGATATCGACGCAGATTTCCGCCACCGAACGCCGCGCCATGAAGGCGGAGCGCGAGACCTCGGACCGGCTGATCGCGCATTTCCTGGCCGACAAGATCGGTACCAGTTTCCAGGGGCGTATTTCCGGCGTCACCAAGGTTGGACTCTTTGTCCGATTGACCGAGACCGGCGCCGATGGCCTGATCCCGATCAGGACATTGGGCAGCGAATACTTCAATTTCGACGAAGCCCGCCACGCTTTGATCGGCACCCGTTCCGGCGCGATGTACCGGCTTGGCGATGTGGTCGATGTCCGACTGGTCGAGGCCGCACCGGTTGCCGGCGCGCTGCGATTTGAAATGCTGTCCGAGGGCAATGAAGCGCCTCGGCGGGTCCGGCGCGATCAAGGCCGCAGCAAGGGTGCTGACGACCGCGAGCACCGTCCGACCACGACGAAGAAATTCAAGTCGTCGAAGAAATCGAAGCCCGGCAAGAATGCGCGGGTGAAGGACAAAGCGAAGAAAGCCCTGGCCAATGCAGGCCGCGCCTCCCGATCGACGGGAGGCAAACCGACACGAGGCAAGTCATGATGACGCTGACCACGCCGAAGACGTTGACGAAGACCTGGACCAACGCGCTCGATCCCGCCGCCAAGCGCAATGTGTGGACCGCGATGAAGCGCGGCTTTGCCTGCCGCTGCCCGAATTGCG
This sequence comes from Tardiphaga sp., assembly GCF_044336785.1. Classification (GTDB taxonomy): domain Bacteria; phylum Pseudomonadota; class Alphaproteobacteria; order Rhizobiales; family Xanthobacteraceae; genus Tardiphaga. The sequence continues at coordinate 3,859 of NZ_JBIIOT010000141.1, read as the reverse complement.
GTGAGGGCAAGATGTTTCGCGCCTTCCTCAAGACCGCCGATCACTGCGATCGCTGCGGCCAGGATTTTACCGCGCACCGCGCTGACGATCTGCCCGCTTATCTCGTGATCGTCATTGTCGGCCATATCGTGGTGCCGATCGCCTTGTGGATTGAAACGAATTACTCGCCATCGGTGGCGCTGCAACTGGCGATCTATCTGCCGATCACGCTGGTGGCATCGCTGCTGCTGCTGCAACCGGTCAAGGGCTCCGTTGTCGGATTGCAGTGGGCATTCCGCATGCACGGGTTTGGCGACGGCCCCGCCGACTGATACATTCTTCGTCTCTGCAAAACCCAAGAAGAAAATTCTAGGAGACGAAATGAACGACGCGGTTGACGTCAACAAGGTCGAAGTCGGCAAGGAAGCCGATCACCATCCCTACAAGCGCCCGCGCGATGCGGCGACGCTGATGCTGGTCGACCGCTCCGGCCCGGTGCCGAAGGTGCTGGTGGGCAAGCGCCACGACAAGGTGGTGTTCATGCCGGGCAAGTTCGTCTTCCCCGGCGGCAGCGTCGACAAGACCGACAACCGCGTCCCGGTCGCGGCCCCGATGCCGGCCGCACTCGAAGCCAATCTCCTGAAGGGCAGCCCGAAGACACTGCCATCGCGCGCGCGCTCGCTGGCCATCGCCGCCATTCGCGAAGCCTGTGAAGAGACCGGCCTGTGTCTTGGCCGCAAGAGCGAGGGCAAGCAGAAGACGCTCACCGGGCCCTGGCAGGCCTTCAGCGATGCCGGCCTCCTGCCCGATCCATCCGGCCTGTTCCTGATCGCCCGCGCGATCACGCCACCCGGCCGCATCAAGCGCTTCGACACGCGTTTCTTCACCGCCGACGCATCGTCGATCGCGCATCGCGTCGAAGGCGTGGTCCATGCCGATGCGGAACTGGTGGAACTGGTCTGGGTCGAACTCGGCTCGCCGCATCTGGCCGATGCGCATGCCATGACCAAGAACGTCCTTAACCAGTTGCAAAAACGCCTGGCACTCGGACCATTACACCATGACGCGCCGCTGCCATTCTTCCATTGGTACGATGGTAAGATGCAGATGGATATGATACCAGCCTGATGCGAGAAAGCGCCGCATATGCCGCGTTTTCACTATTTTTTTAACGCAACTATCTACCGAGCCGACTAACAACGACGGCGCCGCAATCGAGGAGCTTTCGTTCATGGGACAGATGCAAAGGTTCGAGGACACAGAGACCTCGACCTTCACACCTGTATCGCTCGGCTACCGGCAAATGGCGTCGTCACTGGCCAAGAAAGCGAGCGTCTCGAGCGATCCGCGCGAAATCCGCGACCTGCTCGAGCTCGCCAAGTCCTGGATCCTGCTGGCCGAAAACGAAGAGCTGATGGCGAGCGAAGCGCGCAGCCTGTCATCGCGATTCTAACCGCTTTCACGTCATTCCGTGGCACCCCGGAATGACGGCATTCTCCTCGCAAACTACAATTCGCAATAATCTTCCCGTGACCGGCTAGTGCCGCCCCGCCTCCGCATGCCTATCTGTTCCCGACCAGCATCACGGGGACCATCTCGATGGCGAAGCGTCAATTGAAGCTCGGGGCGTTCATGCGCCCGATCAGCATCCATACCGGCGCCTGGCGCTATCCCGGCTCCGTGCCGGATGCCAACTTCAATTTTCCCTTCATCAAGCAGATGATCCAGAAGCTGGAAGCCGGCAAATTCGATGCCTTCTTCATGGCCGATCATCTCGCCGTGCTGAACATGCCGGTGGAGGCGCTGAAGCGCAGCCATACGGTCACGTCGTTCGAGCCCTTCACGTTGCTCTCGGCGCTTGCCGCCGTCACCGAGAATATCGGCCTTGTCGCTACCGGCTCCACCACCTTCGACGCGCCCTATCATGTGGCGCGCCGCTTCGCCTCGCTCGATCATATTTCCGGCGGTCGCGCCGGCTGGAATATCGTGACCACGTCCAATCCCGATGCCGCGCTGAATTTCGGCCTCGACGATCACATGGAACATGCCGAGCGCTACAAGCGTGCGCGCGAGTTCTATGACGTCGTCACCGGTCTGTGGGATTCCTTCGCCGACGATGCGTTCATCCGCAATGTCGAGAGCGGCATCTTCATGGATCCCGAGAAGATGCATGTGCTCGATCACAAGGGCACCTATCTCAAGGTCCGCGGCCCCCTGAACATCGCGCGCCCCGTACAGGGCTGGCCGGTGATCGTGCAGGCCGGTGCATCCGATGACGGCAAGCAGCTGGCGGCGGAAACCGCCGAGGCCGTCTTCACCGGCGGCGGCCCGATCGGCGATGCGCAAAAACTCTATGCCGACATCAAGGGCCGCATGGCCAGGATCGGCCGCGACCCCGACCATCTCAAGATCCTGCCCGGCGCCTTTGTTGTGGTCGGCGACAGCGTCGAGGAAGCAAAGGAAAAGCGCGCACTGCTTGACAGCAAGGTGCATTACGCCAATGCCATCGCCTCGCTCTCGATCAATCTCGGCGTCGACGCCTCCGGCTTCGATCCCGATGCGCCCCTGCCCGACGACATCCCGGATACCAACGCGTCCAAGAGCGGCCGTGAGCGGGTCATCGCGCTTGCCCGTCGCGATAACCTCACCGTGCGCCAGCTGGCCCAGCGGCTCGGCGGCTATGCCGGCTCGGCCTTTGTCGGCACGCCCCAGACCATCGCCGACCAGATGCAGGAATGGCTGGAAACCGAGGCTTCGGACGGGTTCAACATCATGTTCCCTTATCTGCCCGAGGGGCTGAACGACTTCGTGGACAAGGTCGTGCCGGAACTGCAGAAGCGCGGAATCTTCCGGACGGAGTATGAGGGCCGCACCCTGCGCGAGAATCTGGGCCTGCCGCGGCCCGAAAACCGCTTCTTTCCGGCTTAAAAGCCGGAAATCACCGGATTTACCGCCGCGGAAAACCTTGACTTTGGGGCGTTCGGGGCTAGGTTGCGCGCCAACACGGCCAGTTCTCTGGCTGTCACCCGATTCCTGACATTCAGAGGTTCACCATGGCCAAAGCGGTCACCATCAAGATCAAGCTCGTCTCCACCGCGGACACCGGCTTCTACTACACCGCCAAGAAGAACTCGCGCACCATGACCGACAAGATGGTCAAGAAGAAGTACGACCCGGTCGCGCGCAAGCATGTCGAGTTCAAGGAAGCGAAGATCAAGTAAGCGCTGGACACAGCCGCTGACGGATTTGACGGCGCCGCGAGGCGCCGTTTTTCGTTTGGGGATGCGCCTCGCTCCCCTCATCCTGAGGAGCCGCGCAGCGGCGTCTCGAAGGATAGCGGCAAGCTCCGGAGCCCGGCCATCTCATGGTTCGAGACGGCGCTTTGCGCCTCCTCACCATGAGGGACAGAGATTGAGCAGCACGCCCACGCCGCCGCCGCGGCCGCGCGATTTTGACGGCGCTGCAAGGCGCCGTTTTTCATTGGGGAATGCCCACTCCGCCCTCATCCTGAGGAGTGCGCGCAGCGCACGTCTCGAAGGATGGCGGCAAACTCTGAGCCAGGCCATCTCATGGTTCGAGACGGCGCTGCGCCCCTCCTCACCATGAGGGACAGAGATTGAGCAGCACGCCCACGCCGCCGCCACGGCCGCGCGATTTTGACGGCCCTGCAAGGCGCCGTTTTCTTTTTAACCTCTCCCCGCCCTTCTGCGGGGAGAGGTCGATCCGGCGAAGCCGGATCGGGTGAGGGGCATGGCACAAGACCAGCGCCAATCTCACGACTATTGAAGGGAAGAATTCTCAGGGAGCCCGAGCGTCAGTCGCATAGGAGAGATCCGATGGACTGTGTAAGAGGCATACGCGTGCCATGCCCCTCACCCGC
>NZ_JBIIOT010000056.1:0-34329 GCF_044336785.1 Tardiphaga sp. | reverse complement strand
TTGTTTGTGAGCAATGACGCGCGGAGGCTGGTGATCTCCCTCCCCCAAGCGTGGCGTAGCCACGCGCAGCGGGGAGGGTGGCGCGTAGCGCCGGGTGGGGCGCCCCACGTGACGTCGCGCTTGTGGAGACACCCCACCCGTCACGTCTCCTCGCTTCGCTCGCCGCGCCACCCTCCCCGCTGCGCGGCTTCGCCGCTTGGGGGAGGGAGAAGAAAGATCGCCGCTCGCGCGAAAATGTTCCTATTTCGTTCTTGACAAAATTCCCATCGTCGCCATACTCCTCCCGTCTCGTTCGGTGAGGGGCGTTCTCATGAGACGTCTTTGAACGGAACGTGGATGCGGCGCCTGCGGGCCGGGGGAGGACGTATCCCCCAGCACTCGGGTGGTCGAGGGTCACCGTCCGGGCCCACTACGGGGCCCTGCCGCTAGCGCGGCTGGACGCGGTGCGGGCGAAGGCGGAGAAATCCGTCGGATGACTCCCAAGGGGAGTGCCCAGTACCCGGAAGAACGGTCCTTCGATCAGTAAGAACGTCGCGGTGGCGCGCCGTAAGGCGTTGCGCTTCTCAGGTTTGCTGGCGATCCAGCAGGCAGGAGCAGCGTTAAGTCCACCCAAGTGCGCCTTGCGGCGTGCCACCTCCCCTCATGTCTCGAGGGGAGAAATGCTCACACCTCGGACGCTTCATGCGCCGCGAGATCGATATCGCTCGTTTGTAGGATGGGTTGAGCGAAGCGATACCCATCACGGCCGGGCGCTTGCGGTGATGGGTATCGCTGCGCTCAACCCATCCTACAGATCGAATTTCAATCTGCGTTCGGATCGATCATCGCCACCGTGATCCAGTGCGCTTCAAGCGCCGGCTTCTTGGTGCCTTCGACCTCGACCACGGAGTCCCAGGCCGACTGGATCGACACGGCGCGTTCGGTCAAACCCACCAGCCGAAATTTTCCACGCACGCGCGCGCCGGCTTTCACCGCGCTGTTGAAGCGCACGCGATCGAAACCGTAATTGACGCCCATGCGCGATCGCTGCACGCCCGGCATCGCGTCAAAGGCCAGCGTCGAAAGCAGCGACAGCGTCAGAAAGCCATGCGCGATGGTGCCGCCGAACGGCGTCTCTTTCGCGCGGTCGGGATCGACATGGATGAACTGATGGTCATGCGTGGCGTCGGCAAAGGTGTTGATCATGGACTGATCGACCACGACCCAGTCCGACACCAGCTCGTCGCCATTCAGGAGCTTGCGATAGTCATCCAGCGGAATGAGTTTGGCGCGGATGGCTTCGAGCTGCGCGGTCGCTCGTTCTGCGTATGACACGGTGTGCGTCCTCGAAAATCGAATATAGGCCGTAGGGCGGATGAGCGAAGCGTAATCCGCCGGCCGAGTCCACAACTGAAACTCCGCTGGCGGATGACGGCTGCGCCTCATCCGCCCTACGGCTCAATTTTACCAGCCCTGAACCAGGATGTTCTTGAACTGCCACGGATCGCTCGTGTCCAGCTCTTCCGGGAACAGGCCCGGACGGCCTTCGAGCGGCGTCCAGTCGGTATAGTAACCCTTCACCGGGCCGAGATAGGGCGTCTGGATTTCCAGCAGGCGGTCGAAATCCATTTCGTCGGCCTCGACGATGCCTTCATTCGGATTTTCCAGCGCCCACACCATGCCGCCGAGCACGGCAGAGGTTACCTGCAGCGCCGTGGCGTTCTGATAGGGCGCCAGCGCACGTGTCTCCTCGATGGAGAGCTGCGAGCCATACCAATAGGCATTGTTGTCGTGGCCGAACAGCAGCACGCCGAGTTCGTCGATACCGTCGACGATTTCGTCCTCTTCGAGGATGTGATGCTTCTCCTGCATCTTCGCCGCGCGGCCGAACATCTCGTGCAGCGACAGCACGGCATCGTCGGCCGGGTGATAGGCGTAATGGCAGGTCGGGCGATAGACCGCGTTGCCGGCGGCGTCGCGCACCGTGAAGTAATCCGAGATCGAGATCGACTCGTTATGGGTGACGAGGAAGCCATATTGCGCGCCGCGCGTCGGGCACCAGGTGCGTACGCGGGTATTGGCGCCGGGCTGCATCAGATAGATCGCAGCGCCGCAACCGGCTTCGTGGGTCTTGGCGTTTTCCGGCATCCACTTCTCATGGGTGCCCCAGCCGAGTTCCGACGGCTGCACGCCTTCGGACAGAAAACCTTCCACCGACCAGGTGTTGACGAACACATCCGGCTCTTTCGGATTCTTCGAACGCTGGGTGTCACGTTCGGCGATGTGGATGCCCTTGATGCCAGCCTGGCGCATCAGGTCGGCCCATTCGGCCTTGGTCTTCGGCTTCGGTGCGTTGAGCTTGAGGTCGGCGGCGACGTTGAGCAGCGCCTGCTTGACGAAGAACGAGACCATGCCGGGATTGGCGCCGCAGCAGGACACGGCCGTGGTCGAGCCGGGCTTGCGCGCCTTCTTGGCGGCCAGCGTGTTTTCACGCAGCGCGTAGTTGGAGCGCGCTTCCGGGCCCTTGGAGGCGTCGAAATAGAAGCCGAGCCATGGCTCGTTGACGGTGTCGATATAGAGCGCGCCGATCTCGTTGCAGAGCTCCATGATGTCGGTGGAGCCGGTATCGACCGAGAGATTGACGCAAAAACCCTGGCCGCCGCCTTCGGTGAGCAGCGGGGTCAGGAGTTCACGATAGTTCTCCTTGGTGACGCCCTGCTGGATGAAGCGCACGCCCTGCTGTTCGCAATGCGCCTTGCGGCCTTCGTCCTTGGGATCGAGCACGGTGACGCGCGACTTGTCATAGTCGAGGTGGCGCTCGATCATCGGCAGCGTGCCTTTACCGATGGAGCCGAAGCCAACCATGACGATGGGGCCGGTGATCTTCGCGTAGATCGGATGCGTCATCGAATTCTCTTTCTCTTTCGTCATTCCGGGATGCGCCTCTTCGGCGCAGACCCGGAATCTTTTCATGATGGGATTCCGGGTTCGCCGCTGGCGCGGCGCCCCGGAATAACGGTGTGTGGCCTGTACGGCCTTACGAGCGACGCTTTGCCGTCACTTCGATTTCGACCTTCATCTCTGGCCGGTAAAGTCCTGCGACCACGAGCAGTGTTGCAGCCGGGCGAATCTGGCCGAGATGTTCGCCGCAGACGATGAAGACGGCGTCCGCATCCTGGGCGCTGGTGATGTAATAGGTGGCGCGGATGATGTCGGCCATGGCGAAGCCGGCTTCCTCCAGCGCGTTCCTGATCGTCTTGAAGCAGTTGTATGTCTGCGCCGTGACATCGGTCGGCATGATCATGGTTGTGTAATCATAGCCGGTGGTTCCGGCGACAAAGCAGAAATCGCCATCCACCACTGCGCGGCTGTAACCGGCGAGCTTTTCGAACGGCGATCCCGAAGAAATCAGTTGGCGCGTCATGGCTGGCTCTCCTGCAGAGATGAGCCCCGCAATGCCGGTTCCTGGCCGTCAAATCAAGCCGCGTGGGCGAATGGCTGGAACCCAACCTCTGCACGACGGACCCGCTTACCGCTCGGCAGGATGATGCCCCGTGCGCGATCCAGCGCATCCGGCTTCAGTTCGAGGCCGAGCAGGCGCTCGCGCTCGAACGGGCCGGGCAGCGCAAGCGTGTCCATGCGGTCCGGCGTGAAACCGAAGCGGGCGTAGTAGGGCGCGTCACCAAGCAGCAGGATGGCGCCGTGACCGCGTGCCGCAGCTTCGGTGATCGCATGCTTCATGAGCGCCGCACCGATGCCGAGAGCGCGCAGTGCGGGATCGACGGCCAGGGGGCCGAGCATGAGTGCTGCTCGGCCCCCGGCATCGACATGCCAAAGCCTGATCGTGCCGACCAGCCGGCCCTCGAAATCCACCGAGAAGGCGAGGCCTTCTGCGGGCAGTCGTCCGTCACGCAGTCGCTGGCAGGTGCGGGCATGGCGCGAGGCGCCGAAGCACACATCCAGCAGGGCTTCACGGGCGGCGATGTCGGAGCCGGTTTCCGCGCGGATCACGAACGGAGCGGCTGCGATGGTCGGGGCGATGATGTTGGTCTCGTGCAGATCGGTCATGGCATGTTTCCCCACTCCGCGTGGTGCGCGGAGTGTTGTCATTCCGGTGAGTGACGGGTTTTCCTTCTCCCCGCTTGCGGGGAGAAGGTGGCGCCGCGCAGCGGCGACGGATGAGGGGGCTCTCCACTTGCTCGGAGCGAGTGGAGAGCCCCCTCACCCGGATCCGAGCTACGCCCGGCTCCGACCTCTCCTTGCAAGCGGGGAGAGGTAAGAAAGATCAGATATGATACGTCCGCAGCGGCGGGATGCCGTTGAAGGCGACCGCCGAATAGGTCGACGTATACGCCCCGGTGCCTTCGATCAGCAGCTTGTCGCCGATCTCCAGCGTGACGGGCAGCGGATACGGCGCCTTCTCATACAGCACGTCGGCCGAATCGCAGGTCGGGCCGGCGAGCACGCAGGGCGCCATGTCCGCGCCGTCATGCGGGGTGCGGATCGCGTAGCGGATCGACTCGTCCATCGTCTCGGCGAGACCGCCGAACTTGCCGATGTCGAGATAGACCCAGCGATTGTCGTCCTCGTCGCTCTTCTTCGAGATGAGCACGACCTCGGTCTCGATGATGCCCGCATTGCCGACCATGCCGCGGCCCGGCTCGATGATGGTTTCCGGGATCGCATTGCCGAAGTGCTTGCGCAGCGCACGGAAGATCGAGCGGCCGTATTGCAGCACGGGCGGCACGTCCTTCAGATACTTGGTCGGGAAGCCGCCACCCATATTGACGAGGGTGAGGTTGATCCCGCGCTCGGCGCAGTCACGGAACACGGACGAGGCCATCGCCAGCGCGCGGTCCCATGCCTTCACCTTGCGCTGCTGCGAACCGACATGGAACGAGATGCCGACCGGCTCGAGGCCAAGACGCTTGGCGAGATCGAGCACGTCGACGGCCATTTCCGGATCGCAACCGAATTTGCGCGACAGCGGCCATTCGGCGCCGGCGCAATCATACAGGATGCGGCAGAACACCTTGGCGCCCGGTGCGGCGCGCGCAACCTTCTCGACTTCCGGCGCGCAGTCGACGGCGAACATGCGAATGCCGAGCGTTGCGGCGCGCGCGATGTCGCGCTCCTTCTTGATGGTGTTGCCATAGGAGATGCGGTCCGGCGTGGCGCCAGCGGCGAGCGCCATCTCGATTTCCGCCACGGTGGCGCAATCGAAGCACGAGCCCATCGATGCCAGCAGCGAGAGCACTTCCGGCGCCGGGTTGGCTTTCACCGCGTAGAATACGCGGGAGTCCGGGAGCGCCTTGGCAAAGGTCTGGAAATTGTCGCGCACGACGTCGAGATCGACGACCAGGCACGGCTCGGTATCGAGACCCTCATTGCGGCGTGCGCGGAGGAATTCCTGGATACGTTCGGTCATAGCACTCTCCCGACGCCCTTCGCGAGAAGGGGCGCAAATAGATGCGTCAGTCCGATGCTTTCCGGCGACGTCACGCGATGGAGGCGCAACGAGCCAAAACGCTCGGATCAAACTGTGCTGCCGTGGATTGGTTGGGAGATTTCCCGCCCGCACACCTGGCAATGAAGGACAAGCCTTTTCAGTAGCCCGCGCCGGCGTTGGACTGCCGGTAGAGACCAAAAAAGCCCGATCCGTCGTTGCTTTAAGTCGCGTCCCCCGTTGAGAACGAGGTGCGCCGGTTCGCCTCCGGCTGCCAGTCACGGTTGCAAAGAGCAAAGTTGCCTTCAACGGCATCCCTGGAGAGAGATGCTGGCCTCTCGCAATATCTCGTGAAGAGATTTTCGAGCGACCCTCGGCTTCTTCGCCCCTTGGCGGCTGTCCGGCCTCTTGTCCGGATACCTACCGACTGACACACGACCACAGGCACGTGCGAAATTGGGCAAGACCGCAAATAGGTTCTTTGGCCCCCCTCCGCAACAACTTTTTTGGGTGAGGGGGCAATTTTATCGACGCGGGGTCGAGGCGTTGCAAAGAGGTCGCACTGAGTGCCGGGAAGATGAACAAACATTAACGGCGGAAGCGCGTTTGGGCCTAGCCGGCAAGTAGTTTGCAACGATTCCTTGTCGGAGATGTGAAGTATCAAAGTGAGCGCTGCGGAGGATGGTCGCATGCTCATATTCCACTCCAGCCCTCATCCTGAGGAGCGCGCAAAGCGCGCGTCTCGAAGGATGGCCGCGCACTCGGGCCAGGCGAACTCATGGTTCGAGACGGCGCTACGCGCCTCCTCACCATGAGGGATTGAGTGCAGGCCGGCAAGCTACGCTGCGCTCTCCGCCCAGCTCCGTGCTGCCTCGGCATCGCGCGCAGGCGGAGTACCGAACATGCGGCCATATTCGCGCGTGAATTGCGAGGCGCTGAGATAGCCGACGGCGAAAGCGGCGCTGCTGGCCGTCGCGCCTTCGGACATCATCAGCCGACGCGCCTCGATCAGCCGCAGCTGCTTCTGGAATTGCCGTGGCGACAGCGAGGTGACGCTGCGGAAGTGCTCGTGGAAGGATGACGGGCTCATGCCCGCTGCTGCTGCGAGGCGCTCGATCGGAAGCGTTTGCGCGAACTCATCGCGGAGGATCGACACCGCGCGCGTCACGCGCTGGACGTGGCTATCCCGCCAGCCGAGCCGGCGGATCGCTGCGCCATGGCGACCGGTGAGCAGCCAGTAATGCAATTCGCGGACGAGCTGGCTATGCAGCACCGGGACGGATTCCGGGCGATCGAGCAGCCGCATCAGCCGCAGCGCGGCGTCACTGACTTCGCCGTCCGTGGGCTCGTATCGCACGGCGGCATTGTCAGCGACGGGCGCCGTCTTCATCTGCAGCGAGAGCTCAGCGATGACCGCGGGATCGAGATGCAGCACCAGCGAGAGATAGGGCTCGGAGGCGCTGGCAGAGGTGATCTGGCTCACGGTCGGTGCGTCCGCCGTGATCAACAGGCTGTCGCCGGCATTGAAGGTGAAGGTCTTGGTGCCGATGGTCACCAGCTTGGTCCCCTGCAGCACCAGGCAAACCAACGGGCTGACAATGGCATGGACCAGCCCGGTCGGCGCGAGGGAGCGGATCGTGGTCAGGCCGGGCACGGGCGTTTGGGCAAGCCCGGTGGCATCGGCGTGGGCCTCGACATAGCGGCGGACGGCAGCGAGCAGGTTTTCGGTCATGCGGCATCCTAACTCATCCTGGGCCGGCTGGCTTGGCTATTGGAGGATTAGGCAAGAAACGCCGAGGTTCCGGTAACTACGGTCGGGCAGGGCCGCCGTATTTCAAGGCACTCCAACACCTCACAGAGGAGTACTCACGATGACCATCACCAGCAACAAGATTGCCCTCGTCACCGGTGCCAGCCGCGGCCTTGGCCGCAATACGGCACTCAGTGTCGCCCGCCACGGCGGCGATGTCGTCATCACCTATCAAAGCCGTGCCGAAGAGGCCCAGGCCGTGGTTGCCGAGATCGAGGCGCTTGGCCGCAAGGCCGTGGCGTTGCAATTCGACAGCGGCGACGTCGCCAGCTTTGCCGGCTTCGCCGAGCGCCTGCGCGCGGCGCTGAAGACGACATTCGGCCGCGACACGTTCGACCACCTCGTCAACAATGCTGGGCATGGTGACTACGCATTGATCGCAGATACGACCGAAGCGCAGTTTGATTGGCTGGTGGACGTCCATTTCAAGGGCGTGCTGTTTCTTACCCAGGCGCTGCTGCCCGTGCTGGCCGATGGCGGGCGCATCGTGAATCTGTCGACGGGCCTGACGCGGGTGTCATTCCCCGGCTACGGCGCCTATGCGGCTGTGAAGGGTGCTGTGGAAGTGCTCTCGGTCTATATGGCGAAGGAGCTGGGCAGCCGCGGTATCGCTGTGAATACGGTGGCACCGGGCGCGATCGAGACCGATTTCGGGGGCGGCGCGGTGCGCGACAATCCGGAGATCAACAAGGTGTTCGCCGACATGACGGCACTCGGCCGTGCCGGTGTGCCCGACGATATCGGCCCGATGATCGCGGGCCTGTTGTCAGAGGACAATCGCTGGGTGAATGCGCAGCGGATTGAAGTGTCGGGTGGTCAGGGGATCTGATCGGGGAGTCTGCTCGCACTTGTCATCCTCCGCGAAAGCGGAGGATCCAGTAAGCGGCGCCGTTCGTGATGAACCACAGGCGTCGGTGTGTACTGGATTGCCCGGTCGAGCCGGGCAACGACAGCGGCAAGCTCAGCCGCGGCGCGTGAACGGCTCGATCCGCGCGGCGGTGCGCATGAAGGCGGCCATCACGGCGACGCCGCACAGGAACAGCACGGCCTGCAGCACATGCTCGCCAAAGGTGTCGAGCCCGAACAGGATCGACAGCGCCCATCCACCCGCAAAAGCCGCGCCAAAAACCTCGGCGCCAATCAGGATCGCCGCCGAAATGACGGTGATGACGCTGGGCCAGTAAATGCGGCGGGGGCCGGTGGAAGTGGTCATGGTCGATAAGGTCCTGTTTCGGGCCGCAATCTAACGAAAAAGCCTGCTGCGGCAAGCGCTAATGAGCCTCAAAAAGGCCCTAGGCGTGGTATAGCTCCACGCGTGATTTGGGCCGCAAAGCAGGATTTATGATGTCGGACACGCAGGTTTCGCCGGTTGCGTCGAAAGGTCTCGATAACCCCCTCCTGAAACCGTGGCAGACCCCGTTCGAGACCCCGCCTTTCGACGAGATCCAGCCGGAGCATTTCATGCCGGCCTTCGAGCAGGCCTTTGCCGATCACGCCGGCGAGATCGCCGCCATCGTCAACGATGTCTCGGCTCCGGATTTCGCCAATACGATCACGGCGCTGGAGCGCTCCGGCAAGCTGCTCTCGAAGGTGGCGTCGGTGTTCTACGACCTCGTCTCGGCGCATTCCAATCCGGCGATCCTGGAGATCGACAAGGAGGTGTCGCTGCGGATGGCGCGGCACTGGAATCCCATCATGATGAATGCGGTGCTGTTCGGCCGCATCGCCGCGCTGCGCGACAATGCCGCGAGCCTGCATCTCAAGCCCGAACAGGCGCGCCTGCTGGAGCGGACCTATACGCGCTTCCACCGCGCCGGCGCGGGCCTCGATGAGGCTGCCAAGGCGCGCATGGCCGAGATCAACGAACGCCTCGCCCATCTCGGCACCACCTTCAGCCATCACCTGCTCGGCGACGAGCAGGACTGGTCGATGGAGCTCGGCGAGGGCGATCTCGAGGGGCTCAGCGACAGTTTTGTCGCGTCGGCCAAGGCTGCTGCCGAAGAACGCGGCAAGCCCGGCAAGGCGATCGTCACCACCTCGCGCTCGTCGATGGAACCGTTCCTGCAGAGCTCATTGCGGCGCGATCTGCGCGAGAAGGCCTATAAGGCCTTCATCCAGCGCGGCAACAATGGCAACGCAAATGACAACAACACGACCATCGTCGAAATCCTGAAGCTGCGCGAGGAAAGCGCGAAGCTGCTGGGCTATCCGACCTTCGCTGCCTATCGCCTCGAAGACTCCATGGCGAAGACGCCGGAAGCGGTGCGCGATCTGCTGGAGCGCGTCTGGAAGCCGGCGCGGGCCCGCGCGCTCGCGGATCGCGACGCGCTGCAGGACCTGATTGCGGAGGAGGGCGGTAATTTCAAGCTCGCTGCCTGGGACTGGCGCCACTACGCCGAAAAACTCCGCCAGCGCCGCGCCAATTTCGACGATGCGGCGATCAAGCCCTATCTCGCCCTCGACAACATGATCGCTGCGCAATTCGACGTGGCGACAAAGCTGTTCGGCATCACCTTCCATGAGCGCAAGGATGTGCCGGTCTGGCATCCCGATGTGCGCGTCTGGGAGGTCAAGGACGCCAAGGGTGAGCACAAGGCGCTGTTCTACGGCGATTACTTCGCACGCTCATCGAAGCGGTCGGGTGCCTGGATGACCTCGCTGCGCGACCAGCAGAAGCTCGACGGCGACACCGCACCGCTGGTGCTGAACATCTGCAATTTCGCCAAGGGCACCAATGGGCAGCCATCGCTGCTGTCGCCGGACGATGCACGCACGCTGTTCCATGAATTCGGCCATGGCCTGCATGGCATGCTGTCCAACGTCACCTATCCATCACTGTCGGGCACCTCGGTGTTCACCGATTTCGTCGAACTGCCGTCGCAGCTCTACGAACACTGGCAGGAGCGACCCGAGGTTCTGCAGCAATTCGCCAAGCACTATCAGACCGGCGAGGCGTTGCCGGACGATCTGCTCAAGCGTTTCATTGCGGCCCGCAAATTCAACCAGGGCTTTGCCACGGTGGAGTTCGTGTCCTCGGCGCTGATCGATCTCGAATTTCATACCCAGCCGGCGTCGGCGAGCGCGGATGTCGCAGCCTTCGAGAAGAAGGAGCTGGAAAAGATCGGCATGCCCGAGGAAATCGCGCTGCGCCACCGGCCCACGCAGTTCGGTCACATCTTCTCCGGCGATCACTACGCATCCGGCTACTACAGCTATATGTGGTCGGAAGTGATGGATGCCGATGCGTTCGGTGCGTTCGAGGAAGCCGGCAACATCTTCGATCCTGCCACGGCGAAGCGGCTGCATGACGATATCTATTCGTCGGGTGGCGCGGTTGATCCGGAGGCCGCTTATGTGGCCTTCCGTGGTCGTGCGCCGGAAGCGGATGCACTGCTGCGGCGGCGCGGTCTGTTGGATGCGGCCTGAGGTCGCTTGAGGTGAACAACGTGATCCGACGTCTCTTTGGATTTTTTGCTCTGATCGCAGTCTTTATTGGTGGCATCGCGACTGCTGCCGCGCATCCGCACGTCTTCGTCGCGGCAAGGAGCGAGCTGCTCTATGCGCCGGACGGCACCATCACGGGCGTGCGCCACGCCTGGACGTTTGACGACATGTTCTCGACCTACGCGCTGCAGGGCCTCGCGACAAAGACGCCGGGCGTCTACACCCGCGAGGATCTGGCGCCGCTGGCGCAGACCAATGTGGAGTCGCTGCAGGAATACAAGTTCTTCACCTTTGCCAAAGCGAACGGCAAGAAAGAACACTTCAACGAGCCCGTCGATTACTATCTCGAGAAGACGGACGCCGGCCTCACGCTGCACTTCACGCTGCCGTTCAAGACGCCCGTCAAGACCAAGCAGCTCGCGCTCGAAGTGTTCGATCCCTCCTTCTTCATCGATTTCAGTCTGGAGAAGAAGGACCCGATCAAGCTCGTCGGTGCGCCGGCCTCCTGCGCCATGGCGATCCAGCGTCCGTCGGACGGAGCGTCCAAGGCGCAGACAATGAATGAAGACACCTTTACGAATGGCGAGAACAGCAATTTCGGCGCGATGTTCGCCAACAAGGTGACGGTGGACTGCCCATGATCAAATCGCGTGTGGTTGTCGCGGCTGCGCTCGCCGCGCTGGCCTGCATCGTCATCGCTGATGCATCCGTGCATGCGGCCTTCGCGCAAAATCCCTTCGGCGCGCCCAAAGGCGCCGTACCGGACTCACAAGTGGGCGGCGTCATTGGCTGGCTGCTGACCAAACAATCCGAATTCTATCGCGCGATCTCCACGACCATCCGCGCTGCCAAATCCGATGGCAGTGCGGTGTGGACACTGCTCGGCATCTCCTTTCTCTACGGCATCTTCCATGCCGCCGGTCCCGGTCACGGCAAGGCGGTGATCTCGTCCTATCTCGTCGCCAATGAGGAGACGGCGAAGCGCGGCATCGCGCTGTCCTTCGTCTCGGCGCTGATGCAGGCGCTGGTGGCGGTGCTGATCGTCGGCATCGGTGCATGGCTGCTGAATGTCACGGCGCGCACCATGTGCAGCACCGAACGCGTCATCGAGATCGCCAGCTATGGCCTGATCGCCCTCTTTGGCGCGCGGCTGGTCTGGGTGAAAGGGCGCGGTTTCTTCCGCGCGCTGCGGCCGTCGCTCGGCTCGGTCGGGCCGCAATTGGCGGTAGCGCACGCCTCCGCGCATGCGCACAGCCATTCCCACGATCACGGGCATGATCATCACCATCACCACGATCATGGCCACGCGCATGCTCACGCCCACGCCCATACGGCGCATGCAGAAGCTCACGCTCATGCGCATCACGATCATCATGTCCACGACGAGCATTGCGGCCATTCCCATGGCCCGACGCCGGATCAGCTCGCTGGTCCCGGCGGCTGGGCGCGCGGCCTGTCGGCAGTCCTCACCGTCGGCATCCGGCCGTGTTCGGGCGCCATCCTGGTGCTGGTCTTCGCGCTGGCGCAGGGCCTGTTCTGGGCCGGCATCGCGGCAACCTTCGTGATGGGCCTCGGCACCGCCATTACGGTGGCGACCATCGCCGTGATCGCCGTCTCCGCCAAGGGGCTTGCCGCACGCCTCGCCGGCAGCAAGGATGGCTCCGGTGCGCTGCTGATGCGCGGCATCGAGTTCGGCGCTGCGGCTGTGGTGCTGGTGTTCGGTGTCGGCCTCTTGCTCGGCTATCTCGGCACCGAGCCGGTAAGGTGTTTCTAATTGACAAGATTGGTCCGAAGCGCGAAGCCAGCGGCATCATGACCGAGCCCCATCCCGTCCGAACCGTCGCCGATCTGCCTGAGAAGGTCGGCGTGTTGCTCGTCAATCTCGGCACGCCCGATACGGCGGATGCCAAGGGCGTGCGCGTCTATCTCAAGGAATTCCTGTCCGATGCCCGCGTGATCGAAAATCAGGGCCTGCTGTGGAAGCTGGTGCTGAACGGCATCATCCTGAACACGCGCCCGCGCAAGAAGGCCAAGGACTATCTCAAGATCTGGAATATGGAGAAGAACGAATCTCCGCTGAAGACGATTACGCGCGCGCAGTCCGACAAGCTCGGTGCGGCGCTCGGCAGCCACACCCATCTCGTGGTAGATTGGGCGATGCGCTACGGCAATCCCTCGATCCGCTCCCGCATCGCGGCGCTGACGGAGCAGGGATGCGATCGCATCCTCGTGGTGCCGCTCTATCCGCAATATTCCGCCGCGACCTCGGCCACCGTCTGCGACGAGGCTTTCCGCGTGCTCGCCGGCATGCGCGCGCAGCCGACATTGCGTGTCACGCCGCCATATTATGACGAGCCCGACTATATCGATGCACTCGCCATCTCCATCGACAAGCATCTGGCGACGCTGGATTTCGTGCCGGAGATGATCGTGGCCTCGTTCCACGGCATGCCGCAGAAATATATCGACAAGGGCGATCCCTATCAGGCGCAGTGTGTCGCGACCACGGAAGCGCTGCGCAAGCGGATGGGGCCGAATGCGCCAAAGCTGCTGCTGACCTTCCAGTCGCGCTTCGGCTTCGATGCGTGGCTGCAGCCTTACACGGACAAGACCATCGAGCAGCTGGGCAAGGACGGCGTGAAGCGTCTGGCCGTTGTCATGCCGGGCTTCTCGGCGGACTGTCTGGAAACCCTCGAAGAAATCGCGCAGGAGAATTGCGAGATCTTCCTGCACAATGGCGGCGAGAAATTTTCCGCGATCCCGTGCCTGAATGACAGCGACGAGGGCATGGATGTGATCCGCCAGCTCGTGTTGCGCGAATTGCAGGGCTGGATTTAGCCTGCTCCGTCGCTCATCCTGAGGAGCGACCGCAGGTCGCGTCTCGAAGGATGGCTGCAAACACAGAGCCAGACCAGTTCATGGTTCGAGACGGCGCTATGCGCCTCCTCACCATGAGGGGCGGAGTCTCTCGCTTTTCCCCGTGTCGAACCCTACAATCCCCGCGAACGACAAAACACCGAGACGCACCACGTCGCGCGTCCATTTTGCCGCAGGGAGACACCGATGTCCGGGTTCGACATTTTCGCCATTGCCATTGCACTCTTGATCATCTTCACGCTGTTCGCCGGCGTGAAGACAGTGCCGCAGGGCTATGACTGGACCATCGAGCGTTTTGGCAAATTCACCCGCACGCTGTCGCCCGGCCTCAATCTCATCATTCCCTATTTCGATCGCGTCGGCCGCAAGGTGAACATGATGGAGCAGGTGATCGAGATTCCAGAGCAGGAGGTCATCACCGCGGACAATGCCACCGTGGGCGTGGATGGCGTCGCTTTCTTCCAGGTATTCGATGCCGCCAAGGCGAGCTACGAAGTCTCCAATCTGCAGCAGGCGATCGTCGTGCTGACCATGACCAATATCCGTTCGGTCATGGGCTCGATGGATCTCGACAAGATGCTGTCGCATCGCGACGAGATCAATGAACGGCTGCTGCGCGTGGTCGATGCGGCCGTGGCGCCATGGGGTATCAAGGTCAACCGCATCGAGATCAAGGACATCGCGCCGCCGGCCGATCTGGTCGAGGCGATGGGCCGGCAGATGAAAGCCGAGCGCGTCAAGCGCGCCGAAATCCTGCAGGCCGAAGGCCAGCGGCAGTCGGAAATCTTGCGCGCCGAGGGCGCCAAGCAGTCACAGATCCTGCAGGCGGAAGGTCGGCGCGAATCCGCCTTCCTCGATGCGCAGGCGCGCGAACGCGCGGCCGAAGCCGAAGCGAAGGCCACGCAGCTTGTCTCCGAAGCGATCGGCAAGGGCGACGTCGCGGCGCTGAACTATTTTATCGCCGACAAATATATCAAGGCGTTCGGCCAGCTCGCGGAGTCGCCGAACCAGAAGATCATCATGCTGCCGATGGAGGCGACCAGCATGCTCGGCTCGCTGGGCGGCATCGGCGAGATCGCCAAGGCGACATTTGGCGAACAGGCCGTCGCCGCGCAGGCCGCGCGCCGCGCCGGCTCGGTGCCACCGACCAAGCCGCCGGCGGCGTAAGGGGCAATCCATGGCAGAGATGTTCGTCACGCTCGGCACCTGGAACTGGCTGATCTTCGGTGTGCTGCTGATGGCGCTGGAATTGCTGGCGCCCGGCATTTTCCTGTTCTGGCTCGGCCTCGCCGCATTCCTCGTCGGCATGCTGTCCTTCATCGTTGCGCCGTCGTGGCAAGTGCAGGTGCTGATCTTTGCAGTATTCGCTGCCGCTGCCGTGCCGATCTGGCGCCGCGTCGCGCAGCAGAAGCCCGGTGCCAATCCGAATCCGTTTCTGAACCGGCGCAGCGATGCGCTGGTCGGCCGCGTCTTCACGCTGGATCGTCCGATCGTCGATGGCGAAGGCATCGTGCGCGTCGATGACACTGTCTGGCGCGTCAGCGGGCCGGATGTCGCCGCGGGCACGAAGGTGAAGATCGTGAAGGCGGATGGCGCGAGTTTGACGGTGGGTCTGGCGTAGCTCTGACCTCATCCTGAGGAGCCGCGTAGCGGCGTCTCGAAGGATGGCCGCGAACGCGAGAGCCACACCAGTCATGGTTCGAGACGCGTGCCGAGGGGCACGCTCCTCACCATGAGGGCTGAGTTTGGAGAGCGTAATCGCGTTACGCCACACCCGCACGCAGCAGATCGTGCAGATGCACGATCCCCACAGGCTTCTTCGCGTCGGTCACCAGCACCGCGGTGATCTTGGCCGTGTTGAGCAGCTCCAGCGCCTCGCCGGCGAGCAAATCGCGGCTGATGGTCTTGGGGTTTTTCGTCATCACGTCATCGACAGAGACCGTCATCAGGTCGGCGCGCATGTGGCGGCGGAGGTCGCCGTCGGTGACGATGCCGACCACATGGCCGTTGCCATCGACAATGCCGACGCAGCCAAAGCCTTTGGCCGACATCTCCACCAGCGCATCCGACATTTTTGTGCCGAGCGGCTTCAGCGGCACGGCGTCGCCCTGATGCATGAGGTCGCGCGTATATTTCAAGAGCGCACCGAGCTTGCCGCCGGGATGCAGCACGCTGAAATCGCGCGTGGTGAAGCCACGGCCTTCCAGCAGCGCGATGGCGAGCGCATCGCCCATGGCCAGCATCATCAGCGACGAGGTTGTCGGCGCGAGATTATGCGGACAGGCCTCGCGCGCCTTCGGCAGTGTCAGCGCGACATCGGCAGCGGTGGCCAGTGTCGAGCCGGCCTCCGACGTCATTGCGATCAGGCCGATGCTGAAGCGCGTGGCGTAAGTGATGAGGTTCTTCATCTCCGGCTGCTCGCCGGACCATGACATGGCGAGAATCACGTCATCGGCGGTGATCATGCCGAGATCGCCATGGCTGGCTTCGGCCGCATGGACGAAAAACGCTGGCGTGCCGGTGGACGCAAAAGTCGCGGCGATCTTGCGGCCGATATGGCCGGATTTGCCGAGGCCGGTAATGATCAAACGGCCCTTGGCATTGCGGATCAGGTCGGCGGCGGCAACGAAACTCGCGCCGAGATCGGCCTGCAGTGCCGCGGCAAGTGCGGTGACGCCACTGGCTTCGGCCTCCAGCGTGCGCAGCGCCGAGGCAATCGCCTCGCTGGCCTGATCGCTGATGGTCGAGGTCGGGATCTTGGAAAGGGCCATGGGTGGTGTCCTGCGGCCGGTCCATCGGCCTAGTGCTGGCCGTCCTTTAGCACGCGGCTGCGCGGGAAGCGAAACGCCCGTCCGCCAAATCTCAACGGCCCATTAACCATAAGCGTTTTAACTCCCTTAACCATGAGTTGTCGTCCGGCGGTCCGCGGCCGCGGTTGATGAACTCATCCAAGTTTTTGATGGCGTTGGAGTTTTTGTGATCGTGAGGATGGGTCGGGCAGACCGGACAAAGAACCGCGCGCGGGCGACCGGCGCGGTTTCGGCATGTCTGTGCCTCGCGCTCGCCGCGCCATCCCCTGTTTTCGCACAGGCGCTGACCTCGGATCTGCTTGCCCCGGTTCCGGGCGGCTTCGTTCAGCCCGAAAATCTGCCGTCGCGTCGCCCCGGCAATAACAGCCTGCAACCGCGCGGCACCTTACAGACCAGTCTGCTGTCTCCACAGCGCCAGGATCAGTCGATCATCACGCCACCCGTGCCTGCGGCGTCAGGCGCTGCCGGCAGCGGCTATGACGCACTCAATCGCAAGCGGCAGCAGGTCAAATATTATCCCGGCCAGCAAAGGCCGAAGCGTCCTGTCGGGCCTGGCAGTTTGCCGCCGCCGCTTGTCCAGGAAACGCGACCCGTGCCGCCATCGGCCAAGGCGGCCAAGCCGCCGGTCGCGCCCGCAATTGCAGGCGCGGTGATCGGTCAGCCCGCCCGCAAGCGTTTGCCGATCGATCCCGATCCCTATGCGCCCATCGGCATCCGGGTCGGCAGCTTTCTGGTCAAGGGCGCCGTCGAGATCATGGGCGGCTACAGCGATAACCCCGCGCGCTTGCTTCAGCCGCGCGGCGCATCCTTGTATCAGATCGCACCGGAGCTTCTGGCCGCGTCCAACTGGTCGCGCCATTCGGTCGTGGTCGATCTGCGCGGCTCGTTCACGGGCTATGACAAGACATTTCCATCGGCGATCGCGCAGGTGTCGCCGTCGCCGGAGAATGTCGATCGTGCCGAGTTCAACGGCAAGATCGCCGGGCGAATCGATGCGACTCGCGACACCCGCATCAATACCGAAGCCCGCATGCGCGTCGGCTCCGACAATCCCGGCAGCCCGAACAACACCGCCGGCATGAAGGAATTCCCGCTCTTCACGACCACCGGCGGCTCGCTCGGCATCGAGCAGGATTTCAACCGCTTTCAGTTGAAGATGGACGCTCTGGTCGATCGCACCGTCTATCAGGACTCCAAACTGGTCAATGGCATCACGACGCCGAATACGGATCGTAACTTCAATCAGTATGGCGGCGTCGGTCGTGTCAGCTACGAGGTGCTGCCCGGCCTTAAGCCATTTGCGGAAATCCAGGGCGATGTCCGTGTCCATGACGAGCGGGCGGATCGCTTCACCTATCTGCGCGATTCAAGCGGCGGCTATATCAAGGCCGGCACCACGTTCGAATTCACGCGCCTGCTGACCGGCGAAGCGTCCGTCGGCTATCTCGCGCGCAAATACGAAGATCCACGCCTCGAAGTGCTCAAGGGGCTGCTCACCTCGGCCTCGCTCGTCTGGACGCCGACGCCACTGACCACGGCGCGTTTCATCACGACGACGACCATCGACGAGACGACAGTGCCTGGCGTTCCCGGCGTGCTGACGCGGCTCTATACGGTGCAGGTCGATCACGACTTCCGCCGCTGGCTCACTGCGATCGGCAAGTTCACTTACGGCACGCAGGATTATCAGGAGAACTTCCGCTCGGATAAGATCTATTCGATCGAAGGCAACCTGCTCTACAAGATGAGCCGCGAGGTCTGGCTCAAGGCACAGGTTCGCCGCGATATCCTGAATTCCAACGTGGTGGGTGCCAGCACCGCGGCAACTGTGGTGATGCTCGGCGTGCGCCTGCAGCGCTAGTCGCAAGGAGCCCACATGCAGCCCTCATCCTAAGGAGCCGCGAAGCGGCGTCTCGAAGGATGTGTGCTGATCTCACCAACCAGGCCAACTCGTGGTTCGAGACGCGTGCCAAGTGCACGCTTCTCACCATGAGGGTCCGAGAGCGGACGAAAACGGCGCTCGGAGCCTACTTCCACTTCCGCAGAAACTTCGCCGTCTTCCGGTGAAACTTGACGCCGGAGCCATCGGGCAGGCGCGTCGCCACAAATCCCGCTTCGATACAGGCCTCGCGCTGGGGCATGTGCTCGTCCGGCGCGCGGTCGGTTTCCCACCACGAGGCCCGGTGCGAGGCGCGCGGCAAGGCGTCGTCGATGATCTCCTCGATCGCATCCATGGTCAGGACGATTTCATCCTTGGTCTGGGTCGCCAGATAGGCGCGCAAGAGATCGTAGTCGGGCACGGATGGTCCTCGGGAGTTTGGGCGTCCGGACCGTCATACGCGGCTATCCCGCCGTGCGCCACCGCCTGTTCGGTAGCTCCACACCGTATCAGCTACTTGAACGGTCTCAGAAATGCTTCGTTAACGCCGTGGGGAACCGGGAGCGGGTATTTAAGCGCTCGGCAAGCTTTCGCGTGCGATGCGTCATGGCGGGAGTTTTACTTTATGCGTTTTTGGAATTCAGTCATTGGAATGCGACGGTGGCCATTGTCGGCCAAGCTGCTGATTCTGTCGTCGGCGGTCACGATCGTCGGATTCTCTGCCATTTGCGGCAGCGTCATGCTCGATATGCGCCACGCCGAACAGGCGCTGGCGAAGCAGACCAGCGAAAATCTCGCCACCTCCATCGATTCCGATATCGGGCGTACCATCGAGCAATATGACCTGTCGCTGCGCGCGGTGGTGTCGGGCATCAATACGCCCGAGCTCGGTCTGCTCAGCCGCGAAATGCGTCAGCTCATCCTGTTCGACAAGGCGGCTTCGTCGTCGCAATTCGGCGCCATTCAGGTATTCGATGCCGAGGGCGATCTGACGATCGACGCCGCCTCGCTCGATCCCGCCAAGGAAAACCGGGCGAATGAAGATTTCTTCAAGGTTCACCGGCTGGACGGCGAGCGCGGCCTGTTCATCAGCGTGCCGCGGATGCATCGGGGCGCCTATTCGGTCGTGCTCAGCCGTCGCATCACCGATACCGAAGGCAACTTTGCCGGTGTCGTCGCAGGGTCGATCCGGTTCTCCTATTTTCTCGATCTGTTCGACCGGCTGCGCCTCAATCCCGGCGAGACGATCACAGCGGTTCGGCGTGATGGCATCGTCCTTCTGCGGGCTCCGTTCGATCTGAATGTGATCGGCAAGGATCTCAGCAAGACGCCGGGCGTGATGCGCGTGCTGGCCCGCGCCAATGGCAGCTATTCTGGCGTCGGGGCCGTCGACAACATCATGCGGCTGTTCGTCTGGCGCGACAGCGGGCGCCCCTTGATCGTCATCGTCGGCCGGCCATGGACCGGCATCTATACGCTGTGGCAGAAGCAGGCTTGGCGTATCGGCGCCATCATGCTGGCACTGATTGCCTTCATCAGCGTGGGGACGGTGTTTCTCGCCCGCGAGATCAGCCGCCGCGCGCGCGCCGAAGGCCGGCTCGAAGAGCTCGCCACCACGGATGCGCTCACGGGATTGCGCAATCGCCGCAAGTTCGATGCATCCATCGAGATGGAATGGCGCCGTGCCATCCGTTCGGCGAGGCCGATCGCCTTGCTGCTGGTGGACGCGGATTACTTCAAGATCTTCAATGATTCATTCGGGCATCAGGCCGGCGACCAGGCCCTGATCGCCATTGCGGGCTGCATCTCGGCCGCGGCCAAGCGCTCGGGCGACTGTGCTGCACGCTATGGCGGCGAGGAATTTGCCGTGCTGCTGCCGGGCGCGTCGGCGCAGGATGCCTGCGAGGTCGCAGAGAAAATCCGTCAACGGGTCGAACTCGTTCCTGCCGACCCTGCCCAGTTGTCGGTCAGTATCGGCGTCGCCAGCATGCGTCCGCTGGTGACCATGGAATGGACCGGACTGGTGGAAGCCGCCGACAAGGCGCTCTACGCGGCCAAGGCCGCAGGCCGCAACCAGTGCGTCGTCGCTGAGGACACGCACCGGTCGATGGCGGCGTGAGACAATCTCGAACGTGTAGGATGGGTTGAGCGTAGCGATAACCCATCACGACAAGCGCCAGAGCATGCGGTGATGGGTTTTCGCTCTGGCGCTACGCGCCTTCGCTCAACCCATCCTACACTCTTACTGCCCGAGATAGCGGAGCATGTCCGCGCGGAGCGTTTCGTTAAGATCGGGCCGGCGCAGGCCATAGGCGATATTGGCGCGCAGGAAGCCGGCCTTTGAGCCGCAATCGTGGCGCTCGCCTTCGAACTTCACACCGAAGAAGGGCTGCTGCTTGGCCAGGCCGATCATGGCGTCGGTCAGCTGAATCTCGCCTCCGGCGCCGCGCTCCTGCGTTTCCAGGATCTTGAAGATCTCGGGCTGCAGGATGTAGCGGCCGGTGATCGACAGGTTGGACGGCGCGGTGCCCTTTGGCGGCTTCTCGACCATGCCGTTGACGCTGAAGGCGTTGGTATGGGTCGGGTGACGCTCGCCGATGCTGCAGATGCCGTATTGATGGGTCAGCTCGACCGGCACTTCTTCGACGGCCACGAGATTGGACTTGGCATCGACGCTCTGGGCGATATCCACCATCTGCTTCAAGGCGCCCGGTGAATTCAGCACGAGCTCGTCCGGCAGCACCACGGCAAAGGGCTCGTTGCCAACAATGTGGCGCGCGCACCAGACCGCATGGCCGAGGCCGAGCGGCGCCTGCTGGCGCGTGAAACTGGTATCGCCGGCACCGGGCTGGGAGCTCGCCAGCTGCTCCATTTCGGCGGTCTTGTTGCGGCCTTTCAGCGTCTCGTCGAGTTCGAACATACGGTCGAAGTGGTCTTCGATGACGCCCTTGTTGCGGCCGGTGACGAAAATGAAATGTTCGATGCCGGCTTCGCGGGCCTCATCGACGACATATTGAATCAGGGGGCGGTCAACGATGGTCAGCATTTCCTTCGGCATCGCCTTGGTGGCGGGAAGGACGCGGGTGCCAAGACCAGCGACTGGGAAAACGGCTTTACGAATTTTCATCGGGAGCTTTGCAGTGAGCTGGAAAGGAAGGGGTGCAGGCAACACAACAAAGATCGCGCGCCCAGGTTCCCTTTGCAAGCGGTAACAAAGGCGGATGTATGTCCAGCCCGCTGTCTCTATCGGTATTCCAGACGAGCCGGGCGTCTGACTTGCCGCCGGAATCGGACTAGTATTAAGCGGATCGAAACCCTCTCCGACCTCTTGTCATCACACCGTTACGAATGGAATTGCCGGATGACGACTACAGGATTGAGCGGACGCAAGGACATCATGCGCCGCAAGCGATTGGCCGCGATCATGATGGGCGTCGCGTTGGCCGTATCGCCCGTTGCTGCGTATGCACAGTCCGGCAATCCGCTTAATTTCCTCGACAACATCTTCAGTCCCGGCCAGCGTCAGGCTCAGGCACCGAGCGCGCCAGCGCCTGCCACAGGCGCCAGTCCGCCTTTGCCATGGAGCGGCGAAGACGGCGCGTCCGGCCATCCGCTGATGACCTCCGGCGCGATTCGCGAGGCCGCGGCGAACTTCGACAGCTGCGTTGCCGGACTGTGGCCTGATGCCGCACGGCGTGGCATTTCCGAACAGAACTATCGCGACATCACCGCCGGGCTGACACCCGATCTGCGATTGATGGATCTCATGGATTCGCAGCCGGAATTCACCAAGGCGATCTGGGACTATCTCGACATCCTGGTGAACGACAACCGCGCCGCCAAGGGCCGCGAGGTGCTGGCGCAATACAAGACGATCTTCGATGCCGCCGAGCGCGCCTATGGCGTCGATCGCTATATCGTCGCGTCCATCTGGGGCATCGAGTCCAACTACTCGACCATGATCGGCGATCGCGACGTGG
Organism: Tardiphaga sp.; assembly: GCF_044336785.1. Taxonomy (GTDB): domain Bacteria; phylum Pseudomonadota; class Alphaproteobacteria; order Rhizobiales; family Xanthobacteraceae; genus Tardiphaga. Next base: position 12,104 of record NZ_JBIIOT010000056.1, on the reverse strand, counting down.
TGCGCTCGACCGCCACGCTCGCCTGCGTCGGCCGTCGCCAGCCTTACTTCAAGGACGAATTCCTCACGGCGGTCGAAATCCTGCATCGCGGCGACCTGCGCCGCGAGCAACTTAAGGGCTCATGGGCCGGCGCATTCGGACCGACGCAATTCATGCCGACGGCCTTCAAGCGTTTTGCCGTCGATGGCGACGGCGATGGTCGCCGCGACGTCGTCGATAATCCCACCGACCTGATTTTCTCCACCGCCAACAACCTGAAGAAGGATGGCTGGCAGAGCGGACAGCCTTGGGGCTACGAAGTCGTGGTGCCGCAAGGCTTCAACTATATGCAGGCCGATCGCGCCAAGATGCTGACGCTGGCGCAATGGGAGCAACTCGGCCTCAAGCGCGCCAATGGCCAGCCATTTTCGCGCGGCACGGAGAAGGCGTATCTGCTTGCGCCTGCCGGCGCGCAGGGACCGGGCTTTCTGATGATGCAGAATTTCCGCGTCATCATGAAATACAATCCGGCGGAAGCCTATGCGATGGCGATCGGCCACTTCGCCGACAAGCTCCGCGGCGGCGCGCCTTTCGTGCAGCCCTGGCCGCGCCAGGAGCGCGTGCTCTCGCGCGCCGAGCGGCTAGAGTTGCAGCAGCTGCTGGTTCAGCGCGGCTATTACAAAGGCACGCCGGATGGACAATTCGGCAGCATGACGCGCGAAGCTTTGCGCAATTTCCAGGCGTCCATCGGCGCGCCCGCCGACGGTTTTGCAACTTCTGAAATCCTGGATCGGCTGCGCGGCCGCTAAGCCGATCCGCGCGGTCGCGGCACGTCTCTTGCTACGCTGTTACCTCCAGATACGAGGACAGCAATGACTTTGAATAGGCGTACCGTTGTGGCCGGGCTTGCGGCCACACTTCTTCCATTCCGCGCTGAAGCCGCTTGGCCAGACAAAACCATCACGCTGCTGCATGGTTTCGCGCCAGGCGGCGGCACCGATGCGACGTCGCGCGTGCTTGCGGAAGGTCTTGCAAAGATTCTCGGCCAGACCGTCGTGGTCGAAACCAAGCCCGGCGCGGGCACAACGCTGGCTGGTGCACAGCTCGCACGCTCGGCGCCGGATGGTTATACGATCTCGCTGATCACCGCGACTTACGGTGCGTCGTCGGCCTTCTACAAGACCCTGTCCTACAAGCCGGTCGATGATCTCAAGGGCATCTGTCAGGTGTCTGAAGCGCCCTACATGTTCTCCTGCAATGCGGATGCGCCGTTCAAGACACTCGCCGAGCTCATCGCTGCCGCGAAGAAGCAACCGGACAAGCCGTTCACCTACGGCACGCCCGGCGTTGGGTCAGGTCCGCACCTGATCGTCGAGCAGGTGGCGCAATTGGCCGGCGTCAAATTCCAGCACATTCCGTTCCGCGGCGGCGCGCAGGCTGTGGTCGAAGTGCTCGCGGGCCGCGTCGATTTCATGGTCGATCCGCCGATCTCGATGATCGAGCAGATCAAGGCCGGCAAGTTTCGCGCGCTGGCTGTCACCACCGCGCAGCGCTTTGCGTCTTTCCCGGATATTCCGACCGTCGCCGAAGCGGGCTTTCCGAACTACGCCGCGCCCGGTTGGTATGCGCTTGTCGGTCCGGCCGCATTGCCCGACGACATCGTGGCCCGCCTGCATGCGGCGACCACGACCTTGCTCAAGGACGAAGCCGTGAAGGAGCGTCTGCTCGCGCTCGGCAGTCAGGCCAAGACCTCACAGCCGAAGGAGGTGATCGACCTCCTTGCCTCGGATGTGAAGCGCTGGAGCGAGGTGCTCGACAAGGCGAAGATCGAGCGCATCTAGCGCTCAGGCATTGCGCGCCATCAGCCCGCCATCGACCGGAATCACCGCGCCCGTCAGATAGGACGCAGCCGGCAGGCACAGGCTCACCGTCATATGTGCGACCTCTTCGGGGTCGCCATAGCGGCGCAATGCCGTACGGCGCTTGGCGAAGATGACCTTGTGCTCGTCGCTGATGCGCTGCGTGATGCCTGTGGTGATCGGGCCGGGACAGATGCAATTCACCGTGATGCCCTCGCGGCCGAGTTCGACCGCGAGAGAACGTGTGAGGCCTGTCACGCCAGCCTTCGCTGCGGAATAGGGACTGTGCAACGCCGTCGCGCCAAGCGCTTCGGTGGAGGCGATATTGACGATGCGCGGGCATTTTGATTTGCGCAGATAAGGCAAGGCGGCGCGGATGGTGCGCTGATGCGAGGTCAGCATGACTGCAATCGCGCGATCCCATGCGGTGTCGTAGCCATCTTTGTCGATCTCGGTGGAAACCGAAATGCCGGCATTGTTGACGATGATGTCGAGCCCGCCGAAATGCGCCGCGACTTCGTTTACCACCGTCTTGATGCGTTCGGGATCGGCGACGTCCAGCGTCCATGCGCGTGCGCTGCCGCCGCTTGCGGCGATCGCGTCCGCGACCTCTCGCGTGCCTTCCGGTGACAGATCGGTGACGGCGACATTCGCGCCTTCCTCGCCGAACACGCGCGCCGTCGCGCGGCCCATGCCGCTTGCGGCACCTGTGACGAGAACCGTGAGGCCGCGCACGGAGCGGCTGAGTGTCTTGTAATCCGACAAGGGAATCCTCCGATGTTTCGCCTTCATTTTGAGGCTTGCGCAAAGGCTTGCATCGATCGGCGACGAGGTCACGTGGTTTCTCGCGGCCCGCAACATCGTGAGGGAACCAGCAAGCGCTTCGGGCATTACACCGGCGAGAGTTTCCCTCACGGAGTGATTGAGATGGATAAGGACCGCATTGCAGGTGCCGCGAAAGATGCCGCCGGCAAGATCGAAAGCGTTGTCGGCAAGGCAACCGGCGACGAGCGCACCGAGATTTCGGGCCGCACGCGCGAAGCCGAAGGCACCGTGCAGAATCTGTATGGCCAGGTGAAAGATGGCGTGCGCGATGCGTCCGAGAAGGCCGCGAGCTACGCCAAGGATGCGCTCGACAGCGACACCTATCGCGACGGCACGCAGGCGCTCACCGACAAGGTGCGCGACAATCCGCTCGGCTCGCTGCTGATCGCAGGCGGCATCGGTTTTGCTCTGGCGATGCTGATGTCGCGCCCGCCGCGCCGTCGGCCCAATCGCTTTAACTACTAAGCGATTGAATTAGCTCACTGAAAATCCCTCGTCCGCAAGCGGGTGAGGGATTTTTTGTGTCTGGAATCAGGCGCTTAGCGGAAGATGAAGCCGGAGGGGGCGGAGGCGGCGGGGCCGACATTGGCCGGCGGGCGCGGGCCGCCTTGCTGCTGCGGACGGGGCCGCTGGGGGGCTCCCTGCTGCGCCGGACGGCGCGGCTCGTCATTGCCGAACAGATTGCCGAAGAAGGACGGCGTTTCCGGGACGATCGGCGTCTTTTTCTTCGCCTGCTGCTTCGGCGCGGCCGGGGCGATGATCGGCGTCATGCCGTCGGGCAATGTTGCGCCGGCTGAGCTCGATGGCGTCGGCATCACCGCGGCCATCGGCACGTCACCCTTGGCCTGTTCACGGCCGATCTCGCGGCGTGGCCAGGCGAAGTCATCGGCGCGTCCGGCCGGTGCATTGAGCGGCTCGCCCTTCACCAGCGTCTTCGCCACGAGGGGATCGACCGTCAGCGCCTTGGCGCCGGGGCCGCCGAGCAGCGTGTCGCCGCCGATGGAGGCTGCGACCAGCGGCACGATCGGGCCCGCTAAGGGACGCGGCGGCGGACCGCCGGGCACGACAGCCACATCAGGCTGCGCCGGCTCGGTCGGCAGCGCGATCGGCGCCGAGCGGCCGGAGAGCAGGCGGGTGATCTCGCGCTCCACATAATGCGCCAGTTTGCGGGCGCCAGCCTTGGTGAAATAGACGCCGTCCGGCGTACGCAGCCGGCGATTCTGGCCCTCGAAATCCGGGCCCTGCTGCAGGAAACGGCCGGATTCATCGACAAAGCCATCCCAGACATCGACATAGGTGATGCCGGCCTTGGCCGCGGCATCGCGATAGAGATTGTTGAGATAGACCATGTCGGCCATCGCCTTCGGCCCGCGCACCGCGGGCAGGCCGACCCACAGCACGGGCACGCCCTTGCTCTTGGCGATGGTGATCATCTCCTCGATCTTCTTGGCGTAGAGCTCGCCCCAGCGGTCATCGCGGAAATCCACCATGCCGCCGCCGCGCGCGCCGCGCTCGTTCAGGATCGAACCGGGATCGGCGATGTCGGCATCGTCGGTGTTGTCCGCGCTGTCGGCCGGCTTGTCGCCGGGCTTCACATCGGCGGCGCCTTCCTTCTTGGCGGCCTTCTTGTCGGGCTCGCGGAGCGGGATGCGGTCGCTGAGGCCGAGCATGATGACGATGGCATCGGCCTTCTCGCTGGCGAGAAGGCCCTTGGCTGCCGCCGCCCAATCAGACGGCTCGCCCTTGGGCTGATAGCGCAGCAGGCCTGACACGGTCTTGTGCTTGCGGATCACGCCCATGTCGGGCTGTTCCGAATAGGCGTCTTCCAGACCATAGCCGAGCCAGTCGGCCATGCTGTCGCCGAGTACCAGCACGTTGCGCTCGGCCGATGCGTTGGTCTTGTCAGATTGCGGCGCGCGGGAAAAATCCTCGCGGCGGCGCGGCGCCTGCTGTTGCGGCGCCTGCTGCTGGAACGGCTGGAAGAAATCGCCGCCGAACCAGCCGCCACCGCCGCCGCGCGGCTGCTGGCGTTGCTGCGGCTGAGGCGGGCCGCCGAAACCGAAGAACTGCGCCGAGGCCGTGCCGGCAATGCCGACCAGCAGCGCCAAGGTCGTGACGCCGACAGCCAGCGTCAGCCGCTCACGGCGCCAGAGATCTGGCCGCCATCTGGCTTTCGTTGCTTTCGGCTTGTCGGACATTCGGACTGATGGCCTCGACCGCAGGACAGGAGAGGGCGCGCAGGCCCGGATTCCAATAAGTTCCATCCGGATTATACCCGGATTCGGGCCGCAAGCGGGCAGCCTTGATGATCGCCATCAAGCCTTGCGGGCGGGGAACGTCAAGCTATCCGGCGATCTTTTCGGAAAAGGGTTAGCGTGGGGCGCCGGATTACTTCCAGAGCCCGTAAGTCTGCCATTTCGCGGGCGGAATGAGGGCGCCGGTCTTGTAGCTGAAATCGAGCACGGTCTTGTGGTCCGGCGTCGCCTTGCAGGTGAAGGACATCTGGTACCATTTGCCGCCGGCCCGATAGGCGCCGCCTTTGGCCACCAGCGTATTGCCCATGTGCTGCGGCGGCATGATCACGTCGGATTTGGCGCGATCCACCCGCGCGCCGGCCGACCCGCTCGCGCTCATTTTCCGCATCGCCTCGAGATCGCAGATCTGCTCCAGCCGGGTCTTTGGATCGAGCTTGTCGAGCGCGCGCATGAACCGCGCATCGGGAGCGGCGGCGGCAGATGCAGAGATCGCAACCGGGATCGCGGCGAGCGCGAGCGTGACAGCAGAAGTTTTCATGAGGCCGTGCGCGTGCGGGGAGGGATTTGTGACGAGATGTGTCCGATAGCGTAGCCGCGCCGCGCTGGCCAGCGACTGAGGGTTTCAGGAGGCGATGAGGTCGCGCGGCGCGAGTCGCGGACGCTCCTTTGTCGTCACCCGGCGCGACCGGGTGACCCAGCAGACACCGAGCAGGCATCGACGCTCGTGCTATGTGCTGTGCCTCATCACTTCCGCCGTCGTGTACTGGATCGCCCGGTCAAGCCGGGCGACGACAAGTGAGGATCGGGTTGTCGTTTCACCCGCCCACGCGCCGTCCTTGCCGCGCCATCGCGCGAAGTGGCTTTTCACCTGTGTCCCCCCTGCAATGAGGGGGATGATGCGCCAGCAAGCGCATAGTCCTGGTCATTCTCGCGATGATGTCGGCCATGACCGGCCTTCACCGCCGCGCAACGGGCGGCCCCACACGTCTCGATGCTCGCTGAACGCTCGCATCGATCCACCCTTCCCACTGCGCGTGGCTACGCCACGCTTGGGGCATGGAGAAGAACGAGCGTCGCTGCTTCGTTCTCCAAAGCCCCACATCATCGCCGCATTCTCCTCACCTCATCGCCCCATCCCCTCCAGACCTTCCGCACACTTCCGCGATACCGCTGGGCGTCCAATCAACGGAAAGGACCGACCATGCGCACCATGACTGCTCTTGCTCTCGCTGCCTCGCTCTCCCTCGGCACGCCCGCGCTCGTGATGGCGCAGGGATCGGCGCCCACGGAAAGTGCGGCGCCAAAGTCCACCGTGCAGATCAACAAGATCCAGGTGATCGACGTCAAAACGCTGCCCGATGCGGTGAAGACGCAGGTCGATGAGGTCGTGTCCAAGACCAGCGACGAGGACATGAAGGGCCTGCGCGCGTCGATCGATGCCTCGCCGGCGGCCGCGAATGCGCTGAAGGAGAAGGGCGTGAGCTCGGCACAGGTGGTCGCGGTGAACATCGCAGACGGCGTGCTGACGATGTTCACGAAGGCGGCGTAAGGACGCTCGGTCCTCTCAACTGTCATCGCCCGGCTTGACCGGGCGATCCAGTAATCTCGACTGTCAGTGATAGAGCCGCGCCAGCGGTGTCTACTGGGCCACCCGCTTTTGCGGGTGGCGACAAGCCGCGTGGCGATGAAGCCGCGCAGCTACTCTCCCGACTATCCCGCCGAGTCATCCTCGATGATCGGCCCGAACAGTTCCCAGCGCTCGCCATTGAAGCGTTGCATCTGCAGCTGCTTGTTGACGCGGTAATCCGTCGGCGAGGTCGAGCCGACAAAGCCCGGCAGCGACAGGTCGAAGACGAGATTGGACAGGCTGGTCGCCTGCTTCATCACATTCGCCCGCGTCAGGTCATCGCCGCAGCGTTTCAGCACTTCCACCATCAGCTGGGCATTGCCATAGCCATAGGTGTTGAAGTTCGAGTTCTTGTCGCCCTCGGGATAGTATTTCTCCATGAAAGCGAGATAGCGCTTCATGCCGGCATCGTCCTTCCATTGCGGATCGGCCGGGTCCTTGCCGTAATTGGTCGAGATCAGGCCCTTGCTGTTCTCGAGCCCGGCCGGCACCAGCACCGCGCCCACCGACGTCGCATTGATGTCGACGATGTGGATCGGCTTCCAGCCGAGATCGGCGACCTTCTTGATCGCCTGTGCCGCGAATTTCGGCGTCGAGGCGTTGAACAGGAGATCCGCGCCGGAGGATTTCAGTTTTACGATCTGCGAGTCGATGGTGGGGTCGGCGAGTTCGTAGCTCGCATCCGACACGATCATCGATGCCGCCTTGTCGCCAAGGCCGGCTTTCATGCCGGTGAGATAGTCGCGGCCGAGATCGTCATTCTGCCAGAGGATCGCGATCTTCGCATTCGGATGGTTCTTCAAAATATACTTGGCGTAGATCCGGCCTTCGGTCTGGTAGTTGGGGTTGTAGCCCATGGTCCAGGGGAAGTTTTTCGGATCGGTGAAGCGCGTGGCGCCGGTGGCGGCGAACAGCTGCGGCACGCCCTTGGTGTTGAGATATTTCTGCACGCCGGCGTTCGAGGGCGTGCCGATGATCTGGAAGGTGAGCAGGACTTCGTCGGACTCCACCAGCTTGCGCACCTGCTCCACCGCCTTGGGCGGCGAATAGGCGTCGTCATACTGGATCAGGTTGATCTTGCGGCCATTGATGCCGCCGGTCTCGTTGATCATCTTGAAATAGGCGGCCTGGGTCTTGGCGATGGACGAATAGGCCGAGGCGGGGCCGGAGAACGGCACGGTCTGGCCGATCTTGATCTCGGTGTCGGAGGCGCCGGGATCGTATTTCTTCTGGGCGGATGCGGGGGTGCTAAAAGATGCTGCAGATAGCGCGGTCGCAATGGCGCATGCGGCGACCGAATGAACGAGCGTGGCTCTCATGTCGTTGCCTTCCCTGATGTGTCATCGACGGTCTTCCCGGTGAGGGCGCCGTCGTTGACGCAGAGTGTGAGGGAAGGATTCGGGGTTGGCAAGATGAGGGGCAAGCTCGGCCCCTCATGGTGAGGAGGCGCGCAGCGCCGTCTCGAACCATGAGATGGCCTGGCCCGGCGTCTGCGGCCATCCTTCGAGACGCCGCTGCGCGGCTCCTCAGGATGAGGGGAGAGTCGCTGGCTCCTCAGGATGAAGGGGAGAGTGGGCGGCGCTTATCGCGCCAGCCACAGCACCAGCAGCGCCAGCGCCGCCGGCACCGCCTGCACATACAGGATCCGCCTGCTCACGCTCATGGCGCCATAGACCCCCGCCACGATCACGCACAGCAGAAAGAACGCCTTGATCTGGAACGCGAAGGCGGGTGCGGAATGCAGGAGTCCCCAGATCAGGCCGGCAGCGAGGAAGCCGTTATAGAGGCCCTGATTGGCGGCCAGCACCGCGGTGATCTCGGCTTTCTCCGGCGTGTTCTTGAAGGTCTTCAGGCCCTGCGGCTTCTGCCAGAGAAACATCTCCAGCACGAGGAAGTAGACGTGCAGCAGCGCCACCAGCGCCGTCAGTCCGTTACCCAACACAGTCATCGCAATCCCCCGGTCATGATCCCCTTACCACAAGGCTCTAGCACGTCGCGATCGGCCGCTACAGGCGGATGATTGTTGTGGCCGCACGCGCAGCCGGCCTATAGTCGATCATTGCCATCGAGTTTGCCACGTGACCGCACTGCCGCCCGCCTTCGAGACTGACATTGCTGCCGTCCAGCGGATCGAGGCCGTGACCAAAATCCTCGAAGTGGTGTGCCGCACCACCGGGATGCGATTTGCCGCGGTGGCGCGGGTCACCGACAGCCGCTGGATCTGCTGCGCGGTGCGCGACGAGATTGCCTTCGGCCTCGTGCCCGGCGGCGAGCTGAAGGTCGAGAGCACGCTGTGCCACGAGATCCGCCAGCATCGCGAGCCCGTGGTGATCGACCATGTGGCGCAGGATGCCGTCTATAGCGGCCATCACACGCCGGCGATCTACGGGCTGCAGAGCTATATCTCGATGCCGATCTTTCTCGCCGACGGCAGCTTCTTCGGCACGCTCTGCGCCATCGACCCGGACCCGCATGTGCTGAACACGCCGGAGACGCTCGGCATGTTCAAGCTGTTCGCCGAGCTGATCGGGTTCCACCTGAATGTGGTGGACAAGCTGGCGCTCAGCGAGGCCGACCTGTCGGATGAGCGCAAGACTTCTGAATTGCGCGAACAGTTCATTGCGGTGCTCGGCCACGACCTGCGCAATCCCCTGGCGTCCATCGCTGCGGTGGCGCGGCGGCTGCGCAAGGCGGCGCTGAGCGAGGAAGAGTTCGGCTATCTCGATTTGATGCAGAACAGCGTGCGCCGGATGGCCGGGCTGATCGACAATGTGCTGGATTTCGCCCGCGGCCGGCTCGGCGACGGGCTGACGCTGACGCGCACCGCGCAGGATCTGGCGCCGGTGCTGCAGCAGGTGGTGGGCGAGTTGCAGGCCCATGCGCCGGGCCGCCAGATCGATCTGGTGCTCGATCTGAAGCGGCCGGTGGATTGCGATCCCGCGCGCATTGGTCAGTTGCTGTCGAACCTGCTCGGCAATGCGCTGGCTTACGGCGATCCCGCCCGGCCGATCACCGTGAGCGCGGAGACGGGGCTGACGCAGCTCGAACTGTCGGTGACCAATCACGGCGCGCCGATTCCGCCGGAGATTCTCGGCAAGCTGTTCCAGCCGTTTTCCCGCGGCGCCGGGCAGGGCAATCAGGAAGGCCTGGGCCTCGGGCTCTATATCGCCTCCGAGATCGGGCGCGCCCATGGCGGCATGCTGAGCGCGACCTCGACGGTGGATGAGACGCGGTTCGTGTTTCGGATGCCGCTGGTGTGAGGCGGACGTAGGGCGGATGAGGCGAAGCCGTAATCCGCCGTTCTTTGTCACTGCACTCGGTTGGCGGATTACGCTTCGCTAATCCGCCCTACGGCTTCGGTGCCTTGCAGCCACGGCCGTTCCGCCGAAGCCAGCCCGGTCAATCGCCCCTGAATATAATTGCAGCCCCAGTCCTGCAGCATCCGCGCGCTGGTCTCGTCCTGCACCCATTCGGCCACGGTCTGGATCTCCAGCCGGCGGCAGAGATCGATCAGGGTCTGCACGAAGGCGCGGTCGTCGGCGGAATGGGCGATGTTCTGCACGAAGGCGCCGTCGATCTTGACGATGTCCACCGCGAGCTTGCGCAAATTGCGGAACGAGGTGTAGCCGGCGCCGAAATCGTCGATGGCGATACGGCTGCCGAGCGCCTTCAGGCGATTGACGAAGCCGCGGATGTCGTCGAGATCCTGGATCGCCACCGTTTCGGTGATCTCCACGATGAGGCGTTCCGCGACGCCGGGATGCGCGCGCATCATGGATTCGATGGTCGCCCACCAGTCGGGGTCGGTGGTGGTGGCCGGCGAGATGTTGAGCGACAGCTGCACATCGGGCGTCTCAGCCAATTCGGCGATGACCAGTTCGAGCACGCGGTGATCGACCAGACGGATCAGGCCGAGACGCTCGGCCACCGGCACGATGTCCGGGGCGAGTAGTAGTTGCCCGTCGTCCTGCTTCATGCGCACCAGCGCTTCGTAGAAGGCGGGGCCGCTGCGATCGGCGCGCACCACAGGCTCGAAGGCGCAGACGATGCGACGCTCGTTGAGCGCTTTGACGATCTCGTCGGTGACGCGGATGTTGACGCGGCGCTGGGCGTCGCGCTCCACATTCGGGCGCCACAGATTGAAGCTGCCGCGGCGGCGGCGCTTGGCGGCATCCAGTGCTTCCTGCGCGCGGTTGACGGCTTCGTTGACGTCGCGGCCATAGCGCGGAATGCTGATCGCGCCGATGGTGGCGGTGACGGAGACCGGGCCGGACTTGGTCGGAATGACGTCGTCGCGGATGCCGGCGAGAAAGCGCTCGGCCGCGATATTGGCGTCGTCGGCGGTGCAGTTCTTCAGCACCAGGCCGAACTTGTTGCCGGAGAAGCGCCCCATGATATCGCCGCCACGCAATCGCACGCGGATGCGCTGGGCGAGTTCGGCAATCACATCGTCGGCGACATCGAAGCCGAACGCGTCATTGATGCGGCCGAGATGATCGATGCCGATCAGCATGAAGGCGAAACTGGCACGGAAGCGCGTGGCTTCCTCGATGGACTCGGCGAGCGCTGCGAGCAGATGCGTGCGGTTGAGTTCGCCGGTGACGGGATCGCGCTGCGAAAGTTTGACGAGTTGCTCGTCATGGGCGTGGCGCTCGTTGTTGATGCGCACGATGCCTTCGACGCGCAGCGGCCGGCCGTCAGATCCGGTGCGGACGCTGCCGTTTTCCTCGATCCACAGCAGCGGCGCGGTGGTGGAGGCGCGCACACCGTAATCGATGCGATAAGTGCCGCCGGATTGCAGCGCCGACACCAGCGCCTCGCTGCGCACGGCGCGATGCGGCTCGATCAGGGCTGCGAAGTCGGTGCCGCGGGCGATGGTGTCGGTGGGGATGTCGGTGAAGATGGATGCGGCCGGCGCGGTCCAGGTGATGGCGTCGCTGGCGATGTCCCAGACGAAGGCGGCCTGGCCGAGACGCGCCAGGATGTCTGCCTCGGAGAAAGCAGGCTGCGGCTTTGAGGCAGGATCGGGTGGGGCGGATGTCAAATGTCGCCTCGTTTCGGGACGCTGCTGGCGTGATTCGTGTCAGGACAATACGGCGTGAGTGCTGAAAAAAGTTAGTCCAAGTTGCTAAACAATGGAGAAATCGTAGCTATGTGGCGGGTTTGCGCAAGACCCGCGCAAGCAGAGGGAGTTGTGGAGAGCGCCGGCACGGGACTTGCGACGATGGTACCGGAGGGACCACCCTCCGTCCTGATTTGAGACGCGAGCGCGCTTAACCATGTCGATCACGGCGACCAGCCGCATATCCCCGACCACGTCGCATCCGATGCGGCGCGCGGGCGATGTCGTGATCGAGCGGGAGACTGTTCAACAGGAGACGCGTGCTATCACACCGACGGGGCCGGTCGCGCGCGCGATCCCGGCCTTGCTGCGCAGCGTGCGGCCTGATGCCTCCTTCATCACCCATCTGATCGCCACCGCCGAGCAAGTGCCGCAGACGCGCGTGCTGCGGCGGGCGGAGATCGTGGATGTGGAAGCGGCGTATCGGAAGGCCGCGG
>NZ_JBIIOT010000135.1:0-10493 GCF_044336785.1 Tardiphaga sp. | reverse complement strand
AGGAGCCGCGCAGCGGCGTCTCGAACGATGGCCGCAGGCTCTGAACCCGGCCAACTCATGGTTTGAGACGCGGCCTACAGCCGCTCCTCACCATGAGGGACTGAGTGTACTGCGCTTCATGGACCGCGTTTCCAGTCAGGCTCTCAGGATGAGGGAGAGTTCGTGGAGAGGCGCGTCATCTCAAAGTGAAAGCGCTCTAGGCGCGCGGAAACAGCTTGTCGCGGATGTAGCGTGAGGTCGGCGTCAGGCGCATGCCGCTGCGCGGCTTGCGCCACACCGCGCGATCGATCTCCTTCTTGTCGCCGATCCGAAGCTGGCCGGTGGCCGTCTCGGCGATGAAGATGGAATCGCTCATCTTGCGGCCGGAATGCCGGTTGGTGGCCTTCACCTCTTTCCACAGCGTGAGGCGGCCGAGTTTCAATTTCGGCAGTTCTTCCTTGATCTCGCGGCGCAGGCAAACCTTGTCGTTCTCGCGTGGCAGCTTGCGGCCGCCCGGGAACATCCACAGACCATCCTTGACGCGCCGGACCAGAAGAATTTTTCCGCGCTTGGTCGCAACCAGCTTCGATGACTTTGCCATTTCCTCAATGCATTATTCTTGAAATTAAAGAGTCTCGCTAAAGGCGCTTGATGAAGGGAATGTGAAATATCGCCATGCAGCGACATTGTCGCGCGCTTTAAAGCGGCGGTTGCTGCCAAAGAAAAAGGCCACCGAAACGGTGACCCTGGTTCGTCGCATGAAGTTCGTTTGGGAACTTCGATGTCAGGCTATCGCGTAACCTAGTGAGCCAGATCCTCCGGCAGCTTGAGCTCTTTCACGCGATCCTTCTTGACGCTCTTGCGAAGCTCGCGCTCGGCGCTCTCGAACTTGTTGAGCTCGTCCTTGACGATCTGCATGAACTGCTCGCGCGAAGTGGAGGCATCTTTGGTTTGTAGCGTCATGGCTCACTCTACGGGTTGGTCTCGTTGCGCAAAAATGTTCTAGCAGACAGATCGTCTAACCCGCAACGGCATGACCGTTTCTTGAATGGAATATGTTACCTGCATCGAGCATGTCACATATGCAGCGATGCTGGACATTCGATTTTTGTGACATAGATCAACGCCATGATTGAAAAGGGAATTCTCGAAGAATTTGTGACGCGTCACCAGCGTCTGTTCGTGCTGACCGGCGCGGGCTGCAGTACCCATTCAGGTATTCCCGATTACCGTGACAGCGACGGCAACTGGAAACGCACGCCGCCTGTCACATATGACAATTTCATGACACGCGAAGCGACGCGCAAGCGTTACTGGGCGCGCAGCATGATCGGCTGGCGTCACTTCGGACAGGCGAAGCCGAATGATGCGCATCGTGCTTTGGCGCGACTGGAGCAAATGGGACGCAGCGAGATTCTGCTGACGCAGAATGTCGATCGCCTGCATCAGAGCGCGGGCAGCGAGCGCGTCATCGATTTGCACGGACGACTCGATCAGGTGCGTTGCATGGGCTGTGGCTTGAAGATGCCGCGCAGCGATTTCCAGCATGAGCTCGGTCATCGCAATGCGGCGTGGCTCGCACTCGATGCGCCGGATGCACCCGATGGCGACGCCGATCTCGAGCATGATGATTTTGCAGCCTTCGATGTGCCGTCCTGCATCGTGTGTGCGGGTGTGCTGAAGCCTGATGTCGTGTTCTTCGGCGAGACGGTTCCGCGCGATGTGGTCGATGAGGCGCGCGACCGGCTGGAGGCATCCGATGCCATGCTCGTCGTCGGTTCCTCACTGATGGTCTATTCGGGTTTTCGCTTCGTGCAGGCGGCGGCGAAGAAGGGCATTCCCATCGCGGCGGTCAATCTCGGTCGCACCCGCGCCGATGATCTGCTCACGCTGAAGGTCGAGGCTCGCTGCGAGGCGGCGCTGTCCTTCCTGCTCTGAATTGGGGCGACACCCGCCAAATCTGGCGGGCAAGCATGCCATCGCTGCGCCTTGACTTCATCACGGGCTTGGCCAATCTCGCATCCAGAAAAACACTGTAAAATCTGGAGGAAGACCCATGGCCGACGCATATATCATCGACGCAGTCCGCACCCCGCGCGGGATCGGCAAGGTCGGCAAGGGCGCACTCGCCGAACATCATCCGCAGCACCTCGCCGCCACCGTGCTGAAGGCGATCGCGGAGCGCAACAAGCTCAATACCGCCGATGTCGATGACATCATCTGGTCGACCTCCACCCAGCGCGGCAAGCAGGGCGGCGATCTCGGCCGCATGGCAGCCCTCGATGCCGGCTATGACACCAAGGCTTCCGGCACCACCCTCGATCGTTTCTGCGGCGGCGGCATCACGGCCGTGAATTTCGCAGCGGCGCAGATCATGTCGGGCATGGAAGACGTGGTCATCGCCGGCGGCACCGAAATGATGTCGCTCACCGGCGCGATGGCCGCCGAGGATATGGCGGCCGGCAAGCCGCCACTCGGCATGGGCTCGGGCAACAAGCGCCTCGCCAAGGTGCATCCGCAGTCACATCAGGGCATCTGCGGCGACGCCATCGCCTCGATGGAAGGTTTCACCCGCGAGGAACTCGATGCGCTCGGCCTCGAAAGCCAGCGCCGTGCCGCCGTCGCCATCAAGGAAGGCCGCTTCGACAAGAGCATCGTGCCGGTGACCGATGACGACGGAAATGTCGTGCTGGCCAAGGACGAATATCCGCGACCGGATACCACGGCCGAAGGTCTCGCCGGCCTGAAGCCCGCCTTCACCGCCATGGCCGACTATCCGCTTGACGACAAGGGCACCACCTATCGCAAGCAGATCAACCAGAAATATCCGGATCTGGAGATCAAGCACTTCCATCACGCCGGCAATTCGTCGGGCGTCGTCGATGGCGCCGCAGCACTGCTGCTGACCTCGAAGGCCTATGCCGACAAGCACGGCCTCAAGCCGCGCGCCAAGATCGTGGCGATGGCGAATATCGGCGATGATCCGACGCTGATGCTGAATGCGCCGGTGCCGGCGGCGAAGAAGGTGCTGGAGAAGGCTGGTCTGACCCCGGACGACATCGATCTCTGGGAGATCAATGAGGCGTTCGCGGTGGTGGCGGCAAAATTCATCCGCGACCTCAAGCTCGATACCAGCAAGGTCAACGTCAATGGCGGCTCGATCGCGCTGGGCCACCCGATCGGCGCCACCGGTGCGATCCTGGTCGGTACGATCCTGGATGAACTCGAGCGTCGTAACCTGAAGCGCGGCCTCGTCACCATGTGCGCCGCCGGTGGCATGGCCCCGGCGATCATCATCGAGCGGGTGTAAACAAGAGCCCTCACCCGCCGCGAAGACGCGGCGACCTCTCCCCGGTGGGGAGAGGTAAGAAGCGGAGCTCTATCTTCACCTCTCCCCACCGGGGAGAGGTCGCGCGCCCTGGCGCGCGGGTGAGGGGGCTCTTGCTCGTTCACTCATTTGACGGCCACGCCATCGGAAATGACAGCGGCGAGATCTCCGTCAGCTTCCGCCCCGCCCAGTCCAGTCCCGGTGAGCGCTCCTCGGCGCGGATCTGGGCTTCGTGCACGCGCAGCGCCGCAGCCGGATAGTCGAAGGTCTGGACCACGCCGTCCTTCACCACCTGTCGGCCATCCACATAGACATGCCGCACGGCGCGTTCGGCCGCCGCATAAATCATGCTGCGGATGGGATCGCGATGCGGCTGCATCATCGGATGGGTGACATCCACCATCACCAGATCCGCCTTGCAGCCCGCCTCCAGCCTGCCGATATCGTCGCGGCCGAGCGCCTGGGCGCCGACGGTGGTGGCGGCTTCGAACAGGCCGGTCGAGTTCAGCCCGCGCGGATGGCCGGCCATCAGTCGCGAGGTCATGGTGACGTTGCGCATTTCCTCGATCATGTTGTGCGGATAGGTATCGGTGCCGATCGCCACCCTGATGCCGGCCTCGCGATAGCAGCCGACATCGCGTAGCGCGACGCCGCGGCGCATGAACACGGTCGGGCAATGCGCCACCGTGGTGCCCGTCTCCGCCAGCAGCGCGAGATCGCGGCGCGTGTGCCAGTGTGCCAGCGGATGCTCATCGACGAAAATGGCATGGCCGACCAGCGAGGTCGGGCCGAGCACGCCGAGTTCACCCAGCCACTGGATGGGGGTCATGCCGTGCCGACGGATCATCTCGAGAAATTCGGGCACCGACTGGGCCGCATGCGTCTGCCATGGAATGCCGCGACGCTTCGCTTCGGCATAACTGTCGCGCATCAAAGCCGGTGTGCAGGTGTCGATCTGCGCCGGGCACATCATGCCGGACAGTCGGCCTGACGGATGGCTTTCGGCGGCATCGATGATGCCGAACGCGTGCAGCATGGCGTCCTCGCCGGCCTTCTCGTTCCATTCGTAATCCACCAGCGTGCCATTCGGCGTGAACCAGCGCGCCGAGCGAAACATCGGTGCGAGACATACACGCAGGCCGCTCTCTGCGGCGAGGTCGATCCATTGCGGATGGGCGATGGAGAGGTCGGCAACCGTGGTGACGCCCGACAGCAGCAATTCCGAATAGGCCACACGCACGCAATCCGGCACGCCCTCCGGATCGGGGCGCAGGATCGGCATGTATTCGTAGAGCGAGGAATTGTAGAGGCCGGGCGAGCCGATCTCGTCGAGAAAGCCCTTGTTCAGCGGCTCGCTGGACGGGTGGGAGTGGATATCGACGAGGCCGGGCATCACCATGAAGCCACGGCCGTCGATGGTCTCGCCGGCCTCGCCCTGGTAATTGCGCCCGGCGAAAGTGAGCACGCCATCCTCGAAGGCGACATCGCCGCCGGTGACATAAGTGTGATTCTTGCTCGCTGCGTCCCAGGCGACGACATAGTCGGCATTGCGGATGACTGTAATCGACATGTTTATGCTCCCACTTTGGCCGCGACGGTAAGCGGGAGCTGCCATGCGCGGCAAGATCAGCAGATGAGCAACCCCGCCCTTCTATTCGGCAGCTGCAATTGGCGATAGAAGCGGGGGACATTGCAGTGATGTTCGAAGGACGCGTCGCGAATGAACTACCGACATGACGGCCTCTATGCCTCCCGCCGTTCGCCCGTGATGGCGCGCAATGTAGTGGCGGCCTCGCAGCCATTGGCGACGCAGGCCGGCCTGCGCATGCTTGAGCGTGGCGGCAATGCGGTGGATGCGGCGCTGGCGGCGGCGATCGCGCTGACTGTGGTGGAGCCGACCGGCAATGGCATCGGTTCGGACGCCTATTGCATCCTGTGGGACGGCAAGGAGCTGCACGGGCTCAATGCGTCCGGTCGCTCGCCGGCGGGCTGGACGCCGGAGCGCTTTGCCGGCCGCAAGACCTTCCCGCATCGCGGCTGGGAGAGCGTCACGGTGCCGGGCGCCGTATCGGCCTGGGTCGATCTGTCGGAGCGGTTCGGCAAGCTGCCTTTCGCGCAGTTGTTCGGGCCGGCGATTGCCTATGCCGAGAATGGTTTTCACGTCTCGCCGGTCATTGCCGAACTCTGGCGCCGCGGCGCCGAGGAATTGAAGAACCAGCCGGGCTTTGCCGCATGCTTCATGCCGAATGGCCGCGCGCCGGTGGCGGGCGAGTTGTTTCGCGCGCCCGGCCATGCCTATTCGCTGAAGCTGATCGCGGAGACCAAAGGCGAGGCGTTCTATCGCGGCGAACTTGCCAAGCACATCGCCGATTTCGCGCGCGAAAACGGCGCGGCGATGGACGAAGCCGATCTTGCCGCGCATCGCAATGACTGGTGCGGCACCATCCATCAGGCATTCGGCGACACGGCGCTGCACGAGATCCCACCGAACGGGCAGGGCATCGTGGCACTGATGGCGCTGGGCATCATTCAGGCCGCCGGCATCGACGGGCTCGAACTCGACAGCGCCGATGCGCTGCATCTGCAGATCGAGGCGGTGAAGCTCGCTTTCGCCGATATCTATGCTTACGCAGCCGATCTCGACTACATGCGCGATGTCACCGTCGCGCATCTGCAGAATCCATCCTATCTCGCTGCGCGCGCAAAACTGATCGATCGCAGTCGCGCGCAGGATTTTGGCGCGGGTGCGCCGAAGACCGGCGGCACGGTGTGTCTCTCCACCGGCGATGCCACGGGCATGATGGTGTCCTACATCCAGTCGAATTATTCCGGCTTCGGCTCCGGCGTTGTCGTGCCCGGCACCGGCATCAGCCTGCAGAATCGCGGCTATGGCTTCGTGCTGGACGACGGCCATCCAAATCAGGTCGGCCCGCGGAAGCGGCCGTTCCAGACCATCATTCCCGGCTTCGTCATGCAGGGCGATGCGCCGCTGATGGCCTTCGGCCTGATGGGCGGGCCGATGCAGGCGCAGGGCCATCTGCAGGTGATGCTGCGCATGCAACTCTGGGGGCAGGATCCGCAGACAGCCGCCGATGCGCCGCGCTGGCGCTATGTCGATGGGCTCAAGGTGGCGATCGAGAATGGCATCTCGGACGAGGTGGCGGCGGATCTGAAGGGCCGCGGCCATGTCATCGTTCGTGAGCCACCGGATTCAGCCTTCGGCTTCGGTGGCGCGCAGCTGGTGCGCCGGATCGATGGCGGTTATGTCGCCGGTTCCGATCCGCGCAAGGATGGCCACGCGGCGGGGTTTTGATTGTAGGGCGGATGAGCGAAGCGTAATCCGCCGCGGAGGCTCAGTGATGAAGTCGGCCGGCGGATGACGGCTTCGCCTCATCCGCCCTACGGGTCATCCCAATCCCGCAGCGACCGCAATCTTGTACGTGATCAAGCTCGCCAGATAGGCCAGTGCGAACATGTAGAAGAAGGTGACCAGCATCCACTTGGTGCCGCCGGTCTCGCGGCGGATCACCGCCAGCGTGGAGGCGCATTGCGGGGCGAAGACGAACCAGGCGAGGAATGACAGCGCGGTGGCGAGGCTCCATTTGCTGGCCAGCGCCTGGCCGATCGCCTCGGCCGCTTCCTTGCCGCCCTCGATCGCATAGACCGTGCCGAGCGCGCCGACTGCGACTTCACGCGCGGCCATGCCGGGGATCAAAGCGACCACGATCTGCCAGTTGAAGCCGATCGCGGAGAACAGCGGCTCCAGCGTCTTGCCGATCATTGCTGCGAGGCTGTAGTCGATCGCCGGACCTTCGGCGCCAGCGGGAGGCTGCGGGAACGTGGCGAGGAACCAGATCAGGATCATCATCGCGAGGATCGTGGTGCCCGCGCGCTGCAGGAACATTTTTGCGCGCGTATAGACGCCGATGCCGATGCTTTTCAGGCGCGGCATCTTGTAGTCGGGCAGTTCGAGCATGAACGGCGCCGGCTGATAGTCGCTGAGCATGAAGAACTTGATGACAAAGGACACGGCCAGCGCGCTGGCGATGCCGATGACATAGAGGCCGAACATCACCAGGCCCTGCAGATTGATCCAGCCCCCGACATCGGTCGCCGGGATGAAGGCGGCGATGATCAGCGTATAGACCGGGATACGTGCCGAGCAGGTCATCAGCGGCGCGATCAGGATGGTGGTGAGGCGATCACGGCGATTGTCGATCACGCGCGTCGCCATGATGCCGGGAATGGCGCAGGCGAAGCTCGACAGCAGCGGGATGAAGGCGCGGCCGTGCAGGCCGGCGCCACCCATGATGCGGTCCATCAGGAAGGCCGCGCGGGCCATGTAGCCGAAGTCTTCCAGCAGCAGGATGAACAGGAAGATGATGATGATCTGCGGCAGGAACACCAGCACGCTGCCGACGCCGGCGATCAGGCCGTTCTGCAGGAAACTCTGCAGCAGCCCTTCGGGCACAAATTGCGCCACCAGGCTGCCAAGCGCGCCGGCGCCATCGGACAGCAGCTCCATCAGCGGAGTGGCCCAGCTGAACACCGCCTGGAACATCACGAACAGGATCACGGCCAGAATGAGCAGCCCGCCGACCGGATGCAGCACCACGGCATCGACGCGCGTGGTCAGCGTGTCCGGCTTGGTCGGCATCGTCACCGTTTCGCGGATGATGCGATCGGCTTCGCGCTGATAGGCCTTCATGTCGGCGATGCTGGTCTGCGTCCATTCTGCAGGTGCAGCCGGTGCCGGCATATTCGCCGCAAATTCGTCGGTGCGCTGACGCAGGGCGTCGACGCCGGCTTTCTTCACCGCGACAGAGGTGATGACGGGCACGCCGAGTGCGGCCGACATGGCCTCGACATCGATGGTGATGCCGCGGCGTGTCGCGATATCGAACATGTTGAGCACGACCAGCAGCGGGCGGCCGGTGCGCTTGAGTTCGAGGATCAGCCGCAGCGTCAGCCGCAGATTGGTGGCGTCCGCAATGCAGAGCACGAGATCCGGCGGCGCCTCGCCGGTACGTTTGCCGAGCACGACATCCCGGGTGATGATTTCATCGGGGCTGCGGCCGCGCAGCGAATAGGTGCCGGGCAGATCGAGCAGGGTGACCTGACGTCCGGCGGGCGTGACGAAGGCGCCGCTCTTACGCTCGACGGTGACGCCGGCATAGTTCGCGACCTTCTGGCGGCTGCCGGTGAGGGCATTGAACAGCGACGTCTTGCCGCTGTTGGGAACACCGACCAGCGCGAGATTGAAACGTTCGCTGGTCACGTCTGAAATCGTCATTTTACGAGAACTGCCATTTTTACAAGAACAGCCATGGCTTCGCGCCGGCGCACGGCGATCGTGATGTTGTCGACGCGGACTGCGATCGGGTCCTGCTTGATCGCGCCCTGATGCAGGATCTCGACCCGCGCGCCTTCGGTGAAGCCCATTTCAATCAGATACTGTTCGAGCTCATGCGAGGTCTGCCCCGCGGCTTCCGGCTGCAGCGCGACAATGGTGCCGACAAAGCCGCGCGGGGCTTCGCCAAGGCGCATATGGTGATCCGCTATTGCGGATGAAATACTGTCAGGGATCGTCATGCCGGACCTTGTCGAGCAGCCATCAAGTCAGGTCAAGACATACCGAAGTTTGCATTTAGAACAGTTATAAATAGGGGTGTGCGGCAATTGGCCGGCTCACAATGGTGTCATGACGCGGTGGCGTGTGGCTCGCTTGATGCGCTCTGTTGGCGATGGACAAGCTCTGCATAGAGACCACCGCGTGCGATCAGCTCGTCGTTGGATCCCTGTTCCGCGACGACGCCTTCCTTCAGGACGACGATGGTATCCGCATCACGGATCGTGGACAGACGATGCGCGATCATGATGACGGTGCGTCCCTGCATCAGCCGCTTCAGCGCTTCCATCACCAGCACCTCGGACTCGGTATCGAGCGCTGCGGTGGGCTCATCGAGGATCATGATCGGGCTGTTGCGCACCACGGCGCGGGCGATACCGATGCGCTGGCGCTGGCCGCCCGACAGGGTGTCGCCGCGTTCGCCGACCATGGAATCGTAGCCATGCGGCATACGGACGATGAATTCATGCGCGTTGGCGATCTTCGCGGCCTCGATGATCTCGTCTTCGGTCGCATCTGGTCTGCCATAAGCGATGTTCTCGCGGATGGTACCGCGAAACAGCACCGTTTCCTGCAGCACATAACCGATCTGCGAGCGCAGTGCCGAGAGCTTGTAGTCGGTGACATCGATGCCATCGATCGCAACGCGGCCGGAGCTTGCGTCATAGAAGCGCGGGACAAGGCTGAGCACGGTGGATTTACCAGAGCCGGTGGGGCCGACGATGCCGACGATCTGGCCGGGCTCGATCTGGAACGTGACGCCGTTCAGGATCGGCGCTTCTTCCTCATAGGCGAAGCTGACATTCTCGAATGTGATCTGCCCCTTGGCGCGGCCGGGATCGATGGCGCCGGGCTTCTCGACGATGATGTCGTCGGCGGCGAGAATTTTCTGGATGCGCTCCAGCGCGACGGTGGTCTGGGCGATGGAGCTTGTCATCGCAGCGAGGTCCTTCACCGGTTTGAAGAACTGCGCGAGGTAGGCTAGGTACACGGTGAGTGCGCCCGCCGTCATGGTACCCGCTGTGATCAGCGACGTGCCCTTCCACAGCACGATGGCGGTGCAGAACGCCACGACAATGCCGACTACGGGCGACAGCAGCGATTTCACGCGCCGGGCCTGCATGGCCGCATCGACCGTGGCGTGGCTGGCGGCCTCCAGCCGCGCCAGTTCGAGATCCTGCCGGCCGAAGGCGGTGACCGAGCGCACCGAACCGAGGCCCTGCTGAACGACGGCGACGATCTCGCTCTGCCGCTGCCGCACGGTGCGGGTGACTTCCTTCACCGCCTTCTTCAGATGCATCACGAACACCAGCAGGAAGGGCGTGATGGCGAGCGCGATCAGCGTAAAATCCCAATCGAGCCAGAACATCAGCCCGATCATGAAAATGATGGTGATGAAATCGACCAGGATATCGAGCGTCGAGGACGAGGCGAAATTCTGCAGCGTGGTGACGTCGGTGGTGATGGTGGAGATCAGCGCGCCGCTCTTGGCATGGTCGTAATAGCGCAGCGACAGCCGGTGCAGATGGGCATAGATGCGGATGCGCAGGTCGTTGG
>NZ_JBIIOT010000110.1:0-15667 GCF_044336785.1 Tardiphaga sp. | reverse complement strand
TGGCGATGGCGCCGACCACGGCGATCAGCAGCGTGGCGATGCCGGCAAACAGGGCGACGCCGAGCGTATGGCGGCCGATGCCATAGTCATGGGCCCAGGCCAGCCAGTCGGGCAGATGGTGGGTTCCAAGTGCGTCGTCCAGCACCAGTTTGAGCGGCCATGGTGCGGCAAGGCTGGCGCCGATCTCCACCAGCATGGCCAGGAAGACAATGGCCAGCCAGCCGCGATAGGGCCGCAGCATCTCGAACACCAGGCGGGTCATGGGAACTTGCCTCCGGAGCGAACATCCCGGGATTCGCAGCCCAGGCCGGGTGAGCTTAACCCTCTTCGGTTAGCGGACCTTAACTGTAGTGGGGTACAGGTCCATTTTTAGACGTTGCCGAACCGAATGTCTCCTCGCCTTGCGGGCCGAACATGAAGAGCATGACCATTGCATTCCCGTTCTGGGGCCGGGTGCTGCTGCTCGCGGGTCTCGCCGGGCTCGTGCTGGGCGGTTGTCTTCTGGCATGGCGCTATGTGGAGCGGCCGACCACGCTGACTTTGGCGGTGGGATCGCTCGATGGCGAGGCTGGCCGGACCGCCTCGATCATCGCCAGCCATTTTGCGGACAAGAAATCCTCGATCCGCTTGAACATCGAACGGTTCGACGACGTGGTTGCGTCCGGCAAGGCCTTTGCCGAGGGCAAGGCGGATCTTGCGGTGATCCGCGCCGATGTCGGCGATCTCTCCGCCGCGCGCAGCGTCGCCGTGTTGACCAAGGGCGTCGCCATGCTGCTGGCGCCGCCGGGCTCGCGGATCACCTCCGTGGAAGGACTGCACGGACGCACGGTGGGCGTGGTCGGTGGTGAGGTCAATCACCGGCTCGTCCAGGCGCTGACCAAGCAATATGATCTCACCCGCGACAAGGTGACGTTCAAGGATGTGGCGATCGCCGATGCGCGGCGTGCCATCGAGGCGAAGGAGGTCGGCGCGGTTCTCGTCGTCGTGCCGCTGACGGAGAAATATCTCACTTATGTGCGTGGCCTGTTCAAGGGCGCGCCGGTGCTGATTCCGATCGATGCTGCCGGTGCCATCGCCGATGCCGATGGGGCCTATGAAAGCTTCGACATTCCCAAAGGCACATTGCGCGGCGCGCCGCCGGTGCCTGATGACGATGTGACGAGCCTGCGCGTCGGCTATTATCTCGTTGCCAACAAGAAGCTGCATTCGGGCATGGTCGCCAATCTCACCGGCATGGTGATCGCGGCCCGTCGCGATCTCGTGGCGTCGCAGTCGCAGCTGTCGGGCGTCGCTGCCGCCAATACGGATCCCGACGCCTATATCCCCGTGCATCCCGGCGCCGCCGCTTACTACAACGGCACCGAACAGAGCTTCATGGATAAATATGGCGACGACATCTATCTCACGCCGATGATCCTGGGTGCATTGGCCTCGGTGCTCGCGGCAGCGTGGCGTTTCCTCGGCATTCGCACGCCCGATCACCGCAGTGTTGCACTCACCTCGGTCGATGCCATTCGGCGCAGGATCAGGGAAGCAAGCAGCGACGCCGAACTGGGGGCGATCGAGGACGAGATCGACGAGTTGCTCAACCTGCATCTGGCTGCTGCTATTCGCGGCGATGACAACGCGCTGGATGCGCCAACGTTGTTGTCAGCGGCGCAGCGCCTCGACAATCTGATCCATCATCGACGCGCCGCGTTCGCGAGCGGCCACTTCACGCCGGAGCCGGTTCAAGGTTAAACATGCAAGACACCTCGTTTCCGTCACAGTCAGGTTGCGCCCGTTTCCCTCATTCTGCGAGCGTTCGTTCATGTCGCACACACTGATCGTATTTCCGGACGACACCGCCCAGGCGATCGTCGAACCGCTGCGGGCTGCCAGGCGCAGCATCAATATCCGCATGTTCCTGTTCACCGATCCGACGCTGCTGGATGAGGTGATCGCGGCGAAGAAACGCGGCGTTCATGTGCGGGTGATGCTCAATCCGGCGCGGCGCAGCGGCGAAAGCGAGAATGACGAGACCGCGGCGGCATTGGCGGCGGCAGGGGTCGAGGTGCGCGACAGCAATCCGGCTTTCGCGCTGACCCATCAGAAGTCGATGGTGATCGACGATGGGCTCGGCTTCGTGGAGTCGCTTAACTGGGAAACCCGCGATCTCACCGAGACGCGCGACTATGCAGTGACGACCACCAACAAGCTCGAAATCTCCGAGATGGTGGATTGCTTCGATGCCGACTGGGCCAAGCAGGATTTTGAGCCGCATCCGGACTCGCAATTGATCTGGTGCCCCAACAATGGCCGCGAGCGGATCGGCGCGTTCATCGATGCGGCCGAGGAGTCGCTGTTCATCCAGAACGAGCGCTATCAGGACACGGACATCATCGAGCGGTTGGTGCGGGCGGTGACGCGCGGTGTCAGCGTCCACATCATGGCGCGGCAGCCGCACAAGCTGAAGAAGAACAAGCTGATCGAGGGGATCGGTGGCTTGCGCATCATGCATGATGTCGGCGCCAAGGTGCACCGGCTCAATGACATGAAACTGCACGGCAAGATGCTGCTGGCGGATGAGGAGCGCGCCATCGTCGGTTCGATCAATCTGACCCCGGGCAGTTTTGACGATCGCCGCGAACTGGCGATCGAAACCGATTCACATCACGTGGTGAAGCGCCTCGTGCATACCGCACGGCATGACTGGGACCATTCCCGCAAGCTCGACCTGTCCGACGAGGCGGTGAAGGCGGATCTCGAGAAGCACGGCATCCGGCAATAGCCGGGATCACTCAGCCGCGATTCGGATAAGTCGGTGGCCGACGCCGGCGTGGCGGCGGTGGCGGGCGTACTTGCGCGCGACGGGCATATTCCGTCGCGAGATTGAGCAGCCGCTCCTTGATGGCGGGATCGTCAACCTCGCGCGCGAGTTTCTCGCAGCGCTCGGCCTGCTCGCGAAAATAGGCGGCCTCGTCAGGCAACTTTCGGGGTTTCCTTGTGCGTGTCCTTGGGCGCCGAGTGATACATGAACAGCTCGGACAGCTGGTTCTTCAGTTCCAATACACGGCCGGAACTCAAGCCTTGCCGGATACAGAGCAGGTTCTTGATGGTTGGCAGTTCAGGTAAATAATATTCCTTCGCCCAAACCAGCCCGCTCGGGATCATCCGGCTCGGCATGGCGGTAAGGCCGATGCCGGCTTCGACGGCCGATCGCTTGGCGTCGTAGTCCTGGCTGCTGAAGGCGATCCGGTATGACAGGCCGTGGCGCGTCAGCGTGTTGATCATCCAGTCGTCATTGGCCCAGGTGACGATCGGAATCGGCGCGCCGGGGCTGAGCACGAAACTGTTCGACCGCACCCAGATCAGGCGGTCCTCGTATTCATCGACGATCAGCGTCGCGAGATCGGAATCGACATCGCCACGCCGGTAGAAGCATCCGATGTCGATATGGCCTTCGGTCAAGGCGGTGGAAATTTCGGCCGAGGTTCCGGCCTGGATGAGGACGTCGCTCAATCCGTGCGGCGTATGCTGCACGAACTGCCTGCTGAGCAGCGAACTCAGTCCAAGTCGCAGGCGACCTGTGTTGCTGTCGGCGCCGCCGAGCGCGAGCACCTGATCATTGGCTTCGATGATCTTGCGCGCCTGTGCGAGCACGAGCTTGCCGAGATCAGTCGGGCAGCTGCCATTCGGCGTCTTGCTGAACAGCGAGCCTCCGACAATTTGTTCGAGGCGTTTGATCTGCGAGCTCACTGCAGGCTGGCTCAAGCCGAGCTGATCGGCAGCCTTGGTCAGGCTGCCAACTTCAGAGATCGCAACAACCGTACGCACGATTTCGATAGGAATGTTGTGATGTCTGCGATGCATCGAATCCTCGCCTCACCGTTGTGTTTCAACCAAGAGTGAGTGTTGCAGTGATTCCCCGCTAATCAAATATCCGTAATTAGTATATGTTATATATTTGATCTTTATGGCATTTCTTCAATTGATGGGGTCATCAGAATCGATGCCCGAATTCGGAGATAATTACCGGAACTGAATCGCGATAACCTGCGTTGCCTCGCTCGCTTTCAGCGTTAGCTTCGGTGTTGATGTATCAACGATGACGGCGTCACGCGCGCGAAGAAAGACAGCGGGCGCGGGAGCAACGACTTCGATCTCACCTTGCTCGACCACAAAAATCGTTTGTGCAGAAATCATAAAATCCTGACTCTGCGTGAACTTGATGCGCCGCACATCGTGCGTGACAGCCGTGCGACGGCTCATCACGTTGAGATCGACGATCGGTCCTTCGACCAATCTGGCTGACGTTGGTTGATCGCCGGGGAAGGCGTGCATCGTCTCGCGATCAATGCGGACATCGGCTTCGCCGGCAACCGACAGGTCGATGCCGTTGCCTTCAAGTACCAGCAGCGTGCGATCAATTGCGGCAAAAGACGAAAACGGTCCATCGCTCGCCACCTGCGCCATACTGACACGCCAAACGAAATCATCCAGTTTCGCATCCGCCGGATGGATCGCGATCTCCGTCGTGGACCCCATGCCGTTCTTCCACGGCATGGTCCTGTAATCCGCCGCGCGAAGAATTTTCACGGCAGTGATGGAAGATTGAGGCCGTGTTCCCTGGCGCAATCGATCGCGATGTCGTAGCCGGCATCGGCATGCCGCATCACGCCCGTCGCCGGATCATTCCACAACACGCGCTCAAGGCGCTTGGCCGCTTCCGGCGTGCCATCGGCGACGATCACCATGCCGGAATGCTGCGAGAAGCCCATGCCGACGCCGCCGCCATGATGCAGTGACACCCAGGTTGCGCCGGATGCGCAATTCAGCAGCGCATTGAGCAGCGGCCAGTCGGAGACGGCGTCGGAGCCGTCCTTCATGGCCTCGGTCTCGCGGTTCGGGCTGGCGACCGAGCCGGAATCGAGATGATCGCGGCCGATCACGATCGGCGCCTTGAGTTCGCCCGATGCGACCATCTCGTTGAAAGCGAGGCCGAGGCGATGACGATCACCGAGGCCGACCCAGCAGATGCGTGCGGGCAGGCCCTGGAACTGGATGCGCTTGCGCGCCATGTCGAGCCAGTTCACCAGCGCCTTGTTGTGCCCGAGGATCTCTTTCACCTTGGCGTCGGTCTTGTAGATGTCCTCGGGATCGCCGGACAGCGCAGCCCAGCGGAACGGGCCGATGCCGCGGCAGAACAGCGGGCGGATGTAAGCGGGCACGAAGCCGGGGAAGTCGAAGGCATTGTCGACGCCTTCTTCCTTGGCCATCTGGCGGATGTTGTTGCCGTAATCGACGGTGGGCACGCCCATCTTGTGGAAGTCGAGCATGGCGCGGACATGCTCGCTCATCGATTTGCGCGAGGCCTTTTCGACGGCCGCAGGATCGCTGTTGCGCTTGGCTTCCCATTCCGCCAGCGTCCAGCCTTTCGGCAGATAGCCGTTGACCGGATCATGCGCCGAGGTCTGGTCGGTGACGATATCCGGCTTGATGCCGCGGCGGACCAGTTCGGGGAAAATATCGGCGGCATTGCCGAGCACCGCAACCGAGATGGCCTTCTTGTCCTGCTTCGCCTTGTCGATAATGGCGAGCGCGTCGTCGAGATCCTTGGCCTGGACGTCCACATAGCCGCTCTTCAGCCGCATCTCGATGCGGCTGGGTTGGCATTCGACCGCGAGGCACGATGCGCCGGCCATGGTGGCTGCGAGTGTCTGCGCACCACCCATGCCGCCGAGGCCCGCGGTGAGGATCCAGCGGCCGGAGAGGTCGCCATTGTAATGCTGGCGGCCGGCCTCGACAAACGTCTCGTAGGTGCCCTGCACGATGCCCTGCGAGCCGATATAGATCCACGAGCCCGCGGTCATCTGGCCGTACATCATCAGGCCCTTGCGATCGAGCTCGTTGAAGTGCTCCCAATTGGCCCAGCGCGGCACCAGGTTCGAATTCGCGATCAGCACGCGTGGCGCATCAGCATGCGTCTTGAACACGCCCACCGGCTTGCCGGACTGCACCAGCAGCGTCTCGTCATTGTTGAGATTGCGCAGCGACGCGGTGATCTGATCGAAGGCTTCCCAGCTGCGCGCAGCGCGGCCGATGCCGCCATAGACGACGAGCTCATTGGGATTTTCGGCGACTTCCGGATCGAGATTGTTCATCAGCATGCGCAACGGCGCTTCGGTCAACCAGTCCTTGGCCGAAAGCTCGGTGCCGCGCGGGCTGCGCACGATGCGCGAATTTTTGCTGCGATCCATGATGGCGGTCCTTATTGCGTGAAGGTGGTCCGGCCGTGCCGGATGCGCGCGTGAAGCGGATTGAAGCCGACGCGATAGACGAGTTCGGCGGGTGTCTCGATGTCCCAGATCGCGAGATCGCAGAATTTGCCGGTTTCCAGCGTGCCGACGTCATCGAGCTTGCCGAGCGCGCGTGCGGCCTGCCGCGTCACGCCGAGCAGGCATTCGTCCACGGTCATGCGGAATAGCGTTGCGCCCATATTCATGGTGAGCAGCAGCGAGGTCAGCGGCGAAGTGCCGGGATTGCTGTCGGTGGCGAGCGCCAGATGCGTGCCGTGCTTGCGGAACAGCGCAATCGGCGGCGCCTGCGTCTCGCGCAGGGTGTAATAAGCGCCGGGCAGCACCACCGCGACGGTGCCGGCCTTGGTCAGCGCGATGACGCCGTCTTCATCGGTATGTTCGAGATGATCGGCAGACAGCGCGCCATAGTCCGCAGCGAGTTTCGCGCCGTGCAGGTTCGAGAGCTGGTCGGCATGCAGCTTCACCGGAAGGCCATATGTCCTAGCGGCATCGAACAGCCGCGCCGTCTGCGCCGGCGAGAAAGCGATCCCTTCGCAGAAGGCATCGACGGCATCGGCGAGCTTCAGCTCGGCGACGGCGGGCAGTGTGTCGCGGATCACGCCATCGATATAGGCGTCCTTATCGCCTTTGGCTTCCGGCGGCATTGCATGAGCGGCGAGAAATGAGGTGATGACCGTGACATCGCGCTCGTGGCCGATCTGGCGCGCTGCCTTCAGGCAGCGGATCTCGGTGTCCTTGTCGAGGCCGTAGCCGGACTTGATCTCCACGGTGGTAACGCCTTCGGCGATCAGATGATCGAGCCGCTTCAATCCGCTGGCGACCAGCTGCGCTTCGCTGGCCGCGCGCGTCGATGTCATGCTGGAGGCGATACCGCCGCCGGCGCGCGAAATCTCTTCATAGGTCGCGCCTTCCAGCCGCATCGCAAATTCATTCGCGCGGTGGCCGCCATAGACGAGATGGGTGTGGCAATCGACGAGGCCCGGCGTGATCCAGCGGCCGCCGCAATCGATGCGCTCGGCAGCGTCAGTGCCAGCCGGCAGGTCGGACGCCGCGCCGACAAAGGCGATGCGGCCATCTTTCGCTGCGATGCACCCGGTCTCGATCATACCGAGGCCGGGCTGGCCTTCGGTCATCGTGGCGAGGCGCGCATTGGTCCAGAGAGTATCGAAAGTCATGAGGCGGTGCCGCTCATTTGGGACGTTCTATGTCTATACATAATCAGCGCCCTCGCTTATTGTCGAGCGTCTTTTGAATGCAACGGGCCAACGCCATGCACACGGCAAGTGCTGCAACAAAGCTGTTCTTCGCGCATGCGCTGCTCCCCGGCGGCTGGGCGCGCGACGTCATTCTGACGATCGAGAATGGCGCGATCACGGCCGTTGCCGACAATTCGAGCAGCGCTGGCGCGGAAATCATCAAGGGCGTTGCGCTGCCGGGAATGCCCAATCTGCACAGCCATGCGTTCCAGCGGGCTATGGCCGGGCTCACCGAATTGCGTGGCGAGACGCAGGACAGTTTCTGGACCTGGCGGCAATTGATGTATCGTTTCATCGATACGCTGACGCCGGATGATGTCGAAACCATCGCCGCCTATGCCTATGCCGAGATGCTGGAAGGCGGCTTCACCTCGGTGGCCGAGTTTCACTATCTGCATCATGATGCAAGCGGCGCGCCCTATGGCGATCTCGCCGAACTGGCGTCGCGGATCGCGAGCGCCTGCGTCGAGACCGGGATCGGCCTGACCCTGTTGCCGGTGTTCTATAATTTCAGCGGCTTCGGTGGCGCTGCGCCCGTTCATGGTCAGCGCCGCTTCATCAATGATCCCGCGCGCTTTCTCTCTTTGCTGGAGCGCTCGCGCGAGGTTATCAAGCCGGTCACAGATGCAGCCATCGGCATCGCGCCGCATTCATTGCGTGCGGTCACGCCCGAGACGCTTGCTGAGGTGCTGAAGGCTGTCCCGAGCTGTCCGATCCATATGCATATCGCCGAACAGGTGAAGGAGGTCGAGGACTGCATCGCCTGGTGCGGCCAGCGCCCGGTCTCATGGCTGCTTGATCATGTGGATGTGAATCAACGCTGGGTCCTGATTCATGCCACGCATCTGACCCCGGAAGAGACGGCGGGTATTGCCAGATCAGGCGCCGTCGTCGGTCTGTGCCCACTCACGGAAGCCAATCTCGGGGACGGCATTTTCGAAGGTCTGCGGCTCATCGAGGCGGGTGGTGTGTTCGGTGTCGGCTCCGATTCCAATATCGAGATCTCGGCGTTCGGTGAGCTGAAGCAATTCGAATACAGCCAGCGTCTGCTGCATCGCGTCCGCAACGCGGTCTCGCGCCATGCCGGCGAATCCACCGGCCGCGCGCTCTACGAGCATGCGCTGACTGGCGGCGCGAAGGCCTCCGGCCGCGCCATCGGTGCGCTCGCGGTCGGCAAGCGTGCCGATATCGTCGTGCTCGATGATGCCCATCCCGATCTTTGTGGTGTGAGCGGCGATCGCTGGCTCGATGCGGCCGCTTTCGTTGCCGGGAAGTCCGCGATTTCCAGCGTGTATGTCGGTGGCAAGCAAGTTGTCGAAGGCGGGCGCCATCTCAAGCGCTCCGGTATTACCGAGCGCTATCGTCGTGTCGTCCAGCGACTGGCGAGTCTCTAGATGGCGACAGTGCGGGCCACAAAAGCATCGAATGGCAAGGCCGCGCCGCAGGCGCTGTATCAGCGCATTCGTGCCGATCTCGAAGACAAGATCCTGTCGGGTCGCTGGCCGCCCGGCTATCGTATCCCGTTCGAGCATGAGCTGGTCGAGGCCTATCAATGTTCTCGGATGACGGTGAACAAGGTGCTGTCGGGCCTTGCGGCGGCCGGCGTGATCGAGCGCAAGCGCCGTGTCGGCAGCTTTGTCGCCAAGCCGGTGGTGCAATCCGCGGTTCTGCATATTCCCGATATCCAGGCCGAGATCGCAAAGCGCGGCGAGGCTTATGGCTATGAGTTGCTGGTGCGCAAGCGGCGCAAGGCGACGAAGGACGATCTCGAGCGCCTCGGCACCGATCGCAGCTGCGACGTGCTCGCGCTGAACTGCCGTCATATCGCCAAGGGCCGTCCCTTTGCCTATGAGGAGCGACTGATCAATCTCGACGTGGTGCCGCCTGCGGCGACCATCGATTTTGCGCATGTGCCGCCGGGCACGTGGCTGCTTGGTCACGTGCCATGGAACGAGGCGGAGCATCAGATCACCGCATGTCTCGCCGATGATGATGTGCGGTCTGCGCTGGTGCTGAAGAAGCCGGCCGCCTGTCTCGTGGTCGAGCGTCGCACCTGGCGCAAGAGCAGGATCATTACCTCTGTACGCGTTACCTATCCGAACGATCTCTATCGGCTCACCGCGCGTTTCACGCCTGCGGGGCGGGTCTGATGGCGTGCAGTATGAACCTTCTGTCGCAGGGGCGGCGCATAAATTGACTCTGGCAATCCGCCATGTTGCCATGCAGTATTATTCTAAACTGGCTGAGGAGAGTGCGTTATGAAGTTGATTGGAGCATCCGTCGCCGCCATGCTCGCGGCTCTTGTCGCAACACCTGCTGCGGCGCAGACCAAAGTGACGATCGCGATTTCCGGCTGGACCGGTTTCGCGCCGCTGACGCTGGCGAAGGAAGCCGGCATCTTCGCGAAGAACGGCCTCGACGTCACCATCAAGAAGGTGCCGCAGGCGAGCCGTCACCTCGCCATCGCGTCGGGCGATGTGCAATGCGCTGCGACCACGGTGGAAACCTGGATCGTCTGGAACGCCAATGGCGTGCCCACCACGCAGCTGTTCCAGCTCGACAAGTCCTATGGCGCTGACGGCATGGCCGTGCGCTCCGCGACAGGCTCGATCAAGGACCTGAAGGGCAAGACCGTCGCCGCTTCGGCACCGGGCACCGCGCCCTATTTCACGCTCGCCTGGTTCCTGAAGAAGAACGGCCTCAGCGTGAAGGATGTCTCGGTCGTCAACATGGAGCCGGGTCCCGCAGCGCAGGCCTTCATCGCCGGCCAGAACGATGCGGCCATGACCTATGAGCCGTATCTGTCCGCGGTGCGCGAGAAGCCGGAAGCCGGCAAGATCATCGCGACCACGCTGGATTATCCGATGATCATGGATACGTTCGGCTGCGCGCCGAAATTCATTTCGGAGAATCCGGACGCGGTGAAGGCGCTGGCCAAGAGCTATTTCGAGGCGGTTGCGATGATCAAGTCCGATCAGGCCAAGTCCTATGAAATCATGGGCGCCGATGTGAAGCAGACGGGCGAGAAGTTCGGCGCTTCTGCACAGTATCTGCGTTGGCAGGATCAGGAGGCGAACAAGAAGTTCTTCGCGGGTGAACATGCTGCCTTCTCGAAGGAAGCTGCCGATCTGCTGCTCGAAATCGGCGTGATCAAGCAGTTGCCCGATATGACGAAGCTCGCAGATCCAAGCTTCATTCAGTAAACGGACACATCACTCACAACCGTCATTGCGAGCCCTGCAAAATTGGCTTCGCCAATTTTGCTTCGGCGAAGCAATCCAGTCTTTCTTTGTCACAAGAACTGGATTGCTTCGTCGCAAGAGCTCCTCGCAATGACGACCACGGGCATCGCATATTGATCATGAAGCCACTCGCCCCCATCTCATCATCTGCGCGCGTGGTGCTTGGCATCTCGTTCTTCGTGTTGTTCGTCGCGGGCTGGTCCTATGCGACCTTCGGCGGCTTTGTATCGAAGACGTTTCTGGCCAATCCGCTGACCATGCTCGAGGATGGCTGGTTCCTGCTCACCAAGCAGAACTTCCTGTTCGACATCGGCATGACGATCTGGCGCGTCGTCGGCGGCTTCGTGCTCGCCGCGCTTGTTGCCGTGCCGCTCGGCATCCTGATGGGGGCTTACAAGCCGGTCGAGGCTTTCCTTGAGCCGTTCGTATCCTTCGCGCGCTATCTGCCGGCATCGGCCTTCATTCCGCTGCTGATCCTGTGGGCCGGCATCGGCGAAATGCAGAAGCTGCTGGTGATTTTCATCGGCTCGGTCTTCCAGCTGATCCTGATGGTGGCCGTTGCCGTCGGCAGCGTGCGTCGTGATCTGGTCGAGGCCTCGCTGACGCTGGGGGCAAAAGACGACGGCGTGTTGCGCCGTGTGCTCATCCCGTCGGCTGCGCCTGAGATCGCCGAGATCCTGCGCCTCGTGCTCGGCTGGGCCTGGACCTATGTGATCGTCGCCGAACTGATCGGTTCGTCGTCGGGCATCGGCCATATGATCATCGACAGCCAGGCGCTGCTCGCCACCGGCCAGATCATCTTCGGCATCATCGTGATCGGCATCATCGGCCTGATCTCGGACTACGCCTTCAAGGCTGCGAACAAGCGCCTGTTCCCGTGGAGCATCATTTGAGCAAGCTCATCGTCGAGAACGTCTCGCGCGTTTTCCCGGCCGTTCGCGGCGGCACGCCCACGCGTGCGCTGGAGCCGACCAATCTCAACGTCGCCGACAATGACTTCGTCACCATCCTGGGACCGTCGGGCTGCGGAAAATCCACGCTGCTGCGCATGGTGGCCGGCCTGGATACGCCGACCACCGGTCGCATCCTGCTCGATGGCAAGGCCATCACGGGCCCCGGCGCCGATCGTGGCATGGTGTTCCAGTCCTACACGCTGTTTCCCTGGCTGACGGTTGCGGAGAACATTGCCTTCGGCCTGCGCGAACGCGGCATCTCCCAGAAGGAGCGCAGCAGTATCGCGCGCGAATGGCTGGACAAGGTCGGCCTCACCAGCTTTGCCAATCATTTCCCCAAGCAGCTCTCCGGCGGCATGCAGCAGCGCACGGCGATCGCACGCGCTTTGGCCAACGATCCAAAGATCCTGCTGCTCGACGAACCATTCGGTGCGCTCGACAATCAGACGCGCGCGCTGATGCAGGAATTGCTGCTCGGGATCTGGGAGCGCGAGCGCAAGACCGTGATCTTCGTCACCCACGATATCGAGGAAGCGATCTTCCTCGCCTCGCGTGTGGTGGTGATGTCGGCGCGTCCCGGCCGTATCAAGGCCGATATCCCGGTCGATTTGCCGCATCCCCGGCACTACACAATCAAGACCAGCCCGGCGTTTTCGGATCTCAAAGCGCGTCTCACCGAAGAAATTCGCGTCGAAGCTGTGCTCGCAGCGGAAGTACATTAAGGCCGATCTCACCTTCGCTAACTGGAGATCCGCGCTTTGCCTCACCCAAATGGGTGAAGGCCTTGCGAGAAAAATCGCGCATGGATTGTACGCGCTCTTCCGGGCAATTATGGAGCGTAGCGTTTTAGCTGCAGCTTAATGATGTTTCTGCTCGGCAGACCGCCTTGGCGCAGTGCAATAGATTAGCGACAACTTGCACATATCATCGCACCCATGCCGGGCAACCGGCATCTGGGCTTTTTTGAACGCGCTCAGTTTTGAAAATTGCGATTGTTTGCGAGTTGCGACGATGAATTTTGTAGAGCCCCACCAGACCGACACGACTCGATCGCTGCTGGCCGGTCTCGAACAGGCTATCGATGCCGTCGTGATGATCGACGCTCAGAACAATGTCACGCATTTCAATGCTGCTGCCGAGCGCATATGGGGCTACAGCCGCCACGAGGTGCTGGGCCGCAATGTCAGCTGCCTGGTGCCGATGCCATTCCGGAAGCATCACGACGAATATGTCGACGCCAATCGTGCAACGGGCGTGAATCGCATCGTCGGGCGCAGCCGCGAGGTGCGTATCGAGCGCAAGGACGGAACGGAGATCTGGGGCGCGCTCTCGATGTCGCGCGTCGAGGTGGACGGCGAGATCACCTATATGGGCTTCGTTCGCGATGTCACCCTGGAGGTTCAGCAGCGCGAGGAAATCGCGCGCCTGTCGCTGGTCGCGGACAAGACCCATCGCGCCATTTTTATCGCCAACCATGATGGTCGCATCGACTATGTGAATGCTGCCTTCACCGATCTGTTCGGTTTCAGCCGCGAGGAAGTATGCGGGCTGACGCCGGTGGAGCTTCTGTCCGGCCCTTATACAGATCAGCAGGTCGTCAAGCGCCTGCATCACCTGGTTCGTTCCACAGGGGCAGCCGAAGAAGAGCTCCTGGTCTATGGCAAGGACGGCAACGAGATCTGGGTGTCCACGGCCGTCAACGCGATTTGCGACGAGCAGGGTACGATCAAGCAGATCATCGCGCTGCTGACCGACATTACCGAAAGCAAGCAGTTGCAGTCGCTGCAACACCATATCCTGGAAGCGCTTGCCGATGAGCGTCCGCTGCTGGAAGTCATGAACGATCTGTGTCGCAAGGTCGAACAGCTGGCGCCGGACGTGATCTGCTCGCTCTCCTATGTGGACCCGGAAGGTGCGCTACATCCGCTCGGCGGGCCCAGCATGCCGCATGCGCATGTGCGTTCCATGGAAGGGCTACGGATCGTGCCGGACGGTGATGCCGCTATTTGCGGAATCTACCGCGGCGAGGCCGTATTCGTGCCCGATATCGCGGCGTCAGAGAACTGGAAGCGCTACGGTTCTGCCGTGGTGGCGGCCGGGTTGAAAGCCTGCTGGGTCACGCCGATCAAGGCGAAAGATGGCCGCGTCATCGGCACGTTCACTTTCTACTATCGTGAGTCGCGCAGCCCGAGCCGCTGGCACCAGAGCATTGTCGATGCCTGCGTGCATCTCGGTGCGCTGGCATTGGAGCGCGAAGAGGCCCGCAAGGAGATTTCGCGCCTTGCCTATTTCGATGCGCTGACCGGGCTGCCCAATCGCACGCATATGCGGCATCTGATGGAGCGCGGCGTTGCCAATTGCACGGACGGCTGGCGGCTCGCGCTGATGTTC
Organism: Tardiphaga sp.; assembly: GCF_044336785.1. Taxonomy (GTDB): domain Bacteria; phylum Pseudomonadota; class Alphaproteobacteria; order Rhizobiales; family Xanthobacteraceae; genus Tardiphaga. The sequence goes on along the minus strand of NZ_JBIIOT010000110.1, from coordinate 1,526 downwards.
CTCGATCTCGATCACTTCAAGGATGTCAACGACACGCTCGGGCACTCCGCGGGTGATGAATTGCTGGTGCAGGTGACGCAGCGGCTGCGCAGCAATCTGCGTCCGGGCGATGTGCTGAGCCGGCAGGGCGGCGACGAATTCATCATCATGCTGCCGGCCTGCGACGCCGATCAGGCTGCGCAGATCGCCCAGCGGATGACCGAAGCACTGTCGGCTCCGGTGCAGATCGCCGGCAACAAGGTGTCGATATCGGTCAGCACGGGCATCAGCATCTATCCCGAAAATGCCGATGATCTCGATAGCCTGCTGAAATATGCCGATGCGGCCATGTACAATGCCAAGCAGGCCGGCCGTTCGACCTATCGGTTCTTCAGCAACCAGATGGACCGCGCAGCGCAGGAACGCCTGGCGCTGAGCACGGCACTACGCGCGGCGATCGCGCGTGGCGGCCTGCATCTGCATTACCAGCCGCAAATTCGCGCTGCCGATGGTGGCCTCTACGGAGTCGAAGCGCTCGCACGCTGGACCGATCCTGCTCTTGGCGAGATTTCACCGGGCAAATTCATTCCGCTTGCCGAGGAATGCGGTCTGATCGACCAGATCGGAATCTGGTCGTTGCGCGAGGCATGCCGGCAGATGGCCGCGTGGCGAAGCCAAGGATTTCACGTCCCGTGTGTCTCGGTCAATCTGTCGCCGCTCAGTTTTGAAAATGCGGATCTTCCGACATTGATTGTGGACATGATGGCGGAGCATGGCCTGTCGCCGAACCGCCTTGTCCTCGAAGTCACCGAAAGCGTTGTGATGAACGAGCGTGCAACCGCGCTCGATACGATGAAGCGCATTCGTGCCGCCGGGATCGGGCTTTCGATGGATGATTTCGGCACCGGCTATTCCAGCTTGAGCCGCCTGGCGCAGCTTCCGGTGCGGGAATTGAAGATCGACCGCAGTTTCATGCGCGATATCGAAACGGAGGATTGCGCACTGGCGATCGTCACCGCCGTGGTGCGTGTTGGCCAGAGCCTCAACATGACGGTGGTCGCGGAAGGCGTTGAGACCGGGGGTCAGCACAAGATCCTGTCGGATCTCGGTTGCGACGTCATACAGGGCTTCATCTATGCTCCCGGCCTGTCACCATCGGGCCTCGAAGCATGGCTCTCTGCGCGTCATGCAGAACAGTGGACAACGCTCGTTTCCGAGTGTCGCACCGCGCATAAGAGCATCAGTGCGGATCCACAAAATATCGACTCCACAGCGGCTTAGCGGATGGTCTGGCACTGTTGGCAGACTTCATGCATCGTTAACCACGTCCGTTGTTGTCGGGTGATTGGATGGTGCGAGTCAAAGAGTTTGCAGATTGGTGTCTGAATACGTTCGGTGTCTGCGCCACGGACCGTCCGGTCGGTGGCGGTCCGCGCGATATCCTTGAGTGAAAGTCGAGCCATGCCAGCAAGCCCTACCGATCAGCTTCCGCTCGGCCCGCCCGGCGACGCTGCACGGGCTCTGTTCTCGGCATTCGAACACGCGGT
>NZ_JBIIOT010000149.1:0-8331 GCF_044336785.1 Tardiphaga sp. | reverse complement strand
GAGCGATTGTGGGGCTACGCCCGTACAGAGGTCGTCGGTCGCCAGGTCAATATGCTGGTGCCACCCGATGTGCGCGCCGATCTCGAAGGGGTCATTGCGCTGAAAGCAGCGTTGCCGACGCATGCACCCGTAAAAGGCCGGCGTGAATTCCGCATCAGCCGAAAGGACGGCAGCGAGGCCTGGGGTGCGTTCTCGATCTCGCGCGTCGATTACGGCGGCAAGACGCTCTACATCAATTTCGTGCGCGACGTCAGCGATGAGATCCGGCGCCGCGAGCAGAATGCGCTGATGGCGCTTGTCGCCGAAAAGACCGATCGCGTCGTCATGGTGACGGATCGCGATCTGCACATCAACTATGTCAACCAGGCCTTCACCGATCTGTTCGGATATTCGTTGGAGGAAGCCATCGGTCGGCACCCGCAGCATCTTCTGACCGGCGAATATACCGATAGCAAAACGATCGAGCGTCTCCACGCCACGATCGAAGCTGAGGGGCATGGGCAGGAGGATCTGCTCACTTACGACAAGGATGGCGAAGAGATCTGGATCTCGACCACCGTCAATGCCCATCGCGATGACAATGGCGAGGTGAAGAATCTGGTGGCCATCCTCGTGGACATCACCGAGAGCAAGCAGATTCACTCGCTGCAGCACCTCACGCTCGAACATCTCGCCAACGACATGCCGGTGTTGGATGTCATCGGCGATCTCTGCCGTCGTGTCGAGGCGATCGCGCCCGATGTCGTCTGTTCGGTGCTCCATGTTGATCCCGCGGGCCTGTTGCATCCGCTCGGCGGCGATCGTTTGCCTGCAGGCTTCTCGAAGTCGATCGATGGCCTCATGCTTGGTCCCGATGTCGGCTGTTGCGGCGCCGCGGCATTCAGCGGCGAACCAGTCTTTTCTCCTGATATTGCGACAGACCCCAAGTGGCTGCCGTATAATGAGTTGCTGCTGAAGGCTGGCTTGCAGGCGTGCTGGTCGACGCCGATCAAGGCGAGGGACGGGCGTGTCATCGGCGCGATAGGTTTCTATTTTCGCGAGTCGCGGACGCCGACGCGCTGGCATCAGACGATCGTCGACAACTGCGTGCATCTCTGTGCACTGGCGATCGAACGCCATGAAGCACGCAGCGAGATCGCGCGCCTCGCTTATTTCGATGCTCTGACGGGCTTGCCGAACCGTGCCCAACTGCACCAGCTCATGACCAGGCATATCGAGGCTGCAGGCGCCGGCGACAAGATCGCGGTCATGTTCCTCGATCTTGATCACTTCAAGGATATCAACGACACGCTCGGCCATTCGGTCGGCGACGACCTTCTGGTCAGCGTCACCAAACGTCTGTGCAAGCATATTCGTCCCGGTGACACGATCAGTCGCCAGGGCGGCGACGAATTCGTCGTCGTCTTGCCGAACTGCCAGGTCGAAGACGCTGCCGCCGTGGCCTGTCGATTGCTGGATTCGCTGGTTCAGCCGGTCCAGCTCCATGCCAGGACGGTGCCTGTTTCGGCCAGTATCGGCGTCAGTATCTATCCGGACAATGCCGGCGATATCGATGGTCTGCTCAAGCATGCCGATGCCGCCATGTATCAGGCCAAGCTCGCGGGGCGCTCCACCTATCGCTTCTTCAGCGCCGATATGAACCGCGTCACCGAAGAACGGCTCGCTTTCAGTATCGCGCTTCGCAATGCCATCGTTCACGGCGTGCTGCGTCTGCATTATCAGCCGCAGCTGCGTACGGATGGCAGCGTCTATGGTGTCGAGGCGCTGGCGCGCTGGCGCGATCCCGTACTCGGCGAGGTGTCGCCCTCGAAATTCATTCCGCTTGCGGAAGAATACGGTCTCATCGAGCTGATCGGCATGTGGTCGTTGCGCGAAGCTTGCCGACAGCTCGCCGCCTGGCGTCGAGCGGGGCTCGCGGTACCTTGCGTATCGGTCAATATGTCGCCGATCAATTTCCAGAACGGCGAGCTTGCAGGCCGTGTCGGTGAAATCCTCGCAGAGAACGAATTAACGCCCGACATGCTGATGCTCGAAGTGACCGAAGGGGTCGTCATGAGCGAGCATTCCATGGCCATCGATACCATGGAAAAAATCCGGCAACTCGGCGTGCGGCTCTCCATGGATGATTTCGGAACCGGCTATTCGAGCCTCAGCCGGCTCGCCGATCTGCCGGTGCGCGAGCTCAAGATCGATCGCAGTTTCATGCGCGACATCGAGAGCCAGGCGAGCGCGCTCGCGATCACCCGTGCCATCGTCCGCGTCGGTCAGAGCCTCGACATGATCGTGGTCGCCGAAGGCGTCGAGACCGAAGGCCAGCGCAAGCTGCTCATTGAGCTCGGCTGCGATGTCACCCAGGGGTTTGTGCACGCACCGGCGCTGTCGGTTCCTGATTTCGAGCGCTGGCTCGCACAGCATCAGGCAACGCGCGATGCGCGTCCCTTGCTCGGTGTTGTCTCGAATCGCGCATCCTAGCGCTTGTCGAGCATCTCCCGCACCTTGCCGCCAAGTGCGGCCTGGGTGAGCGGCTTCTGAAGCAGCGACACGCCGGGATCGAGGCGCCCCTGATGCACGATGGCGTTTCGTGAATAGCCCGTCATGTACAGGACTTTCAGGCCGGGCAGGCGCTTCACCATCTCGTCGGCAAGCAGTCGCCCATTCATGCCAGGCATCACGATGTCGGTGAGCAGAAGGTCAAACGGCTCGGGGTCCTCCGCGAAGTCGCGTATTGCGGCATCGGCATTGGATGCGGCGCGAACCTGATAGTTCAGGCCTTCGAGCGTTTCGACCAGATATGATCTCACATCGGGATCGTCCTCGACGACCATGATGACCTCGTCGCCCTTGCTGCCCACGACCGGATGCTGATCATCCGCCGTATAGTCGGGCTGGCGCGCGTTACGTGGCAGATAGATCTTGATCGTCGTGCCTTCGCCGACCTCGCTGTAGATCTTCACATGCCCGCCGGACTGTTTGACGAAACCATAGACCTGGCTCAGGCCGAGGCCCGTTCCTTGTCCCGGTTCTTTTGTCGTGAAGAACGGATCGAAGGCCCGGTCCTGCACGTCTTTCGGCATGCCGGGTCCGTCATCGGTGACGGAGATCAGGACATATTGTCCGACGGTGATGTCCGATTGCAGGGCGTAAGCTTCGTCGATGAAGGCATTGCTGGTTGCGATGGTCAGTTTGCCATTGCTGGCCATGGCATCGCGTGCATTGACGACGAGATTGAGGATCGCGGCTTCCATCTGGCTCGGATCGACCTCGACCTGCCACAGGCCGGCTCCGCCGACGATCTCGAGATGGATGTTTTCGCTCAGCGTGCGCTGGAAGAATTCCGACATGCCTTGCAGCAGGCCATTCACATTCACGACCTTCGGGTCGAGCGGCTGCCGTCTTGCAAAAGCGAGCAGTCGTTGCGTCAGCACCACGGCGCGTTGCGAGCCGCTGGCGGCGCTGCGGATCACGCGCTTGAGGCGGTCGCGGGATGCCTCGGTCCACTGCGTGACGCTCTGCTCGGCGATTTCCAGGTTGCCGCTGATGATGGTCAGCAGATTGTTGAAGTCGTGGGCGACGCCGCCGGTGAGCTGGCCGATCGCCTCCATTTTCTGCGTGTGACGCAGGAGGTCTTCTGCCTCGCGGCGATGGCGGCTTTCTTCCAGCAGAGCCAGTTCGGTTTCGCGCAGCTGGGCAGGGGAGGGAATCGCCAGCAGTTTTGGCAGCAACGGCCATAGGATCACTGCGGTGACCACCGATGCGATGGCGGTCATCGCCTTGAGAAGACCTTCGAGACCATAGGCAGGCACCCACAAGGTGTAGATCGACATCACATGGGTCAGGCCGCAGGCCATGATGAACAGCGCGAAGGCCCAGAACACCCAGCCGAATTCGACGTCACGTCGCTTCGAGACGAAGATCGTGAGCGCGACGGGGATCGAGAAATAGGCCGCTGCGATCAGCGCGTCTGCGCCGACATGGAGCCAGATCAGGCCGGGATCCCAGAGCAGGCAGATGCCATGGGGCGCGAACATGGAACTGTCGAGAAAACGTTGCAGCGATGCCCACATCGATTGCCCCCACCCGAAGCTGGTATGTCGCAACCAGCGTGGCCGGGCCGTGGCAGAGCGTCAAGCGCTAACGCGCTATAATACACGTCATGCGTGTCTTGAAGACTGCAGATTGGCAAGCATGTCGATCAGCTGATGCTGCCGATAAGGCTTGGGAATGAACTGGCCGCCGTTCGGCAGGTCGCTTTCGCTGACTTTGAAATGACCGGATGTCGCGACGATGCGCACCGGTGGCCAGCGATTGGCGACAGCGTGCGCGAGCGCCAATCCATCCATCGAGCCGGGCATGTCGATATCGGTAAAGATCAGGCGAATCTCGCTGTGCTCTTCCAGGATACGGATGGCATCGTCGGCATTCGGCGCCTCGATCGCCCGGAAGCCCGCTTCCTCGATCATATCGACGGCGTTCATACGCAGCAGAGGATCGTCCTCGACCACAAGGACAACAGGCGTTTCTTGTGAGGTGGCTGTCGTCATCGGCTCTTCCGTATCGAGTCCGGGCGCAAGCAGGGCGTTAGGAGTGCGATGGGTGGAAAAAGCCATGATTCAAAAGGTATCTTGCATATGAATGGACGGTACGCACAGCGCACTGCAACCGAACGCTGCAGTTGTCATAAGAGCCAGATCGCCTTTTCGTTCCGCAAAAAGAAACGCGTCCGACGAAGCGCCGCGGTCAGGTCGGGGCTCGGCCCTTGTCGGCGCTGTCCCGCATCACCTTGAAGACGCCATGGGCGGTGGCGACCACGTGATTGTCGCCGACCGAGACCTCGGTCGTCATGAAAATCAGGCTTTTGGTGGTGCGCACCGCGCGCGGGCGGGACACGATCAGGTCGCCGATCCGGGCCGCATCGACGAAATAGGTATCCATCTGCACCGTGGCGAGGGCTTCGGCGCCGGACGCCGCGCGGGCGCCCATGCCGCAGCTGCGATCGGCGAGGGTCATGACGGCGCCGCCCTGCACCACGCCGCGGCGATTGCGGTGCTTTTCCTGGCCGAGGATCGCGAATTCATGTGCGCCATCCACTTCCCGATGCCACATCGGGCCGACCAGCTGGATGAAGCCGTCATCGTGCATGACGGTCCAACCGGCGGCTTCGAGGTCGGCGTCAGTCATGCGAATTCCCCGTGACGGTATCAGAGTGGCGCGATTGCTCGCTTGCCGCGATTTCTACAAAAGCGGCAGGGCGCGCACCAGAGGCCGCAGGGCGGCACAGCTCTGCGACAAAGCTAAAGGAGTCAGGCCTTGTTGCGCGACGCCAGCGCATCCGCGACGGCGGTGCGGATATCGGCGACGGAAAATGGCTTTGTGACAACGTCATGCACGATGGCATTGAGCCCGGTCGCGCGTTCGCGCTGGTCGGCATAGCCGGTCATCAGCAGGATCGTAAGGTCCGGAAAATCACGCGCGGCGGCGAGCGCCAAGGCGATGCCGTCCATGATCGGCATCTTGATGTCGGTCAGCAGGAGGTCGAAGCGGCCTTCCTGTTCGGTAAGGATTTCAAGCGCTTCGGCGCCGTCCTCGGCGGTGACGATCTCATGGCCGTCCATGCCGATGGCGCGCCCGACCAGCAGGCGCAGGGGCTCCTCGTCATCGGCGATCAGGATACGCGACATAGCTATTCCTCAAACTTACGCGCCGGCGACGTCGCGCTTGTTGAAGAAGCGCACGTCGATGCTGCGGCCTTCCGCCGGCGGCGACGCCAGGCGGGACTTGAACCATGTCTTATCACCGGGATTGAGGCCCGGCTGCTCCAGAACGGCGCTCCAGGCATAGATTTCGGTGCCTTTCTCGTCGCGCACCACAAAACGTAGACGCGGCATCGCTGTCGGCACGCGGGTCTCGGAGACGACATAGCCCTCGATCAGCATCACCGGCTTGCCGTCGACGGTCTCGGTGGTGACCTTGACGTCCTTGAAAGCGAGGCCGCGGATATTCACGTCGAGGCCGAAAACGTCATAGAAAGCAGCGGTTTGCGGCATCAGGCGGACGATATCGACGCGCCAGATCAGAAGTGCCATCGTAAATGCCGCCATTGCGGCTGTTGCGACGGGCAAAATGTGCGATCTGTTGAGGCCGCGTTGCGGCAGTCTTGGGGCAAACTTGCGAAGCTTGCTCGGGCGCGCGCGCAGGCTGCCGAGCACCGGTTCGGCCTCGTCGCGGGCCGCGATGGTCCAGTCGGTGTCCTCGGTGCGCAATTGGACCTTGGGTTCCGCCGGCCAGTCGGCCGAGATCGAGGGGCTCTCGACCACGGGAACATCGGGTTCCCGCGCCTCATCCTCGGAGACGCCCCAGGCGGCGAGATCGTCATCCGGCTCGGGCTGGTTGGCCGCCATCGCCGGCTTGGGCGCGGCGAGGTTCTCCGGCTTGGCGAGCCAGGTTTCCTTGCAGCGCGCGCAGCGGACGGTGCGGCCGCCTTCGCCGAAGCCGGCCGGATTGACGGCGTAGGACGTCGTGCAATGGGGACAGACGATATGCATGGTGCCGAGTGCCGATGACATGTGGCGCAAGCTACAAGACGACCGTTAACGAATCGGAAACCATAACGGCCGCACAAGCAAATGACCGATATCTTGCGCCTGAAGTGAACCCGTCGAACGGAGCTGCACGTGGTCCGGTTCGAAAATGTAGGCCTGCGATACGGGCTTGGTCCGGAAATTTTGCGCGATCTGAATTTCCAGATCCCCGCGCATTCCTTTCAGTTCCTGACCGGCCCCTCTGGCGCCGGCAAGACGTCCTTGCTGCGCCTGCTATTCCTGTCGCTGCGGCCGACGCGCGGGCTGGTGAATCTGTTCGGCCAGGATATCTCGCTGCTGGCGAAGGACGAGATCGCCGATCTGCGCAAGCGCATCGGCATCGTGCTGCAGGATTTTCGCCTGCTCGATCACATGACGACTTACGAGAATGTCGCGCTACCGTTTCGCGTGATGGGCCGCGACGAATCCAGCTATCGCCGCGAAGTCATTGATCTCCTGAAATGGGTCGGCCTCGGCGAGCGCATGGATGCGCTGCCGCCGATTCTGTCCGGCGGTGAGAAGCAGCGTGCTGCGATTGCGCGCGCGGTGATCGCGCGGCCGCAATTGCTGCTCGCGGACGAGCCGACCGGTAACGTCGATCCCACGCTGGGCCGCCGCCTGCTGCGGCTGTTCATCGAACTCAACAAATCCGGCACCGCCGTGATCATCGCCACCCATGACATCACCCTGATGGACCAATACGACGCGCGTCGCATGGTGCTGCATCAGGGCCGGCTGCATATATATGAATAGGCTGAAGGCGTGAGCAGGATCGGCGACGAGCATGGACCGCTGATGGATCTCGGGCAGGAGCGCCCGCAGGTCCCGGCGAAGGCGCGCAATGCGTCGCCCATCGTGCCGAGCGGCCAGATCGCCGGCCGCGCGCTGGTCGCGGTCGTTGCGATCATGACGTTCCTCGCCTCGATCACATCCGGTGCGGTGCTGCTGATCAGCGCCTCGGCGTCGGAATGGCAATCGGAAGTCGCGAGCGAAATCACGATTCAGGTGAAGCCGATTGCTGGGCGCAATCTCGAACGCGATGCGCAGGCGGTGTCGGATGCGGTGCGCGGCCAGCCCGGCATTGTCGAAGTGCAGCCCTATACGAAGGAGCAATCGGCACAGTTGCTGGAGCCGTGGCTCGGCACGGGCCTGTCGCTCGATGAGCTGCCGGTGCCGCGCGTCATCGTCGCGCGCGTCACGCCAGGGACAGCGTTGGACATCGTGGGCCTGCGTGCGCGTGTTGCGCAAATCACGCCGAGCGCGAGCGTGGACGATCACCGCGCCTGGGTGGAGCGCATGCGCTCCATGACCTCGGCCGTGGTACTGGCGGGGCTTGGCATCCTTGCACTCGTCATCGTCGCCACCATTATATCGGTGTCGTTTGCCACGCGCGGCGCCATGGCGGCGAACAAGCCGATCGTCGAGGTGCTGCATTTTGTCGGTGCCGGCGATCGCTACATCGCCAATCGTTTCTTCCGCCACTTCCTGCGGCTCGGTTTGCAGGGCGGCGTGATCGGCGGCGGTGTCGCGATGCTGATGTTCGGCTTTTCGGAATCGATTGCTAGCTGGTTCTCCGGCACGCCGGTGGGCGACCAGTTCGCAGCACTGCTCGGCACCTTCTCGCTGCGGCCGTCGGGCTATCTGATCCTGGCCGCGCAGGCGCTGGTGATTGCGGCGATCACCGCTGCTGCATCGCGGCGCACGCTGTTTGCGACGCTCAATGATATCGACTGATATTGAAGCGACGCGCGGA
>NZ_JBIIOT010000166.1:0-6537 GCF_044336785.1 Tardiphaga sp. | reverse complement strand
CTCTATGGCGGCTTCTTCATTCCGACCGAGGCTGGTGCTGTCGGCGCGGTCGGTGCCTTCGTGATCGGGGTGATGCGCGGCAAGCTGAACAAGGAAGGCATCCTGCAGTCGCTGCTGCAGGCGACCCGCACGGCTGCGGCCGTGTTCACCGTGCTGATCGGCGCGCTCTGCTTCGGCTATTTCCTGACGGTGACGCAGACGCCGCAGCATGTGACGGAGTTTCTCACCGGCCTCGGCATCGGCCCCTATGGTGTGCTGGCGCTGATCCTCCTGATGTATCTCGTGCTCGGCTGCCTGATGGATGCCATGGCCATGGTGATCCTCACGGTGCCGATCGTGTTCCCCGTGATCATGGCGCTCGGCTTCGATCCGATCTGGTTCGGCATCATCATCGTGATGACCGTCGAGCTCGGCCTGATCCATCCGCCGGTCGGCATGAATGTCTTTGTCATCAAGAGCGTGATCAAGGACGTCACCATGTCCACGATCTTCAAGGGCGTGCTGCCCTTTGTGGCGACCGATCTCGTGCGGCTGGTGCTGTTGATCCTGTTCCCGATCATCGCCACATGGCTGCCGATGCGAATGCTGGGGTGAGGCGATGAGCGTGCCGGAATTGAAGACGAAATATGTGTTCAGTCTTGCGATCCAGGTCGGCAAGCCTGTCGTGGCCGGGGATCTCGGCTATGGCACGCGCCGTGTCATCCCCGTGCTTGGCGGCACAGTGACAGGCGAGGGCGTCAACGGCACCATCCATCAGGGCGGTGCCGATTTCCAGATCATTCGCCCGGATGGCTTGACGGAGCTGGAAGCGAAATACACGTTCGAGCTGGATGACGGCGCGGTGATCTATATCGCCAATGACGGCATCCGCTTCGGGCCGAAAGAGGCGCTGGACCGCATCGCGCGCGGCGAGATCGTCGATCCCCGCCTGATCTATTTCCGATCGGTGCCGAAATTCGAGACGGCGCATCCGGACTATCGTTGGCTGATGCAAAATTTGTTCATCGGCGTCGGTGCGCGGCATCCGGATCGCGTGGAGCTTGCGGTGCATCAGGTGCTGTAGAGCACCGTCCTCTCCGCCGTCATTGCGAGCGTAGCGAAGCAATCCAGTCTTCGCTTGCGGCGCTGGATTGCTTCGTCGCTTCGCTCCTCGCAATGACGGTGATACTTACTTTCACCCTAATTGCTGTAGTCTACTCCTCCATCGACCGGAAACATCCGGCGAACACAGGGAGGCGACGATGTTGAGAGCAGCTTTGCTTGGAAGTGCCGTATCGCTTGTGATGGCCATGCCCGCCTGGGCGCAAGACTGGACCAAATCGAAATGGGGCCCGACTGACGAGATCGGCGCCGCTAATTATATAACCCCCGAACGCGTCAAGGCTGCCGCGCAACTCGTGAAGACCGGCAAGACCTATGCACTCGGCATTCCCGTCGGTTCCGATACACCGGCCTATCCGCCGCGTTCGGTGAAGGTCACCATCGTGCAGCCCGGCCAGGCCGGCAATCACGGCATCGGTCCCAACAACGCCACCTATAATGACGACATGATCACCGGTTGGGTTGGCGTCGGCAGCCAAATGGACGGGCTCGGCCATCTCGGCGTCGATCACGTCTATTACAACGGCAACAAGATCGCGGATTTCGGCGATGTCAGCGGCTTGAAGAAGCTCGGCATCGACAAGGTCCCACCGATCGTGGCGCGCGGCGTGATGCTCGACATGGCCGCCTATTACAAGACCGATGTGGTGAAGGAGGGCACCGCCTTCAACGCAAAGGAAATCGAGGAGGCCGCGAAGGCGCAGGGCGTCGAGATCAGGGAGGGCGACGTGGTGCTGTTCCACACCGGGTGGCTCAGCCTCGTCGGCAAAGATGACAAGCGTTACAATGGCGGCGAGCCTGGTCTCGGTGTCGAGGGTGCGAAGTATTTGACCAGCAAGGGCGTCGTTGCCGTCGGCGCGGATACCTGGGGCGTCGAGGTGGTGCCGTTCGAGAAGAACACCGTGTTCGAGGTGCACCAGATCCTGCTGGCCATGAACGGCACCTATATTCTCGAAAACATGGACACGTCCGAACTCGCCAAGGACAAGGGCTATGAGTTCCTGTTCGTGCTCGGCCAGCCGCGCTTTAAGGGCGGCGTGCAGAGCATGATCAATCCGGTGGCGATCAGGTAGGGCGACAATTGAGAGCGCGTAGGATGGGTTGAGCGAAGGCGCAAAGCGCCGGAGTGATACCCATCACCGCGGCTCCGGTGCCTGTGGCGATGGGTATCGCTCCGCTCAACCCATCCTACGGCCCCAGCGGTTGACTCGCGCTCAATCCGTTATAGTATATAATTATTCTTCCGGAGACTTATTTGACGCCGATGTCCCAGACTGCTTCCCTGCTCCAGACCGAAACCCGTGGCCGGGTGCTGCTGGTCGGCCTGAACCGTCCTGCCAAGCGCAATGCGCTGAATGACGGAATCATCCTCGAAATCGAGCAGGTTTTCGGCGCGCTATCGGACGACATCGGTGCCGTCGTGATCCACGGCATCGGCGGTCATTTCTCGGCAGGCCTCGATCTCTCCGAACTGCAGGAGCGTGACGCCACCGCGGGCCTGATGCACTCCCGCATGTGGCACCGCGTGTTCGACCTGATCCAGCACGCCCGCGTGCCCGTCGTGGCTGCGCTGCAGGGCGCTGTGATCGGCGGCGGGCTTGAACTGGCCTGTGCCGCGCATATCCGCGTGGCTGACCCTTCTGCCTATTACGCGCTACCGGAGGGGAGCCGCGGCATCTTTGTCGGCGGCGGCGCCTCGATGCGGTTGCCGCGCCTGATCGGCGTGCACCGGATGGCGGACATGATGCTCACCGGCCGTGTCTATAAAGCGGAAGAGGGCATCACGCTTGGCTTCGCGCAATATCTCACCGAAGCCGATGGTGCGCTCGCCAAGGCGCTCGAACTCGCCGAGCGCGTGGCGCAGAATGCGCCCCTGACGAATTTCGCCGTGTTGCAGGCGCTTCCGCTGATCGCCGAGGCAAGCCCGCAGACCGGCCTGATGCTGGAATCGCTGATGGCCTCGGTGGCGCAGAGCGATCAGGAGGCGAAGAACCGCATCCGGGATTTTCTGGAGAAGAAGGTCGGCAAGGTGAAATCCGGCTGACGACCACCGTCATTGCGAGCGTAGCGAAGCAATCCAGTCTTTCTTCACTCGGCTTCTGGATTGCTTCGTCGCTTACGCTCCTCGCAATGACGGAGTTATAACTAAGAACAAAAAAAAACGGGACGGACGCATACAAGGGACGGGACAGTCATGTCTGCAGTGGCAACGACGAGCGACCAGACGACAGCGGCACAGCATCCGTTGCGGCCGATCTCCTATGGCGATCCTGCGGTGCGCGTGGAGCGCCGCGACGACGGCACCATCTATCTCCGCCCGACCAATGCCATCGGCGACTATCCCACCCGCGTCACCGACTATCTGCATCACTGGGCCAAGGAGACGCCGGATCGCGTTTTCATGGGCGAGCGCGGCGAGGGCGATGGCTGGCGCGAGATCACCTATGCGCAGATGCTGGACGCGGCGCGCCGCATCGCCTCGGCGCTATTGGCGCGAAACCTGTCGCCGGATCGGCCGATCATGATCCTGTCCGGCAATTCCATCGATCATGCACTGGTGGCGTTCGGTGCGCTCTATGCCGGCATTCCGTTTGCGCCGGTATCGCCGGCCTATTCGCTGGTGTCGAAGGACTACGGCAAGCTGAAATATCTGATGAGGCTGCTGACTCCCGGCCTTGTTTTCGTCGATGACGGCGATGTGTTTGCCGATGCTATCCGCTTCAACGTGCCGGCTGATGTCGAGGTCGTGGTGTCGCGCGGCACGTTGCCCGATCGTCGCCCGACGCAACTGTCGGATCTATTGACGACACCGGAGGCCGCGGGTCTCGACGCCGCCCATCAGGCCATCGGCCCGGATACGATCGCGAAATTCCTGCTCACCTCAGGCTCGACCGGCAATCCGAAAGCCGTGATCAATACGCAGCGCATGATGTGCGCCAACCAGATCATGCTGCGCGATACGCTCGCCTTTTTGAAGGACGAGCCGCCGGTGATCATCGACTGGTTGCCGTGGAATCACACCTTTGGCGGCAATCACAATATCGGACTGACGCTGTTCAATGGCGGCTCGATGTATCTCGACGAAGGCAAGCCGACCCCGGCGGGCATCGCGGAAACCATCCGCAATCTCCGCGAGATTTCACCGACGGTCTATTTCAACGTCCCCAAAGGCTATGAGTCGCTGCTGCCCTATCTGCGCGAGGACGCGCAGCTGCGTGAAAAGTTCTTTGCGCGGCTGCATGCGATGTTCTTCTCCGGCGCAGCACTGTCCCCTTATGTGTGGGGCAGTCTCGACGAGCTCTCGGTGCAGACCACCGGCAAGCGCGTGCCGATGTTGACCGGGCTCGGCGCCACGGAAACCGCGCCGTTCTTCATGTGCGTGACACCGCTCACCAGCCGCTCCGGCCATGTCGGCCTTCCCGTGCCGGGCAATGACGCAAAACTGGTGCCCAACAACGGCAAGATGGAAGTCCGTGCCAAGGGTCCCAATGTCACGCCGGGCTATTGGCGTCAGCCGGACCTCACCGCCAAGGCGTTCGATGACGAGGGTTACTATATTTTCGGGGACGCGCTGAAAGCCGTCGATCCCGATGACTTCGATGCCGGCTTCGATTTCGACGGCCGCATCTCCGAGGATTTCAAGCTCGGCAGCGGCACCTGGGTCAGCGTCGGCCCGCTGCGGGCGCGCTTTGTCGGCACCTGCGCGCCACTGGTCCGCGATGTCGTCATCGCCGGCATCAACCGCGACGAACTCGCGGCGCTTGTGGTGCTCGATCTCGATGGTTGCCGTGTCATCAATCCCGACCTCCCGGCCGGCGATCTCGCTGCTGCAGCGCATGATCCGGTGGTTCGCGACGCCTTCAGTGACCGGCTTGCGCAGTTCATGGCGGGCGCCACCGGCTCGTCCACCCGGATTGCCAAGGCCGTGTTGCTGGACACGCCACTCTCCATCGACAAAGGCGAGGTGACCGACAAAGGCTCGATCAACCAGCGCGCGGTGTTGGAGCATCGGGCGGCGCTGATTGACGACATCTATGCGGGGAGCGAAGCGGCGCGGGTGATCGCCGTCTAGCCGTTAAGCCTGCGGCGAAGCGCCGGTGGGGTGGGCCTTTACCAGTCCCTCCCCACTGACCTAAAGAAGGGGCTGAAAGTACAGCCGGACTTTGTTTAGCTGTCGATAACAAAAGAACCTTGAGGGAGAGACAAAATGACCAAGCTTCACTTGGCGATGGCGGCCGTGGCCGCATCGCTTGCACTCGCCACGCCTGCTGCAGCGCAGGAAGTCACGGTCGGACTTACAACCTCCACCACCGGCCCGGCGGCAGCCCTCGGCATTCCCGAGCGCAATGCGCTGGAATTCGTGCCGAAGGAAATCGGCGGCGTGAAGCTGAAAGTGATCGTGCTCGACGATGGCGGCGATCCGACCTCGGCGACCACCAATGCCCGCCGCTTCGTGACCGAATCCAAGGCCGACATCATCATGGGCTCGGCCGTGACACCGACCAGCATCGCGGTGTCCAACGTCGCCAACGAAGCCGGCATCCCGCATTTCGCGTTGTCACCGCTGCCGATCACGCCGGAGCGCGCCAAATGGTCGGTGGCCATGCCGCAGCCGGTGCCGATCGTCGGCAAGGTGATGTACGACCACATGAAGGCCAAGGGCATCAAGACCGTCGGCTATATCGGCTATTCCGATAGCTATGGCGATCTCTGGTTCAACGATCTCAAGACCCAGGCCGTGCCGATGGGCATCGCCATTGCAGCCGAAGAGCGCTTTGCCCGTCCGGACACATCCGTCACCGGCCAGGTGCTGAAGCTGATCGCTGCCAATCCTGACGCCATCCTGGTTGGCGCATCCGGTACGGCCGCTGCCCTGCCGCAGACCGAGCTGCGCGACAAGGGCTATAAGGGCCTGATCTACCAGACCCATGGTGCGGCCTCCATGGACTTCATCCGCATTGCCGGCAAGGCGGCGGAAGGCGTGCTGATGGCGTCGGGTCCCGTCATGTATCCGGAAGGCCAGCCAGACTCGGCGCTGACCAAGAAGCCCGGCCTGACCTTGAATGCCGCCTATGAGGCGAAGTATGGCCCGAACAGCCGCAGCCAGTTCGCCGGCCATTCCTATGACGCCTTCGAGGTGCTGAAGCGCATCATTCCGACGGCGCTGAAGACCGCGAAGCCCGGTACCCCCGAGTTCCGCGAGGCCGTCCGCCAGGCGCTCCTCACCGAGCGTGAAATTCCGGCGACCCAGGGCGTCTACAATTTCACCGAGAAGGACCGCTACGGCCTCGACGAGCGTTCCCGCATCCTGCTGACGGTCAAGGACGGCAAATACGTGCTGGCGCAGTAAATCTGTTTCACCTCTCCCCGGAGGGGAGAGGTCGACCGACGAAGTCGGGCGGGTGAGGGGGCTCCACACGCTCTGTTGCCCGCGGC
>NZ_JBIIOT010000069.1:0-26877 GCF_044336785.1 Tardiphaga sp. | reverse complement strand
GTCGCGCTGCGCGCGCCGACCTCTCCCCGGAGGGGAGAGGTAAGAAAGAGGCTGACAAGCCTACCTTTTGCCAAGAACCCGCAGCGCCAAGCCGCTTCCCCCGCAGCGCAATATTGGCTAACCAAAGCCGGCCTTCACCTGAAGGTCGGCTTTTTGCCGTGCGCGTTCCGGCGCGCAGATCGCCACCCGTGCCAGCCTGCGGCGTTTGTTGCCGTGGCTGCCGCGCCATCCATCCAAGAAAGTAACAAGAAATGTCCAAGCTTCATCTGGCGATTGCGGCCGTTGCCGCTGCGCTGGCCGTTGCTTCCCCGGCGGAAGCCCAAAGCCCTGAAATCACCATCGGTCTCAGCCTCTCGACAACCGGCCCGGCCGCAGCCCTTGGCGTGCCCTCGCGCAACGCGCTCGATTTCGTGCCGAAGGAAATCGGCGGCGTACCGCTGAAGCTGATCGTGCTCGACGATGGCGGCGACCCGACTGCCGCGACCACCAATGCCCGCCGCTTCGTCACCGAATCCAAGGCCGACCTGATCGTCGGATCGTCCATCGTGCCGACGTCGATCGCTATCTCGGCGGTGGCGAATGAAGTCGGCGTGCCGCATTTCAGCCTGTCGCCGATGCCGTTTACGCCGGCGCGCGAAAAGTGGTCGGTGGACATGCCACAGCCGGTCGAGATCGTCGGCAAGGTCATGTATGACCACATGAAGGCCAATGGCGTGAAGACCGTGGGCTATATCGGCTATTCCGACAGCTATGGCGACCTGTGGTTCAACGACTTCAAGACCCAGACCGGTGGGCTGGGCATGAAGATGGTCGCCGACGAGCGCTTCGCCCGTCCCGACACCTCGATCACCGGGCAGGCGCTGAAACTGATCGCCGCCAATCCCGATGCGATCCTGATCGGCGCTGCCGGCACCGGCGCCGGCATGCCGCAGAGCGAACTGCGCGACCGCGGCTATAAGGGCCTGATCTATCAGACCCATGGTGCGGCCAGCAGCGACTTCATCCGCATTGCCGGCAAGTCGGCGGAGGGCGTGCTGATGGCAGCGGGTCCGGTGATGTATCCGGAAGGCCAGCCGGATTCGGCACTGACCAAGAAGCCGGGCCTCGAACTGAACACGGCCTATGAAGCCAAATACGGCGCCAACAGCCGCAGCCAGTTCGCTGGGCACTCGTACGACGTGTTCGAAGTGCTGAAGCGCATCGTGCCGGTGGCACTCAAGACCGCGAAGCCCGGCACCCCGGAATTCCGCGAGGCCATTCGCCAGGCGCTGCTCACCGAACGTGAGATCCCGGCGAGCCAGGGCGTCTACAACTACACCGACAAGGATCGCAATGGCGTCGATGACCGCTCGCGCATCCTGCTGACGGTGAAGGACGGGAAATACGTTCCGGCGAAGTGAGCTGGAACTCGCAAAAGAAGGTCGGCGGTTGCGAGATCGCCGGCCTTTTCATTGAGGCACCTGCTTCTCAGTCGTCATTGCGAGCGCAGCGAAGCAATCCAGTTCTTGGCCCAGGTCTGGATTGCTTCGTCGCTGCGCTCCTCGCAATGACGGCGGAAGATCAGATCGCGCTTTCGCCTTCGTGCTGGAAGCCGAGATAGCTTGCCACCACGCGCTGGTTGCTGGCGATGTCGCTGGCTTTGCCGTCGAGGACGAACTCGCCGAGCTCCATGACATAGGCGCGGTCGGCGATTTTCAATGCAGCCTGCGCGTTCTGCTCCACCAGCAGCACGGCGACGCCTGCTGCTTTCAACTCGCCAACAATGCGGAAGATGTCGGCGACGATGATCGGCGCAAGACCGAGGCTCGGTTCATCGAGCATCAGCAGCTTCGGCGCGCCCATCAGTGCGCGGCCCATGGCCAGCATCTGCTGCTCACCGCCGGAGAGCGTGCCGGCGAGCTGCTTGCGGCGTTCCTTCAGGCGTGGAAACAGCGTGTAGACGCGCTCGAAGGAGCGCGCAGCCGTCGCCTTGTCGATGCGAAAGGCGCCGAGCAGGAGATTGTCTTCCACATTCATCGTAGCGAACAGTTCGCGATGCTCGGGCACCAGGCTGAGGCCGGCGGCGACGCGGTCCTCGATGTCGAGCTTGCTGATCTCCTTGCCAGCGAAGCGCACGCTGCCTTTCAGCGGGAAGATGCCCATGGTGGCGTTGAGCAGGGTCGTCTTGCCGGCGCCATTGGCGCCGATGATGGTGACGATCTCGCCGTCGCGGACGTCGAGATTGACGGCGCGCACGGCCTCGACCTTGCCGTAAGCAACATGCGCGTCGGTGACTTGCAGCAGCGCACTCATGCCGCGGCTCCCAGATAGGCTTTGATCACGTCGGGATTGGTCTTGATCTGGGTCGGTGTGCCCTCGGCGATCTTGGTGCCGAAATCGAGCACCACGATGCGATCAGCAAGATTCATCACAAATCCCATGTCGTGCTCCACCAGCAGCACCGACATGCCGCCTTCGCGGAGCTGGCGCAGGAGCGCAGCGAGCTGCTGCTTCTCCATGTGGCGGAGACCCGCAGCGGGCTCGTCGAGCAGCAGCAGCATCGGATCGACGCAGAGTGCGCGTGCGATCTCGACGATGCGCTGCTGGCCGAGCGAGAGCGAGCCTGCGAGCTGGTTCATCTGATCGCCGAGGCCGACGCGCTCGATCTGCTTGGCGGCTTCCGCCAACAGCTTGGCTTCATCGGCACGATCGAGCCGCAGCATGCTTGCGATGGCACCTGCGCTGCCGCGCAGATGCGCGCCGAGGGCGACGTTTTCCAGCACGGTCATGTCGGGCACCAGCTTCACATGCTGGAAGGTGCGGGCGACGCCGAGTTTGACGACCTCCTGCGGCGGTGCCCCGGAGACGCTCTCGCCGCGCACGGTGACCTTGCCGGCGGTGGCCGGCAGCACGCCGGTGATGAGGTTGAAGGTCGTGCTCTTGCCGGCGCCGTTGGGGCCGATCAACGCGACGATCTCGCGGGCTTTCACATCGAAGGAGACATCATTGACGGCGACCACGCCGCCGAACTGTTTGCGTGCTTTTTCGACCTGCAGCAGTACGCCGTCTGCGGGTGCCCTTTCGGCACGGCCCGGCAGCGCATCGGCAGGGGCCGGGCGCTTGCGGCTGTCCTTTGCAGGCAGCAGTGACGTGACCCACGGCCACATGCCGGTGGGGGCGAGCTGCAGCAGCGCCACGAGCAAGATGCCGAACACGATGGTCTCGAGCTGGCCGCTGCCGCCGAACAGCATCGGCAGATAGCTCTGCAGCACTTCCTTGAGAATGATCACCACCGCCGCGCCGAGCACGCCGCCCCACACATAGCCGGCGCCGCCGACCACGGCGATGAACAGATACTCGATGCCGAGATGCGGGCCGAACGGCGTCGGGTTCGCCGCACGCTGGAAATGCGCATAGAGCCAGCCGGACAGACCGGCGAGCACGGCGGCATAGATGAACACCAGCAGCTTGGCCCGCGCGGTCTGCACGCCAAACGCCTCTGCCGCCACATGGCCGCGGCGCAGCGCGCGGATGGCGCGGCCGGTGCGGCTATCGAGCAGATTCATCGACAGCAATGCGGCGATGATGACGGCGATCCAGATCGGGAAATAGATCGAGCCGGGATCCAGCATCTTCCAGCTGCCGATGGACAGCGGCGGAATCCCGGAGATGCCGTCATTGCGGCCGAGAAATTCCAGCTTGCCAAACAGATAGAACAGGCTGATGCCCCAGGCGATGGTGCCGAGCGGCAGATAGTGGCCGGACAGACGCATGGTGATGAGGCCGAGAAACACGGCGGCGAAGCCCGCGACCAGCAGCGACAGCGGAAGCGTCAGCCATGGCGACACTCCATAGGTCGTCGTCAGCACGGCTGTCGTATAGGCGCCGAAGCCGCAGAAGGCGGCCTGGCCGAAAGAGGTGAGACCTCCGACGCCGGTGAGCAGAACGAGGCCCATGGCCACGAGCGCGGCCAGGCCGATATTGTCGAGCAGCACGATCCAGAATGGCGGCACGCCGGGCACGAACGGGATCGCAGCCATGACGAGCGCGAAAGCGAAAATGGGAAGGAGACGCGATGACATGGCGCTCAATCCTTCTCTTCTTCGACTTCAGGGGCTGCGAGCGAGCGCAGCACCAGAACCGGCAGGATCAGCGTGAAGACGATGACCTCCTTGAAGTTGCTGGCATAGAAGGACGAGAACGCTTCAACGCAGCCGACCAGGATGGCGGCGGCGGCTGTCAGCGGATAGCTCACCAGTCCGCCGATGATGGCGGCGACGAAGCCTTTGAGGCCGATCAGGAAGCCGGTGTCGTAATAGAGCGTGGTGATCGGCACGATCAGGATGCCCGAGATGGCGCCGATAACCGAGGCCAGCAGGAAAGCGAGCTGGCCCGACAGCGTGGTGCGAATGCCGGACAGACGTGCGCCGAGGCGGTTCACGGCGGTGGCACGCAGCGCCTTGCCATAGAGCGTGTAGCCGAAGAACAGCCAGAGCCCGACGATCAGCGCGATGGTGATCGCATAGACGGCGATGCTCTGGCCGGTGAAGCGCAACGCGCCGATGGTGATGGCGTCGGTGGAGATCGCGGGTCCGCGCTGGCCTTCGGCGCCGAAGAAGACGAGGCCAAAGCCCTGCAGCGCCAGGTGGCAGCCGACCGAAGCGATCAGCAGCACCAATACGGACGTGTGGGCGATCGGCTGAAAGGCAATGCGATACAGATAGAGGCCGATGGCGGCAACGATCAGCAGCGACAGCGCGATATTGACGGCGATATTGGACGGCCTGCCGGCAAGCGCCCACAGCACGGCCCAGATCGCCAGCGGGAACACGATGTTCACGGCCAGCGAGCGCAGCACGCGCTTGGCCTGCAGCGCCCGGCGAAAGGTGAACAGGTCGAAGGCGAAGGCGACGACGCCCATGGCGACCGCGAGCTTGATGGTTCCTGGCATCTGCCCGGCGGAGAGGCTGGCATAGGTCAGCGCGCCAAAGGTGATGAATTCGCCCTGGGGGATCAGGATGATGCGCGTGACTGCAAAGACCAGCACCAGTGCCAGTCCGAGCAGCGCATAAATTGCGCCATTGGTGATGCCGTCCTGAAGCAGGAACAGCAAGATCGTCGTATTCAAGGCCGGACGCTCCCCCACATTGCCTGCCGCGGCGGATACCACAGGGGCAGGACAATCAACAATGGCGGTTGAACCCGCTCACATATTTGATATATTTCATAACGATTATTGATCATAACTCAAGCCCAGCCGCAATTCGACCGGGTGTGACATTCAACCACCGGCTATCGCGGAAGGCGAGTGATGCCCACGTCCAAAACATCCGCCCAGGATTCATCCAAATCGCCGGCGCCCGCTGGTTTGGATGAGGAAGGCGCTGCGCTGCAGATGGGTGAACTCAGCGAATTGCTGGGTTATGTCATCAAACGTGCGCAGCTGAAGGTGTTCGACGATTTTCATCGCTGCATGGCGCCGCTGCAACTGACCCCGGCGCAGTTTTCAGTGCTGCTCCTGCTGGACAAGAACCCGGGCCGCAACCAGACCGAGATCGCCAATACGCTCGGTATTCTGCGGCCGAATTTCGTGGCGATGCTGGACGGGCTCGAAAGCCGCGACCTGCTGACGCGGATGCGCTCGCCCAGCGATCGTCGCTCGCATGTGCTGATGCTGACGGACAAGGGACGTGCGACATTGGCCCGTGCAAAGAAGCTGGTGGCGACGCGGCATGAGGCGCGGCTGATCGAGCTGTTGGGGCCGGGAGAGCACAAGGCGCTGCTCGACATGATGGCGAAGATCGCGAACGAGTTTTGAAGCGCGGCTGCGCGTGATCTCTCTCCCTCAAGCGGCGCAGCCGCGCAGCGGGGAGGGTGGCGCGTAGTGCCGGGTGGGGTCTATCCCCACGGTAGGACGGAGTTCGGGGAGACACCCCACCCGTCTCGAAGCTCGCTGAACGCTCGCTTCGATCCACCCTCCCCGCTGCGCGGCTTTGCCGCTTGGGGGAGGGAACAGAGTCACCCCACCAAAATCACCCGAACATCATTCACATTCGTCAGCGTCGGGCCGGTCTGCAAAAGATCTCCCGTGGCCGCGAAGAACGTCGTTGCGTCGTTGTTCTTCAACGATGCGATCGGATCGAGTTTCTGTGCACGCATGGCCTCGAACGTCTTCGCATCGAGCAGCGCGCCAGCGGGATCGCTAGCGCTGCCGGCGCCGCCATCGGCGCCATCGGTATCACCGGCCAGCGCCACGATGCCTGTGGTGTCCTTGAAGGCATCCACCAGCGCCAGCGCATATTCCTGATTGGGGCCGCCGCGGCCGTTGCCAGTCACCGTGACCGTCAGTTCACCGCCGGAGACGATGGCGATCTTCTTGCCTTCGGCCTGGGCTTTCAGCGCCATGGCTGCATGCTCGGCCGCGACCTCGCGGGCTTCGCCTTCGAGATCGGCGCCGAGATCGATGACCTCATAGCCGGCATCGCGTGCCACCTGAGCGGCGGCATCCAGCGACTCCTTCGGCCTGGCGATCAGCTTGAACGTAGCGCGCGCGAAAGCCGGATCGTTCGGCTTTGCGCTTTCATTCGCCGGATCGTTCAATGCGGCGCTGACGGCATCGTCCACGGCAAGCTTGTATTTGGCGACGATGGCGCGGGCGTCCGCAAGCGTCGTCGTGTCCGGCACGGTGGGCCCTGACGCGATCACGGCGGGATCGTCATGCGGCACATCGGAAATCGCCAGCGAGAGGATCTCGGCCTTCTGTCCGGCGCGGGCAAGGCGGCCGCCCTTGATGCGGGACAGATGCTTTCGCACGGTGTTGATCTCGCCGATGACGGCGCCCGAGCGCAGCAGCGCGCGGTTGAGTTGCTGCTTCTGCTGAAACGTGATGCCGGCGACCGGCGCGGTCCAGTTGGCCGAGCCGCCGCCGGTGATCAGCACCAGCAGCAGGTCGTCGACGGTGGCTGTGGCTGCAAGTGCCAGCGTGTCGTCGGCACCTTTCATGCCGGCTTCGTCGGGCACGGGATGGCCGGCCTCGACCACGCGGATGCGGCGGGTCGGCACGCCGTGGCCGTGACGGGTGGTGGCGATGCCGGTCAGACGCTCGGGATCGAGCTTGAGATCGTCGAGATAATGTTTCTCGGCAGCTGCAGCCATGGCGGCGGCGCCTTTGCCGGCGGCCAGGCAGATGATGCGGCCTTTCGGTGGCGCCGGCAGATGGGCGCTGAGAATGACGTCAGGATGCGCTGCAGCGACAGCGGCATCGAACATGGCGCGGAGCAGGGGGCGTTTGTCGGTCATGAGGGGGTTATGCCGGGCAATGACGGAGGCGGCAAGATGGGCTTTTCCTTCCCTCTCCCCCTAGCACGGCGAAGCTGTGCGGGGTGGGAGAGGGTGGATCGAACGCGAAGCGTTCGAGACGCGGGAGCGGTAGTCACAGGCTCCGAGCCTAGCCGTACCCCTCATCCGTCTTCGCTTCGCGAAGCCACCTTCTCCCACAAGGGGAGAAGGAAAACATGGAGCTTCGGCCGCCTTAGTTCGTGCCCACTTCGCCCTTCATCACCTCGCCAAAAAGCTTCCAGCTCTCGCCTTCGAACTTCATCAGCTGCATCTGGTCGATCGGTGCGAAATCGGTAGGCGACGTGTTGATCTTCACGCCCGGCAGCAGGGTCGGCTGCTGGATGTCCTTCAGGTTCGCCGCCTGCTTCATCACATTGGCGCGGGTGAGGTCGTCGCCACACTGCTGGAGCAGGATCGCCATGGTCACGGCGATGTTGTAGCCGGACATCAGCGAGGAATCCGCGGGATTGCCGTCCGGCACATATTTCGCGAGGAATTCCTTGTAGGCGATCATGCCGGGATCGTCCTTCCACTGCGGGTCAGTGGCGTCCTTGGCGTAATGCGCGGAGATCAGGCCCTGCGCATTCTCGAAGCCTGCTGGCCGCAGCACCTGGCCGACCGAAACGCTGACGCCTGGAACGATCATGGTCGGCTTCCAGCCGAGCTCGGCGATCTTCTTGATGGTCTGTGCGGCAAATTTCGGCGTCGCGAAGATGACGACAACATCCGGATTGGCAGCCTTGATCTTCACGATATGGGAATCGACGGTCGGCTCGGTCAACTCATAACTGTCCTCGATGACGGTCGACGAAGATTTATCGGCGAAACCGTCGCGGAGACCCTTGAGATAGTCCTTGCCGAAGTCGTCATTCTGATAGAGCACGCCGACCTTGGCGCCGGCCTTCTCCTTCATCAGATATTGCGCGTAGATGCGGCCTTCGCTCTGGTAGCTTGGCAGATAGCCCATGGTCCAAGGAAAGTTCTTGGGATCATTCCACTTGGTGGCGCCAGTGGCCAGGAACAGCTGCGGCACCTTCTTGGCGTTCATGTATTTGTGGATCGCGGTGTTGGACGGCGTGCCGAGTGCGGAGAACATCAGCAGCACTTCATCGCTCTCGACCAGCTTGCGGGTCTGCTCCACGGCCTTCGGCGGCGAATAGGCGTCGTCATAGGAGATGAAGTTGATCTTGCGGCCATTGATGCCGCCCTTGTCGTTGATCATCTTGAAATAGCCGGCCTGTGCCTTGCCGACGGCGCCATAGGCCGAAGCCGGTCCACTATAGGGCACGATATTGCCGAGCTTGATTTCGGTGTCGCTGGCGCCGGTGTCATATTTCTTCTGGGCGAAGACGGCGGTGGAGGAGACAGCGAGCAACATGGCGGCGGCCGAGAGGGCAGCCAGCCGCACGGAGGTGGCGGACATTCGAGTTCCTTCCCTTGCTTGCAAGGCGTGATTTTCTTGTTCGGCAAATGCGCTCTCGCACTTGCGAGGTGGTCTTACCGCGAATGCTTAGTGGCTCAAATGGAAAGCGTTCAGAAATGAGAAGAGGCCTGCGAATCTTTGGTCGCAGGCCTCGTTTATTTCGTTGTGAGGAATGATCAGCCGGCCACGTCGGCGCTGATGATGTCGCCGAACAACTCCCACATCTCGCCCTTGAAGCGCATCAGTTGCAACTGGCTGATCGGCGCGAAGTCCGAGGCCGAGGTATTGATCTTGATGCCGGGCAACAGGATCTCGGTGCGATAGTCCCTCAGGCTGGCAGCCTGCTTCATGACGTTCTCGCGGGTGAGATCATCGCCGCACTGTTTCAGCACCTGGACCAGTGTCTGTGCCGCGCCGTAGCCGACGATGACATTGCCGTCGAGCTTGTTGCCCTCGGGAAAATCCTTCGCCAGGAAAGCGAGGAAGGTCTTCATCCCTGCATCGTCCTTCCACTGCGGATCGGACACGTCCTTGGCATAGGCGGCGGAGATGATGCCCTGGCCGTTCTCGAAGCCGGCCGGCTTCATCACGCTGCCGACGGACGCCGAGACGTTGTTGAGGAAGTGCTCGGGCTTCCAGCCGATCTCGGCGATCTTCTTGATCGCCTGCGCTGCGAATTTCGGCGTGGTGATGTTGATGAAGACATCGGCGCCCGAGGACTTCAGCTTGACGATGTGGCTGTCGATGGTCGGCTGCGAGGTCTCATAGGCCTCTTCCGCGATGATCATAGTCGCGGCCTTGGCGCCGAGCCCGTCCTTCAAGCCCTTCAGATAGTCTTTGCCGTAATCGTCATTCTGGAACAGCACGCCGATCTTGGCATTCGGTCGTTCCTTCAACAGATACTTGGCATAGATCTGGGTTTCGGACTGGTAGCTGGGTTGCCAGCCCATGGTCCAGGGAAAATCCTTCGGATCGTTCCACTTGGTGGCCCCGGTGGCGACGAAGAGTTGCGGCACCTTCTTGGCGTTCATGTATTTGTGGATCGCCGAATTGGGTGGTGTGCCGAGCGGATTGAAGATGAGCAGTACTTCGTCGCTCTCGACCAGCTTGCGCGCCTGCTCGACGGTCTTCGGCGGGGAATAGCCGTCGTCATAGCTGATGAAATTGATCTTGCGTCCGTTGATGCCGCCTTCGGCATTGATCTTCTTGAAATAGGCCTCCTCGGTCTTGCCGATCACGCCGTAAGCGGAAGCAGGTCCGCTATAGGGCATGATGTTGCCGATCTTGATTTCGGTATCGGTGACGCCGGGGCCATATTTCTTCTGGGCAAGCGCGCCGGATGTGGTGACGGCAAGGATGGCGACGGCAGCCGGAAGCGCGGCCAAACGCAGATGCATTGCGGGCATTTCTGTCTCCCTGATGATGGCGTGTGTGTCATGTTTCTTGAAGCGGGAGCTCTGCGGCTCCTCGCGACATTCAACACCCGCGCGCGATCACCGGCAAGAAAAAGCCCCCGCGACATGATCGCGAGGGCGGTATCGTTGTGTCTCTTCGCTGTTGCAGCAGGACTATTGCGTGGGTGCTACGTCGCCACTGAAGATTTCGCCAAAGCGCTCCCACGCATTGCCCTTGAAACGCTGCATCTGCAATTGCGAGATCGGGGCGAAGTCGGTGGGGGAGGTGTTGATCTTCACGCCGGGCAGCAGCGTGTCCGGGACAAAATCCTTCAGGCTGGCGGCCTGCTTCATCACATTGGCGCGGGTGAGGTCGTCACCGCACATTTCGAGCACCTTTACCAATGTCTGCGCGGCGCCGTAGCCGTAGATCGTGCTCGAGTCCGCCTTGTTGGCTTCCGGCATGTATTTGTCGAGGAAGGTGTTCCACTTCTTGATGCCGGCATCGTCCTTCCATTGCGGATCGGTGCCGTCCTTGCTGTAGGACGCCGACAGCACGCCCTGTGCATTGTCGAAGCCGGCGGGCTGCATCACCGCGCCGACCGAGATGCTGACATTGGCGAGGATCTGCAGCGGCTTCCAGCCGAGTTCAGCAGTTTTCTTGATGGTCTGCGCCGCGAATTTCGGCGTGGTGAAGATCATCAGCACGTCAGGATTGGCAGCCTTCAGCTTCACCACATGGGTGTCGATGGTCGGCTCGGAAATCTCGTAGCTGTCCTCGATGGTGATCATCGATGCAGCCTTGGCACCGAGGCCGTCCTTGAAGCCTTTCAGATAATCTTTTCCGAAATCGTCGTTCTGATAGAGAACGCCGATCCTGGCGTTTGGCTTCTCCTTCAGCAGATACTTTGCATAGATGATCGCTTCGCTCTGATAAGAAGGCTGCCAGCCGATGGTCCACGGGAAATTCTTCGGATCATTCCACTTGGTGGCGCCGGTGGCGACAAACAGCTGCGGCACTTTCTTGCCGTTCAGATATTTCTGGATCGCGGTGTTGGAGGGCGTGCCGAGCGGATTGAAGACGACGAGCACCTCGTCTGATTCGACCAGCTTGCGGACCTGCTCCACGGCCTTGGGCGGCGAGTAACCGTCGTCATAGCTGATGAAGTTGATCTTGCGGCCGTTGATGCCACCTTGCGCATTGATCATGTTGAAATAGGCGGCTTCGGTCTTGCCGATCAGTCCATAGGCGGAAGCTGGGCCGCTATAGGGGATGATGTTGCCGACCTTGATCTCCGTATCGGTGGCGCCGGTGTCGTATTTCTTCTGCGCGAATGCGCCGGTGGTTGCGGCCAGCAAGGCCAGCGCAGCGGGAATCGCTGCCAGACGCATTGATCGTGCGAGCATTCAAAGTCTCCCGAGGTCGTTCGTCCCAATCGTTTTGCGGAGCTCTGCGGCTCCTGCGGCATATTGAACGCCTGTCGCCGTCACGTCACAAGGAAAAGCCCCTGCGACAAAATCGCAGGGGCTCGGAATTGCTATAAAATGCGTGCAGTGCGGCGAGTGCGTTGCACTTACTCGGGCGCAGCCACATCGGCATTGATGACGTCGCCGAACAACTCCCACTTGTCGCCTTTGAAGCGCATCATGCGGAGCTGCGCGATCGGCGCATAGTCGGTGGCCGAGGTCGTGATGGTGATACCCGGCAGCAGCGTATCCGGCGCAAAGTCCTTCAAGCTTGCGGCCTGCTTCATCACATTCTCACGGGTGAGATTGTCACCCGCCATCTCCAGCACCTTCACCATGGTCTGTGCAGCGCCATAGCCATAGACGAGGCTGTTGTCGGTGCGATCAGCGCCCGGCATGTATTTGTCGATGAAGGCCGACCACTTCTTCATGCCGGGGTCGTTGTTCCACTGCGAGTCCGCGCCGTCCTTGCGATAGTCGGCCGAGAGCACGCCCTGCGCATTGTCGAAGCCGGCGGGCTGCATGACGGCGCCGACGGAGACGCTGACATTGGTGACGAGCTGGAGTGGCTTCCAGCCGAGTTCGCCGATCTTCTTGATGCCCTGCGCGGCAAATTTCGGCGTGACAAAATGCACAACGACGTCGGGATTGAGCGACTTCACCTTGACGATGTGAGAGTCGATGGTCGGCTCGGAGATCTCATAGCTCTCCTCGGTCACGAGCATCGTGGCGGCCTTGGCGCCGAGCGCTTCCTTGAAGGCCTTCTGGTAGTCCTTGCCGAAATCGTCGTTCTGATAGATCACCGCGACCTTGGCGTTCGGCTTCTCCTTCATCAGGTATTTGGCGTAGATCTGCGCCTCGACGGCGTAGCTCGGCTGCCAACCCATGGTCCACGGAAAATGCTTCGGGTCGTTCCACTTGCTGGCGCCGGTGGCGACGAAGAGCTGCGGCACCTTCTTCGCGTTCATGTATTTCTGGAACGCGGTGTTCGACGGCGTGCCCAGCGAATTGAAGATCAACAGGGCTTCATCGGACTCCACTAGCTTGCGCGCCTGCTCCACGGCTTTTGGTGGCGAGTAGGCGTCGTCATAGGTGATGAAATTGATCTTGCGGCCGTTCACGCCGCCATTGTCGTTGACCATCTTGAAATAGGCGGTCTCGGTCTTGCCGATCAGTCCATAGGACGAGGCAGGGCCACTATACGGCATGATGTTGCCGATCTTGATCTCGGTATCGCTGGCACCGGTATCGTATTTCTTCTGGGCGAGTGCGCCGCCTGTGGCGGCGACGCTGAGGGTTGCGGCGACGGACAAGAGCAAAAGACTGCCTGTGGCGCGCGAAAGGATCGACGGCATTTCCAACTCCCGAATTCTGTTTTTCTTTGAGGGCCTTTGTGGCTCCGGTTGAATTCAACACCGTTCGCACGCATGCGGCAACAGAAAGCCCCTCGTGCTGGCGTCACGAGGGGCTGATTTATTGAGCATTCTGTCGGGTGGGCAAAGGCGCGTTTGCGCCGTGCCCGCCATCCGCGGTCAGGTGATGCGGTGGGCAGGCCTCGCTTTGTCCACCCTAAGAGTTACGCTTTACCGCTTCATCTCTCCGGAAATGACCGGTCCAAACGGCTCCCATGTCTCGCCGGTAAAACGCATCATCTGCAGCTGCTCAATCGGGTAATGATCGCTGACCGATGTGTTGAGCTTCACGCCGGGCAGCACGATATCCGGTACGAAATCCTTCAGGTTCGCGGCCTGCTTCATGACATTGGCGCGGGTGAGATCGTCACCGGCCTGCTTCAGCACCTGCACCATCGCCTGGGCCACGCCATATCCATAGACGGTGGAGATGTCATTGCGGCTATAATCCGGGGCATATTTGGCGAGGAAGGTGGTAAAGCGCTTCATGCCCTCGTCATTGTCCCACTGCGCATCGGAGCCGTCCTTGGCGTAGTAGGCCGAAAGGATGCCTTGCGAGATGTCGAGGCCGGCCGGCTTCAGCACTGAGCCGACCGAGGCGCTGGCATAGCCCTGGATGTAGAGCGGCTTCCAGTCCAAGGCGGCGACCTTGCGGATTGCCTGCACCGCCGACTTCGGAGTGGTCACGCTGATGAACACATCGGCGCCGGAAGCCTTGAGATTGATGATGCGGCTGTCGATGGTCGGCTCGCTCACTTCATAGCCTTCGGCGGCGACGATCATGGAGGTTTTGTCGCCAAGGCCGTCCTTCAGGCCTTTGAGCACGTCCTTGCCGAAGTCGTCGTTCTGATAGAGCACCGCGATCTTTGCGTCGGGCCTCTCCTTCAGAATATAGGTCGCATAGATGCGGCCTTCGCTCTGATAGGGCGGCTGCCAGGCCATGGTCCACGGATAGGCCTTGTGATCGCCGAATGACGTACTCCCAGCGCCAACGAAGAGCTGAGGCACCTTCTTGCCGTTCAGGTATTTCAGGATCGCTGTGTTCGATGGCGTGCCCAGCGGGTTGAAGACCACGAGCACCTCGTCTGATTCCACCAGCTTGCGCGCCTGTTCGACCGCCTTGGACGGATTGTACGCGTCGTCGTAACTGATGAAATTGATCTTGCGGCCATTGATGCCGCCCTGATCGTTGATCATCTTGAAATAAGCAGCCTCGATGATGCCCGCCGTGCCATAGGCCGAGGCCGGACCGCTATAGGGCATGATATTGCCGATCTTGATCTCGGTATCGGATGCGCCGGGATCGTATGCCTTCTGCGCACAAGCGGTGCCCGCGATTGCGAAAGACAGAGCTGCCGTCAAAGCGAATGCAGCGGGCGAGCGAAAGCGGGTCGGCATATCCAGAACAATCCTCGGCGCGGCGAGGAGGCGCCGATGTCGGCACCAAAAGAAAACCCCTCGCAATGTGATCGCGAGGGGCACTGTGGATGTGGCAGAAAGATGGTGGCGGAACCCGCCTAGCCGTCGATCTTGCCGGCGATGATCGGGCCGAACAGCTCCCACTTCTCGCCCTTGAAGCGCTGCATCTGCAGCTGCTCGATGGGGTAGAAGTCGGTGGCCGAGGTCGAGATCGTCACGCCGGGCAGCAGGGTGTCGGGCGCAAAGTTCTTGAGATTCGCCGCTTCCTTCATGATGTTCGCGCGGGTCAGGTTGTCGCCCGCCTGCTTGAGCACCTGGACAATGGTCTGGGCCTGGCCGTAGCCATAGACGACCGAGCCGTCATTCTTGTCCATGCCGGGCGCGTATTTGGCGAGGAAGGCGTAGAATTTCTTCATGCCCTCGTCATTGTCCCAGCTCGCATCGGCGCCATCCTTGGCGTAGTTCGCCGACAGGATGCCCTGCGCATTGTCGTAGCCAGCCGGCTTCATCACGCTGCCGACCGATGCGCCGACATTGCTCTGGATGTAGGTCGGCTTCCAGCCGAGTTCGGCGGTCTTCTTGATCGCCTGTGCGGCGAACTTCGGCGTCGTGAAGCTGACAAAGGTATCGGCACCGGCCGACTTCAGCTTGATGACATGCGAGTCGATGGTCGGCTCGGACACTTCGTAGCTGGCTTCGGCGATGATCATTGAGGCGGCCTTGGAGCCGAGGCCGTCCTTGAGGCCCTTCAGCATGTCCTTGCCGAAGTCGTCGTTCTGATACATCACGCCGATCTTGGCGTCGGGCTTCTCCTTGAGCAGATAGGCCGCATAGATGCGCGACTCGCTCTGATAGGCGGGCTGCCAGCCCATGGTCCACGGGAAGTCCTTGTACTCACCGAACTTGGTGGCGCCGGTGGCCACGAACAGTTGCGGTACCTTCTTGGCGTTCATGTATTTCTGAATCGCCGAATTCGATGGGGTGCCGAGCGAACTCGCGATGAACAGCACTTCGTCGGACTCGACCAGCTTGCGTGCCTGCTCCACGGCCTTCGGCGGCGAGTAGCCGTCGTCATAGGTGATGTAGTTGATCTTGCGGCCATTGATGCCGCCCTGATCGTTGATCATCTTGAAATAGGCTTCTTCCATCTTGCCGATGACGCCATAGGCGGAAGCCGGCCCGCTATAGGGCATGATGTTGCCGATCTTGATCTCGGTGTCGGTGGCACCGGTGTCGTATTTCTTTTGAGCGAAAGCTGTGCTGCCTGCTGAGGCAACGAGGGCTGCGGCAATCGAGAACGTCATTGCGCGCGAGCTAAACGAAGGCATTTCTGGTCTCCTTGATTATTTCCATAAAACCGCGCGTGTTGTTGTTTTTATGAATGCTGCGGTGCGCGGATTGAACAGGTTTCGCCTGCTGATGGCAAGAAAAAGCCCCCGCAACTTTCGTCGCAGGGGCCTCTCTGTCAGATAGTTAATGTTGCTTTGATCGATCAGCTTCCGCGCAATTTGCTGAACATCGCCTGTGCACCGTAAGCGAGCTGGCGCGCGCCGTTCGGCAACAGGAAGATGATGAAGATCAGGATGACGCCGAACACGGCACCGGACAGACCCTTCGACACGTGTTCGGCGATGTTCGGGACGAACACGATGAACAGCGCGCCGGCAAGCGAGCCGGGGAGCCAGCCAACGCCGCCGACCACCATGCCAAGGAACAGCGCGATGGCGAGCTGGATGGTGTAGCCATCCGGCGCCACGAACTGCACGGCGATGGCGCCGAGACCACCGGCGATGCCGGTGATGCCCGCGGAGACGCCGAAAGCGAGGGTCTTGTAGAGCGCGACATCGACACCCATCGCGGAGGCCGCGATTTCGTTGTCACGGATCGACATCATCGCGCGGCCGGAGCGCGACTTCAGCAGATTGACCGACACGATGTAGATCACGATCGCAACGACGAGGGTGAAGAAATACAGCCACATGTCCTGCGAGACCTTCAGTCCCATGGAGGCGAAGATCTCCGGGGCATCCGGCTTGGTGACGACCAAGCCCTGCACGCCGCCGGTCCAGTGCTCGAACACGCCGAGCTTGAGAAGCTGCGGCATCGCCACGGCCAGCGCAAAGGTCGCCAGCGCGAGGTAGATGCCGGACAGCCGCAGCGCGGGCAGGCCGAACAGGAAGCCGGCGATGAAGCAGACAAGGCCGGCAAAGGGCAGCGTGAGCGCGTAGTTCATGCCGGCGTGTTCGATGAGGATCGCCGACGTATAGGCCCCGAGCGCATAGAACGCGCTCTGGCCGAGCGAGAACTGGCCGCTGGCACCTGTAAGGATGTTCAGCGCCAGCACCGCAATCGCGTAGATCAGAACCATCGTCATCTGGAAGATGATGAAGTTCTTGACGAAGAACGGCGTGATCGCGAGGAGGGCGAGCAACACCAGTGAGGCGCCGGGCCCGAGCGACATCGCCTTCTTGGGGACAGCGGCGACGACCGGAGCCGAGGAGACTTCTTGCACGGTGCTCATGATCACACTCGCTTCACGATGGTGCGGCCAAACAGGCCATGGGGTTTGACGACCAGCACGGTGATGATCAGCGCCAGCGCGATGGGCAGCTTGAGTTCGTTACCGACACCCGGAATGTAGGTGCCGACAAGATTCTCGAAGATGCCGACCAGGAAGCCGCCGATCACGGCGCCGAGCGGGCTCGACAGACCGCCGACGACTGCGGCCGCGAAGCCGTAGATCAGCACGCCACCCATCATGTTGGGCTCGAGGAACACGACCGGAGCGATCAGCATGCCGGCGATCGAACCGATCGCAGCTGCCATGCCCCAGCCGAGGGCGATCATCCACGAGGTGTTGATACCGACGAGGCGGGCCGATTCAGGCATCACTGCCGCAGCGCGCATCGCCAGACCCACGCGGGTGTAGCGGAAGAAGGCGAACAGCAGCAGCAACAGCACCAGCGTGACACCGATCATGCCGGCCTGATGGGTCGAGATCAGCTGGCTGCCCAGGAACGGGGCAGAGCCGAACGGCGACGGGAACTGCTTGATGGTGAAGTCCCAGGTCAGGCCCGCGACACTGTTCACGATGGCAAACAGCGCGATGAAGCCGGCGACATGGGTGAGCACCGGCGCCTTGGCGAGCGGCTTGAACAAAGCCCGCTCGATCACGACACCGCCGATGAAGGAGAAGATCAGCACCAGGATGAAGGCGACCCAGTAAGGCACGCCCCACTGCATCAATTGCCAGGCGATGAAGGTCGAGAACATCGCCATTTCGCCCTGGGCGAAGTTCAGGTGGTCGATCGCCTGGTAGATCATCACGACCGCGAGCGCCATACAGGCATAGATCGCGCCCGTGGCAATGCCAGCCAGGACTTGGTTGGTAAACAGCTCCATGGCTTCCCCCTCAATATCCCAGATAGGATTTACGGACGTCTTCGTTGTTCGCGATCTCGTCGGCGGTGCCGGACATCACGATGCGTCCTGTTTCGATCACATAGGCCTTGTCGGCGAGTTCGAGCGCGAGCTGTGCGTTCTGTTCGACGACCAGGATCGAGACCTTGTCCTCGCGGTTGATCTTGCCAAGGATCTTGAACAGATCCCGCACGATCAGCGGCGCGAGGCCGAAGGAGGGCTCGTCCAGCAGCATCAGGCGGGGACGCAGCATCAGCGCGCGGGCCACCGCGAGCATCTGCTGTTCACCGCCGGATAGCGTGCCGGCCTGCTGGGTGTGGCGTTGCTTGAGCACCGGGAAGTGGTCATACATGCGCTCGATGTCGCCATCGATCGCCTTTGTGTCCTTGCGGCTGATGGCGCCGAGCTGGAGATTCTCTTCCACCGTCATGGTGGTGAAGGTGCCGCGGCCTTGCGGCACGTGCGCAATGCCCAGCCGCACGATGCTCTCGGTCGACTTGTTGTCGAGCTTCTTGCCCTCGAACTCGATCGAGCCGGTGGAGCGCACCATGTTGCAGATCGCCCGCAGCGTGGTGGTCTTGCCTGCGCCATTGGCGCCGAGCAGGGTGGTGAGGCTGCCTTCCTTGAGGTCGAATTCGAGGCCGTGCAGTGCCTGGACCTGGCCGTAATACGCGCGCAGGTCCTTTACATGAAGCATGGTGCTCATGAATCCTTGTCCCCCAGATAGGCCTTGATGACAGCCGGGTCTTTCTGGACGGCAGCCGGGGTGCCTTCCGCGAGCTTCTTGCCGAAGTTCAGCGCGACCACGTGGTCGGCGATCGACATCACGAGGCCCATGTGATGCTCGACGAGCAGCACGGTGACGTCGCGTTCGTCGCGAATGCGACGGATCAGGTCGCCGAGGACATAGACTTCCTCGTGATTGAGACCGCCGGCGGGTTCGTCGAGCAGCAGGATCTTCGGCTCGGCCGCAAGTGCGCGAGCGAGTTCGACGCGCTTCTGTGTGCCGAACGGAAGGCCTGACACGATGGTGTCGGCGACGCCCTGCAGATCGAGGTAATCGAGGATGTCGTTGACGTCCTTGTTGATCGCAGCTTCGCCCTTGCGCACCCATGGCAGCTTCAGCGCATCGCTGACGATGTCGCTATTGGTGCGCGCATGCTTGCCGACGCGCACATTGTCGCGAACCGTGAGGTTCGGAAACAGCGCGACGTTCTGGAACGTGCGGCCGATACCGATTTCGGAGATCTTGTGGGCGGGCCGCGTCAGGATCGACTGGCCTTCCATCAGGATGTCGCCCTTGCTCGGCTGATAGAGCCGGCTGAGGCAGTTGAACAGCGTGGTCTTGCCGGCGCCGTTCGGTCCGATCAGGCCGAGGATGTGGCCCTTCTGCATATTGAACGAGACGCCGTTCAACGCGATGATGCCGCCGAACACGACGCTGACGTCGTTGACCTGCAGCAGTGGAGCGCCTGAGGTGACAGGCACGCGTTCTGCGAGCTGTGCCTGTGTCATGTACGGCATCCTTCGCGGTCGCGAAGGCTATCCGAGCCCTTCAACAATACGAGCAACTTTCCCTCCTGATTTATTTTTCTTTGGTTCTGTTTTTTTTTGTGTGCGGCGCTGCAAGTCCCCCGAGCGCCGCTTCGATATTCCTTACCATCGCGAGTAAGCGAGGTCCAATATCGTCGCGTAGTCGTTCTTCCGTGAAGCGAAATGCAGGCGCGCCGCAATTGAAGGCGTAAGGACCTGTGCCATCGTTCAAAGTGAGCGCGACGCCAGCGGCATGCACATCGTCCTGCCATTCACCGGCGGAAATCACGAATCCATATTTGGCGACCATCTCGCCGGCCTGTTCGAGGCCATCGCGCATCTTTCCCCAGCGGCTTCCGTAATGTTCGCGGAACTCGCGCAATAATTGGGCACGGTCTTCCGCAGGCAATGCCCAGAAATAAGCGCGCCCCATGGCTGTCGTTGCAATGGGGATACGTGAGCCGACATCGAGTTGAACACCGACGGTGAGGCTCGACTTGCTCTGCCCGAAATAAATCATGCTGAGACGATCGCGCGCGCCAACCGCACAAGCGCCGCCGGTCTGCCGCATCAGTTCGTCGCGAAACGGCTCGGAGAGCGAGCGCACGCCGAGGTTCGCAAGTGCGGCATACCCCAGGGCCATGGCTGCTGGCGCAAGCTGGTACTTCTCGAAGCGCGGGACGGGCGTAAGGTAGCCAAGCTTTGTCAAAGTATAGGTGAGACGTGAGATCGTCGGCTTTGGAAGATTGGTGCGCGCCGCTATTTCCTGGTTGCCGAGCATCCCGTCATTCGGGCGGAACGCGCGCAGCACATCGAGGCCACGTGCCAAGGCGACGACGAAATTGCGATCGGTCGCCGCTGGTTTTCCTGAACGCTTCACGCTTCCCCGATGATGTGTCTCACGTCATCTTGTTCGATGACGTCTATTTGTTTTCGCGAGAGTTTACGCCCAGATTGGTTTTTCTGTGGGGTGCCCTCGTTGACAACGGACGCTCTTCAAAATAACCCTGCCTGTCAAGATGTGGAATTAAATTTCGCACTGCGAAACAACAAAAATCAGTCCTGATTTCGACCCAAGGAGAATGCCGTGAGCGATGTCGTGAAGCTTGAACGTCATGATGAAGTGGCCGTCGTGATGGTCAATTCGCCGCCGGTGAATGCCCTCAGCGCGGCGGTTCGCCGCGGCATTTCCGAGAACGTGAAAGCTGCGAACGCAGACAGCGCTGTGAAGGCCATCGTGATTGCCTGCGAAGGCCGCACCTTCGTCGCCGGCGCCGACATCACCGAATTCGGCAAGCCGCCACAGTCGCCCGGCCTCAACGAAGTCATCGCCGAGATCGAGAATTCCTCTAAGCCTGTCATCGCTGCCATTCACGGTACCGCGCTCGGTGGTGGCCTCGAGCTTACGCTCGGCTGTCATTTCCGCGTCGCTGTGAAGGAAGCCAAGCTCGGCCTGCCCGAAGTGAAGCTCGGCCTGCTGCCGGGTGCCGGCGGCACCCAGCGCCTGCCGCGCGCGGTCGGTCCCGAACTCGCCGTGCAGATGATCGTCACCGGTAATCCGATCGGTGCTGCGGAGGCACTCAAGAATGGCTTGATCGAAGAGATCGTTGAGGGCCCGAAGGAAGGCGCCATCGCGTTCGCCAAGAAGGTCGTCGCCGACAAGCGCCCGCTGCGCGTGCTCAAGAACGACGATTCGAAGCTCGCCGCCGCCAAGGCCGATCGCTCGATCTTCACCAATGCAGCTGCCGCCGCCAACAAGAAGAACCGCGGCATGAACGCGCCGCTCGCTTGCGCCGAAGCCGTAAGCTGGACCCTCGATACGCCATTCGACGAAGCGCTGAAGAAGGAACGCGAGATGTTCCTGAAGCTGGTCGCCGACGACCAGTCCAAGGCGCAGCGTTATGCCTTCTTCGCCGAGCGTGAAGCGGCCAAGGTCGCAGGGGTGCCGGAAGGCGTCAAGCCGCGTCCGGTCGAGCGTGTCGCCATCATTGGCGCCGGCACCATGGGCGGCGGTATCGCCATGTCCTTCGCCAATGCCGGCATCCCGGTCACCTTGATCGAGACCGGCGAGGAGCAGCTCAAGCGCGGCCTCGGCATCATGCAGAAGAACTGGGAGAACACCGCGGCGCGCGGCGGTATCCCGGCGGATGCACCCGCCAAGCGCATGGCGCTGATCGATGGCAAGGTCGGCCTCGACAACGTCAAGGGCGCCGACCTCATCATCGAGGCGGTGTTCGAAACCATGGCCATCAAGAAGGACGTGTTCACCGCCATCGATGCGCACGCCAAGCCGGGCGCAGTGCTGGCCTCCAACACGTCTTATCTGAACATCAACGACATCGCCGCCGTCACCAAGCGTCCGCAGGACGTGCTGGGCATGCACTTCTTCTCGCCCGCCAATGTGATGAAGCTGTGCGAAATCGTGCGCGCCGAGAAGACGGCGCCTGATGCGCTGCTCACCGCCGTGGCGATTGCCCGCAAGATTGCGAAGGTTCCGGCTGTGGTCGGCGTCTGCGACGGCTTTGTCGGCAACCGCATGCTCGCAGCCCGCTCCAAGCAGTCGGAAAAGCTGCTGTTCGAAGGCGCGCTGCCGCAGCAGGTCGATGCCGTCGTTACCAAGTTCGGTCTGCCGATGGGCCCGTTCGCCATGGGCGATCTCGCCGGCCTCGATATCGGCTGGCGCTCGCGCCAGGACCGCGGCATCAAGTCGGAAATTGCCGACGCGCTGTGCGAAGCCGGCCGCTTCGGCCAGAAGACCGGCAAGGGCTACTACAAGTATGAAGCCGGCTCGCGCGCGCCGATCCCGGATCCGGAAGTGGAGAAACTGATCGACGAGACCTGCAAACGCCTCGGTCTCACCCGCCGCGCCATCGGCGACCAGGAGATCCTGGAGCGCATGGTCTATCCGATGATCAATGAGGGCGCCCGCATCCTCGAAGAGAAGATCGCCTCGCGTCCGAGCGACATCGACGTGATCTGGCTCTACGGCTATGGCTGGCCGATCTATCGCGGCGGCCCGATGTTCTACGCAGATCTCGTCGGCCTGAAGGAAATTGCGGACCGGCTGTCGTTCTATGCCAAGCAGACCAACGATCCGTCGCTCGAGCCCGCGACGCTGCTGAAGAAGCTCGCGGACGAAGGCAAGACGTTTGCTTCGCTGGGCAAGTAAGCACCGTCGTCAACGTGTCGTCCCCGCGAAAGCGGGGACCCATAACCTCCGAATAAGTTTCGATCCCGGTGCTCTCTCGGAGCACCATCTCGGCATCGGAGGCTATGGATCCCCGCGTTCGCGGGGATGACATAAGAGCGTGTGGATACGTTTGAGCGACAGGTAGCTTCATGTCCTACCCCGGCGAGAAATATTATCCCAAAGGCGTGCGCTGGGACGCACCGATCGCGCGCGGCACCTTGCCGGGGCTGCTCGCCGATGCGGCACGCAACTATGACACCCGTACCGCTATCGAATTCCGCGGCAAGCCGATCTCATTCACCGATCTGCAGGCGCGCGCCGATATCGCTGCCGCCAGCTTCATGCGCGCCGGCTTCGGCCGCGGCGCCACCATCGCGCTGTTTCTCGGCAATACGCCGGACCATCCCGTCAATTTCTTCGGCGCGCTGAAGGCCGGCGCCCGTCTGGTGCATCTGTCGCCGCTCGACGGCGAGATCGCGCTGTCTCACAAGCTGAGCGACTCTGGCGCGCGCGTATTGGTCACCAGCAATCTCGCGGCGCTGCTGCCCATGGCGCTCAGGTTCCTCGACAAGGGTTTGCTCGACAAGCTCATCGTCTGCGAAGACGACGACTGGGGCGCGATCGGGACACAGCAGCTTCCGCTGCCAGCCAGTCCGAAGATCGTCACCTTCCGTAACTTCACTGCGGACGCGACGGCGCCAGCAGAATGGCCAAATATCTCCCCCGATGACGTCGCGCTGCTGCAATATACCGGCGGCACCACCGGTCTGCCCAAAGGCGCGATGCTGAGTCACGGCAATCTCACCTCGGCTGTGGCGATCTACAATGTCTGGGGCGCGCCATCACGCGCCGAGCGCAACCGCGTCGAGCGTGTCATCTGTACGCTGCCGCTGTTCCACATCTACGCGCTGACGGTAATCCTGTTGGGTCGCATCAGCGTCGGCGATACCATCTCGCTGCATCAGCGCTTCGATGTCGCGTCTGTGCTCGACGATATCGAGAAGAAGAAAGCCACCGTATTCCCCGGCGTCCCCACCATGTGGATCGCCATCGCCGCCGATCCGTCGCTGGAGACACGCGATCTCTCCTCGCTGGCGGTGGCCAGTTCCGGCGGCGCACCGTTGCCGGTAGAAGTCGCGCGACTATTCGAGCGCAAGACCGGCCTCAAGCTGAAGAGCGGCTGGGGCATGACCGAAACCTGTTCGCCAGGCACGGCGCATTCGGCCGAGGGCCTCGACAAGCCGGGCTCCATCGGCCTCGCATTGCCCGGTATCGAACTCGATGTCGTGTCGCTGGAAGATCCCTCGCAGGTGTTGGGCGTCGGCGAGACCGGCGAGATTCGCATCAAGGGCCCGAACGTCACCAAGGGCTACTGGAACCGTCCCGGGGAGACTTCGGAGGCCTTTGTCGGTGATCGCTTCCTGACCGGTGACATCGGCTACATGGACGACGACGGCTATTACTATCTGGTCGATCGCAAGAAGGACATGATCATCTCCGGCGGCTTCAACGTCTATCCGCAGATGATCGAGCAGGCGATCTACACCCATCCGTCCGTGCAGGA
The DNA here is from genome assembly GCF_044336785.1 of Tardiphaga sp. Taxonomy (GTDB): domain Bacteria; phylum Pseudomonadota; class Alphaproteobacteria; order Rhizobiales; family Xanthobacteraceae; genus Tardiphaga. The sequence continues at coordinate 2,738 of NZ_JBIIOT010000069.1, read as the reverse complement.
AGTCATCGTCATCGGCGTGAAGGACGATTATCGCGGCGAGGCGGCCAAAGCCTTCATCTCGCTCCGTACCGGTGCAGCCCCTTTCTCCGCCGACGACCTGCGTACATTCCTTACCGGCAAGCTCGGCAAGCACGAATTGCCGGCGGCCGTCGAATTCATGACCGATTTGCCGCGCACCACAGTCGGAAAACTCTCGCGTCACGCCTTGCGTGACCTGATCGCCACGCCCACACTCAGCCAACAATAAAGACCTGGAGGATACTCATGACCGACGCCGTCATCGTTTCAACCGCCCGCACACCCATCGGCAAGGCCTATCGTGGTGCATTGAATGCCACCGAAGGTGCGACATTGCTCGGCCATGCCATCGAGCATGCCGTCAAGCGCGCCGGCATCGATCCGAAGGAAGTCGAGGACGTGGTGATGGGCGCCGCCTTGCAGCAGGGCTCCACGGGCGGCAACATTGCGCGCAAGGCGCTGCTGCGCGCCGGCCTGCCGGTAACGGTTGGCGGCACCACCATCGATCGCCAGTGCGCCTCGGGCCTGCAGGCGATTGCGCTTGCCGCACGCTCGGTGATTTTTGACGGCGTCGAGATCGCCGTCGGCGGCGGCGGCGAGTCGATCTCGCTGGTGCAGAACGATCACGCCAACAAGTTTCACACCGTCGATCCCGAATTGCTGAAGATCAAGGCCGACGTCTATATGCCGATGCTCGACACCGCGGAGACGGTGGCGAAGCGCTACGGCATCTCGCGCGAGAAGCAGGACGAATACGGCCTCGAAAGCCAGCGCCGCACCGCGGCGGCGCAGCAGGGCGGCAAGTTCAACGACGAATTGGCGCCGATCAGCACCAAGATGGCCGTGACCGACAAGGCGACCGGCGAAGTCACCATGAAGGACATCACGCTGTCGCAGGACGAAGGTCCGCGCCCGGAAACCACCGCTGAAGGTCTGGCCGGCCTCAAGGCCGTGCGCGGTGAGGGCTTCACCATCACCGCCGGCAATGCCTCGCAGCTCTCGGACGGCGCCAGTGCCACCGTGATCATGAGCGACAAGCTCGCCGCCTCGAAGGGCCTCAAGCCGCTCGGCATTTTCCGCGGTTTTGTCTCGGCCGGCTGCGAGCCGGATGAAATGGGCATCGGCCCCGTGTTTGCCGTGCCGCGCCTGCTCAAGCGCCATGGCCTCACGGTCGATGACATCGATCTCTGGGAGCTCAATGAAGCCTTCGCCGTGCAGGTGATCTATTGCCGCGACAAGCTCGGCATCGATCCGGCAAAACTCAACGTCAATGGCGGCGCCATCTCGGTCGGCCATCCCTATGGCATGTCGGGCGCGCGTCTCGCCGGTCACGCATTGATCGAAGGTCGCCGTCGCAAGGCAAAGTATGCCGTCGTCACCATGTGCGTCGGTGGCGGCATGGGCTCCGCCGGCCTGCTCGAAATCGTCAACTAGCTCGTCATTCCGGGGCGTGGGCGGCTCTTGCCGCACACGAACCCGGAATCTCATCATGTTCATCATCCCGGGATTCCGGGTTCGCACCAAGTGGTGCGCCCCGGAATGACGGCAATTCAAAAGGAGGATCCGATGGATCTGAGTTTCAATCCGGAAGAAGTCGCGTTTCGCGAGGAAGTGCGCAAGTTCTTCCATGAAAGTATCGACCCGGTCGTGCGCAAGAAGCTGCAGGAAGGTCACCACACGTCAAAGGAAGACCTGGTGAACTGGCAGCGCACGCTGAACAAGAAGGGCTGGGCCGTCCCGCATTGGCCGAAGGAATATGGCGGCACCGGCTGGAGCGCCGCCAAGCAGTACATCTTCCTGGAAGAGCTGCAGAAGACCCCGGCGCCGCCGCCGTTGCCGTTCGGCGTCAACATGGTTGGCCCGGTCATCTACACCTTCGGTAATGAGCAGCAGAAGAAGCACTTCCTGCCGCGCATCGCGAATATGGACGACTGGTGGTGCCAGGGCTTCTCCGAGCCCGGCTCGGGGTCGGACCTGGCCTCGCTGAAGACCACGGCGAAGAAGAAGGGCGACACCTGGATCGTCAACGGCCAGAAGACCTGGACCACGCTGGCCCAGCATGCCGACTGGATCTTCTGCCTCTGCCGCACCGATCCCGATGCGAAGAAGCAGTCGGGTATCTCCTTCATCCTCATCGACATGAAGTCGAAGGGCATCACGGTCCGTCCGATCCAGACCATCGATGGCGGCGTCGAAGTCAACGAAGTGTTCTTCGATGAAGTCGTGGTGCCGGCCGAGAATCTCGTCGGCGAGGAGAACAAGGGCTGGGATTACGCCAAATTCCTGCTCGGCAACGAGCGCGTCAACATCGCCCGCGTCGGCATGTCGAAGGAGCGCATCCGCCGCATCAAGGAGCTGGCCTCCAGCGTGATGTCCGGCGACAAGCCGTTGATCGAGGATCCGCAGTTCCGCCAGAAGCTTGCGGCTACCGAGATCGAGCTCAAGGCGCTCGAGCTCACCCAGATGCGCGTCGTCGCGGCTGAGGGCAAGCACGGCAAGGGCAAGCCGGATCCGGCCTCGTCGATCCTCAAGATCAAGGGCTCGGAAATCCAGCAGACGCTCACCGAGCTGCTGCTCGAAGTGACCGGCCCGTTCGCGCTGCCATTCGCGCCGGAAGGCGAAGGGCAGAACGAGGAGGGCGACTGGGCTTCGCCGATCGCGCCGACCTATTTCAACTACCGCAAGGTGTCGATCTACGGCGGCTCCAACGAGATCCAGCG
>NZ_JBIIOT010000034.1:0-48703 GCF_044336785.1 Tardiphaga sp. | reverse complement strand
CTGAACAAGGGCTCCAATGTCCACTATCTGCTGGTCAAGGCGTTGGAGAAGGTGAATGTCAAATATGCCGACATCACGCCGGTGTTTCTCGCTCCTGCCGACGCCCGTGCAGCGTTCGAAAGCGGCGCCGTCGATGCATGGGTGATCTGGGATCCGTTCCAGGCTTCAGCCGAAGCTGCCATCGGCGCACGCACGCTGGCCGATGGAACGGACACAGTCTCAAACTATCAGTTCTATCTGGCCTCACAGAAGTTTCTGGAAAGCGAACCGAAGCTGGTCGATGTGATCCTGGAAAGCCTGCGTGAAGTCGATGACTGGGCCAGGACCGACATCAAGGCCGTGGCAGAACAGCTGAGCCCCTCGGTCGGGCTGCCAGTCCCGGTTCTCGAAGTCGCGCTGACGCGTCAGTCCTACGGTATCAAGCCGATCACCACGCAGGTGATCGCCGAACAGCAGCAGGTGGCCGACACCTTCCACGCGCTGGGCCTTATCCCCAAAGCCATCTCCATCTCCGAAGCCGCGGGACCGCTTGCACCATGACTGCTGCGAATGATGATCTGAAAGTCCTCTGGTTCCTGCCCACGAGCGGCGACGGCCACCATCTCGGTACCACCATCGGCGGACGTGATGTCGATTTCGACTATCTCCGCGCAATCGCGCAGGCGACTGATCGTCTTGGCTATTATGGCGTCCTGCTGCCAACCGGACGCAATTGCGAGGATTCATGGGTGATCGCATCAGCGATCGCGCCGTGGACAAAGCGCCTACGCTATCTCGTCGCGGTAAGGCCGGGCCTGCAGTCGCCCACGGTGGCGGCGCGCATGACGGCGACACTCGATCGCCTCACCAACGGCCGCCTGCTGATCAATATCGTCACCGGCGGTGACGCCATCGAGAATCGTGGCGATGGCGTGTTTCTCGATCATGACGAGCGTTATGAGGTGACGCGCGAGTTTCTCAACGTCTATGGAGATCTGCTCAAGGGCGAACCCGTCAATGTGAAGGGCAAGCACATCACCATCGAAGACGGCCGCATCCTCTATCCGCCCGCACAGGACCCGCGCCCGGCGTTCTATTTCGGCGGCTCCTCCGAAGCCGGCATCGATGTCGCTGTCGATACCGTCGATAAATATCTCACCTGGGGCGAACCGCCGGATCAGGTCGCCGAAAAGATTGGCCGTGTCCGCAAGCTCGCCAAGGCCCGCGGTCGCACCGTCAGCTTCGGCATTCGGCTGCACGTCATCGTCCGCCACACGAATGAAGCTGCTTGGCAGGCGGCCGATGAATTGATCGAACATCTCACCGACGAAACGATCGCATCGGCACAAAGCATTCTCGGTCGCATGGATTCCGTTGGACAGCAGCGGATGTCGCAGCTGCATGGAGGACGGCGCAACAAGCTCGAAGTGAGCCCCAATCTGTGGGCCGGCGTAGGCCTTGTGCGCGGTGGGGCCGGTACGGCACTGGTCGGCGATCCCGAAACGGTTGTGACGCGTATCCGCGAATATCAGGCACTCGGCATCGATACATTCATCCTGTCCGGCTATCCGCATCTCGAGGAGGCCTACCGGTTCGCTGAGCTGGTCTTCCCGTTGCTGAACCTGACGCCTAACGCCGGAACGCAACGCGCACGCGCCAACACGGGCCCGTTCGGTGAGCCGCTCGGCGGACGTCAGCCCGCTGCGCGTGCCTAGCGGCCCTATGGAGCACAGCATGACGAAACAGATCCGTCTCAACGCTTTCGCAATGAACTGCGTCGCGCATCAATCGCCGGGCCTGTGGACGCATCCCGATGACCGCTCCAGCGACTACAATCGCTTGAGCTACTGGCTCGATCTTGCCAAGACGCTGGAGCGCGGACGTTTCGACGGCCTGTTTCTCGCCGACGTGCTCGGCGTGTATGACGTCTATGGCGGCAATGTCGATGCGGCGCTGCGCAACGCAGCACAGGTTCCGGTCAACGATCCGCTGATGCTGGTGTCGGCGATGGCATCCGTCACCAGTCACCTCGGCTTCGGCGTCACCTGCACGCTCTCTTATGAGCCGCCCTACACATTTGCGCGCCGGATATCGACGCTCGATCATCTCACAGACGGCCGCATCGGCTGGAACATCGTCACCGGCTATCTCGACAGCGCCGCCCGCGGCATGGGCAAGGCGAAGCAAACCGCTCATGACGATCGATACGACATCGCCGAAGAATATATGGAAGTGGTCTACAGGCTGTGGGAAAGCAGCTGGGAGGACGATGCGGCAGTGCGCGACCGGGATGCGGCCGTCTTCACCGATCCATCGCGCGTGCATCGCGTCCAGCACTACGGCACGCATTATACGGTCGATGCCATCCATCTCGCTGAGCCGTCACCGCAACGCACACCCGTTCTCTATCAGGCCGGGTCCTCGCTGCGCGGCAAACTGTTCGCGGCCCAGCACGCCGAATGCGTCTTCATCTCCGGCCCATCCGCCAAGGTGATCGCGCCGCGCGTTGCCTCGCTCCGCGCATTGACCGCCGAGACTGGCCGGCCCCCCTCGGAGATCCTGATCTTCAGCATGATGACGGTTATTCTCGGCAAGACCGAAGACGAGGCGCGCGCGAAACATGAGGACTATCGCCGCCACATCAATCACGAAGGCGCGCTGACCCTGATGTCGGGCTGGACCGGGGTGGATTTTTCAACCTACGACCTCGACCAGAAGGTTCAGCACGTTCTCAACGATGCCGGCCGCACGGCGATGGACAACATCACTCGCGCGGACCCCGACCGCGTCTGGACCGTGCGCGAGGTCGCCGAGCATGTCGGCATCGGCGGCATCGGGCCGATCATCATCGGCACACCGGCCCAGGCCGCAGATGCGATCGAGGCATGGGTGCGCGAGACCGACGTGGACGGCCTCAATCTGGCCTTCGCCATCTCGCCCGGCACATTCGAGGACATCGTCGATCTGCTCGTGCCCGAATTGACGCGCCGAGGCCTCTACAAGGCAGAGTACGAACCTGGCACGTTGCGGGAAAAACTGTTCGGCACCGGCCGCGCGCGGCTTGCTGCTCCGCATCCGGCGGCGTCGTTCCGTCACGCACACGCGCCTGCGCTTGCCGCCGAGTAACGGCGCATCATTCCAAGATCATCACCACGAGGACATATGAGCCAGCGTCAACTGCATCTCAACGTGAACCTGCTTCATTCCGGCGTCTATGCGTCGGCGTGGCGGCTGCCGGACAGCGATCCCGGTGCATTCTTCGATGTCGGTCATTACATCAATGTCGCGAAGATCGCCGAACGCGGAAAATTCGACGCGATCTTTCTGGCCGATACGCCGGCGGTGACCGACCGCATCGACTTGCGGCCGTTCCTCTCTATGGAGCCAACCATCGTCCTCGCCTCGGTCGCTGCCGCGACCAGCCGTATCGGCCTGATCGCGACGGCATCGACGACCTATAACGAACCCTACAATATCGCACGACGCTTCGCGACGCTCGATCATGCCAGCCGCGGCCGTGTCGGCTGGAATGCGGTGACGACGGCGGACGCCGCCGCCGGCCGCAATTTCGGCCTGCCGCAGGTGCTTGAGCACAAGGCGCGCTACGATCGCGCCAAGGAATTCGTCCAGGTGGTTCATGCGCTGTGGGATAGCTGGGAGGACGATGCTTTTGTCGGCGACAAGGCAACGGCGCGTTTCGTGGATGCGTCGAAAGTCCATGCCATCAAGCACCGCGGTGCACATTACAATGTGGATGGGCCGCTGAATGTGCCCCGCTCGCCGCAAGGACGGCCGGTAACAGTACAGGCGGGCGGTTCGAGCGATGGTCGCGATCTCGCCGCAGCACAGGCGGAAGCGGTGTTCACATTGTCGCAATCGATCGCAGACGGCGTCGCCTATGCGCGCGACCTGCGTTCGCGGGCGGTCGCTTATGGGCGACCATCGGATTCCATCGTCATCCTGCCTGGCCTCGCCACCGTCATCGGTGGCACCGAGGCCGAGGCGAAAAGACGGCAGGACGAATTGTGGGATCTGGTGCCGATCCAGTACAGCCTGTCGCGCCTTGCCGGCACGTTGCAGGTTTCGCCTGATCTGCTCGAACTCGACAAGCCGTTACCTGACCTCCCAGTTCCGGTCAACGCGAACCAGACCATGTTCCACGGCACAGTAAATCTCGCACGAAAAGGCGATCTTACCGTCCGCGAACTACTTAAAGCGCTGGGCGGCGGGGTCGGCCATCGCATCATTGTCGGCACGCCCGAGCAGATCGCTGACGACATTGCGGCGTGGTTCGCCGCGGGTGCTGCCGATGGCTTCAATCTGATGCCCGATGTGTTGCCGAGCGGGCTTGCGACATTCGTGGATGAAGTCGTGCCATTGCTGCAGAAGCGCGGCATCTTCAGGCGGGATTATGAAGGCACGACGCTGCGCGAGCATCTCGGCCTTGCGCGTCCGCCGAGCCGCTATGCCGATCGGGACGCGACAGCGGTATCCGCCTGAAACCAACCACTCGTGACCGGCCATCCGGCAGCACGATCCCGTCGCGTTCGGTTGAATTTTGGAATTCAAAAAGGGATGCGACCGCGGTCTTAATGACGGCAATGAAGCCATTCGTGTCGCATCCCCCTGTATTCACTGTGACCGTATCGGCTGCCCTTGCCATCGCGATAGCCGCTTCGGTTTATCAATCGGCGCACCGCCCGGATTCCACCAGCCGGCCCATCATCCTCGTTCAATCCATGGCGCACTGAACGCCACTCAACCCCTCGTGAGACAGCCATGAACAAAGCAGCAGCGCCACAGTTTCCCGGTCAATCGCAACCGCTTCACATCGACTCGCCCTCGCTGACGGCGCTATTCGACTATATCGCGCAGGACGAATCCAAGCGCGAGCGCGAACGCACCCTGCCCTACGATATCGTGGATCTGATCCGTCAGTCGCGGATAGGCGCGCTGCGCATCCCCAAGGCCGATGGCGGCGGCGGCGTATCGCTGCGTGAGCTGTTCTCCACTGTCATCAGGCTGGGCACCGCCGACGCCAATGTCGCGCATATCCTGCGCAACCATTTTAGTGTCGTCGAGCGCCTGGCATTGACGCCGCTGAGCGCGCAGAGTCGCAAATGGCGCGACGATGTGGTTGGCGGCGCGTTGATCGGCCTGGCGACCACCGAGCTCGGCAGTTCGCAGGTCGGCGACATCGCACCGGCCACCAACGTCACACACGATGGCGATGGTTATCGCCTGAACGGAACGAAATATTACAGCACCGGCACGATCTACTCCGACTACGTGCTGGTGCGCGTGGCCACGCATGACAAGCGAATCGCGACCACCGTGATCCCGGTGAAGCGCGAGGGTATCGAAATTGTTGATGACTGGGACGGCAGCGGACAGCGCCTCACCGGCAGCGGTACGACGCACTTTCACAATGTCCGTGTCGAAGCGTCGGAGCTGATCGTGGATGCGCCGAATGTCGGTTACGGCGCGGCCTATGCGAATACATTCGCCCAGCTGTTCCTGACAGCCATCAATGCCGGCATCGTTGGAGCCATCCGCCGTGACGCCGCCGACCTCGTCCGTCGCCGCGCGCGCAACTTCTATTATTCGCCTTCACTGAATCCGCGCGAAGATCCTGTCCTGCAACAGACCGTGGGGCAAATCTCAAGCAATGCATTCGCCGCCGAAGCCGTGGTGCTGGCCGCTGCTGATGCGCTGGATGCTGCCAGCCGCGCGGGCGACGGCGAAGACACGACGCTTGCTCATGCAGCCGCGCTGCATTCGGCGCAGGCGAAGGTCATCACCGACGAACTCGCCATCCGCAGCGGAAGCCTTCTGTTCGATGCCGGCGGCGCATCGGCAACCAAGACGTCCGACAATCTCGATCGGCATTGGCGCAACGCGCGGACGCTGTCCTCGCACAATCCCGTCACCGTCAAGGCGCAGGCCATCGGCGCCTTCGAGGTCAATGGCACGCCACTGCCGGCCAAGGGATTTTTCTAGCCGCGTTACCGTTTGTAGGGTGGGCAAAGCGAAGCTTGCCCACCCTACACGTTCTGTCATTACCAGCTGGGCACGTAAGCGCCCCTGAAGCGCGTCAGCACCAACTGCTTCACGGGTTCCGAGCGATAGGATTCAGTCAGGGTCTTGACCCATGGCTTGTCCTTGTCCTCCTCACGGACGGCGATGATGTTGACCCACGGCGTCACTGGCGGCTCCTTGATCAGGCTGTCATTGACCGGATCGAGACCTGCCTGCACCGCATAGTTATTGTTGACCGCGGCAGCATCGACGTCCCCCAGCGAGCGAGCAAGCTGCGCGGCGTCGAGTTCGACGAATTTCAGCTTCTTTGTATTCTGGGCGATATCGGCAATGCCTGCAGTGGTATTGGCAGGATCCTTCAGCGTGATGATTCCATTCACCGCCAGGATCTGCAACGAACGCGCCCCATTGCTGGGATCGTTCGGGATGGCAATGGTCGCGCCATTCGGGACATCGGCAAAGCTCTTGTACTTCTTTGAATAGATGCCCATCGGCGACGCCGCCGTAGTGGCGACCTTGACGATCTTCCAGCCGGTCTTGGCGACCTGGTTTTTCAGATAGGGCTCGTGCTGAAACGAATTGGCTTCGAGATCTTTGTTGGCGAGCGCCTGATTGGGGAATACATAGTCGGTGAATTCCACCGCCTTGATTTCAAGCCCGCGCTCGGCGGCGACTTTGCGGACGGCCTCAAGCACCTCCGCATGCGGACCGGCTGTCACACCAACACGAATGGTTTCACCATGCGCAAAGCCGGCGCCGACCGTCGCCAGCACTGATACCGCTGCAGCCAGTTTTGCGAGCCGTCTCGGCATCGCATCAATTCCCAACATCGTTACTCTTCTCCTTGCATCATGATTGATGCAGGAACTCTGGCATAACCAACTCGCACCGCAACGCCCTAACGAAAATAGCAAAAGAAGCACTGTATCCTGCTGCTATCCAATTCGAACGATCCCCATCGGTGCTCATTCGCGTGATACATTTCTCTCGCGTGCCGTATTTTCTACTATCAACATATTTCGCGGGAAATCTTACCCCTTTGCGGCATTCCGCGGAGACTCGCCTTTCCATTTTAGGTGTTACAGCATTCTCCGCTGGAACCGGGATCGGATTTCAATACAGTCCGCGCAACATTTCATTGCACGCTGTTTCTGGAGATCGTCATGAGCAAACCACCCGCCCATCGGGCAAAGCTTCGTGCCTGGATCATTGCCTGCCTGTCACTCGTGATGTCGTTCTGTGGCACCCAGGTCGCGCGCGCGGAGACCGACAGACTGCGCATCGCCCAGCAATTCGGCATCGGCTATCTGCCGCTGATCGTGGCGAACGAGAAGGGTTTTGTCGAAGAAGAGGCCCGCAAGCTTGGCATCAAGCCGCCGACCATTGAATGGCTGCGGCTGTCCGGTGCAGCGGCGATGAACGAGGCGCTGATCTCCGGCGGCCTCGACTTTGCGACCGCCGGCATCACACCGATGATCCTGACCTGGGACAAGACCCGCAGCAATGCCAAGATCATCGGCATCGCGGCTCTGGGATCAACGGCCAATGTGCTGACCACCAACAATCCGAATATCAAGAGCATCAAGGATCTCACCGAACGCGACCGCATCGCACTGCCATCGGTCAAGGTCGGCTTCCAGCCGATCCTGTTGCAGATGGCAGCGGACAAGGAGTTCGGCAAATATGACAAGCTTGACGATCTCACCGTCAGCATGCCGCATCCGGATGCGACCGCGGCGATCCTGTCGGGCAGATCGGAAATCACCGCGCATTTCACCTCGCCGCCCTTCGTGCAGCAGCAGCTCGCTACCGGCAAGGTTCACGGCATCCTGAACAGCTATGATGTGCTGGGCGGGCCGCACACCTTCAACGTCGTTTATTCGACCACGAAATTCGCCACCGATAATCCGAAGACCATCGAGGCCTTCGTCAATGCGCTCGATCGCGCCAATGCCTGGATCACCGCCAATCCGAAGGACGCGGCAGCGCTGTATAACAAGGCGGAAAGCTCCAAGCTGGCACCGGACTTCATCGAGGCCATCATCCGCGATCCCGGCGTGCGCTTCACCACCGCTCCCGAAGGCGCGCAGAAATTTGCTGATTTCGAAGCCAAGGTCGGCCTGATCAAGCAGGCGCCAGCACGCTGGCAGGATATGTTCTGGTCTGGCCTCAAGGACAAGCCCGGAAGCTGATGTGTCCATCGCCACACTGACGCGTCCCACAGCAAGCAGCAACGCCAGTTCCGCACCGCTGCTTCAGGTCAATCATGTCGGCATCGACTATGCGACGCGCGAAGGCACGCTCACCGCCGTCGATGACGTCTCCTTTGCGCTTCATGCCGGCGAGAGGCTGGTTCTGATCGGCCCCTCCGGCTCCGGAAAGTCGACCTTGCTGCGTGCCATCGGCGGTTTTGTCGCGCCGACCCATGGCAAGATCCTGATCGACGGCGCACCGATCGCCCGCCCCGCCCCCGACCGGATGACCGTGTTCCAGGAATTCGACCAGCTGCTGCCGTGGCGCAGCGCGTTGGGCAATGTCCGCTATGCGCTGGAGCGCGGCCGCAAGCTGTCGCGCCGGCAGGCGGAGCGCGAGGCGCGCGACTGGCTGACGCGTGTCGGCCTCGGGCGTTTCCTCGACGCCTATCCACATACGTTGTCCGGTGGTATGAAACAGCGCGTGGCGATCGCCCGCGCCTTTGCGCTACAACCACGCTTGCTGCTAATGGACGAACCCTTCGCCGCATTGGATGCGCTGACGCGGCGCCAGATGCAGGACGAGCTGCTGGCACTTTGTGAGGAAACCGGCAGCACCGCGCTGTTCGTGACCCATGGGATCGACGAAGCCATCGTGGTCGGTACCCGCATCCTGGCATTGACCGCACATCCCGGCCGCCTCGCCGCAAGTTTCACCGTGTCGGCCGATGATCGCACCCGCGGTTCGGCCGGCTTTGGCGTGCTCGAACGCAGCATCCAGCAGAGCGTCTTTGACGGAAGTGCCGCCCATGCGTGAGGTCGTGCACGCCCGCTCGCTGCCGCGCTTAGCGCGATGGACCGGCAGCAGCACCTTTCGACGGATCGTCATCCTCGCGGTGCTTGCCGCCATCTGGGAGCTGTATGCGCGGTGGCTCGACAATTCGCTGCTACTGCCGACACTCACAGCCACTTTCAGTGCACTGGCGAAAGCTACACTGTCCGGCGAACTACCTGATCGGGCGCTGACATCACTCCGGGTGCTGACAACCGGCTATGCCCTGGCCATTGCCATCGCCATTGTGCTGACGGCCTTTGCGATGATGTCGCGCTGGGGCAGCGATACGCTGGGGCTGCTGACATCCATGTTCAATCCACTGCCAGCGATCGCGCTGCTCCCGGTCGCGTTGCTGTGGTTCGGCATCGGCGTGCCCAGCCTGCTCTTTGTCACCGTGCATTCGGTGTTATGGCCGGTGGCGCTCGCCCTTCACAGCGGCTTCCTGTCGGTGTCGCCGACCTTGCGCATGGTGGGACGAAATCTCGGCCTGTCCCATGGCCGCTTCATCACCGAAATCCTGATGCCGGCCGCCTTCCCGCATATCCTGTCGGGTCTCCGAATCGGCTGGGCTTTTGCCTGGCGCACGCTGATCGCAGCCGAACTCGTGTTCGGCGTCAGCGCAAGGTCCGGCGGTCTCGGCTGGTTCATCTATACGAACCGCGCGCAGCTGGAGACCGACAGCGTGTTTGCCGGCCTCCTTACCGTCATCCTGATCGGCCTCATCGTCGAGGAACTGGTGTTCAAGACAATCAGCCGTCTGACGGTCGAGCGCTGGGGGCAGCATTCATCCTGACACCGTCGTCTGCGGCCTCAACGCGGCCGCAGACGCAGCCCGGTGCGCCGGCCGCCGCACAGCATGATGGCCGTTCCGCCGAACACCGCCGCCGCAAACACCCAGCCTGACAGCGCACCAGCCGAGATGCCCGAGAACAGCGTGCCCACGGTGCATACCAACCCGATCATGGCACCCCAGCCCAGCAAGGTGCCGCCGAGCAGTCCCAAGACCAGCGCGAGGAACATCCTTCCGGTCGTGGCGACCTGTCGCAGGCACGACGACAAGAACTCCGCCGAGCATAAGAAACAGCAGCAACGCAAATCGAGCGGCGGACCGTTTCAGGTTAATCGCTCGCTGATGCCGTTAACGATAGGGATTCGAGGCTCCTCGCCCTGATCAGTCTGCTGCGAGGCACACTCATGGAGTGACGACCAGATCGAGTCTTACGAGCTGCGAGGAAACGTCTCCGCATTGCTTCGCTACGAGAACCGTATTTCCCGGCAAAATATCCGGCCTGTGCGGACATTCCTGCAAATTACGTTTGATCTACGGCCCGCCCGCAAAAAACGAAATCGATCTCATCGCTTTCGGCCCGCGCATCTCTACACTTTGCGCATCAAATGGGGAGATCGCCACATGAAACATATGTTGTCTCGCATCATCCAGGCCGGCGCCATACTGCTGGCGTTGAATGGCGCAGCTGCTGCAGACCAGCCGCTCAGGATTGCCGCAAGCGCAGGTCCCGTTGGCCAGCTCATTTCTTTCGCTGCCAATCTCGCCAAGGCGAAAGGTATTGATGTCAAGACGATCGAGATAACCGACTGGATCGTGATCAACGAGACGGTGCAGAACGGCGACGCCGATGCCAATTTCTTCCAGCACAGCACTTATCTGGCGATCCAGAACAAGACGCGCGGATTCAATCTCGCGCAGGCCGACAAGGTCGGCGTGATTGCCCCGGTCGGTCTGTTCTCGAAAAAGGTCAAAAGCCTCAGCGAGATCAAATCCGGCGATAGCGTCGCCATTCCGAACGAGCCGCTCAATGGTGCACGCGGGCTGATCCTTTTGGAGCGCGCCGGCCTCATCAAGCTTGCACCCGGCAAAGGCTTCTCGGTATCGAAATTCGATATCGTTGAAAATCCGAATAACCTCAAAATCGTCGAACTTGATCCAGCGCAAACCTATCGCTCGCTGGATGACGTCACGCTCGGGCTGGTCAATATCACCTATCTGATCCCTGCCGGCGGCGATCCCAAATCGGCTTTGATCATCGATCGCACCATCGACGAAGGGCTTGTGCTTCGTTTCACCGCCCGCGCGGACAAGAAGGACGATCCACGCCTTGCCGCATTCATCAAGGTATTCAAGTCTCCCGAGGTAAAGCGCTTCATCGAGGAAAAATTGCCGGCTTTCATTCCTGCCGGCTTTAACAGCTAACGATGAACAGCCAGGCGACGGCAACAGCGCGAAAGACTTTCCGCAGAGCGCATCCATCGCAGGATATCCCACGCGCGTCCTGCGCGAATATGGATAGCCATTTCATTGACCAGAACGGTAATTCAGGCGACATCTCGCCTGACGACCCAGTGCTTTGAGGCACCCATGACCGCGATCAAAAGGATAGTCGTGAGCGAGTTGCGCAAAAGCGTGACACGCCGCTGCGTGTCCGCGGCCACCGGCGCGTGTTGTTGATCCCAGCCAGACGTCAATCGTTACTCTCGTGACATCGCAATTCTTGAATGGGATCGCTGCTCTGCAGTGAAAAAACACATGCCTCACGCCTATATCATCGAAATCGCCAACCAGACCGCCGGCATCGTCGTCGCCGAGGAGCGTGGTTTCCGCTTCTTTTCGTCGGAGACCGCCTTTGATGCCCTCGAAGGGACGCATTTCGGGTCAGCGCGCGCTGCTGAACGCGCCGCGCGCGCTTTGCTCGACAATGGGCGGATAAGCAATAGCCGCTTGCGCGCCGCCTGAGAAATGACACTGGCGGCGCGCATGACATGCCATGGAACTGCGTGGTATCGTGGCGCGCCGCTAGATAACGACACTGGAGATCACCTTGAGCGCTCAGTCGGAGTTTCTTTGGTACATCCCGAATGACGTCAAGTCTGGCCACCGCGGCGACACCGGCGATGCAAACCATAACAGTCTCGCCACACTCACCGACCAGGCGCAGGCGATCGAACGCAACGGCTGGCGCGGCGCGCTGATCGGCACCGGTTGGGGGCGGCCAGATACTTTCACCGTCGCAGCCGCTTTGGCAGCACGGACGACGGAATTCCAACCTCTGATCGCGATCCGCCCTGGCTATTGGCGCCCGGCGCATTTTGCGTCGGCAGCAGCCACCCTCGATCAGCTCACCGGTGGCCGTGTCCGCGTCAATATCGTATCCGGTAAGGACGACCTCGCTGCTTACGGAGATGAGGAAGCCGACTCCACTCATCGCTACGATCGCACCAAGGAGTTCATGCGGCTCGTGCGCCGCCTCTGGACCGAAGAAAACGTCACTTACGCCGGCGAGCATTTTCGCGTGGCCAACTCAACCGCAGCACCGCGGATTTCAGCGCGCGACGAACGCAGGCACCCCAAGCTGTATTTCGGCGGCGCCTCTGAAGCTGCCGAGCGCGTTGCCGCCACAGAAGCCGATGTTCAACTGTTCTGGGGAGAGCCGCTCGCCGATGTGAAGGAGCGCATCGCAAGGCTCAGGGATCTCAGCCAACGTTTCGATCGCGATCTCGCTCCGCTGGAATTCGGACTGCGCATCACCACGGTGGTGCGCGAGACATCCTCCGAAGCCTGGTCCGTCGCCGAAGCCAAGGTGGCCGCGATGGCCAAGAAGGCCGGTGCCGGCTGGAATGATCACGGCCCGCCCATCGCCGTTGGCCAGCGCCGCTTGCTCGATCTACAAGCTCGTGGCGACGTGCTCGATGACAATCTCTACACGGCGCCCGGAAAATACGGTGCAGCCGGCGCCGGCACGACCTGGCTTGTCGGATCCGCCGAGGAGGTCGCGCGTTCGCTGCGAAAATATCGCGATCTCGGCATCCGAACTTTCATTCTGTCCGATACACCCTATCTTGCGGAAATCGAACGGCAGGGCCGCACGCTTCTCCCTCTTCTCCGCGACGAGACTGCATGACTTCGAAACGAGAACTTCGCTTCAACGCCTTCAATATGACTGCGCCCAGCCACAACTGGGCCGGCCTGTGGTCGCATCCGCGCGATGCATCGACGGGCTACAACACGCTCGATTACTGGACGACCTTTGCGAAAACCGCCGAACGCGGCCTGCTCGATGGCATTTTTATGGCCGATGTGTTCGGCGTCTATGACGTGTTCGGCGACAGCCCGGAAACAGCGATCAAGCACGGCATGCAGATTCCCAATGCGGATCCGACCCTGTTCGTCTCAGCGATGGCGCTGGTGACGAAACATCTCGGTTTCGGCATCACCGCCAATCTGACGCTGGATCACCCCTATCACTTTGCACGCCGCTTCTCGACCATCTGACCCAGGGCCGCATCGGCTGGAACATCGTCACCGGCTATCTCGAAAGCGGCGCGCGTGGCATGGGCTTTGATGCCAACCGCGCGCACGATGATCGCTACGACGTCGCCGAGGATTTCCTCGCCGCCACCTACAAGCTCTGGGAAGGCAGCTGGGCGCAGGATGCAGTCATGCGCGACCGTGCGAGCCGCGTCTTTACCGATCCCACCAAGGTCCGCGCGGTCCATCACAACGGGCCACATTACCGGGTCGATGGCATCCATCTGTCGGAGCCGTCACCGCAACGCACGCCCTTGCTCTATCAGGCCGGCGCTTCGAAGCGCGGGCGCAGCTTTGCCGCCAAACATGCCGAAGCGATCTTCCTCAACGGCCAGACCAAGCCGATGCTGGCCGAGACGGTGAAGGCGATCCGCATGGCGACCAAGGAATTCGGCCGCTCGCCCTATGACATCAAGCTGTTCGCCGGACTGACCGTCATCGTCGCGCCCACGCGTGGCGAAGCGAAGGATCTGCACGCGGAATATGCATCCTATGTGGATCAACGCGGACAGCTCGCGCTGCTGTCTGGCTGGACCGGCATGGATTTTTCCAAGTACGAGCCGGATCAGGCACTGCAATATGTCGAGAGCAACGCGATCCAGTCGATGGTGGAAAATCTCACCAAACGCAGCGACGTGCCGATGAAGGTCGGCGATCTCGCGACACTGAGCCCTGCCGGCGCGCGGGCGCCTTTCGTGGTAGGCTCGCCGCAGGACGTCGCCGACGAGATCGCTGACTGGGCTGACAAAACAGATATCGACGGTTTCAATCTGGTGCGGCTGGTGGCGCCGGAATCGCTGGCGGCTTTTGTCGATCTGGTGGTGCCAGAGCTGCAATCGCGCCGGCTCTACAAGAGCGCGTATCGCGACGGCACGTTGCGGGAAAAGCTGTTCGCCGGTGGCGGCGCGTTGCTACCGACGAGTCATCCGGCGGCGCAGTATCGGCAGTAGCTCTGTCGTCCCCGCGAAGGCGGGGACCCGTAAGCACCGTCCTATCGTCTAAAGGATGGCCTCTCCTTCACAGCCAAATACGCCGACAGCGTGTATGGGTCCCCGCTTTCGCGGGGACGACGGTGTGCCTCAAACGTCCACTTCCACTTGCAACACGTCATTGAAGCGATTGAACGCGCCGCACAGCGCGATGCGCCAGGTCAGCTCCACGATCTGCGGTTCGCTGAAATGCGCGCGGAGGCGCTCGAACATGGCGTCGCGGATGCGGCTCCAGTTCGATGTCACCGCGATGGCATATTCCACGACGAGACGATCGACCTCGTCCAGTTCCGGATGCTTCTCCCAGTCGAGCAGATTGGCGGCGCCGTCCGGCGTGATGCCTTCCACAGCGAGTTTGGGCGAGTGCTGGGCAACACAGAACTCGCATTGATTGACCAGCGAGGTCGCGACAATGCCGAGTTCGAGATAGCGCTTCTTCAGCACGCCCTCGTCGGACAGATCGGTCAGCAGGCGCCACATATGCTCGAAGATCGGCAACCGCTGGGCCATCGCGCCGGCCTGTCCCGCAAATGGGCCATAGCTGACCATGCGGTCCCACAGTGGCTTGAGATGGTCGGGCAGATCGTCGCGACGCTTGAGGGTGACGCGGGCCATGGGAAACTCCTGGGATCAATTGGTCCTGTTTGCGAGCGCCGAACGCGGCTCGCGGCCAAAACCGTCGGGTTTGAAGATCAGTAGACCAACCAGCCCCACTCCGACAAGGAACAGCCGGATCGCGGCGAGTTCCGAGGCGCCGAGGCTGGGCACGAGGTCGATCAGGAAGCGGCTGCCTTCGAGCAGGAAGATCAGCGTTAAGGCCGCGACAAGCACACCGCGATTGCTGCCGCGTCCGCCGCCGACGACAGCCATGAAAGCGTAGGCGGTGATGATCGGGCCGAACTGGGTCGGATCGATATAGGTGTAATAGAACGCGTGCAGGCTGCCGGCGATACCGAGAATGGCGCCGCCCAGCGCAAAGACGCGGACGCGGACCGACAGCACAGACTTGCCGAGGGCTTCCACCACGCCGGGATCGTCGCGCGTGGCGCGCACGAGCCGACCGGCGACACGGCGTCGGTCGTCGAATTTGCAGATCGCCTGCTCCGCAAGCGAGGCGGCCGATCTACAGCGGCTCACTAATGGCGCAGAGCATACGTTTCGTCTCGCGCGACCATGACGTTGCTAATCCGCCGGAACCGTCTGTTGCAGAGATGGCCGCTGCGATGTGATCGCGAACCATTTTGCCAGCGCCGGGCGCGACGATCGCCAGTCATATGACGCGAAGCGGAAGTCGAGATAGCCGAGTGCGCAGGCGATGGTAATGCTGCCGATGGTGATACGGGTGCCGAACACCAAAACGGAGCGCTCCATGTCGTCGAGCGCTGCGGCGACCTTGGTCATCTGACCGTCGATCCATCCCTGCGATCTCATCTCCTCGCTGCGACAGGTGTTCTCATAACGCGCGAGCAGCGCGGCATCGAGGAGGCCATCGCCAAGCGCCTGTTCGGCAAGAACCTGCCAGCGTTCCGGCCCGCGCGGAAACAATGCGCCCTGCCCGAGGTCGTCGAGATACTCGCAGATCACACGGCTGTCGAACAGCAACGTGCCATCGGCGAGCTTGGCAGCCGGTACCTTGGCCAGCGGGTTGAAATTCGCGATCCGTGCATCGCGCTTGAGCGGATGTGCGGCGCTTGGCAGTTTTACGATGTGCTCGGCCATCCCGAGCTCGATCGCACAGACCATGACCTTGCGGACGTAAGGCGATGTCGGGGCATAGAACAGCTCGATCTTGTCGGTCATGGCTTCTGATCCTCGGCGTCGATCGCCGCCAGCGCCGCGCGTGCAACTTCGACGTCCTGCGCGCCGGTTCCAGATCCGACGCCGACCGCACCCACGCACTGACCTGCGATCACGATCGGCAATCCGCCCTCGAGATTGGTGAGCCGGCCACCACCCGCGATGGCCAGCTTGATCTCGTCGGAAGGATTGAGCCGCGACGTCGGTTGCCGGTGCGAAGCAGCGGTGATGGCTTTCGACAACGAGGTCTCCCGCGACAGCATCTTCGCGCCATCCATACGAACGAAAGCCAGCAGATTGCCGCCGTCATCGACGATGGTGATGTTTTGCGGAACACCAAGAGCTTCCGCCTTGGCCACGGCGCCCGCCAGCGCCTTGAGCGCGCCTTCATGTGTCAGTTTCAAAGAGGCTTTAGTCGTCGCCATGGGCTCCTCCGGTCTGCATCCAGTGTTCGCCTGGTCGTCGCAGAAGATCAGCCAGCCGCACCATCATCGCATCCGCTGCTTCGAGCTCGTCGAGACCGATCCATTCGTCAGCCTTGTGGCCTCGCGCCATGTCGCCGGGTCCGCAGACCAGCGTCGGGATCCCGGCTTGCCCATAGAGGCCTGCTTCGGTGCCGAAAGCGACGGTCGTTGCCGGCTGCGGGTCATCGGCGAGCCGGCCAATCAGCAGGGTGGCTGCATGGTCGGCGCGGATATCGTGACCCGGATAGGCAGAGATCTCCTCGGAGACGATATCGGCTTCCGGCGCAGTGGCGCGGAGCCGATCGCGCTCGCGGTCAACCAGTCCATCGATCCGTGCAAGGATGTCGCCAGCACTACGTCCCGGCATGGTCCGGATTTCGTATTCCAGCACCGCGCGCTCCGGCACCAGATTGACGGCGCTGCCGCCATGCAGCGAGCCGACATGGATGGTGGTGAAAGGCGGATCGAAGGCCGTATCACCGCCGCGCGCAATTTCCTCATCGGCGAGACTGCGCAGCGCATATGCGATCGCTGCCGCGGCATCGACGGCATTGGCGGCGCGATGCGGCATCGCCGAATGACCGGTGCGGCCGGTCACCGTGATCCGGCGAGCCACCTTACCTTTGTGCGCGCGGACGACGCGCATGGTCGTGGGCTCGCCGACAATGGCCAGCGCCGGCGGCACCACCGATTGCATCAGAGCACGCACCAGATCCGGCGCGCCGCGGCAGCCGACTTCCTCGTCATAGGAGAAGCACAGATGCACCGGCGCGATCGTCGCAGCCTGCTTCAGCCGTGGCACAGCAGCGAGTACCACGGCGAGAAAGCCCTTCATATCGGTGGCGCCGCGGCCGTAGACGCGCCCATCTCGGATCACGCCGCCGAATGGCGGCACGGTCCAGGTTTGTCCATCTACCGGCACGACATCCGTATGCGCCGACAGCACGATGCCGGGCTTGTCTGCAGGACCGATGGTTGCGAGCAGCGACGCCTTGTTTCCATCGGCCGATGGGACGCGCCGTGATGTCACGCCTGCCGCTGCGAGCGCGCGCTCGATATAAGCGATGATGTCGAGATTCGAATTTGCGCTGATGCTTTCGATGCGGATCAGCTCGCAAAGTATTTGAGCTGCGGTGTCGATCATCTACACTGCCCCCACGTTACGTTTGCAGGAGCATCACGATGACCTATTCCATCTCGGCACGTTGTCCGGAGACCGGCGCGTTCGGCATTGCCATCACGTCGTCCTCGATCGCAGTGCCGGCGCGCTGCGCATGGGTGGGGCCTCTCGGCCTTGTGGTGTCGCAGAATGTCACCGACCCCGCGCTCGGTCCGACGGGTCTCGCGTTGCTGCGCCAGGGCCTCGGCGCGGGCGCTGTGCTTCACAATCTCGCCCTTGGCACGCCGCAGCCGGCATGGCGGCAGGTCGGCGTGATCGATCGCTACGGCCAGGTAGCTTGGCATAGTGGCGAACAGGCGCTGCCCATTATCGGCATCGCGCAAGGCGCCGGCTGTCTTGCGATGGGCAATCTGCTGGTGGACGAGAAAGTGCCGAGCGTGATGCTGGCCAAATTCGAGGCCATGGTCGGACAGCCTCTGGCGGAGCGGCTGATGTCGGCGCTGGAAGCCGGCCTCGATGCCGGCGGTGAAACCGACGACGAACATGCCGCGGGGCTGCATGTGGCCCACATGTTCGACTGGCCGGTCGTCGATCTGCGGGTGGACTGGCATGAGGCGCCGATCGGCGAACTCCGCGCACTGTGGGAGCGCTATCGCCCGCAGCAGAAGGACTATGTCGCGCGCGCGATGAATCCGGGCGCGGCGCCCTCGTTCTAGCCGCACGTGGCTCACGGTGTTGCGTCCGGCGGAAACGCCACGATGTCGTCGGCGCCGATAATCAATCCGATTTCAGCGCCAACGGGACAAGATGACAGCGCCGCGATGCCCGGCACCCGCACCAACACGCGCTCGCGAGCGATGCCTGGCATATCGATATAGAGATCGACATGACCGCCCTGGAACACCTGGGTGACCACGGTGCCCAGCAGCGAACCGGGCGCATCGCGCCGTGTGACGGCGAGATGTTCGGGCCGCACGAACACGTCAATGGTCGCGCCCGTGGATAGCTCTGCGACCGATGCGCACGGCACGCTGGCTTTGATGTCGCCGACTGCAACCAGGGCCATGTCGCCTTGCTTATCGACCAGCTTGCCGCAGAGCACATTGGCATCGCCGACAAAGGACGCGACGAAGCGATCAACCGGGCGGCGATAGATGTCGTCGGGTGCGGCGATCTGGCGAATGCGTCCCGCCGACATCACCGCGATGCGATCCGACATCGACAGCGCTTCGCCCTGATCATGCGTGACGAAAATCGTAGTGACGCCGAGTTCGCGCTGGATCTGCTTGAGCTCGACCTGCATGGAGCCGCGCAGGTTCTTGTCGAGCGCCGAGAATGGTTCGTCCAGCAGCAGCACTTTCGGCCGGAACACCAGCGCGCGTGCGAGTGCCACGCGCTGCTGCTGGCCACCGGAGAGTTGCTTCGGCTTGCGGTCGGCAAAGCCCGTCAGCTTGACCAGCGCCAGCGCCTCATCGACACGGCGTGCGATCTCCTTGTTATCGATACCGCGGGTCCTGAGCCCGTAGGCGATATTCTTCGCTACGCTCATATGCGGAAAAAGGGCGTAATTCTGAAACACGATACCGATCTCGCGCATATGCGCGGGCGTCGCGGTGACCAGCTCGCCATCGATGAAGATCTCACCATTGTCGGCAGTGAGGAATCCAGCGACCAGATTGAGCAGCGTGGTCTTGCCGCAGCCGGACGGGCCAAGCAATGTCATGAACTCGCTCGGGCGAATCTTCAGCCAGGCCTCATGCAGCGCCATGGAGTCGCCAAATCGTTTGGTGACGCCGTCGAGTTGCACCGCGGGACGGATGCGGTCGCTGGCCGCGCCTGGTGTGAATTCGGTCATTGGATCAGTGCGCATCAACATTGAGGACTTTCCCGAGACCCAGGAAGGAATTGGCGATCGTCAGCAATGTAGCGGTGACGACGATGTAGATCACCGACAAGGCCGCAAGCGTGGGATCGGCGAATTCGCGGACATAATTGTACATGGCCACCGGCAGCGTCTGCGTCGCCTGGCTGGAGACGAACAGCGTTGCCGTAAACTCGTTGAAGGACAGGATCGCTGCAAAAAGCCACCCGCTGAGGAGGCCGGGGATCAGCAGCGGGATCGTGACGGTGAACATGATGCGCAACGGTGTGGCACCGAGGCTGGAGGCAGCGAGTTCGAGCCGCGTGTCGAGATTTTCCAGCGAAATGTAGGTACTGCGCATCACGAAGGGCAACACCATCACCACATGCGCGAAGATCACCAGCGGAAAGCCGCGGCTGACGCCGGTCTGCGAGGCAAGAATCAGCATGCCGAGACCGATCGTGTAGTGCGGTATGATCAGCGGTGACAGCAGAATGCCTTCGAGCAGATCGCGCAACGCGAATTTGTAACGATGGATGGCGAAGGCAAAGGCTGATCCCACCACAACGGCGATGCTCGATGCCCAGATTGTCACCGTCAACCCGTTCCAGAACCCCTTTGCGAAATCGCTGTAGGAGAAAGCGCGATAGAACCAGCGCAGCGACCACGCCTGCGGCGGGAATTGCAGGATCGCGCGATCGTTGAAGGCCGAAATTGCCACCACGGCGCCAGGCAAAAGCACGAATAGAAGAATGGTGGCAACGAGAGCGTGGCCTGACCAGCGCAATGCGCGTATGGCGGGTGACCGCTTCATGACAGGCTCGCCATGCGTTCGAGCGGCTTGGCGCTTTGCTTCAGCAGCGCGATGACGGCAAGTGATAGCGCGAGGCCGATGATGGACAGGCTCGCGGCAAAGGGAAAATTGAACGACGAGAAGCCGAGCTGGTAGATCAGCGTCGATACCGTAGCCACGCGCCCGCCGCCAATCAGCTGCGGCGTGGCAAATGCGCTGAATGTCCAGGCAAAAGCTGTCGAGAAGCCGGCGACGATGCCGGGCATCGATAGCGGTAGGGTGATGGTCATGAAGACGCGGATCGGGCCGGCGCCAAGGCTTTCGGCCGCCTTCTCGTAATTGCGATCGATATGCGACAGTGCCGCGGCCAGCATGATCACCATGATCGGCATGGTGACATGCACCAGCGCCACGATCACGCCGCCGGTGGTGAACATCATTTGCAGCGGCCGCTCGATGAGGCCGGTCTTGAGCAGCAGCGTATTGAGGAAGCCGTTATTGCCAAGCACGATCATCCAGGAATAGGTGCGCACGACCTCGCCAAGGAACAGCGGGGTCACCGACACGATCAGGATGAAGGAGCGCAACGCGGAGCTGGTGGTCCGCGTCAGCGCATAGGCCAGTGGATAGGCCAGCAGCAGCGTGAACACGGCGGTCTCGAAACAGATCAGTACCGTGTTCCAGAATGCCAATGCATAGAGCGGACGCAGCATGGCCACGAAATTCGCCCAGGTGAATCCGCCAACCTCAAGCGAGCCCGGCACATGGGCGCGGACACTGTACTGGAAAACGGCCAGCATCGCCGCAATCAGCCCGATGGCAACAAGCCCGGCTGGCGAAACGAACCATCCCAGAAACGGTCGTGTGTTCATGGACAAACTCGGGCGGAAAGAGATGCGATCCGGCGCGAGCCGCCGGATCGCAGGACTGATCTTACGGAGCCATAATGTTTTCAGTGAACCACTTCCGCCAGGTCGCGGTCTTTTCCGCGCGCAGTTTGGCGTCGATCACGAGGCTCTGCTTCGCCCACTGGTCCGCAGTCGTGAAAACGCCGGGCAGAGCTGCGATCTCGGGCTTCACCTTGGCATTATCCACGACCGGACTGCCTTTCTTGAGCTCGGCGATCTTCGCCTGCACGTCGGGATCGAGCGCCGTGTTGATGAACTTGTAGGCCAGCTCCGCTTTGGTCGTACCCTTGGTGATGCCCATGGTGTCGACACCGAGCACGGCGCCTTCCTTCGGGATCGCCAGCTTGATCGGAACGCCCTGGGCCTGCATGTAATAGGCATTCATGGACAGAACGACCTGTACCGGCGTTTCGCCAGTGGCGAAGAGCTGCTGGCTGTTGGCGTCATTGGTGTAGAACGCCTTGTAGTTCGTCTTGAGCGCCTTCATCTTGGCTTCGCCGACTTCCCAGTTCGATGCATCGCCGCCGGAGAGTTTCGCGGCGACCACCATCACATGGCTCGGATCGAAATCCGGCGACGCGATCATGCCCTTGAGCGCCGGATTCCACAGGCCTTCCCAGCTGTCGAAGCTGACGCCCTTTGGCAGGCGGTCAGGCAGATAGCCGATCGTGTAGACATAGGCCCAGGAGCCGATGTGATACGGGCTGATCTTGGCCTGCTCGACCAGATGGCTGGCATTCGGAATCTTCGCCATGTCGAGTTTCTCGAACAGATTGTCATTGGCATAGAGCCAGCCGACATGCGCGGTCGTGAAGGTCACGTCGCTCTCCGGCTTGGCCGCCGCGAGCTTGGCCTGGTTGAGACGGTCGATCGTGCCGCCGGTGATGTATTCGACCTTCACACCGGTATCGGCCGTGAACTTCTTGGCGATCGCCTCGTCGATCAAATCGCGAAAACTTCCACCCCAGGTGCTGACAACCAGCTTCTCCTGGGCGGAGGCCTGGCCACCGACCGCGAGGGTCGACAGCAACATCAGTGCAGTGAACTTCAAAGCGCGCTTCATCTCGAAACCCCACATGAGTTATGACAACGAACTAAAAGCAAACATCGTGCCAGGCGATTGATAAACCTCAAGAATTTCAATTCAGCGGGCGCACAGGACTACGCTCCTCGATCTCGCGAAAGACGAAGCTGCAAACGTCCGATCGATGCTGGTCGAGCCGGCGTGAACGCGTATCGCTAGGCCGGAATTTCCGCGATGATGTCGATTTCCATCATGTATTCGGGCTTGGCGAGCCCTTGCACGATGATGCCGGTCGATACCGGGTAGACGCCTTTCAGCCACTTGCCGACAACGCGATAGACAGGCTCGCGATAGGCGCGATCAGTGATATAGATCACGATCTTCACGACATCTTCGAGCTTCGATCCTGCCTCTTCTAGCAGCACTTTGGCGCATGCCATGGCATTTTCCGTCTGTGCCGCGGCATCGCCAATGCCAACGATCTTGCCATCGAGATCCATTGCGGTCTGTCCGCGCACATAGACCGTGTTGTTGGCGCGCACCACCATACAGACGTCATTGTCGAGCGACTGCTCGGGATAGGCTTCTTTGGTGTTGAACTTGCGGAAACGCTGATGGGTCATGAACTAAAATCCTCAAGCGGCAGCGAGACGACGAAACATACGATCGAAGAAAATCAGAGGCTGCGCGGTCTGCTTGCGCACATTCAGGACCTCGCCGGTGATGATGCGATGCGAGCCGAAATCAAACACGCTGGCAACGCGGCAATCGAAATTGCACAAGGCCCCATCGAGCGCTGGTGCGCCGGTGAGCATGTCCGACCATTCGCCCGCGAGAAAGCGATTGTCGCGCAGTTCGGGGATCAGGCCGGCAAAACTGCTGGCGACGCGCTCCTGCACATCGGACAGGACATTCGCCACGAACACGCCGTTCGCGAGCAGCTTTTCGAGACCGCCATTGTCACGATGAACGCTGAACACCACCGAGGGCGGCTCCATCGACAGCGAGCACAGCGATGATACCGTGACGCCCGCACGCCCGGCCTCGCCATCCGTTGTCACCACCGCCACGCCCGATGCGGTGGTTCGCATCGCGTCGCGAAAGTCTTCCACGGCGACGACGTCGTGAGATGCGGCGCTCACGACTGCTTGCCGTCGATGCGATCCGACAGACCGGCGGACTTCTTGACGAAATCCAGCGGGCCGGAAAAGTCGAAATTGTTGTAGACGGCGGCCAGATGATTGAAGTGCGGGGCTTGCGCAAATTGCACGAAGGTCAGGCGATGGCCGGCATAATCGGAATTCAGCAGGTCCCGCGCGAATGCCAGGAGCTTGCGACGATCGTCCGCCTGCCATTCGTCGTTGAGCGAATAGAACTTGTTGAGCCACTTGCCACTGCCTTCGGCCTCGAATGCATTGGCATTCGGGGTGATGCAGATCTGGCCGCCGCAGAGTTCGCGGGCGATGTGCATCATCGCCGGCAATTGCGAACAGGCAAACACACGACCGGCATAGAGCATTGACTGCTGCGGCATCAGGAGGCCACCCGAACTCTTCTCGGCCATGGCGATCGACGCGGTGAGATGCGCGTTGATACCTTCGCGGTAGCAAACCAGATCCGCGAGCTTTTCCTTCACCGACTGCAGCTTGTCGAGGCCGGTCTGCTTGGCATTCCACATCGCCGCGCCGATCATCATGTCGGCGGTGTAGAGCAGACGCAGCACATAGGGGAACGCCGAATAGCGATGCAACGTCGAGCGCACGAACTGCGCCGCGCGGGTGTGGCGATAGAAGAACACGTCCTCCCACGGAATCAGCACGTCGTCGAACACCACAAGCGCTTCAACTTCGTCAAAGCGGTTGGCCAGCGGATAGTCCTTCGAGCTGTTGCGGCCGGCAAAACCGCCGCGGCAGATATGCTTGACCCCTGGCGCGCCCATCTTGACGATACAGCCGACCGCATAATCCGATAGTTTCTCGTTCGCCCAGGCGCCGACCGTCGGCTTCAGATAGGCCTGATCGGCATAGGCGGCGGCGGTCTCATATTTCGCGCCACGAATGATGATGCCGGCATCCGTTTCGCGGGTGACATGGACCATCAGGTCGGGATCCTGCTGCTGCGGCGGCAGCGACCGATCACCCTTCGGATCGGTGTTGGCCGAGACGTGAAAAATGTCCTTCTCGATCACCGCGCGGATGTGGTGATCGATATTGGCAGCGAATCGCGGATCGATCTCGGCCAACACGTCGCGGCCATCGGTCAGCGACCACATTTCGCCAATGGTCTCGTCGCCGACGCGGGTGACGACGCCGCCAATGTCTTTCATCACATGGTCGACGGCCTTGATCTTGTCGTGCCAGTCCTTCTGCTCTGTCGGCGGCTTGTAGAAGATCGAATGCGTTTCGTTGTTCTCAACATAAGTGAGATCGGCGGCGTAGCGATCTTCACGCGCCATGTCGTACATGCGGGCCTTAATATCGATGATCGGCTTCAGCGCGGGATGCGTGGTCACGTCCTTGACGCGCTCTCCATCGACCCAGACCTCGCGGCCATCGCGAATGCCCTCTTTGTACTGCTCGCCCGTGCGGATCATCATCGGCTCCTCGTTCACCTGAAGAGACGTTGACGTAAGTCACATCATAAGGGAAATATGATTATCTTTGGAGATGCATAGGAAAACGCAATGAAATTCTCGCTCCGTGCGCTGCGCTATGTGGTGGAGACGGCTGACGCCGGCAGCGTGACGGAGGCGGCCAAGCGGCTCAATGTGTCGCAGCCCTCGATCTCGGCGGCGCTCAGCCAGATGGAAGCCGAACTCGGCATCCAGATCTTTGTCCGCCATTTGGCCAAGGGCGTAACTCTGTCACCGGCGGGCCAAAGGCTCGTCAATGACGCGCGGTTGCTCCTCAACCATGCGCGGGATTTTGCCCAGAGTGCTCAGTCACTTGGCAGTGCCTTACAGGGCGAGATCGTGGTGGGGTGCTTCCTCACACTGGCGACGCGCTTCATGCCTGGCCTGCTGTCTGGCTTTCGCAACAGCCAGCCCGGCATCTCGGTGAAGTTGGAAGACGGCAACCAGCAGGAGATCATCGACGGCCTGATCGCAGGGCGAACCGAACTGGCGTTGTCTTACTCATTTGCCCTGCCCGACGAGATCGTTGGCGAGAAACTATGTGAGCTGCCACCCTTCATCATGCTATCCGCGGACCATCCGCTCGCGAACCGCGCCTCCATTAGCCTGACCGAGCTGCGCGACGAGCCCTTCATCCTGCTCGACCTGCCGCATTCGCGGGATTACTTCGCCGGTCTGTTTGCCACAGCTGGCATCGAGCCCCGCATCGCATTCCGCAGCCGCTCGACGGAACTGATCCGCGGACTGATCGGACATGGACAAGGCTATTCGATCCACAATGCCGTGCCGCGGACCACGGTCGGCTATGACGGCAGCCGCATCGCTGTGGTGCCGATTACCGAAAAGCTGCCGGCAACGAATGTCATGGCGCTGCGCCTGAAACGCCACGATTTACGCCCGGCGGTCCAGACATTCGCCGATTACGCCCGGGACGCCTTTGCGGTCGGCGGCCAGTTCGCGCCGGGGTCAATAGCCCCGCCGCGGGTCGATCCGGCTTAACAACTCCTGCCCGGCCCCGAGCCGCCGGACATTCTCGCCGATCTGCCGCGCCGCTGATCCCGGCAGCGCCACGGATGCGAGATGCGGCGTGATCAACACATTGTCCATCGCCCAGAGCGGGCTTTCGGGCGACAGCGGCTCGGCTGCAAACACGTCCAGTGTTGCCTCCGCGATGTGACCCGAGCGCAGCGCCGCGATCAGCGCGCGCTCATCGACGATGCTGCCCCGTGACACGTTGATGAAGACCGCGCTGGGTTTCATCTGTGCGAGGCGCTCGACATCAAGCAGCCCACAAGTTTGTGGCGTCTGCGGCAGCATGCAGACAAGTATGTCACTAGCGCCAAGGATATCCGGCAATGCAGCCAGCCCGGCAGATGCCTCGATGCCCTCCACCAACTTCAGCGTATTGGACCAGCCACGCACGCGATAACCTTGCCGCGCGCATTCGCGCGCTGCGGTCAGCCCGAGTTCGCCGAGGCCAAGGATGCCGACCGTGATTGTCTCGGGATCGCGCGGATGAATATAGTGCCAGCGATGCGCTCGTTGGGCACGCTCGAAAGTCGGGATGTCACGTGCATGGCGCGTCACGGCGAACAGCACATAGCCGGCCATCATCCGCGCCATCTTGGGATCGGACAGGCGCGTGATCGGCACGTCCGGCAGATCGTCACGCCCCACCAGCGCATCAACGCCAGCGCCGAGATTTACGACTAAGCCAAGATTGGGATAGCGCGCAAAAAAGCCATGCGGTGGCTTCCACACCAGCGCGTGCCGGACGCTCCCGGGATCCACGATATCGTCGGCCTGGCGAAGATCGATCCCTTCCGCGCTCAGGGCCTCACGCCACGTCTCGAAGTCATCGAAGGCGCTGTAGAACGCCATCACCTCGGACGTCATTGCGCAGCCTTCTCGGCGATCAGGCGCGACACCGCTGTTAGCGCCAGCTCGTAGCCGAGTGCGCCGAGGCCTGCGATGACGCCCGTTGCGGCGCGCGACACATAGGAATGATGGCGGAACGGCTCGCGCTTCCAGATATTGCTCATATGCGCTTCGATGATCGGCCCATCGAAAGCCAACAATGCATCGAGAATGGGGACCGACGAATAGGTCAAGCCTGCCGCGTTGATCACGATCCCGTCCGCTTTCTCGCGCGCCTCCTGGATCCAGTCCACCAGAATGCCCTCATGATTGGACTGCCGGAAGTCGACGCTCACCCCAAGCGACGCAGCGTGGTCTTCACAGCGCTTCTTGATAGAGACGAAACTCTCGCGGCCATACGTGCCGCTCTTGTCGAGCCCGTAGAGATTGGCATTGGGCCCGTTCAGGAAATAGACGGTGGCAGAGGTCATAGCCGCACTTTCATAGCTGTCCGCAGAAAAATCAGGCAACTCATGGCGAAGCATGATGCAGCCGCTTGCGGGCGAAAGCTTAGAGAGCGATGCGCCTCAGCAGAAATCAAAAGAAACTATGCGCTTCGACGGATTTCGGTATGAGAACGCCTGGCGTGTCTTAGGCGCTAGATTACACAACCTAATGCATCGGGGCGTGCCTGACCGACTCTTTGATCTCGCGCCAGATCCGCGCGCACAAGCCCCCGACGTGATGGATCAGAACATTCTTCAAATCCTGCCCTCGCTGCCTGCTTTACCTGGCCTGAACGCAGCAAGAGTCGTGCCATCCCAGCGCAGGCGTCTTGCGCGAGATTCATCCTAGACGCTACGGATCAGGCCGCCATCCACGCGGATCATGGCGCCGGTGACGTAGGACGCGCGTTCGCTGGCCAGAAAAGCAACCATGTCGGCGAATTCTTGCGGGCGGCCGTAGCGCCCCGCTGGAATAGTCGCCATCGACGCTTTGGCAACGGCATCGATGCTGCTGCCGGCACGGTCCGCCGCCGCTTTGTCGATCTGATCGACACGTTCGGTATGGATGCGGCCAGGCAACGCCATATTGACGGTGATGCCCTGAGCCGCCACTTCCGTCGCCAACGTCTTCGACCAGCCCGCAACCGCAGCTCGGATGCCATTGGAGAGCGCCAATCGCGGGATCGGCTGCTCGATGCCCGTCGATCCGATGGTGATGATACGTCCCCAGCCGCGTTGCTGCATGGCCGGCAACAGGCGTTGCACCAGATGGAAGAGGTTCGCGGCCATGGCCTCGAACTGGCGCAACCAATCGTCACGCGTGGCGTCCCCGGCCTCGCGCTGCGGTGGACCGCCGGAGTTTGCAATCACGATATCAACGCCGGATGTCTCCAGGAGATGATCGACAAGCGTATCGACCGTGGCGAGGTCGCCGACATCCACATGCATGGAGGTTACCCTCTCCTGCTGTTCGGCAGGCAGGGCGGCTGCCCAGGCAGCAATGTCGGCTGCACGGCGTGCGGCGCCGACGACATGCGCACCTTCCTGTACCAGGGTCTGCGCCACGGCAGCACCGAGGCCGCGGCTCGCGCCAAGCACAAGCGCCGTCTTGCCACTCAGTCCAAGATCCATCAGCCGAGCTCCTTCAAGCGGTGCGTCTGACGTGACATCAACCGCTCAACGTCGGTGATGTCGGCGGCCGATAGTGGTGCGCCCGGCTTCCGCAGTGTCGCGGATGCGATCACCCCCCGCTTGGCCAGAATATATTTCCTGATCGCAAGACCCGGCCCCGGCTGTTGCTCATAACGGGCGAGCGGTAGATAGGCATCGAACAGATCATGCGCGCGCTCGACGTCGCCGGCCGCATGGGCGCGCCAGACATCGACCATCATCTCCGGATAGGCAAAGCCCGTCATCGCGCCGTCGGCGCCGCGGGTCAGTTCCTCCGGCAGAAACACGCCACCATTGCCGACAAGGATCGAGATACGCCGTGCGGTGCCATTGTCGCTGGCGGCGCGGATTGCTGCGAGCTTGGCGAGCCCCGGCCAATCCTCATGCTTGAGCATGACCATGTTGGGCAGACGCGCGACGATCTTCAAGATCACCGCCGGCGCGATCTGGACGCCTGTCGATTGCGGGAAGTCCTGCAGCACCAATGGCGTCCCGATTCCGATCGCTTCGGCGACCATGTCGTAGTAGACGACGATCTGGTCGTCCGTGCGCAGGCCAGCCGGCGGCGCCACCATCACGCCGGCAGCTCCGTCGTCCATCACGGCTTTAGTCAACTCGCCCATGGCAGCGAGGCCCGGCCCAGAGACGCCCACGACGATCGGCACGCGCCCCGCCGTCCGCGCCAGCACCCGGCGGACGAGAATACGGGACTCGTCAGCCGTGAGCTTGGGCGCCTCGCCCATCATGCCGAGCAGCGTCAGGCCGGTCGCGCCCTTTTCCAGATAGAAATCGACCATACGATCGGCGCTCTCGAGATCGAGGGCACCATTCTCCATGAATGGCGTGACGGCGATGACATAGACACCGCGCGCAGCCTCATTCAACAATGTCATCTGATATTCCTGATCATTCACATCGGCAGCAGCTTGCCCGGATTCATCAGCCCGTCCGGATCGAGCAACCGCTTCAGCGCCTGCATCAGCTCCAGCTCGAGCGGTGCCTTGCAGACTGCCATCTCGCCGACGCGCAGCTGACCGATCCCATGCTCGGCGCTGATCGAGCCGTGCCGCCGGCTGGTCTGGTCGTGCACGATCCGCGTCAGCAAACCGCCTTGGGCGACGAACGCCTCTTCACTCATGGCGAGCGGGCGCATCAGATTATAGTGCAGATTGCCGTCACCGAGATGACCGAACACCATCGGCCGTATACCGGGCAATGCTTCCGCGACCGCCAGATCGGCGGCGGCGACAAAATCCGCGATCTCCGCCACCGGCACCGAAATATCATGCTTGATCGCTTTGCCTTCGCGCACGAGCGCCTGTGATACGCTCTCGCGCAGTCGCCAGATCGACTTTGCCTGCGCGTTGTCCTGAGCGACGACTGCGTCCGTGACCAGAGCGTCGTCCATTGCCGCACCAAGCGCGCGTTCCAGTCTTGCAGACAGCGCCATCTCGTCATCGATATCGCTGAGCTCGATCAGGACGCCCGCGGCCGGTATCTTACCGAGTGGCACGCGGACATCATCGATCTGCCGCTGGATCATCGCCAGCGTCTCGCCGGTCAGGAATTCAAACGCCGTAAGGCGATCGCCGCAATGCTTCCGAACTACGCCCAGCAGACGCAATGCTGCGCCCACATCGGCCACCGCAACAAATGCCGTGGCACGGGCCGTCGGCTGCGGAAACAGCTTGAGCACGGCGCCGGTGATAATTCCGAGCGTCCCCTCCGATCCGATGAAGAGATCACGCAACGCATAGCCCGTATTGTCCTTGCGCAGCGCCTTCATTCCATTCCAGATCCGGCCGTCTGGCAGAACCACTTCGAGACCAAGCGTCAGCTCGCGCATCACGCCATATCGCAAAACCGCCACACCGCCAGCA
Source organism: Tardiphaga sp. (assembly GCF_044336785.1). GTDB lineage: Bacteria > Pseudomonadota > Alphaproteobacteria > Rhizobiales > Xanthobacteraceae > Tardiphaga. The sequence goes on along the minus strand of NZ_JBIIOT010000034.1, from coordinate 18,333 downwards.
TTGGCAGCGAGATTACCACCGATGGTACAACTGCCTTCGGCACCGAGACTGAGCGGGAAAAAAAAGCCGGCTTCCTGTGCGGCGTTCTGGACATTGGCAAGTATGACGCCGGCATCGACTGCCATGGTCTGCCCGATGGGATCCAGCGCACGGATCCGGTTCATGCGAACCAACGACAGAACCACTGCGCAGCCAGACATGTCCGGCGTCGCGCCGCCGGACAGGCTGGTATGGCCTCCCTGCGGAACAACAGGCACATATGCAGCGGCGCAAGCCACCATCACATCGGCGACCTCCTGCGTCGTCCCTGGGCGCACCACCGCAACGGCAGTGCCACGATATTTCCCCAGCCAGTCCGAAAGAAACGGCGCCTGATCCTGTGGATCAGTCAGAATGTTTGCGGTGCCGACGATCTCTTTGAGCCTGTCGATCAGCCCGCTGCCTGTACTCACCATTACTTTCCCATGCCCGGTCGTTCACGTCGAACAGAACCCTAATCCCGAACCATCCATACGGATAATACCAAATTATCCGACGCCTATAATCATGCGTTATGCCCATCGCCACCGCACAACTTCATGCCTTCAGGAGCTCTTGCGGGGCCTCGATATGCGGCACGGCCGCGACCAGTTCGCGCGTATAGTCCGTCTGCGGATTGGTGAACAATGCATGGCTCTCGCCCTGCTCGACGATCGCGCCATTGCGCAACACGATGGTGCGTTGGCACATCATGCGGACAACGTTGAGGTCGTGGCTGACAAACAGAAAAGCGAGATTGTCTTCGCGCCGCAGCCGGTCGAGCAGTTGCAGTACCACTGCCTGCACCGAAACGTCGAGTGCTGCGGTCGGCTCGTCCAGCACCAGCAGCTTCGGTCGACAAGCGATCGCGCGTGCAATGCCGATCCGTGCCTTCTGGCCACCCGACAACTGATGCGGAAAGCGCTGCAGCAGTTCGGCTGGCAAGCCGACACGATAGGCGCATTCGCCGACGCGCTGCCGTAGTTCTGCGCCATTGCGCATGCCGAGCAACCGGATCAGCGGATGCGCGATGCAGTCGAAGGCCGTGTAGCGCGGATTGAGGCTGTCGTTCGGATCCTGGAAGACGATCTGGATCTCGCGGCGCTGAGGCGCGGAATGGAAGTCGCGCGCAGAAATCCGGCTGATGGATTCGCCGTTGAAATTGATCGTCCCTTCGCTCTGATCGAGCAGACGGCAGATCATGCGCGATGTCGTGCTCTTTCCGGATCCAGATTCACCAACCAGCCCGACGCTCTCGCCAGGCGTGATGGCCATCGAGAAATCCGCGACCCCGACGGTACCGTCATCGAAGCGCTTCACCAGCTTGACGACCTCGAGCAATGGCGGCGTGCCAGCGGGTGATCTGATCTGCGGCGGGACTTGAACCGTCGGCGTCGCGAGCCGGTCATCGTCGGCGACGAGGTCCTCGACCCGTGAACTCGCGGTCGGCGATGCGGCCACCAGACGCTTCGTATAGGGATGCTGCGGCGCATGAAACAGAGCGAGCGCATCGGCCTGCTCGACAAGCTTGCCCTTCTCCATCACCACCACGCGGCGGCAGTAACGCGCAGCGAGGCCGAGATCATGCGTGATCAGGATTATCGCCATGCCCCGCTCCGCAGCAATGCTGGCGAGCAGGTCCATCACCACTTTCTGCGTGGTGACGTCGAGGCCGGTCGTCGGTTCGTCGGCGATCAGCAGCGCCGGGTTACTCGAGATTGCCATTGCGATCATCACGCGCTGGCACATGCCGCCCGAAAGTTCATGCGGATAAGCGGCCATCCGCCTTTCGGGATCCCGGATCTTGACAGCCTTGAGCAGTTCGAGCGCCTGCTCGCGCGCCTGGCTCGCCGGGATCCTGCGCTGCGCGAGAATGGCATCGGCGATTTGTTGGCCGATGGCACGGATCGGATTCAGCGCACCGCGCGGGTTCTGGAAGATCATGGCCATTGCGGCGCCATGCATCTCGCGCAGGCCAGAGGCGGTCAGCCGGGTAATGTCGCGATCCCGGAACGTGATCCGCCCTTGCGCAATCCGGCCGGACCGTTCCAGCAGACGCGTGATCGCAAAGCCTGTCACAGACTTGCCTGATCCGCTTTCGCCGACAATGCCCAGGGTCTCACCTTCGGCGAGCGACAGCGAAATGCCCCTCACCGCCTCGACCGGTCCGTGACGGGTGGAAAAGGTCACACTGAGATTGTCGATCTCCAGCAGCGGCTTGTTCGTCATCATCAGGTACGCTGTCTCGGATCGAGGATATCCCGCAACCCGTCACCGAGCAGGTTGAAGCAGAGCACAGCCAGCATCAGCGCCAGGCCGGGATAAGCGACGAGCCACCATTTGCCGGTGGAAATGAAACGGGCGCCTTCAGCGACCATGATACCCCATTCCGGGGTCGGCGGTTTAACACCGAGGCCGATGAACGACAGCCCGGCCGCGTTGATGATCGCCCAGCCGAGATTGAGCGACATCTGTACCACCATGGCAGGCAGCACATTGGGCAGAAGGAAGCGCAGGACAACGGAGACGTGACTGTCACCACAGGCACGCGCGGCTTCCACCCAGCCAAGGTTACGTCGAACATTCACCTCCGCACGAGCGAAGCGAACGTAGAACGGCAAGTTGATGATCGCGGTCGCGATCACGATATTCTCGACCCGATTGCCGAGCGCAGCGACCATGGCCATGGCCAGCACGAAGAGCGGGAATGCCATCAGCACGTCGACGAAGCGTCCGACGAAGCGGTCGAGCCGGCCGCCGATATAGCCGCACAGCGCGCCGACAACGGCACCAATCGCAAAAGAGATGCCGACGGCCGACACCGCGATCGCGAGATCGAGCTGCGCAGCCACGATGATCCGGCTGAAGACGTCACGCCCAAGCTGGTCCGTGCCGGCCCAATGCGCGGCACTGGGTGGCATCAAGGCGTTCTGGACGTTTGACGCGATGGGATCATAGGGCACGATCCACGGCCCGAAGATGCCGACGAAGATCAGCACAGCCGCGCCGAAGGCAGCGATGCCGGTGACCGGGTTGCCGCGCAGGATGAAGGCGGCGTGCTGGAGGGTGGCACTGCTCATCCGATCGAAATCCTGGGGTCTGCGATGCCGTAGAGCACGTCAACGACGAGATTGACGATGACGAAAACCGAGGCCATCAGCAGCACGAAGCCCTGCACCGGCGCATAGTCCGACGACAGCAGCGCATCGAGGGCATAGGACGCGACGCCCGGCCACGAAAACACTTTCTCCACCAGCACATTGGCACCGAGCATGGTCGAGAACACGATGCCGGCGATGGTGATGACGGGCAGGATGGCATTGCGCAGCGCATAGGTGACGATGATGCGCCACCACGACAGGCCGACCGAGCGCGCCGTGCGTACGAAATCGCTGCCCAGCGAGGCCAGCATCGAGGCGCGCGTGATCCGCGCCAACGGGGCGATGACGAAGAGTGCCATGGTGCAGGCTGGCAGGATCAACTGCTTGAATGCTGCCCACCAGCCGCTCCAGTCTCCAGCGATTGCGAAATCGATCAGCAGGAAACTCGAATGCGCGGGCGGCAGGCTCGTGAAGATATCGACGCGCCCGGTGGGATCCGGAGATACACCGAGAAGGTAGTAGAAAATGTAGATCAGCAGCAGGCCGGAGACAAAGGTTGGCACGCAAACCCCGAGCGCGCAGAACAGCCGGACACCATGATCAATCAACGATCCCGGTCGCAACGCCGCGATCACGCCAAGCGGGATGGCAAAGATCAACGCAAGGAGCAGCGCGGAGAATGTGAGTTCGAGCGAGGCCGGCAGGCGCTCGCGCAGGTCCTTGGTGACAGCCTGCCCCGTCATCAGCGAACGGCCGAGATTGCCGCGACCGACATCATAGAGATATAGCACGAGCTGGGTCGGTACCGGTTTATCGAGCCCCATCTGCTTGCGGATGGTCTCGATCTCCTCCTTGCCCGAATTGGGGCCGGACGCGAAGAAGACTGCGGGATCGCCCGGCAACACCCGCATCAGCAGGAAGGTCAGAACAAGCACGCCAAACAGCGCGGGCAGCGACGACGCAAAGCGCATGATCGCGCGTCTTGCTGTCGAGACCAGCAGCATCATGTCAGACACCCGCGATCGTCAGGGCTGCATCGATAGTTGTCACCGCAGCCGCTGTTTGCCGGAATGCGGGCCGCCGTCAGGCGGCGGCTCGCGGTGTGCCGAAGCCGGATCACGTTCATTTCCGGCTGAGGTCCCGATAATCGACCTGGCGATGGAATTGATAGGTGTAGCCTGTGATGTTCGACGCCATCACCGCATCCTGGCTGGGCTGCCACAGCGGGATCTGCGGCATGAGATCGAAGTTCATCGCATTGAGCTTCTTGCCATCGTCCTCATATTTCGCCTTGTCGGCTTCAAAACGGGCCTTCTGCGCCAGCGCAGTCAGGTCCGGATTGTCGATGGAGGAGTAATTCCAGCGCTGATTGCCGGTGTAGAAATTCCGATAAAAATAGTCGGTGGACGGCAGCCACGCGACGATGCCCTCCGCGAAGAACGGCACCTTCTTTTCGGTGATCTGCGTCGACATCTGCGCATCCGGCAGCTTCTGGATATCAACCTTGATGCCGATCTTGCCGAGCGACTCCTTGAGCAGCGCAGCCATCGGCTCGGCCGTCGCCGACTGGCCGACATTGAAGCTGAAGGTCGTCGAGAACCCGTCCGGATAGCCGGCCGCCTTGAGGTAAGCCTTCGCCTTGTCGAGATCGAGCTTGATCGGCTGCGGGATCGGGAATGCGCCGCTCGGCGGCTTGCCGTCGGCCCAGGTCGCGCCGGCCAGCAGCAGGCCGCGTCCGAACAGCGCCGCCTTGAACATATCGTCATACGGCAACGCATAGGCGATCGCACGGCGCACATCCGGCTTGTCGAATGGCGGCATCTGATTGTTCATCGAGATAAAGGTGATCGCATTGTATTGCGGCGTCGAGATCACCTGCAGCTTGCCTTTGGCCTCGAGCGCCTGTGCATCGCTGGCCTGGAGATCGATGACGATATCGGCATCCCCCTTCTCCACCAGACTTGCGCGGGTCGCAGGCTCCGGCACCGACTGCACGATCAGGCGCTTGAAGAAGGCCTGCTTGCCATCCGGCCCGCGGTTCCAGGCGTCGTTACGCTTCAGGATGACCTGCTCGCCCGGCTTGAACTGCTCGATCACATAGGCGCCGCTGCCCGCGGTGTTTTCCTTCAGCCACTTCTCTGCCCACGGATCATCTTCCGTGACATGGGCCTTGGCGAGCTTCGAGTTGATGATGATCGGATAGACGGTGGCGAGGTTCGGCAAGGCCAGCTTGTCCGGCTGCGGCAGCGTGATTTCGATGGTCAGCGGATCAATGACCTTGAACTGGCTCGCATCGGTCATCGACCCCGTCAGCAACTGCGCCTTTCCGAGAACCTTGGCGGTGACCACCCGATCCAGCGACCATTTGACATCCTCCGCAGTCACCGGAGAGCCGTCCTGGAATTTGGCGTCCTTGCGCAGCTTGAACGTGATCTTCAGACCGTCCGGACTGACATCAAAGGATTCCGCGAGCTCGCCGCGAATGGTGTCGAGATCGAACACCCATTTGCCGTTCATCTGCTTGCGACCGAATGACACGAGACGATCGTAGGTCGACAGGCTGACCGCGAACGCTTCGCGGGTCGAGCCCGGAATGTTAGGATCGAGCGTATTGACTGCGGCGCCGGTCAAATACCGCAGCGTTTCAGCACGGGTCTGCGCATGCGCGGATGGGGCGCTACTTGCGATCGCAAAGGTCAGGCACGTTGCCGCGATCCACACACGCTTCGAATGCACAATGCTCATCAACGATGTCCCCGTTTGTTTATATCTAGGCAGCAGCTGCAGTCTCAAATATCGAAGCAATAGACATGCCAACATCCCGATGCATGTCGCAGAAATGCCGTGCATCACATGCGGCAATGATGCGGTTCTCACGCATTGGTCGCACCCGCTTGCCGCACGACCGCCTGAGGAACATCGTAGGCACTGAACGAGGCCCAGTGCCTGTCGATATCGGCGCGAAACAGGCCGCGTGTGAGACCGTGCACCAGCTTTGGCACCGCTGTGGTCATGGCATTGATCGACGATCCCGACGGCCCGAAGCTCATCGTGGACGCAATCGCGAAGAGGTGGATGTCGCGTATCCACGGCGTCTGGCCCGCCACGCGCTCGCAGAGTGCATAGTCGTCGGCGAGATAGGGAAATTGCGCCAGCCGTGCGCTCTGCTCATCTCCGGGCGGCCGGTATCGATCTGCCCAGCGCGCAATATTGTGGGCGCAGTGCTGAAGTTCCACCCGCCCGCGAAAATCCATTTCGACACCGGTGCCACAGACAACGAGATCCGCAACACACTCACCACGCGACGTCTGCAGCACGACGCCGTCCGGCGTCTCGCGTGCGCCCTCGATCTGCACACCCTCCTGCAGATCAAAGGCAGCGTGACGCGCGCAGCGGTCATAGGTCGGCTGCGGAAAAGCCTCGCGCATTTCCAGAATGGCGCGCATGAAGCGCCAGCGCCATGCATCATCGAGATCCGAGAAGTGGCGCAGGAATCCGCGGAATGTCAGCCAGCGATAGGGCTGGACCAGCTGGATGGCGGTGCGGCGACAAAGCAGGTGAACGGCGGCGGCGCCATGTTCGAGCGCAGTCGCGGCATTATCGAATGCCGACGCGCCAGCACCGATCACCGCGACGCGCCGGCCGCGCAGGCTTGCGAAGTCGATGGATGCCGCGGAGTGCACGCAGCGCTCGGCCGACAGGTGACGCAGCGGCGCCGGAATGCTCCAGTCACCCATGCCTTCCTGACCGGTGGCGAGCACCACCTTGCGTGCATGAATGCGTTCCTCGCCGTGTCCGGTGCGCATGGTCACGGCGAGCAGGTCATGATCGGCCGGCGCGATGTCGATCACCTCGCATCCGTTGCGCACCGGCAGATCGAGCACGCGGCGATACCACAGCAGGTAATCCGCCCAGTGTTCGCGTGGGATAAGATTGAGATCACGCCAGCTGTCGGGGCCATATTTGGCTTCATGCCATGACTGATAGGTCAGCGAAGGAATATCCAGGTCGGGGCCGGTATAATCCTTCGGGCTGCGCAGCGTCGGCATCCGTGCGTAAGTGAGCCACGGACCTTCACGACCTTCCTCGGCCTTGTCGATGACGCGAATGTTCGTCACCTGCGAACGCCTGAGAGCAAATGCGATGGCAAGCCCCGACTGTCCGGCACCGACGATCAAAACGTCGAGCGCCGTTGTACCGTCCGGCGCGGATACCGGCGTCAGCCACGGCATTGACGGATGAGCCGTCTTCGCGAGGTCGGATCGAACAAGCTCAGAATGTGCAGCGAGACCATCCATCAAACACAATCCTCACAGCGAGGACTCCGCACACAGCAAGTGGCGGCTGAGGATTTATCTTGATGCAGCAGATACCACTGCGCCCGACGGAAACAATCGCTCACGCTTTCTCCACTTCGCTCAAACCGACACGTCGAAGACTAGCAAAGCAAGATCAGAACCAAGTATGCTAATTTGTCCTGCGGCCATAATCAGTCGTTATGGGGGCTGGCAGCAGGTCAGACGCGGGATCTCGCCTCCTTTTCGCACCGGTAAATGCACATGCGCCTAAACTTGCGGCAGATTGAAGTATTTCGCGCCATCATGATGACGGGCTCGATCAGCGGTGCGGCGCGATTGCTGTCCGTATCCCAGCCGGCCATCAGCCGCCTGCTCGCTTACACCGAGGATGGACTGAAACTGCAGTTGTTCGAGCGGGTCCGCGGCCGCATTCAGCCGACGCCGGAGGCGCGACGACTATTCGTCGAAGTGGACGAGGTACATCGCGGCGTTCTGCGTATCAACGATCTCGCCGATGAATTGCGCGCCCATGGCATCGGCTCGGTCCGGGTCGTGGCAAGCCCGAGCGCCGGCCACAGCATGGTGCCCGATGCGATCGCCAGACTGCGCCGACGCTTCCCCGATCTCAAGGTGGAGTTTGAAACACTGACCCTGCTGGAGATTATCAGTCGGGTCGCCACTGCGCGTGCAGATCTGGGCATCTCGGTGCTCCCGGTCGACGAGCCGACCGTCGATGTCGAGGTCATCGCCGAAGGATCGTTGAATGTGGTCATGCCGTCGGATCATCCGCTCGCCAAACAACGGAGCATTCGCGCCCGCGAGCTTGCGCCCTATCCATTGATCGGCTTCGGTGGTCAGACGCCTTACGGCCATATCGTCACCGAAGCGCTGGCGACAAGCGCCGAGCCGGTCCGCATCGCGACGGTGGTGCGCTTTACACCCGATGCCTGCGCCATGGTCCGATCCGGTGCAGGCATCGCCGTCGTGGATGAATTCGTGCTACGCGGCCATGCATGGCCCGACCTGGTCTCACGACCACTTGCGCCACGAACTGCCATGAAGGCCTATCTTCTTACGCCCCGCTTCGAGCCGCTCTCACACAATGCCGCAGCGCTTGCGCAGATCCTGCGCGGAAAAAACGGGCCGGCGCGCGAGCGCAAGCCTGCGCTGTCCTGATCACGCAGCGAGCCAGCCGCCATCGACCGGCAATACAATGCCGGTCACAAAGGACGATCCGTCACCGGCCAGATAGAGCGCCGCCTCGGCCACTTCCTCGGCTTGACCGAAGCGTTTCATGGCATGGCGCAGACGTGAGGTTTCTCGCACAGGTTCGGGATCTGCATGGCGCGCAAAGCTGCGGCGGAGCATTGGCGTATCGATCGCGCCTGGCGCAATCGCATTGACACGGATGCCATCGGGCGCGAAGTCCACTGCCATGGTGCGGGTCAGGCTGACGATGGCGCCCTTTGCGGCGATATAGGCGGTATTGCCCCGACCACCGGCGACCGCGAGTTGCGAGGCCAGCGTGATGATTGCCCCCTTCCCCTGACGCTGCATCACCGGCACCGCCCCGCGGGCCCAGAGCCAGGTGCCGCCGACATTGGCGCGGAACACCGCGTCCCAATCTGCGGGATCGGTCGTGACCACTGTGCCGCCGCAAGAGAAACCCGCCGCCGTCATCAGCACATCGATGCGCCCATGACCCGCGACGATGGCATCGACAGTCGCCGTCGCAAACCCCGCGTCGCCGACATCGCCGACATAAACCTTGCCGTCACCTCCCGCCGCCCGCAATGTCGCGAGCGTCTCCTCGGCGCCGTCCGCATCACGATCGACAATGGCGACATAGGCGCCTTCGCCCGCAAACAGCAGTGCACTGGCCCGACCGATACCCGATCCGGCACCGGTGACGATCGCAACCTGCCCAGCCAGTTTCATTTCATGCCACTCCACCATGTTCGCGCAGCCAACGGCTCAGATGATCGGCCGATGCACCGCAGTCGAAGCTCGCGTGCCAATTAAATTCGTCTTCGATACGCCGCACCGAGAGCGGCGCACGTATCGGCCCATGCACCATGACCGTTGGTGCTTCGCCCGTCCCCGCGAGCCTGCATGTAAAGCCGGGATTCAGAGTGGCGAATGCCTCACCCCAGGCCTCCGCGGTGTAGGTCATGCCGCTTGAAATATTGTAGAGATCATGACGCGGCCGCTCCGCCTCCAGCAGGAGCTGCACGGCGGCCGCCACATCGAGCGCATAGACCCAGTCTTTCTCGCCCGCATCGCTCAGCAGGGCCGAACGCTGTTCGGTACAGCAAGCCATGATCAAGGCTTGCGGCGATGGCGTGTCGCGTACACCACCCGCCCGTTCCCACGGCCCGAACACACCAGACAGGCGCACGCTGATGATGTCCATCTGCCAGAGATCGGCGAGCCGTGCCGCGACGCGTTCGGACGCAAATTTGGTGATGGGATAGAGAGCGACCGGATCGCATGGCGTCTCTTCCTCCAGCACCGCAAACCGCTGGCCGCTCGCGCCATAGGCCGCCGCGGAGGACAGATTGATGATCCGCTTGATCCCGGCATCCCGCGCCAGTTCCAGGATCGGCACTTGCGCGGCCAGATTGACCTGCAGGATGCTGCCCGGATCGGCCGCATCGCGCGCCGCTCCCGCGGTGATCGCCGCGCCAAGCAGCAGGGCGTCGACGTGATTACCGACAACTGCGGCCACGGCTGCACGATCGGTGACATCCCCTTCAACGACGTGCAATCGTTCCCCATGCGCAGCAAAGGCACGTTGTGCCGCTGCCGGCAACGGAGCGCGGTCGAACAACGTCACGCTGTGCCCGCCGTCGAGCAATCTGTCCGCAATATTCAGGCCTACGAAGCCCGTGCCGCCGAAGATCAGGACATGCATGGATTTACATCTCCGCAACCAGCGCCGTGCATGAGCATCGACCGTTTCCTTCTTTGATATGCGATGCGGTCACAGCAGTTTGGCGCCGAAATTCAGCTCAGGATTCATATCCGCGACCAGCCGTCCCGTCGGCCTGGCAGCTTCGCCACCACTCCGCGGCAGGAAACGGCCGCAACCCGGCTCTGCCGATCGCTTGCCATCATCAACAATGACGCGGCCACGCGACAGCACGGTCACCGGCCAGCCTTGCAAAGTGCGTCCGGCAAATGGCGTGTAGCCTGTGAGGTCGTGCATCATGTCATCGCTCACGGTGACGCGGCGCTCCGGATCCCAGATTGCAATATCGGCGTCGGCGCCGACCGCAATCGATCCCTTGCGCGGATGCAGGTTGTAGATCTTGGCCGGCGCCGTCGCCGTAAGCTCGACGAACTTCTCCAGCCCGAGCCTGCCCTTCGACACCATCGCATCGAACAGCAATGGCAGGCGCAGTTCGAGGCCCGGCAGACCATTCGCGATCTGCTTGAAATTCGGATTGGGTCCGGCGCGCAGCTTGCCGGTGTCGTCGAACCGATAGGGCGCATGGTCGGACGAAATCGTCTGCAGATCGCCTAGCGACAAGGCCTGCCACAGCGCTTCCTGATCCGCGGCTGTGCGCTGTGGCGGGCTGCACATCCATTTCGCGCCCTCAATGCCGGGCTTGTCGAGATCCTCGGCCGTCATGAACAGATATTGCGGGCAGGTTTCAGCGAAGACCTTGAGCCCCTCGCCCCGCGCCTGCCGTATCACCTTTGCGCCCTCGGCAGTCGAGACGTGGAAGATCATGATCGGCTGATCCACCAGTGCCGCGAGGCCGATGAGCCGGTTGATCGCCTCCGCTTCGGAGAACCGGGCATGGCTGGTGGCGTGAAACTTTGGGTCGGTGTAGCCGCGTGCCAGCAACCGTTTCACCATCCAGGAGATGATGCCGTGATTCTCCGCATGGGCGCAGAACATCGCACCACCCTCGCGGGCCGCCATCAGAATATCGAGGAGCTGCTCGTCGTCGATCTTCAGCCGGTCATAGGTCATGAAGATCTTGATCGAGCCATGCCCCTGCTTGATCAAGGCCGGCAGATCGCGCTCCAGCGTCTCCTTGGTCGGATCCGCAATGATCATGTGAAAGGCATAGTCGATCACTGCACCCTTGCGGGCCAGTGCATGATAGTCCTCGAGCACCTGAGGCAAATGCATGCCAATATGCTGGGCAGCGAAGGAGATCACGGAAGTTGTACCACCGAAAGCCGCCGAGGTGGTCGCACTTTCGAACGTATCGGCATTGACGATACCGGCAGCCGAGAGCTGCTCGATATGGCAGTGGGTATCCACGCCGCCCGGCAGCACGAATTTGCCGCGCGCATCGATCTCGCGCTTGGCGCCAGTCAGCCCGCGCCCGATGGCAGCGATTGTTTCGCCTGAAATACCGATATCGGCTTCGAAGACGTCGGTGGTGGTGGCGACACGTCCGCCGCGAATGATGAGGTCAAATACGGGGGCGGTCATGGCTGTCTCCGTGACTATCGATGCTGAGCACATATGGACGACATTTCTCTTGCCGCGTGTCTGTGTGCCGGATGCGTGACATCATCGTCTTCACCCACGGCATAATTTTTGCTCCTTTCTGGGATCCGTCAATACAGGACGCATTGAAATGCCTCGACCGCGCATCCTCGTCATCAACCCGAACTCCAACCGTATCGTGACCGCAGGATTCGCCGATGCGCTGAAACCGCTCGACTTCCCGACCGGGCCCGAGATTGTTTGCGAGACCCTGGAAGATGGACCATTCGGCGTGGAGAGCCAGGCCGATGTCGAGCGCGTCGCGATGCCGCTGCAACAGCTGATCGCGCGCGATACGACTTCGGCCGCTTTCGTGATCGCCTGCTACAGCGATCCAGGGCTGCATGTTTGCCGCGAGGCGACGACGCGCCCGGTATTCGGTATCGCCGAATGCGGCGTGCTCACCGCGCTGACCCGCGCCGATCGCTTTGGTGTCATTGCCATCGCGCAGCGCTCGATCAACCGTCACTTGCGGTACCTGCGGCAGATGGGATTGATGGATCGCCTTGCCGCCGAACGCCCGCTCAACATGACCGTTGCGGAGACCGCATCGGGGGACGGCACGCTGCTCAAGATGATCGCCGTCGGGCGTGCGCTGAAGGACGAGGACGGCGCCGGTGCCATTGTGATGGGTTGCGCCGGCATGGCGCGACATCGCAAGCCGCTGGAAGACGCGCTCGGCATCCCCGTAATCGATCCAACCCAGGCAGCCGTCACCATGGCGGTCGGCGCGGTGCAATTCGCGGCGAGTTGATCGCCGGCCGACGCGATCCCCGGCCGATGTCGTGCATGCCGGAAACCAATCACATCACGTTTCCGGCGGCAGGATCACGCCGGTCTGGCTGGTGATGCGACCATAGTGCTCGATACGCCGATGACGGGCGAAATCGAAGATCGTCTTTTTCCCGAACACGGTGTCGTCGAGGTCGCATGGATGGACCAGCAACTCATCGCCGTCTGTCTTTGCCTCGATGACGACCTCGCCATCCGGATTGACGATCAGGCTGCCGCCGATCAGCGGAAAGCCATCCTCATCGCCGGCCTTGGCCACCGACACCACCCAGCATGAATTCTGATAGGCGCCGGCCTGCACGGCCAGGCGGTTGTGGAACAGCCGCTTCTCCGGCCCCTCGCTGCCCTTCTGCGAGTTGAAAGACGGCGTGTTATAGCCGATCAGCACCATCTCGACGCCCTGCAGGGCCATGACACGATAGGTCTCCGGCCAGCGTCGGTCGTTACAGACCGCCATGCCGAAAATCCCATCCAGCGTACGCCAGACCGGAAAGCCGAGATCGCCGGGCTCGAAATAGCGCTTTTCCAGATGCTGGAAATCGCGCTCGGGATCGAATTCGGAATGGCCGGGCAGATGGATCTTGCGATATTTGCCGACAATCTTCCCGGTGCGATCGGTGAGAATGCTGGTGTTGAAGTGATGACCATCCGGCGTCAGTTCCGCATAGCCGAAATTCATCGCCATCTGATATTCGGCGGCACGCGCAAACAGTGGCTGAACCGCTTCATTCGGCATGTCGCGTTCGAACCAGAGATCAACCTCCGCCTGATCCTCGACATACCAGCGCGGAAAGAAGGTTGTGAGCGCCAGTTCGGGATAGACGATGAGGTCGGCGCCTTTGCTCTTCGCCTCGTCCATCAGCGCAAGCATGCGCTTCACGACAACCTCGCGCCCCTCGGCACGCTGGATCGGCCCGAGTTGGGCGGCTGCGACATTGATCACGCGCATCGCGCTGCTTCTCCGTGATGATCTTCAAGATGATCGTGACGCATCGGGCACTTTCTACCCACGCGCACTCTGCCATGCCTCCAGGCTCGGCACATTCAGTTCGAACCGGTCGCCCATCCGCACATAGACGTTGCCGCCAATGCGACCGATCGGCCAATAGGCCTCATAGTTTGTCCGCAACGTTTCAGGGTCAACCACGCCATCGCGAACATGCAGGCCGAGAATTTCACCAACTAGCAGATCCCGCTCCGCGCCAAAATTCATCATCGTGACCTGGCGACATTCGAGCGCCACGGGCGCACCGGCAAGATAGGGCACCGGTCCATGAATGCCATCGGCCAAGGCGAGATTCAGCGCAGCGGGTTCGCCGATCTCAGCCGGAAAACCGATCGAACAGTGGGCCATGTCAGCGGAAAATGCTTCATCGACCATGTGGACAACGAAGTGTCCGGTCGCCCGCACATTGCGCGTCGTGTCTTTCACGACGCCATCGGGCTTGGCCTGCAGCCCGACGACCACCAGCGGCGGATTTTCGGAGAACACGTTGAAGAACGAAAACGGTGCGGCATTGACGACGCCCTCCGCAGATATCGTCGTGATCAATGCGATCGGGCGCGGCACCACCAGACCTGTCAGCAATTTGTAACGCTGCGGCCCGCTGCAGGCCGCGAAGTCAAAACTCAACGTCATGTGATCTTCCCGAAGCACTGTGCATTTGGAAGGCACGTGGGAACGAGGTCAATGCGCTTTAACAGGCAATCACTGCCTCGATTTAAGCCTCGCCGCACAAATCCGGTCAGTTTGCATTGGTCATACGGTCTCGGTTCCCCCAGGCACCGTCGCGAATTCCCGCGAGACGGATCGTCTGTCAACGTCAGCTCCATTCGGCGTCCTGCAGAAGCCGCCAACTGATCTTGTTGCTTTCGGAGCGTGGCAGGCTCTCGACGAATGCGATCGCACGTGGCGCCTTGTAGCTCGCCATCGTCTGGCGGCCCCAGGCCACGATATCCTCGGGCGTGACCGAACCTTTTGCACTGTCGTGCAATGCGATCACCGCCTTCACGGTTTCCCCGCGATAGCCGTCCGGCGCGGAGATCACGCAGCATTCCCGGATTGCTGGATGGCCATACATGGTGGCCTCCACTTCAGCCGGCCAGACCTTGAACCCGCTGACATTGATCATGCGCTTGAGCCGATCGACGGCAAAGAAATAGCCGTCGGCATCGCGATAGCCGAGGTCGCCCGTGCGGAGGAAGCGCCGATGTCCGATTGTGATGAAGGTGGACGCATCGGCCTCCGGCCTGTTCCAGTAGCCGCGCAGCACCTGAGGACCGCTGACGATAATCTCGCCGGTCTCGCCCACACCGAGCTCCACGCATGTATCCGGATCGATCACCCGCGCGTCCGTTTCATGCACGGCGATGCCGAGACACTGCCGTTTTGGCGCGGCCATTGGATTGATATGGGTCGGCGACATGGTTTCGGTCATGCCATAGCCCTCGACGAAATCGAGACCGAAACGCGATTTGAGCCGTTCGGCGACAGCGACCGGCATCGCCGCTCCGCCGCCGGTGATGACCTTCAACCGTGCGAAGCAGTCATCGCGGAAATTCGGGCTCGCCAACACGTCCACGATCATGGTCGGCGCCGCGTTCCAGAACGTGACCCCGTATCGCGCGAACAGCGGCGGGATCATTTCCTTGTCCCATCGCGCCGTGATCACCAGCGTGGCCCCCGCAACGATGGCTGAATTCATCGATCCCTGCATGCCGGCCACATGAAACAGCGGCATGAACGCGGTCATGACATCGTCTTTCCCCATGCCATACCAGCGCGCTTGCAATACGGCCGTGAACAGCACGCTGCGATGCGTGTGCATGCAGGCTTTCGGCTTGCCTGTCGTACCGGACGTATAGGGAAAGAGGCACATATCATCAGGACCTGCCGTCTTCGGCGCAGGTTGCTCTCCTGCTGCAATGACATGCATCCACTCGTGCCAGCCCGGCGCGTTCGGGATGGCAATATCCTGCGTCACGCAGGCCGGCAGCGCATACGGCGTCTGATCCGGCAGGTAGTCACGATAGCGCGCAGCAATCACCACATCGAGATCAACCGCAAGAAGCGGCGTGAAAACCTCAGCAAGTTCGCTGCCGGCGATCGCCACCCTGGCGCCGCTATCGGTCGCCATGTAGCTGACCTCTGCAGCCTTGTTCATCGGATTGATGGGCACGACGATGGCGTCGGCGCGCATCACCGCGTGATAGGCAATCACATATTGCGGCGAGTTCTGCAGCGCGACCAGAACGCGGTCGCCGGCTCGCACGCCGCATCTGTGCTGCAGATAGCCTGCCAGCGCATCCACCTGCCGCAGCAGTTCCGCATAACCCAGCACGCCGTCATAGAAGACCGTTGCCGGATGATCAGGACGATCCCGCGCCGCGCGTGACAGCGCGTCATACAGGATGCCGTCCGGCATCGGCAATTCATGAGGCTCACCGCAAGGCCAAAACGGCGATGCGTTAGTCATGGCATCCTTTCCAGCAATCTCGTCAATGATGCAGCCTCGATCGTTCATGCTCCCGATCCGCAAGATCGAGGCCATGATCGAGCGCAGCCAGAAGCCGCTCGGCGTCCTGTTCGCTGATGATCAGGGGCGGGGCGAGGAATAGCGAGGTTTGCTCCCCGCTGGTGCCGATCACCGCGCCGGCCTCCATGGCCAATGCAGCGACACGCGAGGCGATCGGATTTTCCGTGGTATCCCCGGCCCAGTTGCGCCAGTCCGGCCCGTGCAGCTCGACGGTCCAGTGCAGGCCCTGCCCGGCGACGCGGCTGACGCTCGGATGGCTGCGCGCAATCTCGAGCAGGCGCTTGCGGAAGAACCCCTCCATCGTGCGGACGCGCGCCAGAATGTCTTCTTCGGTCACCACTTTCAGATAGGCGCTGACGGCCGCCATGCTGATGGGATGACCGCGCAGCGTGCCGTAATTCTGCCAGCTCGATCCCTTGAGCATCTCGACGATCCGCTTCGAGACGACCACCGCCGCCACCGCCGCAGCGCCGCCACCGAGCGACTTGCCGAGGGTCACGATATCCGGCCGGCTCGCTGCGCCCTGAAACGCGAACCAGCGACCGGCACGGCCGGCGCCGGTGACGACCTCGTCAGCGATCCAGATCGACTCCGCCGCCGCCGCATGGCGTGCGACTTCGTCCTGATAGGTGCCGTCGTAATAATTGCCACCCTGGGTGTAGTCGATGATGGTGGCGGCGGTGCCGCTGAGTGTGTCCGTCGCTTCGGCAAGACGCGCCGCGACCGGCCGATTGTCCGGCAACGAGCCATAGATCGCACCATCCGGTGCCGGAAGAATCTTCACCGGCGCCATCGGTGCCGGGAGGCGCGAGCCACCGGCCTGCACCGCAAGGCCGCCATGCCAGTGCGGCTGCACGGTCATGCTGCGCGACAGGCCGACGATGCCGTGATAGGCGCGCTCACGCGTCGCCAGCGCGGACTTTTGCGTCAGCGCCTGGCACAGTGACAGCGCCATGTCATTGGCTTCGCTGCCGGAGATGCAGAAGCGCACGCCGCCGACCCAGTCCTCGCCTGCAAAGGCGGTATCCATCAGATCGTCGGCGGCCTGTTCGCGGCCGATCCATGTCCAGCCTTCGTTGACGACCGGCGTATCGGCGGCATTGCGGATCGCTTCCACCATGCGGGGATGGCGATGGCCGAGGCCGCCGCCGGTATTGCTGCCGTCGATGAGCTTGCGACCATCCTTGAGATGGAAATACACGCCCTCGCCGCCGACCACGGTGAGCGGGGCGCTGTCGCCGGCATTGAGTCCGGTGCGTAGCAGTCTGCTCATGGTTCTCTCCTCAGACCGCCGTACCGAAACCGCCGCCACCGCACATCTCGACGGTGATGACATCGTCCCGTTGCAGGACAAGATTGAGCTTGCCGTCGAGATCGGTGGTGACGCCATCGCGCAGCAGCGTCAGACGACCGCCCTTGCCGGGCTCACCGCCGCTCAGCCCGAATGGCGGGATCAGCTTGCGCTCGACGCAGCTTGTCAGATGCATGCTCGGCGCCAGCACGCGATAGCTGCGCACGACGCCGTCGCCGCCGTGATATTTGCCGCCGCCGCCGGAACCCCAGCGGATGGCCTGTTTCTCAACGCGGATGTTGTAATTGGCCTCAATGACCTCGGCCGGGGTGTTCGACGTATTGGTCAGATGCACGCGCGTCGCCGAGCAGCCATGGCGATCATGGCGCGCGCCCTCACCGCCGGCATGGACCTCATAAAGCATCTTCCACGATCCATCGGCGCGCGGCTCGGAGAATGACAGCATCCCCGACGTGGTCGCGCCACCGGCCGAGAGGCGCTCCGGAATCACATCCTTCATCGCGAGGAAGATCGCGTCGACGATGCGCAGCGACGTCTCGTGATTGCCGGCGGCCACGGGCGCAGTGAGGCCAGGATCGAAGATCGAGCCAGGCCGGGTGATGATGGTGAGCGGGCGCAGTGCGCCGCCATTCTGCTGCATGTCACGCCCGCTCATGATGCGGGCCGAATAGGCGACTGCGGAGCGCGCAATGAAAGATGTGGTGTTGCAGAAGTTCGAGACGCGGTCGCAACTGCCCGAGAGATCGAAGGTCGCTTCGTCGCCCTC
>NZ_JBIIOT010000055.1:0-34876 GCF_044336785.1 Tardiphaga sp. | reverse complement strand
CGGCTCATCATTGGGGCCACCGTCATCAAGGAAATCCTCGCCTTCGTAAGTGCCATCGGGCAGCGCGAGGATCGCCTCGCGCATCTCCGCCTCGGAGAGATCGTGCAGCCGCGACAGCGTGGCGACGAACATATCCTTGCCGTGCTTGCTGCACAGCTCGACGATGCGCTTCTCGCCCGCCAGCGTGCAGGCGATCTGGCCGAGCAGGTCGCCTTCGCAGGATTCGGGGTCGCGGACATTGACCTTCAGGAACTGGACGATGTCATCGCTGACGCCCGCCGCCGTGGCAACGCGGATCGGCGGGATGCGCAGCGCTTCCTGGAACGTATCGATCGCCTTGGCGAGATAGCTGCCGGGCCAGGTGCCGCCGATATCGGGCCAATGCGCGAGGCTGACCGCGAAGGCGACGATGTCGCCATCGACGAACACCGGACGCACCACCTTGACGTCATTGAGGTGATTGCCGCCGAGCGCGCCGAGATTGTAGATGAGCACATCGCCCTGCTCCAGCGTCGATGCCGGCACGACCTTGAGCAATTCGCGCACCGTATAGGCCATGGCGCCGAGATGGACCGGAATGTCGCGCCCCTGCCCGACCAGTTCGCCCTGCGCATCGGTGATGGCCGAGGACAGATCGCCGGCCTCGCGCAACAGCGGCGAGCGCGCCGAACGCGTCATCACCAGACTCATCTCCTCGGCCGCAGCCGAGAGGCCATGACGGATCACTTCGACGGCAAACGGATCCAGCGTCATGACGCCACCTTCGTGAGATAGAGATTGCCGCTGGCATCCGGCGCCGCCTGCCAGCCGGGCGGCACGACGACGGTGGACCAGGCATCCTCGATGATCGCAGGACCGCTGATGGTTGACGCCATGGTGCTGCGGTCGATGATGTCGGTCATCACATCGAGCGCACCGTCGAACGAACATGTGCGCGCGACGGGCGTGACGGCCCTGGCGACCGTGCCGGGACGACCGACCGTGGTGGTCGATGGCTGGCGCGCCTGCACGCGGACGGATTCGATGACGCAGCTTTCCTCGGTGGCGTAGCCATAGAGTTCGCGGTGCTTCTTCAGGAACGCATTGCGCAAATAGGCTGGATCGAGCGGCCGCGTGAACGGCACCGGGATCGCATCGGCCTGCGCGGCGTAACGCATCAGGGCGACGAGATCGACCTCGATAGTGTCGCGCGCGATGCCATTGGCGAGCAGCGGGTCCAGCGCCTGTTCGACCATGCCGTCGATGCGCTCACCGACTTTCGCGAGATCGATACCATCGAGTGCGACGCGCAGCGTCTGCTGCTGCAGGAAGCTGAAATCCGCAGTGAGGCAGCCGAGGGCCGAGAACGCGCTGGAGGCGGCTGGCACCACGATTTCCGTAATCCCGTAGAGATCGGCGAGCCCCGCGGCATGCATCGGGCCACCGCCGCCAAAGGCGAGTAGCGCGCAGTCGCGGCCATCAATGCCGCGCTCCACAGTGACGCGGCGCAGCGCCCGCGCCATGGTGGCATTGGCGACGCGGATGATGCCGAGGGCGGTTTCCTTCAGGCCCAGGCCAAGACCGTCCGCGATCGGCATGATGACACGCGCGGCAGCATCGAGGTCGATGCCGATGCGGTCGCCGAGTTTGGTCTCGGGATTGAGGTAGCCGAGCAGCGCATTGGCATCCGTGATGGTCGGGCGGATGCCGCCACGGCCGTAGCAGGCCGGGCCAGGTTCGGAGCCGGCGCTTTCCGGGCCGACGCTGAGCCCCCCTGAGCCGAGCTTGACGATGGAGCCACCGCCGGCGCCGATGGAATGCACCGCCAGCATCGGCTGCCGTAGCGGGCGATCGCCGAGCAGCTTGCCGTCGGTCATCTCCGCCTGACCGTCGACGATCAGACAGACGTCGGTGGTGGTGCCGCCCATGTCGAAAGTCAGGACGCGCGGCTTGTCCAACTGGCGCGCGATACTGACCGATGCGGCCACGCCCGCAGCGGGACCGGACATCGCCATCACCAGCGGACGGCGTTTCACTGCAGCGATCGGAATCATCGCGCCGGCGGAATGAAACACCTGCAGGCCGGAGCCGATCGGGAGGCGCTCCTCGAGCTCGCTCAGATATTCGACGGCAATCGGCATCGCTGCGGCATTGAACGCCGTGGACGAGGTCCGCTCATATTCGCGGGCTTCGGGATTGATCTCGTGTGACAGCGAGACATGCGGCACAAATCGCCGGATACGCTCGCCGAGCATCTGCTCGTGAACGGGATTGGCATAGGCATGCAGCAGCGAGACGGCGACGCTCTGGACGTCGGCGGCCTTCAGCCAGGCGATCAACCGCTCGATCTCGGCGTCGCCGAGTGCTGTCAGAACGTTGCCTTCGTGGTCGAGGCGCTCGTCCAGCGCGAAGCACAGCTCGCGCGGCACGATCGCCTTGGGCTTCGGCACCACATCCAGGCGATAGAGATCGCGGCGGCGATAGCGCGAAATATCCAGCACATCCTCGAAGCCGCGCGTGGCCACCAGCGCCACTTTTGGCAACCGCTCCTCGACGATAGCATTGGTGATGCGCGTGGTGCCGTGAATAAAGCGCTTCACCTCGCTCTTCTGCAGACCCACGGCTTCGATGGCTTCAAGCATGGCCTGCACCGGCGCCTGCGGCCGCGACGGCACTTTGGCGATACGCACTTCCGCCGTATCGCGGCGGATGGCGATGATATCGGTGAAAGTACCGCCGATATCAGTTCCGATTTCCCAGATGTTGGTCAAAAGCCCAGATCTCTCGCTATCTCAACGCCGGCAGCGCATGGCCGCTGGCTGTCGCTTACTTGCGGCGCAGGTCGCGGAAATCGACCTGACGATGGAACCAGTAGGTGTAGCCGTCGAGCTGCGGGATCATCACCGCGTCTTGATTGGCCTGCCAGAGCAGTGCCATCGGCGCCTCCTTGACGTATTCGGCGATCATCTCCTTGCCCATGGCCTCGTATTTCGCCTGATCCTGCTCGAAGCGTGCCGCATTGGCCAGTCTGACGATCAGTTCGTCATTCCAGGAGCTGTAGTTCCAGCGCTGATTACCGGTGAAGAAGTTACGGAAGAAGTAGTCGGTGGTCGGCAGCCAGGCGGTCGATCCTTCGGTGAAGAAGGGCAGCTTCTTCTCGGTGATCTGCGTGGACATCTGCGAGTCCGGCAGCTTCTGCACCTCGACATCGATATTCAGCTTGGCCAGCGACTCCTTCAGCAGCGCGGCCATCGGCTCGGTGATTGCGGCCGAGCCGACATTGATGCTGAAGGTGGTCTTGAAGCCATTGGCGAATCCGGCTTCGACGAGCAGCGCCTTGGCCTTTGCCAGATCGGTCTTCACCGGCATCGCCTGCGGAAATTCACCGGTCGGTGGCGCGGTCCAGGATGCGCCGAACAGCGGGAAGCCGCGCTTGAAGATCGCCGCCTTGAACATGTCCTCGTAAGGGAGCGCGGCGACGATGGCCTGGCGAACCTTCAGATTGTCGAATGGCGCCATCTGCGTGTTGAAGGCGATCATGGTGAAGCCGTTGGTCTGCGGCGTCGAATCCACCTTCACCTTGCCACGCTGCTGCAGCGTCGGCACATCGCTGGCTTGCAGGTCGATGGCGATATCGGCATCGCCCTTCTCGATCAGATTGGCGCGGGTGGCGGGGTCGGCGATGGTCTGCTCGATCACGCGCTTGAAATAGGGCAACTGACCGCCCGGACCATTCTTCCAGTTGTCGTTACGGCGCAGGACGATCTGCTCGCCGGGCTTGAACGCTTCGACGGTGTAGGCACCGCCCGCGGCGGTGTTGGTCTTCAGCCATTCCTGCGCCCACGGATCTTCCGCAGTCGCGTGCTGCCTGGCGAGCTTGCTGTTGAAGATCGGCGCCAGCGGCGTCGCGAGATTGGCGAGCGCGAGCCGGTCGGCCTTCGGCAGCGTCACGGTGACGGTCTTGTCGTCCACCACCGCAAACTGGTCAGCCTTGGTCAACGAGCCCGTGCCCATCTGGCCGGCAGCGATGGATTTGGCGGTGACCGCACGGTCGAGCGACCACTTGACGTCCTCCGCGGTGACGGGCGTGCCGTCATGCCACTTGGCATCGCGCAGCTTAAAGGTGATCTTCAGGCCGTCAGGGCTGATCTCATAGCTCTCGGCAAGCTCGCCGCGGATCTTGCTGCGGTCGAATACCCAGACGCCATTGTCATCGCGCTTGCGGTCGAAGGCGACGAGGCGATCATAGATGCTCGTGGAGACGCCGAAGGCCTCGCGGGTCGCGCCCGGTGTGGTGGGATCCAGCGTCGGGATATTGTTGCCCGTCACCTGACGCAGCGTTTCCGCCCGCGTCTGCGCCTGTGCCGATACCTGCGCCATCGCCAGCAGCAATGCGCCGCCCATCAGTCCCAACAAACGTCCGCGATCAGCCATCATCTGCCACCGTCCCCTGTCGAACAACGTTCCTGCAAAATCTCGACGCATCAGGCGCATCCGGATAGAGCCAGACTTGTCGGAAAGGACTGGGCCAGATCGCCGGGCGACACGATAGAGCGTCAGCGGAATGTCCGCGTGCCGGGTTGTCGTGCAGGCGCTGCACGCGAATGCAGCAAAGCCCGATGTCAGGCGCTGATCCGAAATATGCTGCAACTGACGCGCGATTGAGGCAGCGACGGCATCGCTGACGAGGCCATGGGACGGCGTAAATGGCCGGACATGATCAATTCGCGGGCGTGCCCGCGATTTCCGTGAATGCGTGAACTGGCGCGATTATTTTTTTGCTGCGCCGAGAATCTTCGCCATTTTCGCGATCAGACGCGGCGCGTCGTCGGCTTTGAGACGGCCATAACCCAGCACCAGCCCGGTATAGATCGGCGCCTCGAGATGGTTCTGCGACAGCGGCTGCACGTGCAGGCCTGCGGCTTTCAGCAGGCGCGCCGCTTCGGTGTCGCTCATCCGCGCCTTGAGCCGATCGGTGAACAGTGCGACGAGATGTAGACCCGTGGCACAGGGCGCCACTATGAGGTCCTCCGGCAGATAGGTCGTGATGGCGGTCATCAAGGCCTGCTGCCGCTCGGCATAGATCTTCCGCATCCGGCGAAGATGGCGCAGCAAGTGCCCGTCCCGCATGAATTCGGCCAATGCCCTCTGACCGACGCCCGAACTGTGAACATCGATGCGGGCGCGGCCCCTGGTGAAGATATCAACGAAGCGTTCCGGCGCGACGATGTAGCCGAGACGCAAGCTCGGCATCATGATCTTGGAGAAGGTGCCGAGATAGATCACCCGCTGCTCGCGATCGAGCGATTTCAGCGAGGCAGTCATGCTGTCCTGATGCCTGAACTCGGAATTATAGTCGTCCTCGATGATCCAGACATCGTTGCGATTGGCCCAGTCGAGCAGTTCGAGCCGCCGTTCCAGCCCCATGCTGATCCCGAGCGGATATTGGTGCGACGGCGTCACCACGATCAGCTTTGCATGCGGCGCACGCCGGATGCCTTCGGCGACACACAAGCCCCTGCCGTCCACCGGCACCGGCACGAGCTTCGCGCCCGCCGCCGTGAGCGACCACTGGGCCTCGACGAAGCCAGGCTCCTCCACCCACACCGCATCGCCGTGATCGAGGATCATGCGGCTGCACAGATCGAGCGCGCTTGACGTGCCCGACGTGACGACAACCTGCTCGGGCGTGCAGACCAGGCCACGCACCGCGCCGAGAAAATCCGCGATCTGGCGCCGCAATTCCGGCAGCCCGGCTGCCGACAGATCGAGGCACTCCTGCCTGTCGGGCTGCTGCGACGTCTGGCGCAACAGGCGCGCCCATTCCCCGAACGGAAAGGTCGAAATATCGGGCGCACCGGGGCTGAAATCGGACTCCCAGTTGGTGTCGTAGGTGAAACCGATCAGCGACTGCCAGCGCTGCGAAATCGGACCGGCAATCCGCGAGGCATCGGTTGGCGCTGCGGGCGGCAATTCCGCAGCCCGGTGCACGGCAGCCACCGATACGCCGCCGCGCGGCATGGAGATCAGATAGCCTTCAGCGTACAGGATATCCCACGCGCTCAGCACCACCATACGCGAGCAACCGAGCTCACGCGCGATCTCGCGCGACCCCAGAAATTGCGTGCCGGCCGGCAGCTGTCCGCGCAGGATGCCGTCACGCATCTGCGCGGCAATCTGCTGAGGCAATGCCACCGGCGACCCGCGGTCTAGACGAATGCCGATCAGCGAGATCCGTCTTCGCGGTTTGGTGGAGTTTCGCATAAACGAGCCCAGGATGCGGTCGGGGTGGACGCCTCCTGACACCTAACAGCCCGGCAAGATGGGCGTCCACATCGCTCTGCAGGGCCGGCCCGCTCTAGACAACGCCCTTCTTCCTAAGCGTGTCGATCCGCTCGCCGTCATAGCCGATAGTGGACAGAATCTCATCCGTATTGGAGCCAAGAAGCGGCGGGGCGCGATATTCGGTGACGGGCGTGCCCAGGAACGTCAGCGGATTACGAACCAGCGAAAGTGCCGGCTCGAAGGGATGCTCCGAGGTCACGCGCATGCCGCGGGCCTGAACATGAGGATCCGCAAAAACCTGATCGAAATCGTTGATCGGACCCGACGGCACGCCGACGGCCTCCAGACGTTCGAGCCAGTACGCAACAGGCTGCTTCAGGAAGAGACCAGCGAAGATCGCCATGATCTCCTTGCCATGCACAACGCGATCATTGTTCTTCACGAAGCGCGGATCTTTCGCCAGGTCCGGATCTCCGAGCACGGCGCATGTCCGCTGGAACTGGCCGTCATTGCCATTGACGATCATAATCTCGCCGTCGGTGCACCGGAAGACACCCGCGGGCATGCCGCCATTGCCCCAGGTGCCGCGACGTGGCGGGACCTTGCCGCTCATGAGATAGGGTTGCAGCCAATGCGACAGCGAGGCGATCACGGTGTCGAAGAGACAGGCATCGACATGCTGTCCCTCGCCATCGTTGGCATCGCGATGATAGAGCGCCGACAAAACGCCGATGGTGGAGTTCAGGCCGGTCATGTAGTCCACGATCGACGGGCCGACCTTCATCGGGCCCTCGCCCGGCTCGCCATCGAGATGGCCGGTGACGCTCATGAGGCCGCCCATCGCCTGCAGGATCGCATCGTAGCCGGCACGCGTGGCATAGGGACCTGTCTGTCCGAAGCCCGTCACCGAGCAGTAGACGATGCGCGGATTGATGGCCTTGATTGCATCGTAGTCGAGACCATACCGCTTGAGGTCGCCGACCTTGTAGTTTTCCAGGAACACGTCGGCCGTCCTGGCGAGTTCGCGAATGATCTCCTGGCCTTCAGCCGTCGCCACATTGACCGTGACCGACTTCTTGTTGCGGTTGGCGCAGAGATAGAAGGAATTATCCCTCCGGCTGCCATCCGGACCGGTCAGATAAGGAGGGCCGAAAGCGCGGGAATCGTCGCCGGTTCCAGGGCGTTCGATCTTGATCACTTCGGCGCCGAAATCGCCGAGCATCTGCCCGCATATCGGGCCGGCGAGCACCCGCGTCATGTCGATAACCTTGATGCCCGAGAGCGGGAGAGCCGGCATGAATTCCTCCTGTTATGTTGTTCGTCCCGTCGGCCACGGCGAACATGTAAAGCGAGCGCTTACAGGAAAATCACCCCGAGTGCACTGCTTTCTGAGCATGAGGGCTATCCCATTCAAGCAGGCACGGGATCGCGCTCCCGGTTGATGATGCCGAGAATGTCGCGGGACGTCAGCGTCTCTCGGCGATGGTTGCCGCAACGCTCGTGCGGCAGTGAACGCATAGAGCATAGGACGACAGCTCTACGCCATAAGCGGCCATTCTCGAGAACGGCAATCAGTTTCGTGCGAAACGTAACATGCGTTTAGGACGCGCGATTGAGGAAGCCGGATCATATAGGCAGCCAGGCCGGGCGGATGAAAATCATGCGCGGCCAAGATAGGCCGCTATGACGCGGGGATCGCTGGCCAGACCCCGGCTCGCCCCCTCGATGACGATTTCGCCGCGCTCGAGAACATAGCCATAGTCCGCGACCGCCAGCGCCATACGCAGGTTCTGTTCGACAATGAGCAGGGTGATGCCGCCCTCGCGCAGCTTGCGGATGGCGGCGAAGATCTCGCCGACGACGCCTGGCGCAAGGCCAAGAGAGGGCTCGTCGAGCATCAGCAGCGCCCGCTCGCTTATCAGCGCCCGCCCGTCATTATACATCTGCGCCTCATCGTTGACCGGTAGTCTAGAGCAATTCTGCTGCGACCGTAGCGGGCTTGCAATGTCCTGCGCTCAAGCCGTGCATTGTGTGCACACGCACCGGCCCGACTCGCCAGCGATGGCCAGCACTGCGGCAGTAAAACTGCCAGCACGACTGGAGAGGCGGCCAGAGATAGGCCCCGCGATCGAACGCCTCGAGTGGTTTTGGCCCAGTATCTAAGGCGATCCGCGACAAACATCAGCAAGCAGCCAGTGCGTCATATGGCGGTGACGGCAGTACAAGCGAAGGATACAGTCTAAGATTATGCCGCCCCGCGACCACTTGGCCGTACAATCCGGGTTCGCCGACGCCCTTCCGTTATCCAATTCAACTGAACCGGACAACGGCCTTGACGGCGCGGCCATGCTCGCTGTCCTCAACGGCCTGGTTGATCTGGTCGAAATCGTAGAACTTGACCAGCTTGTCGAACGGAAAGCGGCCCTGCTTGTACAGTTCGACAAGGCTTGGAATGAAGAGGTCCGGCACCGCGTCGCCTTCGCAGATGCCACGCACCTTGCGACCGAGCAGCAGGCCCCATGTATCCAGTCCGATTTCCGAACCGAAAGCCGGAGCGCCGATCATGCCACATTCCCCCATAATCCGGATGGAATCGACCGCCTGACGCAAGGCCGTGAGATTGCCTGATGTCTCCAGCGAGAATTTTGCACCAAGACCACCAGTGAGATCACGGATAGAGGCGACCGGATCGATCTTGGTCGGATTGATCACATGCGTGGCGCCGAGCTCCTTGGCCAAAGCCAGCCGCTCTTCGTTGAGATCGATGCTGACGATCACCGCGCAGCCGGTCACCACGGCTCCGAGAACCGCCGACAATCCGACCGAGCCTGCGCCATAGATCACGATGGAATCACCGGCGCGTGGCCCTAGCGAATTGATGACCGCCCCGGCGCCGGTCTGCACGCCGCAGCCCAGCGGCCCCAACAGTTCCAGCGGCACGTCGGACGGCACTTTCACCACGCTGCGCTCATGTCCGAGCGCATAGGTGCCGAAAGACCACTGGCCGAAGAAGCTGCCATGAATGACCTCCTCCCCCTTGCGCATGGTCGGATTGCCATCCATCCGCGCGAAGCTGAAATTGGCCTTGAAGAAATCGCGGCAATACATCGGCTGGCCCGTCTTGCAGGTGTCGCAGGTCCCGCAATGATGACAGCTCATGACGACATGATCGCCGGGCTTGAGCTTGGTGACCTTGCCGCCGACCTTCTCGACGATGCCAGCACCTTCGTGTCCATAGACGGCTGGAAACGGCGCCGGCACGACCTGGTCACGCGGCAGGGTGTCGGTATGACAGATGCCGCAACTGACCATCCGGACAAGGACCTCGTCCTCGCGCGGCTCATCCAGTTCGATCTGCTCCAGCGAGAATTTCCCGCCCTTCTCCCGCATCACGGCTGCTGTAATCTGCATGGCGATCTCCCCTTCAGCTCTTGGGTGCGAACCAGGCGGGCTTGAGGCCCGTCTGGAGAGTTACGGCTTTCAGATGCGTGTAGATGTTCAGCGTCTCGTGACAGAACTCGCTGCCGATGCCGCTCTCCTTGAAGCCGCCGAATGGTGAGCCGGCCGCAAGGTTGAAGTAGTTGTTGATCCAGACATTGCCGGCCTGCAGTCGTTCCGCTGTCTCCCACGCTGCTTTGAGATTATTGGTGTAGAGCCCCGCCGCCAGACCGTAGCGGACGTTGTTGGCGTCGAAGATCATCTTCTCGAAATCGTTCCATCGGATCACCGAAAGAACCGGACCGAAGATTTCCTCCTGCGCGATACGGCTTTCATTGCTGGTCTCGAAAACCGTCGGTGCGAAGAACCAGCCGGCATCGCAGCCGCCGATCTCGACGCGATTGCCACCGGTGACAAGGCTGGCCTCCTTGCGGCCGATATCGATATAGGACTGCACGCGCTTGCCCTGTTTCTCGGACACCACACATCCTAGCAGCGGAAACGGATTGGTCGGATCGGCGACCTTGATACGCTGCATGGATGCAGTCAGCCGGGCCATGAAGTCGTCATAGATGGCATCGTGCAGAAACAGCCGCGTGCCGGCGAGGCATGATTGCCCGTTGCAATACATCGACGCGAAAGTGACGTTATCGACGATCTTGTCGATGTCCTCCGCGCAACATCTGGGAAGACGATGTTCGGGCTTTTCCCGCCGAGCTCCAGCGACACCGGCACCAGCCGATTGGCGCCCGCCAGCGACACGGTGCGACCGACGTCGGAACTGCCGGTGAAAGCCAGCTTCGCCACACCAGGATGAGCAGTGAGTGCGGCGCCTGCTTCCTCGCCCAATCCCGGCACGATGTTGATGACGCCCGGCGGGAAGATATCTGCAATCAGCTTGCCAAGTTCCATGGTGGAGAGGCTGGCGTGCTCGTCAGGTTTCAGAACGACGGTGTTGCCCGCGGCCACGGCCGGCGCGATCTTGAAAGCCGCCATGATCGCCGGCACGTTCCAGGGAATGATCTGCCCGCAAACGCCATAAGGCTCGCGTCGAGCGATGAGATAGCCATCGGGGATCGGGCGGCCCCAGCCTTCATGCGTAACAGCAGCAGCGGCGAAGTAGCGATATTGCTGGACGGCAATGGCGTGATCGATGCCGGTCTCCCAGAGACCGCGGCCGATATCGAGCGTATCGATCATCATCAGCCGCGGAGTCGCCGCCTCAATGGCCGCGGCCAGTGCGTTCAAGCAGGCCGCGCGCTCCTCGGGACTTCTCGCTTTCCAGGCGGGAAAGGCCGCCTTGGCCGATGCAACCGCCGCATCGATCTCGGCCGCACCGCAGCGCGAGATGTCAGCGAGATGTTCACCGGTCGCTGCGACCTTGGCTGGAAAGGTCGCGCCCGCAACGGCCCGGAATTCGTTGTCGATGAACGCGCCATAGACCTTCGACAGGCTGGCTTTAACCGCGGATGCTTCACTCATGCGCCCCCCTGTTCGGCCCTGCATATGAGCTTCGCGCATCGGCTCTCCGTGGTTGCACCGATATTCGCGAACGACCAACCAGCAGGCGCCGTCGTGATGTCGAGAGGCTATAAAAACGCACGCACCGATTCTATCCGCCGATGGCGGAGAAGCCGGAAGTTCTATCCGTTTCTTGCGATCTTGCGGGTCTGGCTTGGCAGCTCGCCGAACCGTTCGCGGTAATAGGCCGAGAAACGACCGAGGTGGAAAAAGCCGTGCAGCATCGCAATGTCCGACAGGTCGAGATCCGGATTGGCGATGAGTGACATGCGGATGGCATCGAGCCGTACGCCGCGAAGCCACGTCATCGGAGCCTGTCCCATCTCGGCGTGGCAGAAGGCATTGAGCTGACGCTCGGACAGCGCAGCAACGGAGGCGAGATCGCCCAGCGTGACCGGCCGCTGCAGGTTTGCGTCAGCATAGGCGCGGAGACGGTCCAGCCGTCGGGCCACGGATTTGTCCCGCCGCTGCCAGTTTGCCGGCCGGTCGAGGTCGGCCATATCCACCGTCTGTGTGCTCTGCAGCAACAGAAACAGGGCCATGCCGCGCTCGACGTGGGAAAACCACGGACCGAACGCGCTGCTGCGCTGTCCGCCCGCCTCAAGTGCCGCGAAAGCGCGCAGCTGCGCCTGCCAGAGATGGCTGGCCTGTTCGGACATCACCAGCCCAGGCATCTGCGCCACCGCTTTGTAACGGTCGGGATCGCCGATGTCGCGCGCGGCGGCTTCGAGCAGATCATGCGGGACACGCAGGATCAGTTGCTCGCTGCCTTGCGACCAGCGCAAATTGATATTCTCACGGGGCGTGCTGACCAGCGCCCGACCAAACGGGACGTGGCTCCTGTGCCGATCGGCCTCAACCTCGATCTCGCCCGACAGTGAAAAGTGAACCAGCGAGAAATCATCATAGAGATCGGGGAAAATGCCGACTTCGGCCCCGTAGCGCAGCGAATAGAGCGACAGGCTCGCGGTGCTGATCTTGCACATGCGCTTGTCGATGCGGTCTCCATGCCATTGCAGGCGATGATCAGCCAGTTCATTGGCGACCAGCACATGCGTCTCCAGCCGTTGATCCGACCGGAATATACATCGTCGGGAAAGTGCGGCAAAGTTCTCCACTGTCCGCTCCTGTGGTCGATGCACCGAGCGGACATAACTTTCGCGAAGGAACCGCGCGCGTCAAGCCTGTTACGCGTTTCGCCCGAAAGCGCTGCAAATTTCCAGCCCCCGGTTTTGTGAGCGAGCATCGACGCTTGGATTGCTCGACATGAAAAGTCATTCTGCCGATAACTCACCGCTGCGAGATTTCTGATTTATTGCCGCCCGCCCAAATATGACGAGGAGGCAGCGACCACAAAGCCGCTGCCTCCTACGAACTCTTGCAATTGTCTGAAATGCTGGAAATATTCTTAGGTGACTTTACCCATCTCCTTCAGCACTTCGTTCGCGCCCTTGAAGGCGTCCAGGCCGGCCGGGATTCCGCAATAGACTGTGGCATGCAGCAACACTTCTTTGATCTCCTCAACAGTCACGCCGTTGTTGATTGCGCCACGCGTATGCAGCTTGATCTCCGGTGAGCGGTTCAGTGCCGTTAACATCGCAAGGTTCAGCATGCTGCGGGTTTTCTTGTCGAGGCCTGAGCGGTTCCAGGCATAGCCCCAGCACCATTCAGTGGTGATGTGCTGGAACGCCATCATGAAATCATTGGCGGCTTCGACCGACTTATCGACATAAGCCGCGCCGAGAACTTCACGGCGGGTCTTCAGGCCTTCGTCGAACAGGCCGCTGAGGGTGATAGTCTGATTGTAGCTCATCGTGTGGATCCTTATTGTTGGAGTGGGTTGCCCTCGCCTGCCCCGCGGGTCAGATACCGAGATAGGCTGCACGAACGGCCGGATTTTCATTCAACTCTGCGGAAGTGCCCTGGAGTGTGACACGCCCGCTTTCCAGGACGTAGCCGCGTGCGGCAACATCTAGAGCGAGGCTGACATTCTGCTCCACGAGCAGGATGGAAGTCCCGCTTTCATGAACTTTCACGAATGCATCATGCATCTCCTCGACCACTTTTGGTGCAAGTCCGTGGCTGGGCTCATCGAGCAGCAACAGCTTTGGCTGCAGCATCAGCGCACGGCCGACTGCCACCATCTGTTGCTCACCACCCGATAGCGTGCCAGCGAGTTGGGAACGTCGCTCACGCGTGCGTGGGAATAGCTCGAAGATGCGTTCCATCCGCTGCTGCAAATCAGTCGCCTTGCGCGCAGTAAATGCACCGAGCATCAGGTTTTCCTCGACGCTCATATCCGGGAAGACGTGACGTCCTTCCGGAACATGCGCGATACCGAGCGATGGGATGTCGTGCGCAGTACGCATGGCCAGATCTGTGCCGCTAAAGCGCAAGGTACCACGGACATTGGGAACAAGGCGGGAGATCGTGCGCAGGATCGTGCTTTTGCCTGCGGTGTTTGCACCGATGATGCAGACAAATTCTCCTTCGTGCATTTCAATATCGATATCGTGCAGAACATCAATGCCCCCGTAACCGGCATTAAGTCCCTTGATCTCGAGAAGTGGTTGAGAAGTGCTCATGCGTGCCCCTCCGCCGAGCGGCCGAGATAGGCTTCGACCACCACCGGATCGTTGGCGACGTCACGCGGCGAGCCATCGGCGAGCAAGCGGCCGAAGTTGAGTACGAGGATGCGGTCGCAGATCGCCATGATAGCCCGCATGTGATGCTCGACGACGAGCAGCGTGATGCCGTCATCGCGTAACTGTCTGATCAAATCCATGATCTCCTGCATCTCGACGGGATTGAGCGCCGCCATAACCTCGTCGAGCAGCAGAACCTTGGGATCGGTGCACAGCGCGCGCGCAAGTTCGACACGCGCACGTTCCGGAAACGAGAGATTGCCGGCCATCTTTTCCGCGACGGATTTCAGGCCGACGCGATCGAGACAGACCAGCGCCCGCTCTCGTGCAGTTTCGACATCATGGCGCAGCAAGCCCGCCGTCAGCACATTGTCGAGCACCGAGCTTTCGGCAAACAGCGCCACGTTCTGGAACGTCTTCGTCATGCCAAGGCTCGCCACCTTGTGCGGCTTCTGGCCGACGATGCTGGTGCCATCGAGCGTGATGGCGCCGGAATCCGGCTTGATCAGCCCGCATAGCGTGCTGAAGAACGTCGTCTTGCCGGCACCATTCGGCCCGATCAGGCCGACGATCTGCCCTTTCGGAACTGAGAAGGTCACGTCGGACAGCGCGTGTAATCCGCCGAAGCGTCGCGAAATGCCGCGCACATCAAGGATCGTCATCATTGCGCTCCCTTGCCCTGAAGACGAGCGCGCAGCGCCTCGAAGATGGTCACAAGTCCGCGGGGTCGCCAGAGAATCACCACGATAAGAATGACGCCAAAAATCAGTTGCGACAGACCTGCTGCGCCAGACGAGAACAGATCGTTCATGAGTTCTTCGATCGGCACGATAAAGAACGCGCCCAGGATCGGACCAGCGGCGGTGCCGACACCGCCGATGATGGCGATCAAGGCAACGCGGATCGAAATCGATGCTGCACTGAACGCAGTATCGGGATCGAAGAACACGGCGACCTGGGCAAACAGTGTGCCTAACATCGCCGTCAGCACACCGGAGATCACGGCGGTCTGCAGCTTGACCTTGGTGGTGTCGATGCCGACGACTTCCGCCGCCGCCGCATTCTCGCGGATGGCACGCAGTCGATAGCCCATCGCGCCGCGCCGGATGACCTCGAAGATCACGGTGACGATGATGAGCGCGACCAGCGCGATGTAAGCATGCGGAAGCAGTTGCTTGAACGAATAGGCCGCGAAGCTCGGCGGGACGAACGGCACCGAGAGTCCGCCCGGACCACCCGTCAGCGAGGTCCAGACATTGGCAATCACACGCGCCACCTCACCGAAGGCCAGTGTCGCCAGCGCGAAATAATGCCCCTGCAGCCGCATTGTCGGGATCGCGATGATGAGCGCGGCAAGACCGCCGAGCGCACCGGCCGCGAACATGCCGATCCACGGACTGATGCCGAATTTTAGCAGCAAGATTGTCGAGGTATAGGCACCGATGCCGAAGAAGGCCGCGTGTCCGAGCGATAGCTGATTGGCGAGGCCGCCGATCAGATTCCACGCCTGCGCCATGGCGGCGAACAACAGCGTGAAGGTGAAGACCCGCATCCAGTATCCGGTGGGATTCAGGAGTTGCGGAACGGCAGCCAAAACAAGAACGACGAGTGCAATCGCAATCCAGCGTTTCATCGGCTTGCTCCCACGAGACCCTGCGGCCGAACGGCGAGCACGAGAATGAACACGAGGAAAAGAACGAGGTTTTGCAACTGGATCGGGAAGAACAGCGCCGACAGCGTCTGAATGACGCCCACTGCCAGACCGCCGACCACGGCGCCGGCAACACTACCAAGCCCCCCCAGGACGACGACCGTGAACATCAACACGACGAACTGACCGCCGACCTGAGGGAACACGGTGACATAGGGAAGAATGACAGCGCCACCGAAGGCGGTGAGACCGACGCCGAGGGCGAAGGCGATCTTGTACATCAGCGCTGTGTCGATCCCCATCAGCTGAGCTGCCATGGGGTTTTGCGCGGTCGCGCGCATTGCACGGCCGAACCAGCTTGTTTTCATAAACCACCACAAAGCCACGCCGCAAGCCAGCGACATGGTGAAGGCAATCAGATAGGGCACGCTAATGAACAACGAGCCCAGAGACAGCGACATGGTCTGATAGGACGTCGTTACCGAGCGGAATTGCGAGCCGAACGCGAGCAGCGCTCCGTTTTCCATCACGATCAGCAGTCCGACGGTCAGAAAGATCTGAGCGACGGACGGTGCTTTCAGCACGCGCGAGATCAATTGCCCCTGCACCAGCCACCCCAGTGCGAACGCCACTGCGAATGACAGCGGCGCCGCAAGCACCGGATCGAGCCCGAGATAGGCCCAGGCAAACCATGATACAAACATGCCGATCATCAGGAATTCGGCTTGCGCAAAATTCACGATGCCCATCACGCCGTAGACGAGTGTCAGGCCAATCGAGATGACGGCGTAAACGCCGCCAACCAGAAGGCCATCCAATATCGCTTGAATGAACGACACGATTTTCTTTCGCTAACTGATCAGGACTTCCACTCGGCAGCGCCCTTGGCCACTTCTTTCGGCCAGACGGTCACGAGCTCTTTCTTGCGCCACTGCACCATCACCGGGATCGACGCAGTGTTGAGGCCGGTGCTGTCGAACTGCACGGCGCCGCCGGTCATCGCATTGGTCCAGCCGCCGGTGAATTTTCCGCCGCGCAAGGCCATGGTGACATCTTCGGCCTTGGCTGACTTCGCCTTCTCGATGGCCTGCACCAGCACATCCAGCGCGACCGCATGCTCGAGCGCTTCATGCACCATGAAATAACCGAAGCGCTTGCGGAAGCGATCGGTAAGGCCGGTGTCGAGATCGTAATTCGCCGGAGCGATCGAGAGCACGCCCTCAGCGAATTCGCCGAGACCCTTTTCGAAATCCGGGATCACATAACCAGCGGCGCCACCGATGGCGGGAATGGTGATGCGCTGCTGGCGCATGGTGCGGATGAGCAGCAGACTGTCATTAAGATAGGAGACCGGGAAGACGGCCTGGGCGCCGGAGGCGCGGAGCTTGTTGATCAGCGGCGTCGTGTCGGTGATCCCGAGCGGATAGGCATCATCCATCACCAGTTCGATATTGGCCGCCTTGGCAGCCGCACGAAGGCCGCCGGCCTGAGCGGTGCCGTAGGCGGTGTCTTCGTACATGATTGCAATCTTGTCGATCTTGGTGCCGGCGGCCTGCGCGATTGCGACGGTGTAATCAAGCTGCGCCTTGCCGAGCGCCGACGCCTTGGCGACGACCTGGAAGATGTTCTTGTAGCCGCGCCCTGTGATCTGGTCGGCGAACGACATCGTCAACAGCGGGATATCGCGACGCTCGGTGACTTCGGAGATCGCGATGGTCAGCGACGACGCGAAAGCGCCGAGAATGGCGGTGACGTCGTTCTGGCTGATCATGCGCTGGGCGACGGTGCCAGCCGTTGTCGGGGTCGAGGTGGCGTCGGCCACGATCAGATTGATCTTGGCACCGCCGAGCGCCTTGATGCCGCCGGCTGCGTTGATTTCGTCCGCAACCAGCTCGATGCCATTGCGGGAATTGATGCCGAACTGCGCGTTGGCGCCCGACAGCGGCATGATCACGCCGATATTCACCTGCTTGGCCTGAGCCTGCGCCGTTGAAGAAATCCATGGCGCAGCGATCAGCGAAGCAGTTCCGGCCAGAACCGTGCGGCGATTAATGCGCCCGCGCATAGATGACGTCTTCGACATGTCCGTTTCCTCCGATGAGTGCCTTAAGGCTTGCCTCATGGGGAACATAAATCAGACAGGCGGTCAAGCTGCTTGACAGATTGTCTGATAGGCGGTCAATTGACGCATGGCAGAAATTGACTCGGACCTGAACGTCACGCGTGAAACGACAAGCTTGCGCCAGCTGGTGGAAAAT
Source organism: Tardiphaga sp. (assembly GCF_044336785.1). Lineage (GTDB taxonomy): Bacteria > Pseudomonadota > Alphaproteobacteria > Rhizobiales > Xanthobacteraceae > Tardiphaga. Next base: position 17,099 of record NZ_JBIIOT010000055.1, on the reverse strand, counting down.
CGGCTGCGGTCGGCGATCGGCAGCGGTCGCTTCAAGCCGGGTCAGCGGCTGATCGAGCGCGAACTCTGCGAACAAACCGGAGTCGGCCGCACGTCGATCCGCGAAGCGCTGCGGCAGCTGGAAGCCGAAGGCCTGGTCACGACGATCCCGCACCGGGGCCCTGTCGTCAGCACGATCACCGCCGAGGAAGCCGCTCAGCTCTATGATCTTCGTGGACTGCTCGAAGGCTATGCCGGTCGCGAATGCGCACGACGTCGCGATCCCGCAATCATCGCGCGGCTGCGAGAGCAGTTCGTGCGGATGGGCGAAGTCGCAGGTCAGGAAGATCGCAGCGACCTGCTCGCGGCCAAGACCGAATTCTACGCCGCCCTGCTCGAAGGCTGCGGCAATGGTTTCGTCGAGCGCTTCCTGAAAATGTTGCTCAACCGTGTCACCGTCCTGCGCATGACGTCCATGACCCAGGCCAACCGGATCGGCACCAGCCTGAGCGAGATCGAGACGATCCTGACCGCCATTGAAAATGGCGACGAGGAAGGCGCCGAGCGCGCATGCGTTCTTCATATTCAGAATGCCGCCAAGGTCGCGCTCGATGCCTTGCGCCGCAGCGACTGACGATCAAACAAAACAAGACACAAACAAAAGCAGAGGAACGCCCGTGACGACTTCAGCCGCAATCAATCCGCCCGCCAAAGTGACCGTGATCGGACTTGGCAATATGGGCCGTCCGATGGCCGCCTGTATCGCCCGTGCGGGCTTCCAAGTGGTGGGCTTCGACCTGTCGGCAGATGCGCGCAGCGCCTTCGCCAAGGAAGGCGGCACCGCCACTGCAACGATCGATGAAGCGATCACCGGCGCCGCAGCGATCGTCACGCTGCTTCCCGATGGCAAGATCGTGCGTGCAGCCATTGAAGGTTTCAAGGCCAAGCTCGCCAAGAGCACCGTGATCATCGATATGAGCTCGTCCGCCCCCCTCGGCACCCGCGCCCTCGGCGAAGAACTGATCGCTGACGGTTTTGAATTCATCGATGCGCCCGTCTCCGGCGGCGTGAAGCGCGCCGTCAGTGGCACGCTGGCGATCATGGCCGGCGGCTCACACGCAACCATCGATCGGGCCGACAAGATCCTGCTGTCCATGGGCCCGGCTGCCTTCCGCACCGGTCCACTCGGCTCTGGCCATGCCGCAAAGGCGCTCAACAATTACGTGTCGGCCGCAGGCCTCGCTGCAGCAGCAGAAGCGCTCGCTATCGGCAGTAAGTTCGGCATCGAGCCAAACACGCTGGTGGACGTGCTCAACGCCTCGACCGGCCGCAACAATTCTACCGAGAACAAGCTCAAGCAGTTCATCATCTCGGAGAGCTTCGCATCCGGCTTCGCCATGGCGCTGATGGCCAAGGACATCCAGACCGCCGACGAACTTGCGCATCAGATCGGCGTCAAGGCGCCGCTTGCCGACGAGATCACGGCGATGTGGAACAATGCGCTCAAGCAGCTCGGTCCCAAGTCGGACCACACGGAGATCGGCCGTTACCTCACTGCGGACACGTGAGCCGCATCAATGTCCGTCTTCGAACGGCTCGTCGATCATCTGACGATAGCACTCGCCAAGCCGGAAGTGAACGTATTCACGCGCGGTCTTTCGCTGCGCGTACGCTTCTGCGTCGGTGATCGCATCCATCACGTCGTGATCGGCACGTCACCAGATCAATCGGACGCTGCAAGCGAGATCGGGATTTCCGCCGGCGCCGATGATTGGGCGCTGGTGCTTGCCGATCCGGCACCGCCGACCTATCATTCCTTCTCATCAATTCAACTGCGTAATCAGCGCTTCACGATCACCGGGGATCCCCTCGCGATCGCGCAGGCCCGCGCCTGTTTCGAGGCGATCTTCGCCAATCTCACGCCCTATGAAGTCGAAGCACCGCAAGCGGACCTCAGTCGTCTGCGCGGCAGCTATCACAGCATCACAAGCTCAACAGGCCGGTGCGCGCAGATCTATAGCGAGGAAGCTGGCACCGGCACACCCGTGCTTTGCCTGCACACGGCGGGGGCTGATACCCGCCAGTTTCACGGCGTGATGTGCGACGCAGACCTTGGCGCCGACTGGCGCCTGATTGGTTTCGACATGCCCTTTCACGGGCGTTCGATGCCACCGGCAGACTGGAGCGGCGACACGTATCTGCTCAATCAGCAGACCTATCTCGATTGGTGCGTCAGCTTCATCGAGCAGGCGATTCGCGAACCCGTCGTGGTGATGGGATGCTCGATGGGCGCCGGCATCGCCATGGTACTCGCTGCAGAACGTCCGGATCTCATCCGGGCAGTTATCGCTCTGGAAGCACCGCTGCGGCCGCGCGGTCGCCGCAACGACTATCTCACCCATGCCAAGGTCAATGGCGGCTGGCACTCGGCGGCCTATGTCCGCGGCCTGCTTGGACCACGCAGCCCGGCAGATCTTCGCCGCCGCGCCGCCTATATCTATTCGCAAGGTGCACCCGGAATCTACGACGGCGACCTCGCCTTCTATTCCGACGAATTCGACGGCGAGCATATCGCCAAGCGAATCGATGGCAGGATGATCCCGGTGGCGCTGCTGATCGGCCACTACGACTTCTCCGCAACAGTCGAAGACGCACATCAGTTGGCTGGATGGATCGAGAATGCGCGTGTGATCGAAATGCCCGAACTCGGACATTTCCCGATGACGGAGCATCCGGCAGAGATGGTGCGATATCTGCGGCCGGTATTCGCTTCGCTTCAACAATAACAAAAGCTACGCATCGATCGAGATGCGCAGCTTATTGGTTCGCCCATTATTGCGCGTCGAGCTTCGCTTCCTTCACGATCGTCGTCCAGCGCTCGACTTCCGACTTGATCAGCTTCTCCAAAGCGGCGCCGCCGAGCTCCGACTTTGGCGGAGCCTGTGCGGCCAACTCCGCAAAGCGCGCTTTGACGTCCTCATTCTCAAGCGACCTGGCAAGGGCGGCTTCCAGAGTCGCGATGACGGCAGGCGGCGTTCCAGCAGGCGCTGCCAACGCATTCCAGACCTGAAGATCGAACTTCGGCACATTGCCTTCAGCAAAGGTCGGCACGTCCGGCACCTGAGGCAATCGCTGCGTTCCAGTCAGCCCGATCGACCGCACCAGACCATTCTGGTGAGCAGGGATCATGGTCACGGTCTGATCGATCACCGCATCGATATTGCCGGCGATGAGATCCTGAATGGCGGGACCCGATCCACGATAAGGGACCAGCGTTGCTTTGGTCTCCGTCAGATAGAGCAGCATGGCCGCGGCGAGCTGTGCGGTCGAACTAGCCCCCGAGTGCCCGAATGTAACCCGGCCGCTCTGTTCCTTCAGACGAGTGATGAGTTCAGCAAGGCTTGTGATCCCGCTTTTCTTGCTGACCGAGATCATCATCGGCACATTGGCGAATACGCCGATCCCAACCAGATCCTTGCGCGTATCAAAACCGAGAGTCGGATAAAGCGGTACGCTCGCCGCCATCGATCCCATATTGCCGAAATTCAACGTGTAACCATCCGGTTTCGCCCGCACGACGCGCTGAGTACCGAGTGTGCCGCCCGCGCCGCCGACATTCTCGACAATCACGGTTTGTTTGAGCTCGGCGCCCAGCGCCTTTGCGAGTATCCTACCCACAACATCCGTAGTGCCGCCCGCCGCGTAGGGGACGACGATCGTCACCGGACGATCCGGGTAGCCATCGGCTCGCGCCGAGTTCAGCGAAACAGCGAGCAATGCAAGACCGATGATTAGATGGCGCAAGAATGCCTCCCCCTCGATTGTTAGTTCATTGGGCGTCGAACGCGCCTTGTTTTGTGCTTTTGTGACATACTCGCTATCCGGCGTCCCATAGGCTGATGCTCTAAGGGGTATACGGCAGCGCATTGGCCCAATCTGCCGCAGGACGCTGTGGCAGACCACTATGGTTCAGTGTAAGTAATTGATTATCAAAGATTGATCGCGAGGCCGATGCTTTGGAATTGAGACATCTGAGATACTTCGTCAGCGTCGTCGATATGGGAAGCCTGTCAAAGGCCTCCGCCTTGCTGTCGGTCTCTCAGCCATCTCTAAGCCAGCAGATTGCGGCGATGGAATATGAGCTCGGCGTACCACTTCTGCTGCGTAGTGCCGCCGGTGTGAAGCCCACAGACGCAGGAACCAAACTCTACCGTCACGCTCGTATCGTCCTCCGTCAGTTGCAGGAACTGGAAGCAGACATTGCGGACGAAGGCAGCGGCGCAGTCGGCCCGGTCGCCGTCGGTCTCCCGACCAGCATCGCCTCCGTGCTCGCGGTGCCGCTTGTGCAGCGTCTGCGGAAAGATCATCCAGGGGTGAAGCTGCAGCTGTTCGAAAGCTTCAGTGGCTATCTCAACGAATTGCTCGCCAACGGACGTCTGGATATGGCGATACTGTTTCGCAACTCCGATGCGCCCGGCATCTCGGTCCGACCACTCTTTACCGAAGAGCTTTCCGTATTCGGCGCGCCGGATATCGGCGACATCAATGCATCGACCTGCGACCTCGCTCTGCTGGCCGACGTCCCGATGGTGCTGCCGGAAAGGACGAATGGCCTCCGCCTACTGGTCGAGCGCGCCTTTTCCGAAGCCAGAGTGGCGCTCAATGTGACATGCGACATCGACTCCCTGCCCGTCATGATGAAGCTGGTGCGCAAAGGAGATTTCGCGACGATCAACTCATCCGGCGTCGCGCGCGCAGCGGACATTCCCATTCTCGCCCGGCGACTGATCAATCCGACCGTCAAGCGCACGGTCAGCCTTTGCCAGCCAACTGGCATTCCGCAATCGGCCGCGGCCTTGGCTGCTGAGGAAACCATCCGTACCCTCGCCCGTGAATATGCGGCAATCTGGGACCAGGCCACCGACTGACTTCCTATTGGTTCGGCCTATACGGGCGATGGCGAACCATTATGATTCATTCCCGCAGATTGACAGTATGAGTGCTCGCGATACCTGCAGGAGCGCGAGATGACCAAGAACAAAAACGGATTGCCGCTATCCGGAATTACCGTTGTATCGCTCGAACAGGCGATCGCAGCGCCGCTGGCCAGCCGTCATCTGGCAGACTGGGGAGCGCGGGTTATCAAGGTGGAGCGCCCAAGCAATGGCGACTTCTGCCGCGATTACGACTATGTGCTGAACGGCCTATCGAGCCAGTTCGTCTGGACCAATCGCTCGAAGGAAAGCCTGGCGCTCGATATCAAGGCCACGGACGATCGACAGACACTCGAAACCCTGCTTGGCGAAGCCGATGTGTTTCTGCAGAACCTTGCTCCTGGCGCCGCACAGCGGCTTGGTCTTGATGCGAAGGCACTCATCGAGCGGTTTCCGCGTCTTATCGCCTGCGACATTTCCGGCTATGGATCGGGCGGACCGTATAGCGAGAAGAAGGCCTATGATCTGCTGGTGCAGTGCGAAACGGGCTTTCTGTCCATCAATGGCACCGAGGAACACCCTGCAAAAGGCGCAATCGCCATCGCCGACATCGCCACCGGAATGTATGTCCTGAACGGTGTCCTGATGGCGCTCTATGCGCGCGAGCGCACGGGGCGCGGCACCGCTTTCGAGGTATCGCTGTTCGACGCGATGACCGAGTGGATGAGCTATCCCTCGCTTTACACCGAAGGCGCAGGCAAGCCGTTGAAGCGCACCGGCATGCGCCATGCGACAATCGCACCTTACGGTCCGTTCAAAACCGGAGACGGCAAGACCGTGTTCTTTGGAATCCAGAACCAGCGTGAATGGCTCTCGCTATGTACGAACGTATTCGGCGATCCCCATTTCGCAACCAATCCGTTATTCGCGACCAATCCCGACCGGATGATGAACCGGGATCAGCTCGAGAAGGCGATCGAAGACCATTTCTCCAGCATGACCAGTGACGAAGTGCTGGCGAAGCTGGAGAGTGCGTCGATCGCCAATGCGCGGTTGAATACGGTCGAAGAATTTCTCGAGCACCCGCAGCTCTCCAGTCGCAACCGCGTGACAACCGTCGACACGCCGAACGGCGCGGTTACGAGTTATCTTCCAGCGATCACGATTCCGAATGTCCAACCGCATATGGGCCCCGTGCCGGCGGTCGGACAGCATACACAATCCATCCTTGCCCAACTCAGCGAGCGGAAGCTTTCCCGATGACCGACACCAGATTGACGCGCACTTATCTCGCTGTCCCCGCGCATCGCACCCGCATGGTCGAGCGCGCGGCAGATTCAAGCGCAGATGCCGTCTTTCTCGATCTGGAGGATGCCGTCCCGGTCGGTGAAAAGAAACAGGCTCTACTCGCGGCCATCGATGCGATCGCGCGCTTGGATTGGGGGCGCAAGACCCTCACCGTCCGCATCAATGCGATCGGCAGTCCATTTATCCAAGACGAAGTTCATCGCCTTGCCGGCCTTTCGCGTCTTGATGCGGTGCTGCTTCCCAAAGCAGAGCGTGTCGCCGATGTCTCGGCATTGGGCGAAACGCTCTCCGCCCAACGCGGACGCCGGAGCGAGGCGCTGGACATCGAATTGCTGATCGAGACGGCACTTGGCGTCGTGAATGTCGATGCACTCGCCGCCGCGCATCCAAGCGTGTCGGCGTTGCATTTCGGCGTCGGTGATTTCAGTGCGTCAATCGGCGCACGCAGCGACGAGATCGGGCTATCGCCGCGGGCCTACAGCCATACGGGCGCCGCTGCCGACAATCATGCGGAAACGCCGCAGGATCTCTTTGCCTATCCTATGATGCGCATCCTCATCGCGGCACGCGCTTTCAATCTACGGGCCATCGATGGCCCGTTCGGCGCTTTCCGCGATCCGAAGGGTACTATCAGCTCCGCTGTGAAGGCAGCGGCGATGGGATATGATGGTAAGCAGGTCATTCACCCCGAACAGATCGACCCCACACGATTGGCCTTTCGTCCATCTGACAACGAGATCGCCTCGGCGAGGCGAGTAATCGAAGCGATGCAGACAGCGGAAAACGAAGGGCATGGAGCGGCAAATTTAGACGGCCGAATGATCGATCTCGCAAATATCCGTATGGCTAAGCGCCTCTTGCAGTTCGCTGACTAAATCAGGATCTTGGGGGGCGTCCGCTTTGCGCGAGGAGCAGCCGTTCCCAAGCGCATCGGCTCGATACAGTCGCATGAGGGTCTCTTTCAAAATATTGAGCCCTAATCAAGCGATGGCGGGGATCAGCGAGCCGACGTGGCACGGTCGATTGCAGAGCAGATCGGCCCAAACGGGTGGCTGACGATGTTCCCGCCCTGGACGCCACCGATCAACGCGCCTCCGGTCACCGCCAGTGCCAGGCCGCAAGCGATCGCGACCTGCCTTGTCGTCGCCTGACCCATCGCCATATGGCCGCAACGCACGGCACACTGACCACGGGCAATATACAAGCGGCGCAGCATCGATACGCCGGGAAGCGCCACGAGCAGTGCCAGCAGACAGCAGATCATGGTGCAAGACTTTCGATCACGACGGTCAGGATTTTCCGCAACATGACGACGCCGCCGCAGCCCCGGCGCCATTCGCACTCAAAACACTGCGCCTATTGCGCTCCGGAGCGATATCATTGGCCGGATTCGCCGCGAAGAAGCCGTTCGGCTTCAGCATGAAGCCCGCATACTCGACCGGCATCACGGGAAAATCCTCGGGTTTGCAGACGTGGGTGTGGCCAAACGAGTGCCACAATACGATGTCGGTGTTCTCGATATTGCGGTTCTGCTCGATGTAGTGCGGCAGCCCGTCGCCGCCGGCATGCACATTGGGATAGTCACCGCTGGCATATTTTTCGGCGGGATCGTAGGGGGTGACCCAGACATGCTTGGTGGCGAACCCGCCGCGCTTGCGCACGAAGCTGCCTTCCTGTGCCAGCATCACCGGGCTTGGCGTCACGATCAGCTTGTAACCGACTGGATTGCCGACGCTGTTCTTGCTGTTTGGATTGGTGACTTTCCAGTAACGGCCACTCTGCCCATCCGCGATGGCCGCGGCATCGCGTTCCCGCGACAGCGTCTTGCTCTTTAGATCGAAGGCATTTCCATAAGGGTTGTCCGTGCCCCATGGGCGCTGCGCGAATTCATGTTCAGTGACAGTGTTGCCGCCACCATCGAGGTCCATATGCATGCGCACATTGAAGAAGTGCTGGTGCGTCGGGCCGCCGAGATTGTCGTCAACCATACCGCCCCACGCATATTTCTCGCCGGGCATGACGGCCGCCGTCTGGATGATGCCGGTAAGCTTGGCTTCAAGCTGGATCGTGCCATCCTGGTAGAGATACCAGTAGAAGCCGTAATCGTAGTTACCGACAGTCGCGAAGAAGCTGATTACCAAGCGGCGCGAACGACGCACCTCGAAAAGGCCGTTGCGGAACTCATAGTGCTTCCAGAGGATGCCGTAATCCTCCTCATGCATGCAGACAGCATTCTTCATCTCGAACGGCTGGCCCTGCTCGTCGGCTGCCGGGATGTTGAAATAATGGATGTTGCCGAGGCAGTCGCAGCCAAGCTCGAGCGCATTGGCCAGCATGCCGAGACCATATTCGCCGGCATCGAAAGCCGATTTCCAGTAGTGATTGGCTGTCGGGTCAGCATAGGGCACCACCATCTCGGTGACGCTGGCACGATGGATAATCGAACGCTTATGCTCGCCATCCTGATAGGCGAGTTGATGCAAAACGAGCCCTTCGCGTGGCGTGAAGCCAACACGGAAGCTCCACTTCTGCCAATCCACCTTCCAGCCATCGACCTTGAAGCTTGGCCCTTCGGGCTGTTCGATATTCAACGGCTTGATGTCAGTGCGCGGATTGGTGTTTTCATAGGCACCGTAATTGCGCTTCTTCTTCGGGATCGGAATGACTTTGTCGTCATCGAGCAGGTCGACGACCTTCTGATGGACGAGATCGACGACGGCGACGACGCCCTCGACCGGATGCGCGTAGGCATTGTCCTTGATATCTTCGCGGAAGAAGGTCACCGCGCGCAGGATCCGGCGCCCCCGTTCGAAGTCGCGATCGAAAAACCCCGAAGAAAACGGATCGACCTGCGCCATTTCCATGTCCCTGTCGGACATGCCGCGGCGGCGCATGGCATTGCGCCAGCCCTCGTCTGCCTTGACGATCTGCTCGCACAGCATGAATTCGGCGATCATCACCGGCGGCTGACCATAGGGCGCATCGGCATTAGGCAGCAGCTTGGTGTCAACGATGCGCGACGCCGTCAAATCGACGATGAACTCCGTCGCAGCGCCGGTCTCGGATTCCAGCGCCACCACAAAAGCCAGCCGCGGCAGCGGCGTGCCTGTCGCATGACTGCGCAGCTCGGCCTTGCTTGGCTCTTCCAGCCGTACGATCGGGAAGCGGCAACGCGGCGTGACCTTCCCATTCGCCTTGACGAGGTCGCAGGCGGCGCCGATCTCCTCCAGCGTCAACGGATCGAGCGGATGAATGGCGGCGACTACGGCATCGTTCTGGATTTTCTGCATCACCGTCATGACGACACTCCTGAAGGCGCATCGCGCCAGTACAATTGAGGATTACTGAAGACGTTCGCGGCCGGGCGCAGCAGCGAACAGCGCGCGGGTATAGGCATGTTGCGAATTGGCAAAGATCTCCGCGGTCGGACCGCTCTCGACGATCTCGCCGGATTTCATCACCATGATGCGATCGCAAAGTTCACCGGCAACGCGCAGGTCATGGGTGATGAACAGCATCGCCAAGCCAAGCCGGCTGCGCAGGTCAGCGAACAGCTTCAACACCTGCGCCTGTACGGTGACGTCGAGCGCCGACACCGCTTCGTCGGCGACCAATATCTGCGGCTCCGAGGCCAGGGCACGCGCAATGCAAATGCGCTGGCGCTGGCCGCCGGAGAATTCGTGTGGGAAGCGATGCATCACCTGCGGATCCATCCCGACCAGTTCGAGCAGCGCTGACACCTTTTCGCGAGCGACCTGCGGTGACGCACCGAAATTCACCACGCCCTCGATCATCGACTGGCCGACCGACAGGCGCGGATTGAGCGAGCGATAGGGATCCTGAAACACGACCTGGATGTAGCGGCGATGCGGCCGCAGTATCTCATTGGAGACGGCCGCGATATCGGTGCCGAGCAGGTTGATCTCGCCCGATGTCGGCTTCGTCAGCCGAGCCACGCAGCGCGCCAGCGTCGACTTGCCGGAGCCGGATTCGCCGACCACACCGAGGATCTCGCCGCGGCCGAGCGTGAAGCCAGCATCGCGGACCGCATGGGTGACACGACCACGCCCGAACAAGCCACGATGACCATAGGTCATCTTCAGCCCCTTCACCGCGAGCACATCGGGCGCCGGCTCGCGCGCGGTCGTCGGGATATTGATGCCCTTCGGCACGGAGTCGATCAGCAGACGCGTATAGGCCTGTACGGGATGCCCGAGTACCGCATCCGCGCTGCCACTCTCGATCACGGCACCTTTTTGCATCACCACGACCTGATCGGCGATATCCGCAACCACGCCGAAATCATGCGTGATAAAGAGCACACCGATGTTCTTGCGCTTCACCAGATCCTTGATGAGCATCAGGATCTGCTTCTGCGTGGTCACATCGAGCGCCGTGGTCGGCTCGTCCGCGATCAGCAACACCGGCTCCAGCAACATCGCCATGGCGATCATCACTCGCTGGCGCTGACCACCCGACAGCTGGTGCGGATAGGCCTGCATCATCTGCGGCGCATTGGGCAGCAGCATGTCTTCCAGCGCCGCCAGCACGCGTCTGTTGACATCGGCCTTGCTCGGCCGCACCTCCGAATGCCATTCGATTAGCTCGGCAAGTTGCTCGCGCACGGTCATCACCGGATTGAGCGCCGTCATCGGCTCTTGGAAGATCATGCCGATGCGGCTGCCGCGCAACGCGCGCATGCGCTCGGCCGATGCGCCCAACAGCTCCTCGCCGAGCAATGTGATCGATCCACCCGCCGGTCTCAGCCCGTCTGGCAACAGCCCCATGACGCTGAAGGCCGTGACCGATTTGCCGGAACCGGACTCGCCAACGACGCAGACAATGCCGCCCGATGGGACCGTGATGTCGATGTCTTTCACAATGCGACGACCATCGGCATCTCCGCTCAGGCCGACAGTCAAGCCGCGGATGTCGAGCAATGCGTCGCTCATTTCGGGCCTCCCACCGATCGGGCCAGTCGCGGATCGAGCATGTCACGCAGGCCGTCGCCGAGCCGGTTGATGCCGAGCACCGTCAGCGCGATGCAGATGCCGGGAAACAACATCAGCCCCGGCCGCACCTGAAAATAAAGCCGCGCGTCGGACATCATGTTGCCCCAGCTTGGAATCTCGTCGGGCATGCCGATGCCGAGGAACGAGAGCGACGCTTCGATCAGGATCGCGGATGAGGCGATATAGGTCGCCTGCACGATCAGTGGCGCCATGATATTTGGCACGATATGCCGAGCCATCAGCACCGGCAGCCGTGTCCCCATGCTGACGGCCGCCTCGACATAGGCCTCCTCGCGCACCGTGAGTACCACGCTGCGCACCATGCGGGCGACGCGCGGAATCTCCGGGATCGCGATGGCGATGCAGATCGTGGTGATAGAGGGGCCGAGACCACCGATCAGCGCGATCGCCAGCAGGATGGCCGGAATCGCCATCATCCCGTCCATCATGCGCATCAGCACATTGTCGATCCAGCCCACCATGCCCGCGATCAAGCCAAGCAGGCTACCCAAGACGATGGCGATAAAGGCGACCGAGGCGCCGACAACCAGCGAGACGCGGCTCCCATAAACCAGCCGGCTCCAGATATCGCGACCGAGATTATCGGTGCCGAGCCAGTTGACAGCACTGGGCGGACGCAGCCGCAGGCGCGGCTTGATGGCCGCAGGATCCACCGTCCACAGCCAGCAGGCAAAGATGGCGATCAACGCCAACAGCACGAGGATGCAGAGGCCGAACAGCGCTGTCCTGTCCCGTAGCAATCTGCCCGCGAATGCACGAATATTGATCGATGAGGTGGGTGCGGAGACCGTGATCGCGCTCATTGCTGGCTGATCCTCGGATCGAAGAAAGAATAGCTGAGATCGACCAGCAGATTGATCGCCACGTAGGCGCCACCGAACACGATAATTACGCCCTGGATCACCGGGTAGTCACGCGCCAGCACCGAGTCCACGACGAGACGGCCGAGGCCGGGAAGATTGAACACGCTCTCGGTGACCACGACGCCGCCAATCAGCAACGCGATGCCAATGCCGACGATGGAGACGATCGGCACCGCCGCATTGCGCAGCGCATGCTTGAACACCACGATCCGCTCCGGCAAGCCCTTCGCCCGCGCGGTACGGACAAAATCCTCCGACAGAACTTCGAGCATGCTCGTGCGCGCCACACGCGCGATCAGCGCGATATAGACGAGGCTCAGCGTCAGCGTCGGCAATGTCAGGTGCCAGAGGAAAAGACCGAGCCCGTCGCTCAGCGGCACATAACCCTGCACAGGGAACAGCCCGAGTTGCATCGATAGCAAATAGATCCAGAAATAGCCGATGGCGAAGGTCGGTACCGCAAAGCCGGTCACCGACGTCCACATAGCGACGCGATCGAGCCAGCCGCCGCGCCGCCATGCAGCGAGCACGCCGATTGGCACACCGACGACCACCGAGAACACAATCGTGGTGATCGATACGGCGACCGTCGGGCCGACGCGTTGGGCGATCAGTGCCGTGACCGGCTGGCCGGACACGATCGAGGTGCCGAGATCGCCATGCAACATGCGCCATAGCCAGTTCAGAAACTGCATCGCCAGCGGCTGATCAAGGCCGAGACGCGCTCGGATGGCAGCGATGGCCGAGGGATCGGCATTGTCGCCGGCGAGTTGCGCCACCGGATCGCCCGAGGCGAAGCGCAGCAGCATGAATGCGATCAGCGCCACCACCCCCAGCACGGGGATGACGGAAACTGACCGCTTCAGGAGAACGCCGGCGATTGCCATGCTCAGGCCGTTTTCTCGACGTTCCAGAACAGCGGAGCCGGCGCCTTGACGATATCCTTGAGCGCCTTGCTGTGCGACACGGGCTGCTTGAACTGTCCGCCCGGAATGTGGGTCATCACCTCATAAGCGCGCTTCTGGATCGCTTCGGCCACTGTTTTCTGCGCAACCGCATCCGGCTCCAGCGCGAACTTGCTGCGCAAGCTTTCGATCTCCGTATCCTCCGGCCAGCCAAAGAAGCCGCCGGTCTTGCCGCGGGTGTCGAGCACCGTGCTGGCCAGTGGATTCATCAGCTCCGTCGTGGTGGTGACCCAGTGGGTCATCGACCAGCCGCCATTGGCCGTGGAATCCTGCTTGACACGGCGCGCCAGCAGCGAGCCCCAATCCATGGTCTGCACCTCGACATTCATGCCGATGGCACGCAGTTTTTGTGCGGTGACCGTGCTGGAGCCGGACAGCAGCGGCGAGTCGGTGCCCTGCAGCATCACGACCTTCTCACCCTTGTAGCCGCCCTTCTTGAGCAGTTCCTTGGCGCGGGCGATATCAGGCTTGGTGTTCCAGCCGACTTCGCTGGCCAGTGGTGTGGTGACGCCAAACATCGCTGCAGAGGCCTGGTAATAGTCGGGATTCCCTACCTGTGCGTCGAGCCAGTCGGCCTGGTCGCTCGCATACATGACCGCCTGGCGGATTTCCTGCTTGTTGAACGGCTCGCTGAGCCAATTCATGCGCACCACCGACATGAAGCCGAGCGGATTGTAATCGGCGACGGTTACGTCCTTGGCCGCGATCAGCGACGGCAACATGTCGTGCGGTGCCGCTTCGAGGAAGTCGATCTCCTTGTTGATCAGCGCATTCGCCGCGGTTTGGAAGTCCGGCATGCTGATCCACTCATAGCGGTCGATCTTGACGATCTTGCCGCCGGCGAGGCCGTCCGACGGCTCGTCGCGCGAGACATAGTCCGCATTACGCTCATAGACCGCGCGGCTGCCGGGCCGAAACTCCGACGTGACAAATTTGAACGGGCCGGAGCCGACGAATTCGGTGACCGGCTGTTCCGGCGGCTGCGCAGCAAGACGCGCCGGCATGATGAAGGGCATGATGCTCGATGGCTTCGCGAGTGTCTGCAGCACCTGGCCATAGGGCGATTTCAGCACGAATTGGAACGTGCGCTCGTCCACCGGCTTCAGCTCGGCGATGAAACTCATCATCCGCGCGCCCATGGTGTCGCGCTTGGCCCAGCGCTGCAGTGACGGAATGACGTCGGCGGATGTCACTGGCGCGCCATCGTGAAACTTGAGACCAGAGCGCAGCTTGAACGTATAGGTCAGCTTGTCGGCGGACACCTCATAGGTATCGACCATCTGCGGACGGATCTGGAATTTGGAGTCGGTCGAGAACAGCGTGTCATAGATGTTCAGGCCGTGATTGCGCCCGGTCCAGGCCGTGTTGATGACCGGATCGGTAGCACGCAGCGGCGCATGCATCACTGCACGTATGACCTTACCAGACTGCGCACGTGCGATGCGCGGCATCATCCCGGCAGCAAGCCCTGCGGCACCGGCCTTGAGCAACGAGCGACGGCTGAAATCATTGAGCATGACGATCTCCGGGGCAATGGGAATTGAAATCGGAAAAAACGATGTCGGACAACTACGCGGCCAGATGCGCACCGATGGCTCGGAAAGCAGCAAGCCAGCGATGATCGATCGCGATATCCATTGGACTGGGCTGTGCGGCGACCTTCACGATCACGGTATCAGCCGATGGATCGACATGGATCCACTGACCGTGAATACCTACGGCCGCGAGATCGTTGCGCGCGGGATCGATCGTGTACCAGCAGGCGCGGTAGCGGCCGTCCGGAAACACGAAGGCCAGATCGCCGTCTTTCCAGGCCTGTTTGTCGCCGTTGGCATGGATGTCATCGATCCATGCCCCCGGCACCACTTGCGCGCCATTAGCGATGCCGCGTTGACGGATCATCTCGCCGAACCGTGCGAGATCGCGCACCGTGGCACAGATGCCACCGGCCGAGCGCGACGCACCATGAGTGTCGAGCGTGATATAGGCGTCGTCCGCGGCACCCATCGGCGCCCAGATATAGTCCGACAGAATCTGCGCATAGGGCTTGCCGCAGGCCTTTTCATAGACCCAGCCAAGCACGTCCGTATTGGTCGAGACGTAATGAAAGACCTTGCCATGCGGCCCGCCATTCGGCCGCAGCGTCGCGAGGAAGCTGCGCTGATCGCCCTGCGCCGTCCCGTTCGGCAGCACGTCCCAACCATTGCAGAGCCGATATTTGACCACGTCCCCTTCGGGGTCGTCATAATCTTCGTCGAACTTGATCGCCACGGTCATATCGAGCAGGTCGCGGACCGTGCAGCCGCCATAGACCGACGACGCGACTTCCGGGACATAGTGCGTGACCGGCTTGTCGGGATCGAGCAGGCCGCGCTCGACCAGCACGCCGCCGAGCGTGCCACAGATCGACTTGCTCACCGAGCAGACCAGATGCGGCGTGTGCGGAGTCATGCCCTCGCCGTACCACTCGGTGACGATCTCGCCGCGATGCAGCACGATGAGGCCATCGGCATAGGTCTGGGCCAACGTCTCTGCGAGCGTTGTTGAGACGCCCTCGCCATAGGTGAATGCCAGGGCGCCGAGATCGCGGAATGCCGTCTTGAGCGGCGTTGGCGCCGCACCGCGCCGTATATCGGCGGTCGGCAACACCTGACGGACATTGCGAAAACTCCACTGGCTGTAGGGATATTTGCGCCAGTTGAACCGGGTCACGAGCGCCTCAGCGGCGGGCGGAGCGCCTTTCATGACATCGCTTGGCTTCATCGCATCCTCGCAGAACATGTCCGTCGCCCGGCATCAGCATTGATCCGGACGAGCGATCATTGGCGAGCATGCGAATTGACCGTTATCAAAAATCGGCAATTCTTCGCCCGGACCGACCGGAGCCCACTGGCACATCGCTTGCAAAACGAAGCCCGGACGTTTCATTATTCATCCGGCGCGGCCCCAGAGCGGCCATCCGGGAGGCCTGCATGACGCTAAATGCCTCGGATCATTGGCTGTTTGCCGCATCGAGCGACGATGTCGATGCGCATTGCGCCAATCTTGGGCGCTGGCAACTTGACTATGATCAGATCAGTGCCGGCGCATTTCGCGGCAGCTTCACGGAATTGCGGCTGCCGGGTATCCAGGTCTTCCGGGAGATCACCAGCCAGCGCGTGCGCCAATACGGACGTCTAGGCGTCGACAGTTTCGGTATCGCGCTTCCGTGGCGAGGCGGCGATATTAACTTCAACGGCACCTGCATGTCGTCAGGTAATGTGATCGCGTGCTTCGACGCCGAAGTGGATATGTGTACACCACCCGAATTCGAACTGCGCGGGGTGGTGATGGATGCCCGTCTGCTTGAGGATACGCTAAAGGATCTGGAGATCGAGCTTCCTGACGGCATCTGGCACCAGTTGCGGGAGCTGCGCACGGATCCGGGCGCCGCACAGCGCCTGCGTCTGTTGCTGGAATATGTGCAGGAGGTCGTCGACGATAATCCGACGATCCTCGACAATCCCGCAGCGCGGCAGCAACTCGAGGATAACCTGCTCACCGAAGTCATCGATCTGCTGCCCAGCCTGGAGCCGTGCGACGATCTGCGCGGCGGCAGCGCCCGCAAGCGGCTCGTTGACCGCGCTTGCGCCCTGATGCTTTCCACACCCGAACAGCCGATGACCATCCTCGACATCTGCAAAGGCGTCGGCGCCAGCCGCCGCAAGTTGAACTACTGTTTCCAGGATGTGCTTGGTAGCAATCCGATCCACTATCTGCGCGCCGTACGTCTCAATCGTGTCCGGCGCGAACTCAAGCAATGTGTCGATGAACGGATCGGCGTCTATGATGTCGCCGTCAAATGGGGCTTCTGGCATTTCAGCCAATTCTCCCTCGACTACAAACGTCACTTCACGGAATTGCCCTCAGAAACATTGCGACGCGGGCGGTTGGATGCTCAACCGGGACGCTGGTGAATGACCGCGCGACGCTTCTCTATTTGACCCAGCAAACGGGACCGCGATACCTGCGAGCTCAA